>DEAI01000010.1:0-92662 GCA_002346675.1 Fidelibacterota bacterium UBA2986
TACCACCACAAATTTACCTATGTGCTTTTCAGAGCCAGACTCAACAGTATAAATATATAGCCCCGGTGCAATTTCCTGATTATTGACAGTTCGCATGTCCCACGTTGCAGTACCCGATACCGGATCATCGTGGACCCATTCAGTTATTTTTTCGCCGCTGACCGTGAACACCGAAATGGTACAGGTAGAGGTCAAATTTATAAATTTAAAGTCCCTCACATACTCAGATTCAGGATAAAACGATCGGGCAAAGTATGGATTTGGAACAACCTTTACATCGGAAAGATCACTTTGAGGTGGAGCGCCTGGAGACACCGTTACAAAATTAGGGTCATGGATAGTTGTTCCACGAGGGCTTTCGATATGCTGATACCCGTCCGGACTTGCCCAGTTATCAGGATTTGAATAAGAATCTATGGTATCCGGCTGAAAACCATCCAAGCTATCCTCCCAGACAACTGTATAATCTCTTTCAATTCCCATATCATACGATGTTACAGAGTAGGTATACTGCATCCCATCATAAACATTTTCATCTACATACTTATAATGATAAACGGATGTATCACCACTAACTCCCACCACAACCTTAGGCTCGCTCAATTTAATTTCTTCAAATCCAGTGTCATCACCAAGAGAAAACCAAGGCGTATGCGGGTCGGCTCCTGATACACCCTGCCCCCTAATAATTCCATCAACACAGGACCCATCCTCATTGTATCCTAAGACACAGAACGAGCTGTCAGCTTCTTCATCAAGATCAAACTGAGCAATCGGCCTCCACCCCACATGGACACCACCATCATCAAAAATCATAAAATCTTCACCACCCCAGGTTGAGCCTCCATCATAACTTTTATAAATTTTATATCCCTCAAAATCAGAATACCTGGTCACAACATCCACCGACTGTTCTGGCGCATTGTTCCAATAAAGATTGATCTTTCCTTCCTCAATCTCCGTATAAACCACTGGCCTATTGGGAGGGGTAAACCCTTGATAGTGTGAGTTGTACATTACCTGAGCAAATCGGGCATTGTTTATAAGGTCTAATTCATTTTCTCCAAAAATAATACTGAAAGAAAATGGAACAGTTTCTCCAACTGGAAAATCAAATGGGCCACAGCTCATAATTAGCACACAATCAAGACCATCATCAAAAATATCTTCTTTCTCAAGTCCATCCAAAGAGTCAAAGTGAGGATTTAAAGGATTCGTAGAGGGGTCCTCAGGAAGATCTGGATTGGCCAGATGAAAAAACCAGGTTTTTTCATCTTCTGTTAAATTAGTAGTATCACCTGAAATAACCTTTAATAATATCTCCTCCCTATTTCGCGCCTGAGGACGCCCTGGCGAACCCGCACAGCAGTTTGTATTGCTCTCTCTTGTAACAACCCCCGGACGGTTGTACCAGTCAAACCAGTGCCAATCTGTCATCTTTAGAGGCTCCCCTGGATATATATCATAATAGCCATCCTTATCCAGGTCAATCGCACTTGTAGATATAGGAGAGTCAAGTAACTGCGTAGCCACAATACCAAAATCATTTCCCTTTTTTGTACCATCCTCCATGGCATATCCTGCAGCAAAATTGCTGAGCCCATCATAATCTCCGATCATCGCCATACTGATGAGCATGGAATCTTCTTTCACAGAAAACCTCTCCCAATAATATTTCATATAGTCATCTGCGTTGGTGTGGACCCCGAAATTTCCACTTGCATCCGCAGATACAACATCTGCGTCCATATAAAATCCTAGAAATACTCCCTTATAGTTAAACCCTTTTCCATGATTTAACTTTGTCCCATCTGGCATGATCATACCATCATGAAAGACACCGTCCTCATCTACCCAATCACCGCTCTCGTTTCTAACCCTGACAGTAACAAACATAATATCTTCAGCATAGGCAACCCCATAAGAGTGCGCTGTAGACATAACCCTTAAACCCATCGGGTAACCTGCCTGCTCATATTCATTATTGGTGTCCACACGGTTACTACGGTGAGCCCAGCGATCATCAAACTCCATATAGACATCGTTGTCTGATATAAACCTGCCCGGAATTTCTTTCCAGCAGTCAGGGTCTTTTCGAGTCCCTGAACAGCCCACTATATCGTTTGTTGCCCAAGAATCAGGGTCATCTCCATAATACTCGTCACCCCACCATCCCGGCCAGAACGGCTCCAGATCTCCCGCCTCTGGATTATATTTTTTAGGCCATGTTTCAGAATATAGACTGTGAGCTAAAAGAGGATATGTATCATTTGGATCAGAAAAAGGTGTATTAGAAAATATATCCCCAGAGGTCACCTCAAGGTCATGAGAGTTAACTCTTGCCATTGTAGAGGCATGCCACTCGGTATCTTGAAGACTGGAAGACCTTGTAAACCAAGATTCAGTTACTGTGGCTCCATAATACTCATAAATATCATCAGATGTCCACTCCTCTTTATCAGGGCCATAGTTATAAATATCAAAATCATCCGTTCGTTCTTTTAGCTTCGGCCTCAAACCCCATGGATAAACGAGACCAATTCGAGATTTTGAATAATTTGGATTAATTTCCGTATAACCTGTCTGCTTTATACTTATAAATAACTCCTGCGCATCATCATCCAAGCCCCACTGATAATTACCATCAATAAAAATTTTACCTAATTTCCTAGATACACTATCAGGTCGCCATATCCCACAATCTCTTTCACCATTTGAATTTCCACAATCATTTTCCATTTCAAAAATAATGCTCACAAAATTTGTATCTCCACCTGAATACCAAGCCTCATAAGCATCATTGGAGCACCAGACCTCAACCGAATCCCCATCGAAACTTGTGTCACCGTCCGGCGCCTCACCACACCTTGCCCATGAAAAATAATTTTCTGCTGGTTCCGAAAAATTAGATACAAGATATGAACCCGGAATTCCCGCTAAAAAGGTAACGTGTGGGAGATTTGTATACTCCCCCCAAAGTCCAGCAGGATGAAAATCCCAGGTAACAAAATTTCCGAAATTGGTAACTGCGTTTTTCACTTTTCCTTGGAGAAGATATCCCTTTGCTCTATCGTTCATTGGATTTGTGGGATAGGGATAGTCACCTATTTTCATAAGAGGATTTGCATTTCTATAAACCGGCTCAATATCTCCTCGAGGTTCTATCATCGATGGATCACTCGCAAAAAGAAAGAAAGGAAATAAATAAAACAATACCCAACGCACCTTAACATTCAATATCAATATCATATCTTCCTAACGAAAATCAACCCTGATATTAAAGTTAATTTCCCGGGGAGATGAGTTCACCCAGGGGTTATCATAGTAGGACGCAGACTTATCATGTTTAGCATCTGCGAGACCTACCCAGTCAGTATAATATGTTCCAGGGTCATCCGGTTTTCCTGTCAAAGGATACACATAAAAAGCATTTTTTATATTTAAGAGATTAAAAGCGCTGAGACCCATCGAAACCTTAAAATCTTTAAATTTAAATCCCTTAGATAAGTTTAAATTTAACATCCGCGTACTTGGGGATCGCTTTGTGTTTTTATTTTTCAAATCAGATGTAGGAGTGTTTCCATTGAAGATCATAGGGGTATAGGGATACCCTGACTGATACATCCCCGTCAAACCCAAGCTTAAACCAAACGGCAAATAGGTATAAAAAGACATGGTCAGATCGTGAGGCCTATCATAGGGCATCAGAAATTCCTGAGATGGAGCATCTACCCAAATTCCTTCAACAGCTGCCCAATCATACTCACTATTTCCCTTGGCAGTGGAGTAGGTATACTGAATAAGAGAATTTACAAATTTACCTCTTCTCTCTAAAGTGAAATCGATTCCTTTAGCGCTGCCATAATCGCCATTCGAAAAAACACGATACTCATACACACCGCTTCGGTAGTGCTTGGATGTTGCCCACTGGTCCATATCCTTTACCCACGCCGCAACTGTGTATGCCCAGCTTCTTCCCACCTGAATATTAAATCCCGCAGAATAAGATTGAGTCCTCGATGAGTTCATTGTCGCGTTACCTATAAGCCCCTCACCATCCTCAAATAATTGAGCTGGGTCTTCCAATTTATTTGTCTGCAAAAAGACATTTTGGTAAATCGGTGTCTGATAGTATAAACCATAGTTAAAGGTAAACGTAGCCCTATCTGTGATGACATGACTGAAGCCTATTCTCGGACTTATTTTATAAAACCACTTGGACTGCTGGAAAATTACAGGGGGATCTGCACCAAAAGACTGCTTGATTTGTGTGGAAGCGTCTTCGCCAGAGTCCCACACACCATTTTCATTCAGGTCATCAAAATACCATGGAATACCTGGGGTATACTCTCCAGTTGAGTCAGCCCAAATTTCTGTGTTGTAGTTTACCGCATCCAATCTGACTCCCGCATTTATAACCATCCAGGGAACCTCAAATGTATTTTGAATGTATGCTGAAAACTCCGTGGGTTCCCTATAATTATCCCACTGCCCATTTCCATTTGAATCTCGAAAATCTTCACCGCTATCCCAGACTCCATTATTTTCTCCAAAATCTGCTTCTTCATATTCAGCATCAGTTGGAAGCAATCCATCAGGACCTGAATCAATCCAATATTCAGCAAATGTCTGAGAAAAAGCCGCCTCACCTTCCCAAGGGTTAATGACCTCATAAAAATCAAGCTTATGAGATTTATAATCCATACCCGTTCTTACTTTCCAGCGATCGGTTATCTGAGATGTTATATCGAATCGTATTTCATTGGTCACCGCGTTAGATGTAGCATAAAAACGATCGTGACCTCCAAATACTTTCCCCTCTTCCCATGCATAGCCATCATATGTCGGCATGTAGTAATTAGGGTCGGTTGGATTTCTTGGATTACCATCATCATTTACTCCAGAATAACGGGGTCCAAAATTAGATTCGGACCAGGGATCCTGATTGTACTGTAAATCAATATGACGATAATCCGCAAAAGGCTCATAGCTCTGATACATTTCAGGCTCTAACCAATAGGTCCCATCACGGTTATAGAGCTCTTGAACCAGTTCAGGACCATCCCACTGCCCATCTGTATATTCATTCCCAGACCTATCAACCCAGGGTTCTCCCTCATCCCAAACCCCATTACCATTTTTATCTGTAAACTCTTCTGCGGACTCCCAATTATAAAGCCCTGGTATGGCACCGACGTACCAGCCACTTCTGTCATCTCTTCTAGTATAAAATAGTGTATCAGCATTTTCAGAGATGGTATAGGGAACAACAAAAGCATTGTTATGGTCTGACATCTCTCTGTTTGGCCCTGCGGGATAGCGCCACTCAAACCAATCTGGATAGCCATCGTTATCACTGTCTTTCCAGCGCACACCTTGAAACTGTTGCTGCACAAATCTGGAAACACGAATAGTATAAAATGTTTTACTAGTTACTGAATGATTGAGCTCACCAGAGTAGCGATATGTATCACGAAATAGCTCATTCTGCCCGTCATCCCAGTATAGATATCTCGTATTAAATCCCTTTCGATGGGCTGCAACCTGCCAATAAGAGGCATTAAACCTCAGCCGGTTGGAATATTTATATGAGAGCTTACCAAAGACATCCCAAGTCTTATCATTACCAAAACCTCGCCAGCCGGGCTCAGTATCCCACGGCTGTACCAGCCGCTCTCTGTTGCTCTCATTAAAAGGATCGTTAGAATCATCTACATAAACATTATCATCAAATTGATACACTCTATAATTATCATAGGTAGTAAATTGACCGGAAAACCAGTAATATAGTTTATCTAAAAACCCAGGAAAACGTCCCCCAAACCCCAGATTATAGTCATTGTATCCCCTCACCTCATCGTACTCATTACCTAATGAAGCTCCCACCAAACTGGTCGAATATCTAAACCCATAAGAAAAATCATTTCTCCCTGAGTTGGTATGCATATTTGAAACAGCCGACATAGCGTCACCATATTCTGCATTAAATCCACCTGGCTGCCAATCAAATTCCTTAATAGCAAACAGGTTCAACCTCGTCCCCGTTCCAATTCCTCCATATATCGGATTACGAATATACATGCCATCTATCATGTAAGCAATCTCTCCAGAGCGCCCTCCTCTTACATGAATTTCCTGCAAGCCTCTCTCTTCGTGATCTTTAATTGCCCCCTCCTGCTGGCCAATTACCTGAACCACCCCAGACTGCAATGAATACAACTCACTCACATCTCTTATAGGGAGAGCTTCAACTGCCTCTTTGTCAATAGTTATTTTTTTTGATGTTGTACCTTTCTCTACCAGCGGTCGCTCACCGATAACCTCTACCTCATCTCCCTCTACTGCCGCAACCGGAAGCATGAAATTAAGCCAAACTGTTTGGTCCATGGTTACCTGGACATCTTTTCGAGTTTCCGTTCTGTGCCCCATCATTGTCACTGTGACATCATACTTCCCCACGGATACATTTAATATTATATAATTTCCATCAAAATCTGCAATCGCACCCAGTGAGAGCTCAGGTATATACACCTGGGCTCCGGGCAGTGGATTTTGATCTACATTCGTCACCCTTCCTCTTATTGTACCATCTGTCCCCGCAAAGATAAATCCCGAGCTAATAAAAAATATAAAATAAATAAAATTTAATGATTTTCTCATCGCAATTTCAGCTTAATCTCCTGATGGTATCCTAACATGATGAAGCCCTGATGTTCGTTGAATATTATATGGATCATTATCCAACTCATCAACCTCACTCAGAGCATCTAGCCTGACCGAGCTAGCCGGATTTAACAGCTTTGAGAGCAGTCCTGCGTTTCCAGCTTCGGCTGAATAATTACCCATTTCCCAGCGGGAGTAGCCTGCCCAAATTTCATCATCCGAATCAAACCAAACTGACTCACCCCAGCGCACTTTCAACTCCGACTTGACAATTCCATAATTTTTCACCAGCCAGGTTGTATTTTCTTCTTCCCACTCTACACCACTACCAATCATGGTCATATTGACATTTCGAATTATTTTAAAACAATCATTGAAAGTAGTATCTGCAGCAGGGCATTCCTCAATTGATATAGGAGAAGAAGAGGTATCTCCATAACAGTGGATACCCCCACTCTCAGCTATAAAACCACGGACGGTTTTAGCAGGAACAGTTACGCTATCCGAAAAAACCTGCTGAGATTTTCTAACAAAATAGATTCCCACGGATGTAGTGTCATAATATTCCTCATTAACCATTTCGCCATCTCGAAGCAACCCATTTGAAGTATAGTACAATACCTCATCCATTGAATTCTGCTGATACCAAAAGCCATCATCATAGGTTTGAGTAGAAAAACTAACCGAATTATCAATCTGATCAAAGGTAAACCCGTGATATCCATAGGGCTTAAAAAAACTGGGATGGACAAGCTTAAAAATATTATCACCTATTTTAAAAATATGATATCCATAGTAACGCACATCTCCAGCCGAAGGGTCGGACTCAATCCACTCCGTTTTAGTTAAATAATAATCTGTACCAACTCCCTCTTCCCCCACCTGTTCAATGGCTTTATTATTATATTGAGTTACAACAGAATCTAAATTATCTACCCACGATATTTTAAAATCAGTCCTTTCTGTCTCAAGGATTATATTATAAAACTTCACACCCCATCTTGTGGTCAAGGAATCATTTGGATAAACAGTGGTCATGGGCCGTGGATTAAGAGGGTCAGACCAGTCCACAAGAAGAGTTTTTGGTGCTAAATCAAACACATACAAGTCATCTGACTCTATCACCCCATCATCATCAGTAAACAGCTCAGGGAGGTCCAATAATCGGTTTCCCCTATCAGTAAAATCTTCACCATCATCCCAAACCCCATTGTCATTGCTATCAACTAACTCTTCGCTGTCATCCCAGTACCCATTGCAATTTCTATCCTCAAAAGGCTCAATTAAATCATAGACACCATTATCATTGCGATCAACATAGACCTCCGCTGGGTCCCAGATAGAATTTCCTCTGTCGCAAAACCCAGTGCCCTCATCTTCATTCGTTACAATAAACGTTTCGCCAGAAAGACACTCTGACTGTGATCCAGCTTCTATCTCACCAAAGCTATCATAGAGACCATTATCATTACAGTCTGTATTTAAACGAAAAATTAGCGAATCACCGCTGAGCCTTCGCCACGATGGAAAATAAAACTCCTTTGAAATAGGGACAACCCCCTGAGAATACTCATTTTCTGACTTTTCCCACTCAGATCTATCTACGAACACAAACCCCTCCTCCGGGAGTTCCTTAACAACTGAGGTATAAGAAACAACGTCAAGTGTATCGTAAAATTTTATTGTATCACTTTGAAACATCCAATCTGAATTAAACGGTTTATATCTTTGCAGATCCGGGACCGCGTCAAACTCCCACTCCAATCTATCTATATTCTTAAATTGAATTGAAAACAGAGCAACGGAATCCTCCACAACCTTTCCGATCTGATTGAATGAAATATCTAAATCGCTACCACACAAGGACTGGGGGCAGGTCTCCGGGTCCAAGTCATTTCTCTCTACCAACCATGTAGGCGAATCTGGGGTGATCTTCATATATGCAGATGTATCAACAGTACTCGGGGTTTCGGAAACTACAAGCTGAGGATATGTTTTAAATGTGAGCTGGGTTGGCTCCCTATTATATAGACTTAAATAGTCAATGTACTTAAACCCAAAGCTTGCATTATTGTAGCGATAAAATTGAACCTCTATCTCATCATCAAGAGTATAAAAATAGTCTTGAATAAGGCCGGTTGATCCGTTTCCAACAAATGGATCCCCTAGTGTATTAACTAGACCTATAGTCTCAATTTCCTCATCCTCTTTCTGCTCACACCCAAAAAACACAAAGCTGACAGCTGAAAAAATAAACAGGACAGAAAATAGATTCTTTAACACGAACTGATAATATTATTTATTATATTATTAAATACTAAAAACAAATTCCAAAAAAGAAAGCAGAATTTAAATGAAAAAAACAATTAAACAAGTGTAGGAATATTCACTTAACATTAAAGCTATACAATAAACTACCTTGATGACAGAATTTTATCGATAATTCCATATTTTCTTGCTTCATCTGAATTCATAAAATAATTTCGATCTGTATCTTTTTCAATCCGTTTGATAGTTTGACCGGTTGCCTTCCGCAATATTTTATTAAGTGTTATTCTAAGTCTAAGGATTTCGTCAGCTTGAATTATTATATCGCTTGCCTGCCCCTCAGCGCCACCCAGGGGCTGGTGAATCATTATCCTGGAGTTTGGAAGCGCTGACCGCTTGCCCGCAGCTCCGCCTGCAAGTAAAATAGCACCCATGCTGGAGGCCTGCCCCATACAGATGGTCGAGACATCTGGTTTGATGTAATTCATGGTATCATAGATCCCCAACCCAGCGGTAACATACCCTCCCGGAGAATTAATATATAAATAGATATCTTTTTTATGATTTTCTGCTTCCAGAAATAATAGCTGAGCTATTATCAGTGAGGCAACATTATCATCAATTCCGCTCCCTAAAAAAATAATTCGCTCCTTAAGCAGGCGGGAATAAATATCGTAGGCCCTCTCTGTTCTACCTGCCTGCTCAACTACAATTGGGACTAACTGTGACATTTCTTCAGTGCTCATGTGCATGCTCCAATTCTTTTTTTCTTAGGTCTGATGTTCTAATTGTTTCCAAAGACACTTTTGCAAACTGCTTGAGATAGTCGGTGACTTTTCTATCTATCAGATCATCCGAAAGCCTTTTTTTGTTGCTGGGCTTTCGATAATAGAGTGATATATCCTTCGACTTCTCAGGATTTGCTTCACACCTGGCTTTGATCTCCTCATCTATCTCAGCGGAGGAGATGGAAACATCCTGGTCTTCGATGACAGCTTTTCTGATCAAATAATATTTTAAATTTCGGATCGCAGATGGTAGAAGCATCTCTCTCAACTTTTCTTCGTCCTTCACCTGCTCTCCAGACTCTTTCACATTTTCAACTAAACTACCTAAATAGCCATCCATCATTGATTTCGGATATTCAGGGCCAACAAATCTAATCATTTCATCAATCAACCCCTCGCTAAGTTTTTCTTCAGATTTAGCTTCATAGTTGGTTTGGATTGCTCTAGCTATTTTGCCCTTCCACTCTTCAACATCAGACACCTCAGGGTCAATTTGAGATATAAACTCCATGTTCACTTCCGGAAGAATATGACGCTCTATGTTTATTGCTTTTACAATATATTGAGTTTTTATTTCGCCGGATTGGAGCGTGACACCCCTTTCGTCCCCTGGCTTTATTCCCTCTAGCCTTCTGTTGGTCTCTTCCGAAAGATGAGAGTCCCCGACTTTCAGATATTGTTTTTCTATTTTTCTTCCAATCAGAGGATTTCCTGAGCTGTCTGTTTCTTGCAGGTCACACAGAATATAATCACCTGTTTCAGCACCATTTTCTACAGTTTCTACTTTTGTGTGTGAACGCTGAATCTCATTAATCGTCAGCTCTATATCCTTTTCATCCGTTTCATAAACAGGTTTTACCACCTTTAGTTTATTCTTTTTCAGTTTGGGAAGTTGAATTACCGGTTCGATTTCAAAGGACGCTTTAAATGAAAGTGTTTGGCCATATTTAAAGTCCACGGCTGAAACTTCGGCCTGGTTAATTGGCTCTTGCTTTTCACTTTTTAATGCTTTTTGGTAATAGGACTGTATATTCATCTCAAGAAATTCCGCCTCAATCAGGGGCTGGTATTGTTTTTCCAACACCTGTTTTGGGACCTTGCCAGGGCGAAAGCCAGGTAGCTTTATTTTTCTGCGAAGCTTATTAAATGCTTTTTCATAGTCTGGGGCACACTCCTCCCATGGGACTGAGATGCTCAATTCCCTTTTGAATGATCCTATTTCGTTGAGCTGAATTTCCACTAATTTTCCTTAAATTGAGGGGGTGAAATATAAACCAATTCACACCTCTATATGGATACAAAATTAATAGAACCGATTCAAAATAAATTTTTCTCAGGCTGTTTTCATTAGATAATCAATTGAAATACAAAATATTTTCATCATCTGACACAGAAAGTTCTTATGATGTAGCTATCATTGGCTCTGGTATGAGCGGGCTGTGCACTGGTGCTTTACTCTCAAAACAAGGGAAACGATGTATTTTACTTGAAAAACACTTTAAACCCGGAGGCTATACTCATACATTTAAACGAAACGAATACGAGTGGGATGTAGGAATTCACTATGTTGGTGATGTTCACAATGTAAATAGTGCCTCCAGAAAATTATTTGACTATATTTCTGAGAAGAGACTTGAATGGAACAAAATGGATGACAATTACGATACGATTGTTTTTCCAGATGGAAAATACAAGTTTGAAGCTCCAAGAGAAAGATTTATCGAAAACCTCATATCTCGTTTTCCAAGGGAGGAGCAGGGTATTTATCGCTATATGGCTCTCCTGGACAGAGCTTCACAGAAAAGCATTTCATACTATAAAAACAAAGTGCTGCCACCTTTTTTATCGGGACTGCTGTCTCCTATTCAAAATAGACCTTATTACAAATTTTCTGATCAAACCACGTTCGAGGTCATATCCAATTTGACGAGTGATAGAAGTTTATTAGGTGTATTAACAGGACAATGGGGTGACTACGGCCTACCTCCAAAACAAAGCAGTTTTGTTATGCACGCTGGGGTAGCTAAACACTATCTTGATGGTGGGAATTATCCTATCGGAGATAGCAGTAAAATTACAGAATCTATTCTACCAGTTATTAGGGAAGCAGGTGGTGATATCTTTGTGAACTCCGGTGTTAAAAAAATTCTCATTGATAAAAACCGAGCATATGGAGTAGTACTTGAGTCTGGAAATGAAATCTATGCTCCTCTAGTTATAAGTAGCGCTGGGGTAATGAATACATACAACAAACTGGTGGACTCTTTTTCAAGGCCAGCTCTAACTAATAATCTTTCCAAAGTTACAAAAACTCATGGACACCTATGTAATTACATCGGGCTGAAAGGTTCGCCCGAGGAGCTAGGGCTAACAACCACCAATTTTTGGTTATATCCATCCTACGATCACGATAAAAATGTGGATATTTTTTTACAAGATCAGTCCAATCCCTTTCCCGTTCTCTATCTTTCATTTCCATCAGTGAAAGACCCCGAAAAGTTAAAATATTTGCCAAATAGAACTACAATGGAGGCCATAACTCTTGCACCATTTGAGTGGTTTAAAAAGTGGGAAAGCCAACCATGGAAAAATCGTGGGGCAGAGTATGAATCGTTAAAAGAACTAATTTGCCAGAGAATGTTTGAGCAGATTTATCAGCATTTGCCTCAGCTTAAAGGCAGAGTAGATTATTATGAACTTTCAACACCTCTCTCTACTAAAGAAATGATGAATTACGATAAAGGAGAATTATATGGATTGGAGCACTCTCCCTCTCGATTTCGTCAACGCTGGCTGAGACCTCAAACTCCATTTAAAGGATTATTTCTTACAGGGCAGGATATCACCACCGTTGGGCTAACAGGTGCACTGTTTGCCGGGCTCCTCACATGTTCATCCATTTTGAAAAAAAATTTGTATAAAGAAATTATTTCAAGTAGAAATTAAAATCGAATTATTTAATTTCCATTTTACGAGGTAAGAGTACCTTTCTATATGCGACAGATCCCATTATAATAAATATCCCAACTGTTGAGGTAAGAAAATGTGACATAGAAAATATCATACCGGAAAAAACTGAATAAGTTTCCACTAAATATCCTGCAAACAGAGAACTAAAAATAACCATGGCTCTGGTGTATATCCCAAAAAGAGTTTGAACTCTTCCCATTATTTCATTGGGAATAATTTCCATAAACACAGTTCTGACTGCTATTCTAGCTGAATTATTAGATAGCCCCATAAAAAGATATGTAATACCAGCTAGCCATAGATAGGGAGAGAGCGGTGCTAAAACACACATTAGTCCTGCCAAAGAAAAACAGCTAAGCAAATAATATTGTTTTGCTATTCGCTTTATGAATAGCCCAGAAATATATGTTGATGCAAGAGCTCCGACTCCATACAGTCCATCCAATACCCCATAGCCCCATGAACCTGCATTAAAGATATTTTTCGAGATGGAAATGGTTAAAACAGATAGGGAACCCCAGATCGCTACATCAGCCAATATTGATGTCAATCCAAATACAAGTAACCCTTTTTCATATTTTAAAAAAACCAGTCCTCTGGACATCGCTTGAAAAATTCTTTCTGTATTTTTGTGCTCTTTTTTATAAATAAATGGTGCTCCCATAATAAACAATGCAGAAATAAAATATGTGAAGACATTAACCGTAAGAGCAAATTCAACTCCGTAAGAGTGAACGACCATTCCACCTAGTCCAGCTCCTAAAATTGACCCTACTTGATAGCTAGCTGAGAGGAGGGCGTTAGCATTAAAATAATCCTTTTCACTAACTAACTCCTGGACAAAGGCGGTTGCGGTGGGCCAAAATAGAGAGTTTCCAATTCCCATAAAAAAAACAACACAAAAAAGACTAGTAATGGAAAACCCATTTTGATTCAATATTAAAACAAATATTCCCATGACTACCATTCGAAAAAAATCCAGAATAATCAGTAGCCATTTACGATTCATTTTATCGATTATTATACCGCTAAACATAGAAATCAACAATCCAGGGAGAGTTGCTAAAGCCATGATCTGACCAAGTAATATCTCTGATCCGGTCTCTTCAAGTATAATCCAGCTAAACCCGATCAGGTTAAAACCGAATCCCACAAGAGAAACAGTGTTCCCAATAAAAAACAAAAGAAATGTGCGATGTGATAATATAGATAGCATGGGCTAAATACCTTTGATCTCAGGATGTGTAACGGACACGGCTATCAGTTATAGCATCCTGCAGAGCACAACTGTTTATAGACTTTATTCACTGTTATCTTAATCCTGTTTTTCTCCCTGAGTTTCTAACAAATACTTTTTGTAAAATGATTTATTGCATAAATAACAGATGTAAATAGTTCCTATTATTAGTATACCGTAGACAAGTATAGGACTATGTATTGACTTATAAAAATTTGTATTATTAATTAAAATCCACATAGCTGTTGAAACGAATCCTGCATAGACAAGGCATCTGGACATAAAATGACCCATGTAATGATTAAATCTATTAATGTCCTTAGGAAATTTGTAGAAAATAGAAGTCCAGCTAGCTTTAGTACCTAAATAAATGTAGGCAATTATATTACTGAATGAATAGTTTTTTTCTGAAGGTAGAAGACTAAAAGTTTTAAAAACACTTAGATAGTAGGTATAGATTATATAAATCGTCAGCATACCAAGAATTATTAGAAGTGTAGACCATGAATCTATGCCAACAATAGTAACAAGCGGATTTGCTTCTTTAGCTAGGTCAGGAGTATGTCTAAAGGTGCAGTAAGCATCATAACTCCTTGAAAATAAAATCCATGCAATGGTAACAATAAATTTTAGTTTCTTATTCATTCTTTTATAGCATTTTGAATTATAAATTAATAATTCAAATGAGTTTCAACGGACTAAAACCTAATTTCTAAATAATTCCTTTAGATTTGCTTTTGCTTTCTTATCAAAATAATTTTCAATCAGAGAACTGAATTGTAACCGAAGAGTTTTTGTATGTGATAGGTCTGTATTCTGTTTACATTTCATAGTATGAAATATAATTTTTTGGCATGAAGATACGAGAGATACATATTTTTTATAGGCCTTTTCACCTTTTTCTTTGGGTTTAATTCTTTGAGCTAAAAAATAGGTTGAAATAATGTTTTGTATGTTTTGAGCATGCTCTTCCTTTGTCTCTACCCAACGGACTAATTGGTTAATATCTTGGGAAGTAGACTGATGTTTTGAGAGATCGTTTATTTTTACAATGGCTTTTTCGATAGTTTTCAGGTCTTCAAACATTTGAACAACCCGGGATTCATCATCATAAATCCCGCAGGGGACCTGACAGTGTGCTGAGAGGAGACAGTGAGTAAAAATAAATAAAATTATTGAAATAAAGAGTTTCATGATTTTTCCTTTTTTTATTGGTAAGCTTAGTTAAGAGTATTTGGTGATAGCATTAATATCTTAATGACAAACAACTCAAACCTCCATCTAATTTCTTAAATTCTGATACATTTAACGTTTTTACCATAAAACCGGCATTTTCAACTTTCGTTTTCGTTTTCGAAAAACCATTTGGCATAATGACAGTCCCATTTATAGAAATTGAGTTGGCAGAATATCCTTCATTGAAAGCCGTGGTAATACATTCATAATCAGAAAAATGTGATATATTTATTGATTCAGAATTAATCAACAAATAATTTTCTCCTAAGTAAGATACTGATGATTTTAAATGTAATCCCTCTCTAACGGGAATAATTGAACCCGTTTTTCCAATTTTAGATAAAATTGTTAATAATTGCTCTGCACCATTTTGATCTGTCCTATTTGAAAGTCCAATGTAAAACTGATCATTTATTTCTAAAACATCACCCCCATCTAATGTGCCTGGACCTTCAATGTTTTCAATTTTACTGAATTTAGTTTTCAGAAAATTTCTTACTGAGCTGATCTCTCCTTTTCTAGAGTCTGCTCCTGGGTTGCATAATACTGCTAAACATTGGGTAAGAACTGCAGTATCTTCAATAAAAGTTGAATCGGGGAATTTCTCTTCAGAGGTAAGAATATCTATATTTAATCCTAATTCTTCAAGTAATTTTATATAGTTTTCGTGCTGCTCAATAGATTTAGTATAGTCTGCACACACTGTTTTTTGAGTTGTAAGACCGTAGACTACATTCTTACAGGGTGTACGGACAATGGCATGATTAAAGTTCATAAATTTTGGTTCTCTGTGATCAAATCATAAATCCCTTATGAAAGGAAAAATCAATTAAATCACTAATTATGACACAAATCAATCAACTTAATATTTGCATCTCTTGCCAAATCAGCAATGCGTTTATCACGATAAAATTCTCCAAAATAAATGGTTTTTATCCCGGCATTTACTATGATCTTAAAACAGTTGTAACAGGGTGAAGCTGTAACATAGATTTCGGCGTCATCAATCCTGACTCCATTTCGCGCTGCTTGAACAACAGCATTGGCCTCAGCATGAATAGTTCTTACGCAATGGTCATTTTCCATTTCATGTCCTATCTCATCACAGTGAGACATATTTCTTACGCTCCCATTGTAACCAGTAGATAAGATTGTTTTTTCCCGTACAATTACTGCGCCAACGTGTTTGCGGTTACAGGTAGAACGTGTTGCTACTTCATTTGCGATATTCATAAAATATCTTTCCCAAGAAATTCGATTACTCAAATTTCTACCTCCGGAACTTGTTTCAAGTTAGGGTCCGTTTTGTCTCTGGAATTTTCTCTTAAAATATCCAAGTTATTTTTTAGTGACTTTATAAACTTTTCAACATCCTTAGTCGTGTTGTAAACAGCAAAGCTAATTCTTGCTGTCGATGTAACTCCAAAATGTTTCATCAGTGGTTGTGCACAGTGGTGTCCTACTCTGAAAGCAATTTCATCTTCATTCATAAACATCGCTAGATCCTGAGGGTGAACTCCATCTGTTGTAAAACTGATCACAGTCTCCGAAGCATCTCCTGAATGAAACAAATTAATTCCTGGTATAGTTTTCATTCCCTCGAGAGCGAGTTTAGTTAGCTGGTTTAAATTCTTTTCAATCACATCTAATCCTATGTCATATATAAAATCTACTGCAGAACCTAAACCTACTACCTGGGCAATGTTTGGGGTGCCCGCTTCAAACTTCCAAGGGACATCATTCCATGTTGAATGACTAAGTGTCACATTGTCTATCATCTCACCTCCCCCCTGATATGGCTCCATTGTATTGAGGACGTTTGTTTTTGCATATAGAACTCCCGCCCCTGTTGGACCGTACATTTTGTGACTAGAAAATACAAAAAAATCACATCCCAACTCCTGTACATTTATGGGGAGATGGGTAACTGATTGAGCTCCATCAACCAAAAATACCAAATTGGTATTTTTTATTTTATCTGCTATTTTTTTAATATTATTCACTATTCCGATAACATTAGATTGATGAACTAATGCCAATATCTTGGTTCGATCTGTTAAAAGTGAATCAAGTAATTCAAGATTTAATTCTCGGTTTACATTTAAAGGAATGTGTTTTAATACAGCTTTTTTTCTTTTTGCAAGTAATTGCCAAGGGATAATATTTGAATGATGTTCCATCTCAGAAATTAGAATTTCATCTCCTTCATTTATATTTGAGTCACCCCAAGCTGAGGCCACTAGATTGATAGCCTCAGTTGTTCCTTTTGTGAAGATAATTGAAGAGGAGTCCTCAGCTGAAATAAAATTTGCTATTTTCTGTCTCACGCCCTCATAGGCTTCAGTCGATTTTTGTCCTAATGAATAGAGACCCCTGTGAACATTGGCATTGCAATTTTGATAGTAATCTTGAATTGCATCTAATACCACTTGAGGTTTCTGTGTAGTTGATGCATTATCTAAATAAACCAAGTTTTTATTGGCAATTGTTTGGAAAATAGGAAACGTCGATTTTATTTGATTCAGGTTACTCATATCTAAAGCATCCCCAACTGTAACCGGGCAGATTCAGATACCATATCCATATTCCATTGGGGTTCCCATACCAAATCTATCTCAGCAAGGTCAACGTGTGAAATAGCTTCAACTTTTCGTTTAACATCGTCAGCGATGACCGGTCCCATCCCACATCCAGGTGCAGTTAGTGTCATTTTTATATTCACTCGGTAATTTTCATTTTCCAGCTCCCAAACCTTACAATCATATATCAATCCAAGATCTACTATATTCACAGGAATTTCAGGGTCATAACAGGTTTTTAGCTGATCCCATATCAACTGTTCATGAAACGGCTGGTCGCTATGGACAGAATCCACAGGAGATGATTCATTTTCCTTACCTAGTGCATCCGCATTTGAAGAGTCTATCTGTGCCATATTTCCTTGAACAATCACGGTAAAACTTCCTCCCAAGGCCTGGGTTATTTGCACTAGCTCTCCCTTTTTTAAGATGATTTTATCACCGGAAGGAACCAGATTTGCTTCAACGTCTCGACTTAATCTAATTTCTTCGTTTCCATGCATATGATATCCTTTTTAATCTTTTCAAGAGCAGAGCTTATTCCATTGGTTCTCTGACTCGAAATTGAACTATCTAATCCAATTTTTTTTAATAAAATGTTTCCATCAATAGAGCAGATACTTTCAGAGGTCTCATCTTCACATATATTTTGAACCACAGATAAAAGACCTTTTACTATTAGAGCATCCGAATCAATACGCAAACGATAGGATTGATCCTGCATTTGATCTGTCACTACCCACGCCTGTGATGTACAGCCGTAAATTTTGTTTTCATCTGTTCTTTCATCAGGCATTAATCCCTGAACGTCCTTCCCCATATCCAAAAGTTGAATATATTTATCTTTTGGATTATCAAATATGTTAAACAATTCTTTTAATTCATTGAGTTTATTTGTAATTGTATTCATTTAAGCCAAGACTCAAGTGATGCCAATAAATAATCATAAATATTTTTATTTCTCACATATTTCAGTTCTTCCAATGCAAATCCTCTAACCATAAGCGCTTGCGAACGTGGCAAATCTAAACCTCTAGATCGCATATAAAAAAGAGCATCATCATCTAACTCGCCTGTCGTGGAAGAATGAGTACATTTCACATCCTCTGTCCTTATTTCCAATTGAGGATTTGAATTCATCACAGCTTTTTTAGACAGCAATAAATTTTTATTGGATTGTTTTGCATCCGATTTTTGAGTTTCTTTATGAACAATAGTTCTGCCATTAAAAACACCGCTAGATTCATTTTTTAAAATAGATTTAAAGAATTGATTACTTCTGCAGTGAGATGCATGGTGATTTATCCAAATATGATTATCTGAATGGTTTGATCTATCAGATAATGATAACCCCATCAAATCACACTCAGAGCCCTCACCCCTTAAATCACAATTTAAATCCAAACGGGATATCTTTGAAGCTTCCGAATACTGAAAAAAACTGAACCGGCTGTCCTTCTCCTGTAATACATTAAAATCAGCAAATTGATTGGATACCCCATTATCTTGAATAATCCGTGAATAGTCTAACGATGAGTTGGGAGATAACGTGAGAGTACCAACCAGATTAAAAAATGATGTGCCTTTTATATTTCCTGTAATTTGTTCAAGGATCTGGGCAGAACTGTTTTCTTCACAGATAATATGAATTTGAGGTGAGAACATTACATTATCCTGAAGGGAGGTAAATAAATAGATAAATCTAAGAGGTTTATTAATTACTGTGTTTTTTTTAATTGTAATCGCAATCCCACTATCCATAAAAGATATATTCAAATTATAAAATGGATTGGGGCTTTCATTATCTATTTTTTCTGGATTAGAATTAATATAATCTAATAATGGCTCTATTATTATTCCTTCTGGAAAAGATGATAACTTATTCTGGAAATATCCATTGACAATCACAATAGTGTTAATTCCGGAGATTTTGTATTTTTCTAAATCTGGGATATCATCTGGGATATCTTCGGGACCTGCTGTACGAAAAGTTTTACTCTTGAGTCTATTTAAATTTGTGAATCTCCAGTTCTCCCATTTTTGAGTTGGAAACCCTTTCTCTAAAAACTGGTTAAACGATTGTTTGCGTAGTTGAGTTAACGTATCCGGCTCAAAATTCCTTCGCTCCAATAAACGAAAAAATTCTTCTTTTAAAAAATCTAAACTCATTTTTTTTCAATCCAAGTGTACCCTTTTTCTTCTAACATGATTGCCAGTTCAGGTCCTCCAGATTTCACGATTTTCCCTTCAATTAAAATATGAACCATATCTGGTTTTACATAATTTAGCAGTCTAGGATAATGAGTTATAATAATAAATGATCTTTGTGGAGATTTATATTTTTGTATTCCCTGGGCAATTGTTTTGAGTGCGTCAATGTCTAACCCGGAATCAGTTTCATCTAGAATAGCCAAATCGGGTTCTAACATAAGCATCTGTAAAATTTCATTTCGTTTTTTCTCACCACCTGAGAACCCTTCATTTAATGATCTTTTAATAAATGATACATCTAGATCTACTAACTCTAGTTTTTCTTTGATACGCTTTAAAAAGGTAGCTGCGTCAAGTTCATTTTTTCCAAAATATCTTCTTTTGGCATTTAGAGCTTCTTTTAAAAAATAAGTGATATTTACTCCTGGAATTGCCACAGGATATTGAAAAGATAAAAATATTCCATCCATTGCTCTTTCTTCCGGAGTTTTTTCATTTAAATCCTCTCCTTTATATACAATTGAACCAGCTGTAATTCGTGCTGTTTCTTTTCCTGCAATCATGTTAGCTAAAGTACTTTTACCTGATCCATTCCGTCCCATGACTGCATGTATTTCTCCCGGTTTTACATTCAGATTAATTCCTTTCAATATTTCCTTTTCACCTATGGAGGATTTTAAATTTTTTATTTTTAACATAGTGGTATTTTGTTATTGAATTATGAATATTATATATTGTGCAATAAAATATTATTTCTTACAAGGTATAATTTTAATTAGATCATTAATATAAAGTTAATTTAATCATCCAACACTTCCCTCAAGACTGACTTCCATGAGCTTATTTGCTTCCACTGCAAACTCCATAGGCAGTTTTGCAAACACATCCTTGCAAAACCCATTTACGATCAGTGATACTGCATTTTCTTCTGATATACCTCTTTGATTACAATAAAATATCTGATCTTCGCCAATGTTGGATGTAGTAGCTTCGTGTTCCATTTGTGCAGTGGCGTTTCGAACATCAATGTAAGGGAAAGTGTGAGCACCACACTCTTTCCCTATCAGTATTGAATCACACTGGGAATAATTTCTGGCATTATCCGCATTTTTCATAATTTTAACCTCACCTCGATATGTGTTCTGGCTTTTTCCAGCTGAGATTCCCTTTGAAATAATGGTGCTTGTTGTATTTTTCCCCAAATGAATCATCTTAGTTCCTGTATCAGCTTGCTGAAAATTATTTGTCATTGCAACAGAATAAAACTCCCCTTTTGAGTTGTCTCCTTTCAAAATGACACTGGGGTATTTCCATGTAACTGCTGAACCGGTCTCTACCTGTGTCCATGAAATTTTAGAATTTTCCTCCAAACAAATTCCTCTTTTTGTTACAAAATTAAATATTCCCCCTCTTCCTTTTTCATCTCCAGGATACCAGTTTTGAACAGTTGAATATTTTATCTCTGCATCTCTATGAGCAATAAGCTCTACCACAGCTGCGTGAAGCTGGTTTTCATCTCTCATTGGAGCAGTGCACCCTTCTAAATAACTGACCTGACTTCCCTCGTCTGCTATAATTAAAGTGCGTTCAAATTGTCCTGTGTTAGCAGCATTAATTCTAAAATAAGTGGAAAGCTCCATTGGACAGCGCACTCCTTTTGGGATATAAACAAAGGAACCATCACTAAAAACTGCAGAATTGAGAGCTGCATAAAAATTATCTGTGGCGGGCACAACGCTCCCTAAATATTTTTTGATCAGTTCAGGATGTGATTGGACTGCCTCTGAGAAAGAACAAAATATAATTCCATGTGAAGCCAGCTCCTTTTTAAAGGTTGTTGTAACTGAAACACTATCAAATACTGCATCCACAGCGACACCTGCTAGCATTTTTTGCTCTTCCAATGGTATCCCAAGTTTATTGTAAGTTTCCAAGAGTTGCGGATCTACCTCATCTAAACTTTTGAGTTCCTTTTTCTTTTTGGGTGCTGCAAAATAACTAATATCCTGAAAATTAATTAAAGGATATTGTAAATTTGCCCAACTTGGTTCTGTCATTTTCTTCCAACCATTAAATGATTTAATCCTCCATTTAAGAAGCCACTCCGGTTCATTTTTCTTCTCCGAAATAAATCGTATCACATCTTCATCCAAACCGGGAGATAACGTTTCCTGTTCAATGTCTGTGACAAAACCGTATTGATAATCCTGCTCGATTCTTTTTTCTAAAATATCTAGTGATTGACTCATAGATTTATATTTTTAATCCTGTGGATTGTTGCTCAGAGATATCCGCGAGAGTGATATTATTTAAGACATTAATAATTGCATTATTTACTTTAGTAATAGGACTTTTGATGTTGCATGTATCCAACTGGCTGCATTCAGAGTCTATTGAACAATCCATAATTCCTAAGGGACCTTCAAGAATATTAATCAGTTCAGTCATAGAAAAATCCTCTGGATTAATATTCAGGATGTATCCTCCATGTGCACCCTGAACAGCTTGGATTATTTCAACTTTGCTGAGGGTTTGAAGGATCTTTGATAACAAAGACAGAGGAATGTGATACAAATCAGAAATTTCCTTAGCACTGGCACATCTTCTATCTTTATTGCGGTCCATATACCTCAAGGCAATCAATGCATATTCAACTTTTCTTGTTAGCTTTAACATATATAAGACTAATTTAGTCTTATTAAGCTATATAACAAAATATGTAATGTCATAATTTTTTCTTATATAATAGACTTAATTAAATTGGTTTTGATTAACCAATTGATTCTATCTAAAGACCTGTTTCCTTTACAGTTTTTTTAACAGCATCTAATGTATTGCTCAGCGCTTGTTTTTCCTCGTTCAATATATCAAACTCTAAAATTCGTTCCACTCCGCCAGAGCCAATCACTGATGGGACACCAATAAAATATCCCTCTATCCCAAACTCACCTTCACATAATGATGCACAGGGAATCACTCTTTTTTTATCTCGTAAATAAGATTCTGCCATCTCAATAGCAGATTGAGCAGGGGCATAATAGGCAGAACCCGTTCCAAACAGCTTGACGATTTCTCCTCCAGCAAAACGGGTGCGATTCTCAATTTCTTCTAATCTTTTTTCAGAAACTAAATTTGTGAGAGGGACACCTCCCACCGTTGCTAGCCTAGTTATTGGCACCATTGTATCTCCATGTCCACCTAAAACCATACAGCTCACATCCTGAACTGAACAACCCGTTTCCATCGCAATAAAAGTGCGAAATCGTGCACTGTCTAAAGCGCCTGCCATACCAACTACCTGATTTTTTGGAAATCCTGATACTTTATAAAATGCATATACCATTGCATCTAAAGGATTTGATATAACAACGACAAATGAATTTGGTGCCTGTTCTTTTATATTTTCTGCTACATCTTTCATAATTCCAAGATTTATTTCTAGTAAATCTTCTCGATTCATCCCTGGTTTTCGGGGAATTCCAGCTGTGATAATAAAAACAGATGCGTCCTTTACATCCTCCCAATTAGATGTTCCTGATATATGAGCATCATAGCCATCATGGGGACGTAGTTGCATGATATCCAGCGCTTTTCCTTTTACCATCCCTTCTGCATTAGGAATATCAAAAATAATGATATCTCCCAACTCTTTTTGCGCTGCCAGTAGTGCAATGTTCCCTCCAATCTGTCCTCCTCCTATAAGAGCAATTTTGTTTCTTTTCATATAAGTTATTTCCTTAAATATCAATTACTAATGTGTTTCCGGATCTACACTATTTCGTATCCATTCAGCTGTAATAGATTTCGGACGAATAAGCGGCAAAACTAGTGCTCTGTTTAAGACAGTTTGAGCCACTAATCCTAGAGCACGAGACACACTAAATGGAACGGTATAATAGTTAAATTCAGTCAGCCCAAAGTGGTAAAGCAGGGAACCAGAAACTGCATCTACATTGGGCCAAGGATTTTTTGCTTTCCCCTGTGCTATCAGGACATCAGGCACAACTTCAAACAACACCTTGACAATATGAAAAATTGAATCATCCTGAATATATTCTTTTCCGAACTCCATTAATCCTATAAAACGAGGATCTGGACATCTTAAAACTGCGTGGCCATATCCAGGAATAACTTTACCTTGCTTTAGCCAATTTTTACAAAATTCGCTTAGCTCCTCCTTCGTTGGATCAGAATCAAAGTGACTCCTAATTTCCAATACAAATCTTAAACATTCCTGATTGGCTCTTCCGTGGAGCGGACCAGCAAGCGCATTTAATCCAGCAGAAACAGAGTAATAAACATCTGACAAAGTGGAGGAAACTACGAGAGATGTAAAGGTGCTTGCATTACCTCCTTCATGATCACAATGTAGCGTGAGATAAAGACGCATTAGTTCCTTTATTCGTTCATCACTATCTGATAAGCCAAGCATATAACCATAGTTAGCTCCCAAATCCAATGAAGCATCTGGCATGATAGGATCTCCCTTACCATACCTCATACGATAAATTCCAGCAGCTAAAGTAGGAATTTTTGCAATCAGAGAGATGCCATCTTCCAAATAAGATTTCCATTGATCTTGTTTACGAATTCCCTCAGAATATTTTGTTTTAAAATTAGATTCACCCTGCAGTGCTAATATTGAAATATCAAGCATGGTCATAGGATGGGAATCTGGCGGCATGGCTCTTAAAACATCCCATACATACTCTGGGACAGTATTGTTTTGTGATATTTGATTTTGTAAATCTTCTAAGTCTTCCTTAGAAGGCATTTCGCCAGATATTAGAAGAAAAAATACCTCCTCCGGTAAAATATGTTTAATGTCTAGCAGAGGTTTCCCCCGAATGATTAATCCTTTTTCTGGCGAAACTGATGATGTGTCACATATTAGTCCTTTAATTCCTCGCATCCCGGCATATGCGTGCGAAACCGTGGCTTCGCTGATAACAGCATCACCTTTTTCATGGATCAAGCTCAAGGCTTCTTCTCTCCACTTGGGAATTTTTTGTTCTAAAATTTTTGATAACCCAGACATAGTAAACTTATTTGAAATAAATAATATTTATAAAAATAGTAGCCCTGAATTTAGTTTATTTTTTGTTTTGGTCTTATCAAGATCTAACTGCAATTGCTTTTTCCCCTCTGCTAATCATTTTACCAATAATGGCTGAGTCGATTCCTTCCCTTTCTTTCAATAAATCAACAAATGAAATAGCATCTTTCTCCGGTAGAGATATAAGCAATCCTCCTGAGGTCTGTGCATCTGCAAGAATATATTTTTCAATTTCAGAGATAGATTCTGAAAAATCCGTATGCTTTTTACATGATTGCAAATTGCGTTTAGTTCCACCGGGAATCAACCCTTGCTCAGACAATTCTTTAACACCTTTAATAATTGGAATGCTCATTAATTTCAGCTCCGCAGACAAACCACTTCCATTGCACATCTCTGCTAAGTGCCCTAAAAGACCATAACCAGTAATATCTGTAGCCGCATGAACATCTAACTTTTTCATAAATGCTGCCGCAGTTTTATTGAGAGTAACCATATTTTGAATTGCTGTATCTATGATGTTCTGCTCTGCTTTTTCTTTTTTAATAGCAGTAGCGATAATTCCAGTACCTAGTGGCTTAGTCAAAATCAAAACATCCCCAGGTTTTGCTCCATCATTTCGAATTAAATGATCTTTATCTACCTCTCCCGTAACCACAAGACCATATTTTGGTTCTCTATCATCAATGGAATGTCCACCAACAATAGAAATGCCTGCTTCTTTCGCTTTATCTGCTCCTCCTTGAAGAATCTCTGTCAACATAGCTTTAGGAAGCGTCTTTATGGGAAATCCCACAATATTTAAAGCAAAAAGAGGCTCCCCACCCATTGCATACACATCAGAAAGCGAATTTGAAGCAGCAATTTGTCCAAATAAGTATGGGTCATCCACGATTGGTGTGAAAAAATCTACCGTTTGAATTATGTACCTATCACCATCCAGACGCACCACAGCAGCATCATCAGCTCCATCAAAGCCTATGAGAACACGATCGTCGGTTTGCAAGTTTAACTGACCCAGAACCTGGGCGAGGTCTTCAGACCCTATTTTGCAAGCTCAACCAGAGCCGTGACTGAGCGTGGTTAGTCTTATTCTTTGTTGTTCCATTGGTGAAATTTAGGTAGAAAATTAGGAATCCCCAGATTATTTTTGTATCCTTTTAGAGGTAAGATTTGGTTTAAATTTCATCTAACAGGAATAAATTAAATGAATCACAATCCCATAGTAGCCATTGTCGGAAAACCTAATGTTGGAAAAAGTACTCTTTTTAATCGGCTAATGAAAAAAAGGATTGCTATTGTTGGCTCTGAGGAAGGAATTACAAGGGACAGAAATTATGGAAACGTTGAGTGGACCGGTAGAGAATTAACATTTATTGATACGGGAGGATATATACCAGAAAATATTGATTTATTTAATCCCTCCATCAGAAAACAGGCAAAGCTTGCTATGAATGAAGCGGACCTAATCCTTTTTGTTGTAAACGGTCGAGAGCAACCCTCCTCTTCTGAAATTGCGCTGGCTCAATTTATTCGTGAAACAAATAAGCCAGTTATTTTGGTTGTAAATAAATGTGATTCTCTTAAACAGGATGAACAAATCTTTTTGTATTATGAGTTGGGTATGGATAAGGTCCTACCTATCTCAGCTTTGACAGGAAGACTAGTAGGAGATTTGCTGGATGCTGTTGTTGAACAGGTGGGAATGTCTGAACCAAAAATAAATGTAGACAATGAATCACTGAGGCTCGCTATTGTAGGTATGCCAAATGTAGGAAAATCTTCACTGACAAATGCTCTTTTGCAAAAAGAACAGACCATTGTAACACCTATTGCTGGCACAACAAGAGATTCTATAGATACAACATTACGATGGTACGGAAAAAAAATTATTCTTGTAGATACAGCGGGGCTGCGTAAAAAGTCTAAATTAAATGATAATTTGGAGTATTACAGTAATATCCGAACCCATCATGCCATAAGCCGTTCTGACGTAGTTTTGGTGTTAATTGATGCTGAGAAGTCGCTTGGAAGGCAGGATAAGGCAATCGCTGACTATGTCATTCAAAATGGTAAGGGACTGGTTATCCTTGTCAACAAATGGGATTTAGTTGATAAGGACTCTCACACTCTTGATAATTTTAAGAAAGAGATGATTTCCGCTTTCCCCTATTTAAGGCACTTTCCAATGCTGTTTATATCTGCTTTGACAAAGCAAAGAGTATCAAAAGTTTTGGATTTGGCTTGGAATACATATGGCAAAGGAAAATTGAAAGTAAAGACTAAAGAATTAAATAAATGGATGGAAAAAATTAATGCCCGCTCTCAGCCTGTTACTAAATCGGGGCGACAAATTCGGATAAAATATGTGACCCAGATAAACACCCTCCCCCCTACATTTGTTTTCTATTGTAACTATCCACGACAAATTCCGGTAGAGTATAAACGTTATCTTGAAAATAGGTTCAGAGAGACATATCCTTTTGAAGGAATTCCCCTGCGTTTTTCTTTTAGACGAAAATGAAAATTGAGAATTAAGAAAAAGAGTGATTTTTGAAGGATGAATTAAAATAAAAAGGGGTGAAACAACGAACCGTAGGAGGTCTTAGGAGGGTAATGTAATTTGGTAAGCACAGTAGATCACCCCCTTTTACTTTAACTCAACTATCTAATAAATGAAAAGTTTCAAATAATTTTTAGAAATGAAAAATAATTTTTCAATTATCTATTTAATAGTGCTCTTTGTCAGTTTTATTTCATGTACCAATAATATATCTGAAGAAATAAATATAGCATTTTGGAATGTAGAAAACTTATTTGATATAGAGAATGACCCACATAAAAATGACGATGAATTTGCTCTTGGAGGCAAAAAATCAAATACTCATAAAATATTAAATTTAAAGATTGCCCATCTCAAAGAAGTGATGGATGAAATTGATGCAGATATTTTTGGATTATGTGAAGTTGAAAATAGATCAGTCTGTGAACTACTCAATAAAGCACTTCCAGAACATAATTATCAGATCATTCACTATGACTCCCCTGACACAAGGGGGATCGATAATGTATTGTTTTATAACCCTAAAAAAATAAAAATAACAGAATCCTATCCTATTTCTGTTGTTTTGAATGCAAGTAGTAAAACTCGGGATATTTTATATATTAAGGGAACTATATCAGATAATTATCTTCACATTTTTGTTAACCACTGGCCATCAAATTATGGAGGAAAATCTAAAGCAATTCCCAAACGAGCAAAAACTGCTGCAATCCTTAGAAAAAAAATAGAAGAAATATTGACTCAAAATCCGAATGCTGAAATTATTGTTATGGGAGATATAAATGAAGATCCAACAGACGTAAATGTGTTGGGTGTTTTAAATTCGACTTTGGATATAAAATCTGCTAACTATCCATCGTATAATTTGTATAATCTAATGGCTTCACATCTTGGAAAAGAAAAAACAGGTACCTATGTTTACCGTGGAAAAGATCTGATTTATGATCAAATATTGGTCAGCCCTGGCCTGTTAGACTCAGTCGGTTTGGCTATTAAGTCATTTTCTGCAGAGATTCATGATTTTCCAAAGTATAGGCAACAAAAAGGGAAATATGCACACTACCCCTTTCGATTCTGGGCAGGCAACCAACTTCTAGGGGGATATTCGGACCATCTCGCAGTACATACAAAAATAGTTATTAAGTAGTATTGCTTTTCAAATATGGATTACCTAATTTTGCCGGCGTTTTTTATACGATATAAATCGATCGCGGGGTAGAGCAGTCTGGTAGCTCGTCGGGCTCATAACCCGGAGGTCACAGGTTCAAATCCTGTCCCCGCTACATTAGAAACCCGTCTTTTTGGCGGGTTTTTATTTACAGACGACTTAATAATATTTTATCTTTATCCTACTAATTAAAGATATATATATGAGAAAAAATAACTTTAGAAATATCGCAATCATTGCTCACGTTGATCACGGCAAAACTACTCTAGTTAATGGTATGTTAAAACAAAGTGGTACTTTTCTTGCTCATCAAGAAATAGAGGACCGTATCATGGATTCAATGGATCTTGAGAAAGAGAGAGGTATTACCATCGCCGCAAAAAATACCGCTATACAGTACAGGGATATAAAAATAAATATTCTTGATACTCCTGGTCACGCTGATTTTGGTGGAGAAGTGGAGAGAAGTCTAAATCTCGTAGACGGAGCTTTACTACTTGTTGATTCTAGCGAAGGACCACTACCTCAAACTCGGTTTGTATTAAAAAAAGCACTTAGTAAAAACCTTCCTATTATTTTAGTGATAAATAAAATTGATAGGCAGGATTCTCGTGTAAATGAAGTATTAAATGAAGTGTATGATTTATTTATTGATTTAGATGCAAGTGATATCCAAATAGATTTTCCAATTATCTATACAAATGCCAAAGAAGGAATAGCAAAATATAATTTAGGAGAACAATCAGCTGATCTAACACCCTTATTTGAAACCATATTAACAAGGATTGAAGGGCCAATAGCAGATGACAATAAAACTACCCAGTTCCTTGTAACAAATCTAGATTTTGATTCCTATGTTGGACAAATAGCGATAGGAAGGTTGAATCACGGTAAATTAGAAATGAATACAAATTATTCTCATTGTAAAATAAATAATATAACAAACAACCATAAATTTTCAGCACTTTATACATTTCAAGGATTAAAAAGAGTTCAAGTATCCTCAATAGTAGCAGGTGATATCATTGCCGTTTCAGGTCTAGAAAATGTAACAATTGGTGATACAATTTCTGCAAATGACAATCCAGAGCCATTACCGCGCATAGTAATTGATGAGCCTACCGTTTCAATGTTTTTCTATGTTAATAATAGTCCCTTTGCTGGAAAAGAAGGTAAATATCTAACAACCCGCCACATAAATGAACGCTTACAGAAAGAAATATTATTGAATGTATCACTTCAGGTATTAAATACGGATAGAACAGATGTATTTGAAGTACGTGGGAGAGGAGAACTACAGATGGCTATCCTGATTGAGACAATGCGCAGAGAAGGATATGAATTTATGGTTTCTAAACCGCGCGTAATTACACATGAAGAGAATGGCAAATTGATGGAGCCCATGGAAAAAGTGTTTATAGATATTCCTGAAGATAAAGTAGGGGTAGTTACAGACAAGTTATCTTTGAGAAAAGGAAGAATGATGAACATGGAAAACCCTGGCCATGGTCGAGTGTCGTTGGAATTTATTATTCCCTCTAGAGGATTAATTGGTTTCAGAAGTCAGTTTTTAACTGATACAAAAGGTGCTGGTATTATGAACAAACTTTTTGATGGATATGCGCCCTGGTTCGGAAGAATTCCACAAAGAAATAGTGGGGCTATCGTTGCAGATAGAAATGGTAATGTTACTACTTATGCGTGTATTGGGATGGCCGATCGCGGAGAGCTTTTTGTAAATGTAGGAACAAAAGTTTACAATGGGATGATAATTGGGGAGCGAAATCGATCAGAAGATCTAACAGTAAATATAACTCGTGAAAAAAAACTAACAAATATGCGAAGCGCTACATCAGATGCAACTGTTACACTACGTCCACCAAGACAACTTTCTCTAGATCAATCTATTGAATTTATCGCAGAAGATGAGTTATTAGAGGTTACGCCAGAATCGATTCGTCTGCGAAAGATGGAGTTAGATCAGGTAAAGAGACTATCAGTGCGCAAAAAAGAAAAATATTCATCAGGCTCATAACCCGATTGGAGATTTATTATATTAAATTATATATTTTTGCGATACCTTTTTGGTTTCCAATATTTATCTGTTCTCAAGTTTATCCATAACCATACAAAAATAAAAAACCCCACAAATGTGGGGTTTTTAAATAGGTTAAGAACCGGTAGTGTCCGGAGGAGATGGAATAGTTATATCTGGGAGCTCCGGCTCTTCCTCTTCTAGTGGTTTTGGTTTTTCACCCCAGTATGTGGGGCGAGTTTGAAGACGGTGAAGAATGTTTTTAGATGTAAGATAGACTTCAGGGTTATCATCAATTCTAATTGCATTCTGACTCCAATTAGTTTTAGAGCGGCCCAATACATACCTTCCTAGTTCTTTATCATTTAATCCAAAAAGAGATAAATGTGTGCCAGAAGAATCATCTACTGAATATTTACCCCAGTTTTTTGGATTTGTAGATATAGGAGATTCCTCCCTCTCTATTCCTTCAAGGTCATCAAAGAAATTATTTAAAATATTCTTTTTCATTGATAGAGTATCATGACCAGAAATATTCCAAAGAGTATCCTCTTTTACCAATTCCAATTCTTCAGAATTTTTTTGAATATAAATTCTGGTTATGTGTTCTCTATTTTTTGAAAACAAGTCTGTGTCTTTTGCTTCATATTGATTCTGGGCTCTGCTGTTTATAAAATATAAAACAGCTAGTACGGCCAGAGCACCTAATGCAAGTTTTGCTTGTTTAGTCATAGAATTCCTCCAAAATCTTTGAACGGCTTTTCAATCTTGAAATTCTAAAAAATCCAAATCCCACCACCAACAAAGACGGCAATAAAATGTTCATCCATTTTAAAAATCTCTTGGTTCCATCTTCTAATTCAGGATTTAGAGGTCTGCTGGTTATTTCTCTAGAACGAAGTGATATAAGCTCTTTATCTCCCAAAAGATAGTCTACCGCATTCATTACCAAAATATGGTTTTCAGGAGATGAACCTCCTGCTCCATCCATGAAAAAGCGGGAATCACTTACTAAAATCAATTGGCTCATAGAGCTGGTTTCTTTGCTAGTTCTTTCAGATCTGACAGCAACCAGTTTTTTGGGTAAATCCAAACTTTTTAGTGCGGGGTTATTTTTTGGGTCCGGGTTCAAATTAAAAGATCCTGTCATCAATCCTGATTTGTTGGATGTGTACATCAAAGGCTGAACATTTACTTCGAAACCATCCAATAGAGTATCTATACTTGAGACTTCACTCGCAAAAAATAATTGTACCTGTTCTAAACCACCTACCACAACTTCATCTCTGTTAAAGCTACGAATAATAGGAAGCAAAGGATATTCCATTGGAACTGCCATACGGATAAAACCCATATTCTGCTGAACATTAACCCTGCCACAGGTACGATCTAAAACGAGGTTCTCTTCAATAGAGATACCATAGGTGCGGACTAGTTCAAATATATCAGAGCTGATCACGCTTGCCTGCTGAGTTGAGAGGTCGGATTTAACATGAGACTGAGCCAAAAATATATTACCGCCACGGTCAATATAATTTTCTAGATTTTCTTTTTCTTCTATTGATAGAGAATCTTCAACACCATTTATTAGAATTAACTCAATTTCCTTTGAAACTGCGCTACTTAAATCAACAGACCGTACGTTATACCGTTGACGTAGTTTATCCATGATTGCGGTGTTTTCAATTCCTTCCTGTGTTTCTGCCTTTGCAACGGCGACCACTGGTTTTTCAGTTTCAACTAACCGCTTTATTTTGGTAGTGATCTCATACTCCAAACCTGTGGTGGACTGAATGACCGGGATTACTTCCTTTTCATCCTGATACAAAATAGCAAGCCCCATATGAACTCGTTTCACTTCCATTTTGTCATTCTCTATCACTTGAAGCTGTACAGGTTGAATCCCCATTCTCTGTGCTTCCTGTTCCACATCTTCGTTTTCATCAGGGGTGTTGAATTCAAACCGGATATTTCCCTTACTAAATGCAGCATACTCTTCTAAGATATCTTGTAGGTAGCGACGGTTATTTCCATATTCACCCGGTAAGTTGTTGGAAAAAAACACTTTCATAGTCATCAAATCATCAATTTTCTTTACAACTGAACGACTAGAAGAGCTGAGAGTGTACATTTTATTATCTGTAAGGTCAAGGCGGCTGAACCAGTTACGTGAAGTAAGATTTAATAAAACCAGGCAAGCAGCGATGACCATGACCGGAACAGAAAAGGATTTTTTCCACTCAAATTTCTGTCTTATTTCCATTTTTTAACCTCCATGTTTTTGGTTGTTAGAAATAGAAAAAATCCAATAACTGAAGCAAAGTAAATCAAGTTCCGACTATCAATAACTCCTCTGGATAAATTGGTGAAATGATAGTCCACACTCATAAACTGTACAAAGCCAGCTAATCCAACCGGAACAAAAATGAGCATTTTATCCAAAAGCCAAAATACAATAACTATGAAAACAGCAATTATAAACGCTACAACTTGGTTATCGGTAACGCTACTGGCAAATGTCCCTGCAGACGCATAAACAGCGCCAACTAAAGCCAATCCAAAGTACCCGCAAATTGCAGCTCCATAATCTATATTTGTGCCTACCTTCATAAGTGTAAACAAATGGACAAGTGTAATACCTAATCCAGCTACAATTAAGGTTACTGATGCCAAATATTTACCTAACACAAACTCATGTGTTTTGATTGGAAGTGTGTTGATCAACTCAATAGTTCCTAAATTTTTCTCCCTTGCAACAAGACTCATTGAAACTGCTGGGATAAAAAACAGATACACTAATGGAGTTATGTTAAACAGCGCTCTCATATCTGATTGATTTATCAGAAAGAAAGTATTGGTAAAAAAGTAACCATTCACAACAGCAAATACTACCAGGAATATATACGCCATGGGACTGTTGAAGTATGAGCGAAGCTCCTTTATATATATGGATCTTACATTAGGCATCTGCAACCTCCGACACTGTCAATTTACGGAATATATCTTCCAGATTAGATTTGGTAGTTGCCATTTCTAAAATGATCCAACCCTTTTCCACACCGTAGGTGAAAATATCTTTTCGTGGGTCATTTTCTAATGGATATTCAAGCTTTGCGATAGAGCTATCTTTACCTTTTGAAAAACTCTTTAAATTCACGCTGGGAACTACAGCCTTCATTTCTTCCAGTGATTCTTTTGTAGCGTTGACAAGCTCCATAGATAGAGTTGTACTTCCCTGTGAGTTTGAGATCAAATCTTCGCTGGTTCCATCTGCAACAATTTTTCCATTATTAATAATGATAATCCTATCGACTGTTGCCTGTATTTCTTGAAGAATGTGGCTTGATATCAGTACCAACTTTTCTCTTCCCAATCCCTTGATAAGCTCACGAATCTCAACAATTTGATTGGGGTCCAATCCGGTGACAGGTTCATCAAGGATCAGAATTTTTGGATCGTGTATCATAGAAGCAGCTAAACCAATTCTCTGTTTATAACCTTTCGAACAGTTTCCAATATGCCTGTGAAGGACACCCTTCAGTCCACACTGTTCAATGACTCTTCCTAAAGCTTGACTAAACTGTTTCCCTTTTATATTTCTAATGGATCCAATAAACTGTAAATAGTCATATACTATCATCTCTGGATAGATTGGGTTTAGCTCTGGTAGATAGCCGATACTTTTCTGTATTTCAAGCTCCTCTTCCAGAATATCCATGTTATTGATTGTTACACTACCAGATGTAGGTGCCAGATATCCTGTCAACATTTTCAGTGTTGTAGATTTACCTGCACCATTAGGCCCCAGAAAACCGACAATCTCACCATCATTTATTTCAAAATCGATGGATTTGACAGCCTTTACAGGGCCATAATTCTTAGATAAATTTTTCACATTTATCATTTATATTCCTCCGTAAATATTAAAATTATGGGTGCGAAATTAGCTTTATACTCAAAATGGAACAAAGAGTTCCAATAAAAAATAATAATTAATATTTTTTTCAATGGATTGGACTCAACCAATAAATAATTTTATAACCTTCTACCCACAGCTATGTAGAGAATCGTTCCAGATAATAGTGCAATAAAGCCTTTCAACGAGCCTATCTCTCTATCTAAAAATCCAGATTCCTGACACCATGAACAGACCGCAAACATGATCCCAAATGAGGACAAATATAACCAGATAAATTTGTACATTTACTCAGGATAACCAATTTTTTCAAATGGATTAACAACGCTTGAGATCAGGTTCCTCGAGTGAGCTGCAATTCGTTTTAAATAGCGTGCATATAAAGCCACTGCGGAAGCGCTACCTATATCAAGATCATCTATATTTCCTAAAATTACATCGTGAGTAATGGCATCACTCTGAGAAGATATTTTCTCTTTATAAAATCCCATTAGCCCCCGCGCCTTTTCTATATCCTGATTTTTGAAGGCTTCAATTGTATCTTCAAATAGTTTAAAAGATATCTCTTCTATTTCAGCCAGTCTCTTTTCCGCGCTACCCCCCTTCAATTTTTTGGGATGATTTACTGCCAAATCATAAATATTTTTGGTATAATCACCTATTCGCTCAATATCAATCACCACACTAACTAGCACCAACCCTGAACCTATATCCTCCTTACCACCTACAGCCAGGTGAGTCATAACTTTTCTGCGTACATCGCGCTCAAATTCATTTATTTTTTTATCCATCGCAAATATATCAATATCAATTTTTGAAGAATCAGACTTCCTGAGCGAATTTATAGATGCGCTGAACATAGTAAGATCAATATCCAGCATCTCATGACACTCACTTAGTGCTTGCTCAAATAAACTATCGGATTTAAATATCTCAAAAATTTGTTTAAACATTACAATCTCCCAATTAAGATGATTAAAAATGGTAGTGAAAAAAAGAAAATCAATAGATAAATAACAGGTATAAACTTATTTTTAATGGACATATCTGAAATCCGCTCTGCTAATTTTATAGGGATATCTTTTAGTATTGGATTAAGAAAAATGACAATAATACCAAAAATATTAAAGAATAAATGAGCAAATGCTGCCACCATAGCAGTAACATTCAGAGTTAGTGACGCCAAAAGTGCTGTCACAGTTGTACCAATATTTGCACCTAATGTGAACGGATATATTTGTCTCAAAGTAACAACACCAGCTCCCGCAAGAGGTACGATCGTAGATGTTGTAATTGAAGAACTTTGGACCATAATTGTTAATATCATTCCAAAAAATATAGCACGCAGTGCTGTCTTAAATATATACTGGTCAAAATACTGTTTGATGGTATCTAGCACCAAAATTCTCAGCAATTTAACAATACTAAATAGCATTAAAAATGTTAATACAACACTAATAAATATATAGAGACTATTGCTATCAAAGCTTAAACTTTCAATGTGCTTTGATCCCCACTTAATTGCTATTTTAATTGGACTTTTAAATACCTCATCGGTACTGACAGTTCCAAATAGGAGAGTCCCTAGACCTGTGGCTGATTTTTCAATAAACCCAAATGCTACTTCAAGGGGAAATAAAATCAGCACCGCTAAAATATTAAAAAAATCATGAACCGTTGATGCAGAAAAAGCGCGTTTAAATTCATTTCCTCTATTAATATGACCAATGGAAACAATCGTGTTTGTGACTGTTGTACCAATGTTTGCTCCCATGATCATTGGAATCGCTCCAGAGAGAGTGACCGCTCCACCGCTGACCATCCCTACGATAATGGATGTTGTAGTAGATGAGCTTTGAAATAATGTTGTAGCTAAGATTCCAATAAAAAGTGCCAATAAAGGATTGCTGGTGGTGGTTAGAATATCATTTGCAAAGTCGCCGCCCATATTTTTGATTCCAGAGGAAAGGCCCTTTATCCCAACAAGGAACAGATACAAACACATAACTACTCCCACAATTTTTAATGCGTTCTGTAAATGTTCATTTACAACTAAATTATTTTTTTTCATGTTTACATTATTATACTATATCTAGTAATATCAGGAACATCGATTACCACTAGTTGAAATTAAAAAATGTTTCATTTTTGTTAAATCTTCATTTATCAATTCACTGTTCAAATGTCCAAGCGAATTGATGACTGAGGATTTAAATTTATCAAGTGAATCAGAGAGACTTAAATAAATCCATCTGCCCTCTTTTCGTTTTTTGATCATACCGGCACTATCAAGAATATTTAGATGCTTGGAAATATTATATTGAGGAACATCGAGTATATCAGCTATATCGCATTCACACAATTCATTTTTGGCGTTTCTAAGGATAAATATGATACGAAAGCGAGTTTCCTCTGAGAGGGCTTTGAAAATTTCTAATGGATATTCCACAGCGAGGTGAATTTATATTATAGTTGCATATATGCGCAACTATACAAATATGGTTTATTTATTTGATCAGTGACATTTTTCCAGTTTTGGAAAAACCATTATATTTAAGTTGATATAGGTATGTTCCAGATCCTACCACATCTCCAACCTGATTTGTACCATCCCATTGGATCTGGTGTATCCCCGGCTCTTGGAGCTTGCTCTCAAAGTACTTTATTTCTCTTCCTAATTGGTCAAAGACAGTCAGCTCAATTTTAGATCTTTTTGGAAGAAAATATTGTATTGTTGTCGATGGGTTAAATGGGTTTGGAAAGTTATTGAATAAACTAAATTTCTCAGGGACAGTTTCTTGCACAAGTTCAAGTGTGATTGGAATAAATTTTATTGCCATTTCATTTGTCAGTCCTGAGGCGTTATCATTCTGCTGATTGAAAAATATATACTCTACGCCATCATTTTTATCTGGTGATTCAATCCCAATCGTACAGCCGTGGTCATCTACATTATTGATTTCTTTATATTGAAATAATATCTCACCGTTTTCTGTTAAGATCACTTGAAATGTCTCTTTAGGACATGACTCATCATTGCCAGGTTCACAGTCTTCATCGTGTTGACCGTTCGCAATGTTATCCCACTGAAGGATAAACCTGTTGTTTTCTAAATCTTGATAGGAAAAAACATTTAGTGGTTCAGCTCCATTATTGTCATCCAAATCATCATAAAATGGGGCGAGCATCCCGTAAGGACCTATGGGATGTGTAATTGAGTTATTGAAAAAATGGCTTAGAGAGTTACATTCCCCATTGCTATCTCCATCTAGACATGGTAAAAAAGATGCCCAGCCATTGGAACACACTGTCATAGAGTTAAAAAACTCACCATAAAACTGAAAATCAAATCCAATATCCACTCCGTTTATGTGGGAGTCATCTGATAGTCCTAGATTTGTCCCGATTTCACTGATCTCAACCCAATCATAAACCGGTGCACTCTCATGTCCAGAGTTGGAATCATAAAAGTTATAGGTATAAACTGAAAAAGATTCAGGAATTACATAATCATTTTGAATAAATTCTGAACCATCATCACTCGCAAATGTCAGCTCTATTTGCTTTTGGAAATATTGCGGTTTATTAAGATAAAGCTGTAATGAACCCCCTTCTGGCACGCCAGTAAAATCAATATCCATAACTCCATTCTGGTTAGATAATCCTTTCCCAATCAATTCTCCGTTGTACATCAAAGCGCCCACTACATCCATGATCAAATCTCCTGATTCATTGGAAATAACAGTGTTAAAGTGAGATTGATTTAGAATAGGATTTTCTTCAATATCTGCTGACAAATCTTCCGGTTCTTTGAGCCAAACCGGAATACTTGGGTCTCCCAGTACACCATAGACATGGTGATAGAATTCAGCAATGTTCTGACCATTTACTGAGTAGTCTGGAAACTCCTTCTGAATTGCTTTCTTTCCTGCGTGAAGAGCAGGCCCAAGCTCAGGAACTCTCTCCTCCAACATCTCATCCCACATCACACCACACATAACATTGTTGAATCGGGTATCTGTATCTAAATCAGATGGACCAATCATAGCGGCAGCTCCTTTTGGGAAAGAAGGTGATCCCGCTTTAAGCATATATTCCCCAAAACATTGATCTATGGAATTACCGAAGTCTCCTGTATTACATACAAAACTCATAACGATAGGTAAATTCCATCCATTAGTCAGTTCATCAATGTTTTCCCGGTGAAAGTAGGGTTTGTGCCATCCGTTTGCGTCACCCCATCCCCGATAATTGATAATGCCCACCCCATTACTCCAAGAAGTTGCGATCTGGGAATTTTCAGTGTTTGGATTATCTAGATGAAAAAATGCTGTATCAATTTGAGAGTATCCATAGTTTTGCAACTCATCTGAAAGCCAGAGAGATGTCCAAAGGGGAGTAACAGGCCAGGTGTTAGGCGCATCATCTTCACCGTTATAATTTCCTGCAACCAGTAGCCCCTTATTCAAATAGCTATAATCTGTTATGTTATCCATTTTTATGTATTGAATACTTCTCATTTTCAAGCTGATAAAATCTTGAACCGTCCTAACAGACCACCTACCTATGAAAAATTTAGCTTCCATAACATCCTCATTAAAAAATGAATAAGGATAATCGGTAACATCATCATCATTTTCATTATATGAGCCGATAATAAAAGATGGTATTGCATAATTACCATCTACATCTCCAACAAGTAAAACGTATTCCAGCAGGGAATCTTGTTCTTCGTAATAGTATTGAAGATATGATTTTAAATATTGTGCTTCACCGCTTGCGATATCATCAAAATTTTGGACTACTACATTATATCCCTGAGTACGTTTGAACTCAACAAAGTTGCCTGTATTATTATCGGTTAAATAAGTTTCTAAACTCGGGTCTGATAGAATAATCATGTAGGTTCCCCGTGAATATTCATGTCCCTGATCTTGACCATGAAAATACCGTTGAGTGAGCGGGAGTATATCTGATTTTAGTGTTGATAAAAGCAAAAAGACAATTGTAGTAATTCGGAGTAGCATTTATGTTTTCCTTATTTTAATATTATCATTTTTTTGATTTTTGTTTGGTTCTTCATTTGAATAGAATAAAAGTAAATTCCACTTGACAGATGATTTGCATCAAATTCGACGGTATGAGTCCCCTGATCTAAAAAAGTATTTTCTTTAACATGATCCACAAGTCTCCCGCTTAAATCATAAATTTTAAAATTTATTTTTGTATCTTCCGGTAGTGTAAAAGCAAAGTGGGTTTTCGCATTAAAGGGGTTGGGGTAGTTCTGTTGTACAATGAAAGCAGTTGGATAAACGGGTTCAACACCTAACTCTATATCTACTGTAGAACCCTTTATCAAAATAAGAGATTCCATTTCAACACCACGGTAATTAACCGTTTCATCTGACTTTAACCTGATAACAGGTTTATATATATTATCTGCATCCAGAACTGTCGGAACATAGTCGGTATGATCAGACCAATTCTGATCGGTCCAGTGCTTTAACCAAATTGTTTTGTTTTGATTCACATTTAATAATCCCAACGATAGGGTGTCATGATCCCACTCTATTTCATATTTCATGTTCACTTCAAAAACAGCCTGGGTATCTTCACCTTCCTGTAATATTTGGCTTGCTGTCAACATAGACTCCAAAGAACTATCATAAACCAAATCTGTTTGAGAATACAATACACCCATAGCATTCCACCAAGGGTCTCCTGTCCAATTATCAAGACTCTCAAACTGTTCCTCAAAAATTATATCCCTATCCGATAAAGATATGGTGTGGCTTTCATTTTGATAAAAATTAAGATCAATGATGGAAGGTGCAAGTCCATCACCCAAAAAAGTAAGTCTATAATTATTTTCATACCATTGGAAAGATGTGTCACCACTAATTATTTCCAAAGTATCAATATTAATAGTAGTTGCTTGAATAAGTTGAACAGAACCGGTAAAATATTCCGGAGTTTCAATATTCAAGTCTAATGAATGCCTCACCAACTGTGTCAACTCTACATCATGTTGATGAATAGTAGAATTAGAAGAATAAAAAGTATATTCATAATCTTCATATCCTTCAGCAGAAATACTAAGTGAAAAATTTCCTTCATTCAGCAAGCGTCGATATCTACCAAAATTATCTGTAAATCTAGGTGTAAGGACACCTCCATCCATTTCCAATATTCGTACACTGGCATGAACAGGTGCTCCTGTTATTCCATCTGTTACAATACCCGTGATTTGAAATTTATCAGCAGATAAGCTGGAATTATTGGTATTTCCCCATGCCCTATTCAGCAAATAAAAAGCACCCATAAAATTATCTTCAATAATTTGAGACACCTTAACACTGTCTGAAGACTGCATATTTGCAGAGCCAACCTCAATCAGATATTGGATAGTCCCAGTTTCAGCATAAAACCAATCGTGAGCATTCCCTTTTCTACTTTTGCTTGTAGTTGGTGTATATGTTGAACCATCTGTCGCGTCTCTCAAAATCAAATTGGAAATATTGATACCTATATCATTAATAACATCAAAGTCTGGAGAATACTTTGTACCACTGCCCCACTCCCATGAATAGATCACTTTTTCTGATACATTCCCAGACCTTGAACTATGATATGCAATAGAAAGTAAAAACTGCTTTTCTATAGAAAAGTCTCTTATTGCCTGGATCTCAGTTTCAGAAAAAGGAGCATCACCTTTGTAATAGTCAAAATGGGAGCAGTAACTACCAGCACAATCTTCCACAAATTTATCATCACCGAAAATCCAGTTCAAATCATAGTTTCGGTTTAAATCTACACCATCTGAGTCGTTTCCTGCCTCGACAGTATTATCAAAGCTAAAGAATCCATCACTGTTCACATCTCTTTTATTTTTCCGATAGCTCACATCCTGAATCCATGAGCTACTGTCTCCACTGGACTCTTCATATCCATGGACTACTCTCAATCCTTCCGGATTATGCGTTGGGACAATCCATATTTCTAAATTCTGTAGATTTGAAAAAACCTGACTGGCAATCTCTGAATTGAAACACTCCTGTAATCCGCCGGTGCTAAGATTTAAAAAACAGTTTATCATTGCCATTGAGATTTCCACTCCATATATTTCTTCAGCATGACACTGACCCAAAATTAAGACTCTGGGCTGGTCCTCATCCAGATTAGCATTATCAGAAATTTTCACGCCCCAAAATGGTAGGTTATCTTTTGTAGAATATCCAATCACTTTTTTCTTATAAATGATACCATTATCTCCAGATGGAGTACTACCAAACTCCTCATCCCAGGCATTTAATTGAGCCTCAATATCATCATATGTATGATAAAATTCAGGGAGAGGGTTATCTTGTGAAGATAATATTGCCAAGGTCATGAACACCAAAGATGGTAGCTTGAATTTTATCTTAGATAAAGTCATAAATATGTTACTTTATAAGCATTAGTTTTTTCACTTGCGAGTTATTTTCTGTTTCTAGATGAAGAAAATATATACCGCTTGAAAATTCCTTGGCGTTCCAGGTTAAAGTATGAAGTCCGGCTTCCATGTTTTCGAATTTCACTAACCTTTCGACCAAAGCGCCCTGAATATCATGAATAGATATGGATACTATTGATAATTCAGGAAGAGTGAACTGAATGTTTGTTGTTGGATTAAATGGATTTGGAAAAGCTGGTAGCAAAGAAAATTCCGATGGAACAATGGGAGAAACTGATTTTCTTAAAACAATAGTTTCTGATTCTCTTTTGAAATCAAATTCTATAACACCTTCACAATGAAACACATTGCCAGATTCATCTATTAATTCCCAATTATGTTCATCTCTGATTTCACACTCAAATGACAGTGTCGACTCAGGAAAACTCATAACTTCAATCAAACATTCATCCGAGACACAAAGCTTTGTATCTCCAGAAAAACGTATATCTTTAGCACCAACCGGAGGCTTTGGAGGTAAACCATAACTCAATGAACTTTCAACTAAAATTTCATCACTAAAATATAAATCCATATTTTTTACACGAATTTTATTCGCCTCAGCCATTTCATTAATAACGGGGGGTCTACCTCTTTGTGAATTGGAAGTAATTACCACATCTCCAGCAGAAAAAGTTCTGATCCAATATCCCTTTCCTGCTTCTAAGATAGACACCTGCTCGTAGGTTCCGGAAAAACCATATAACGTTCCGGGAATTATGATTTCTTCTGGATCTTCAATGGCAGATATATTAATAGTTTGATCCAAACCGGATATCAGATTCCAATCTGACAATAAACTGACTGTCACATTTGCAATTGACTCACCCGATATGCTTGTACTCCCTGAATTGGTAAATCTGAGCCAAAATCCTAGACCATTAATAAGTTCGTTTTCTTGAAAATAGGTGCCGTCAAATCCGAAAAGCGTCCCAGAAATTGCCTCGGGAAATATAGATGTGTAAGTTGCATCCTCAACAACCAATGGCAATCCCACAAGGTTCCAATCGTTCAGGTAAGAAATAGATAATAATCCTCCTTCTTCAACAGTTACAGATTGACAAAAAATATTTGTCAATTCAGCTTTCCCTGTGCTTCTCTTATCATCCCAATAAATGACATAAGAATTATCAGACTCGGAGTACAGATCAATTTTAGGATTCATCTGGTCAAATGGCGCATCACAGACCACCACCCCATTATCCGCGTGGACAAAATTACCCCCGTTTAATTCCTGGTAATATATTTCAGTATCTAGCCCATTCACACGGTTCTCCCATGCAAGGAGATAGGTTCCTGATTCTGAGCCATATACATATGGATTCATTTCTTCGTCTCCTGTCATAGCAATAACTACTAACTCACCAATATCGTAGTTGTTGACATTAATCGTTGAGCAACTAATATCAGCGTTTTCACCGAATTGATTATCCTCCCAACATACCAAAATCTCATTCCCATTTTTATTTAATGCGGCGGATGAGTTGGTCTGATCGGCAATATATCCTGCAATTTCAATTCCTTCTTCATTTCCCAATATATTTCCTTGCATTCCAAGAAATTGACCATATATATCGTAATCTGATCCTCTTGCATCACGCCAGGTGACGAATATATAATCATCTGTGAATAGAGATGATTCATAAAACTGATTTATAAAGGTTAAATTGGTTAGATCAATTGATTCTGAAATTTCTCCCTGAGAATCAACGCTTATGGATTTCAGTGATGTAAATCCTGCATAACTGTATTCATAAATTATAACGCAACCACCTTGCGAACTTGGGTGAACAGCTTTTACAATATCATCGGAATATTCTCCATTAGTTATCTGAATTGAGGATTCCCATAACGCATTACCTTCAGCATCATATTTTTGAATGAACAGATCAGTCAAATACTGCCAATAGTCTATATTTTTTGTGTAAACATAATACACAGAGCCATCTACCCCTGTAGTTAAATCAAAAGAATGATGTGAGTCTGTTTCCGGACCAACAAGGTGTCCCTCCCCTGCATCAATAGCACTTAGGTCTAGGTTAAGTACCTGGTAAGAAGCCAAGGGCTCAGCCTCATTATTTAAATATCCCAAAAACAAATTACTCATATTTTTCAATAATTTTGCTTGTGTCTGAAAAGGATTAGTGCAGAGAATTGTACCATTATCTAAGGCCTCATTATTAAAGTTTGAAGATATTTTTTGACCATAGGTTAAGCTTCCGCTCCTCAAATCCTGCCAATAAAGTAAATTCTCATCCTGGCCAAGATAAATTGAGCCAAAGGAATATGAGTGTCCCCCATTGTCTGTACCAATTCCATAAAACTGCTCCTCTCCATCCTCCGCAAAACTCAGCTCCTGAGAGCTGTTCAAGTGCTGCATAAAAATTGCACCACTGCCAGTTCGCTGATCTTCCCACATGACATAGACGCCACCGGAGCCATCCCCCTTTAAAAGAGGAGCTCTCTGTAAATAGTCAGCTGAACATATTGAAATACCATTTTCAGCTAGTTCATTATTGGACCCATCAATATATTGTAAATAAATCTGAAAATCTGTCGTTCTATTGATGCGCTCATCTTCCCAGGCAATATAAACTCCTCCCATTCCATCTGGAGTGAGCCGCACCTGCTCCTGTTTCCCCTCGAAAGAAACTATTTGTCTTCCATTTTCAGTCCAAAATATTGAGCCATCCATATCTACTTTTTGACCAAATACATCTGACGAATACTGCCAGTTTGGACTTTGACGCTCATCTTCCCACACAACAAATGCAAAATTTCCATCTGACTTCACTCTGGGAAGTTTCTTTTCCCAATTCCCAGCAGCAATTGGAATTCCATTTTCATTAAGTAAATTATTTCCATTTTCATCTAATATCTGAAAATAAATATCATTTTTTGAATTTCCAGAAACACCATTCGTTCGATTATCTGCCCATACGATAACTGTATTGTAATCATTAAAATGAGTCACTCTCGGACTAATCTGATCCTTCAATGAATTACAGATATGTTTTCCACCCTCTTCCGCGGCACTCCACTGACCAACTATCTCTCCGTTACTATGGGAAATCTTCTGTGCGAATAGATCCACACCATTCCATTCCTCATACCATTCTCCATCGTCCCAGATTCCATTTTGATTGTCATCTGTAAACGGCTCACCTTCATCATATACCCCATTTCCATTTCCAAAGCGCTCATCCTGCCATATAAGAACCGCACTCCCTGGGCCACCATATTCTAAGCTGGCATATCCCTTGTATGATGGGTACGCAACTATTGGGTAGCCTTCCCCCTCATTCAAGATTGTTCCATCTGGCGATATATGTGTCCCATAAATATGTCCATAAGAGCTGGGTTCAAAATCTTTCCAAATTGCAAAAACCCCTCCCTCTCCATCTTTACACATATTTAGAGAGGTTTGTCTGCCCGATTTATTTGTCAGTGCCCTACCAGTTTCTTCCCAGGCTAATGTACCATTAGATAAAATATGTTGACCATAAACGTCCCCCTCTGTATCTGGTTCATTTTTATAATCTGCCCAGATCACATATGCACCTCCACTATCATCAGCAATGAGTATAGGATCCTCCTGCCTCCCCTCAGTTGTAACTACAGCAATTCCGTCCTCTCCCCACTGTTTTTCACCGTCCGCATTTACCTTTTGTGCAAATATATCTCTGATCCCATTACGCGTATCCGACCAGGCAAATATCATCTCACCATTTGGAGATCTGTCACCTGTTCGTTGCCATTCAATGTGAACACCCTGTCTCAATGGGACTCCATTATCTATCCAGTCAAATTGAGCAGATGCAATAGCTATTAAACATTGTATAATTAATAATTTTCTAATAAAATTCATTGTTTCACCTTTCTATTTCAAATATATCAATTCCGTCCTCTGTCGCAACAAAGACACGATTATTATTTAACTTAATTTTATTGGCATAGCTGGTGCTGATTTTCCCAAGTAAACTTGGAAAGTTATTTCCATCCCACTCATATAATATGACACCATCATGCCCGCATGCGAGCGCTAAAATATTGTTTTTAAAATCAATCCCGCTTACTGAATATCCCTCTCCAATTCTGTAGTGATTTAGTAGCTCTCCATTTGTTTCAATAAATTGAATGTGGCAGCCATTACTTTTGGAAAGTCCCGCCAAAATTGTACTTTCAAATGAGTAAACAGTTTTTACCTCACCAGGAGTATCAAACGAAGAGAACACTGATGGATTGAATCCTCCGGCTGGCTCAAACTCGCCTCCTAAGCCATCCTCTGTAATCCAGGGACCAGGAGAGGGAGGAGTGGTACAAAACTCCCGGTCTTCATCATAATTTCCTGTTGGGATAAACTCTGAGATTTCAGTTCCGTATTCATTTACACAGATATTTTGGGAGGTCTGCTTTAATATTGAAACACCCAACTCTCCATTGGCGATACTTAGCAAACCATCAGAAAAATAAATTTCTGTGGGAAGTACTGAAAAATTAGCTGTGTATTCACACGTAGGTACACCGCTATTTGTAAACACATCTTCAGAGTTTACATCTGTCAAATTTTTCCAAACTAGTGAAGTGGAATATTGGTCATATTCACCTACTGTTCCACCCGTATCACTCTGTGCAGAGCTGTGTTTAACCAATGAGAAAATACCAATTCCGTCCTCTCTGTCATCAAGAGCTGTGCTTATCCAAACTCCATTATAGCAATCTTCCACCCAGTTATCCAGGTACTGAGTTCCATTCAATTTATGCATCCAAATTTTATCATATTTATCCAAAATAAAAACAATCCCATGTTTTTTTGAGATAGCTATTCTCTCAGCTCGGTTATCGCCTACTGTTGGGTCTAAGTCTACTCCATGATAGATCGTATCCAAGGACTGATTTTGTTCATCAATTGAAAGGACAAAAAAACCATTATAGTTAGCAGCCGCCACAACCACAGAATCCAATACCTCCAAATCAAGGCACTCTCCTCCTGTATCAAATGTTCCCCATTGAAAATATGTCAATGGATGTTCTTCAATAATTGGATCTGCGGGTCTTCTGCAGGACAGAAAAACACCTCCTATGCTAATGAGAATTAAAATCAACTTCATGGAATCAATAAAATAAGTCCAAAGCTATATCATATGAGAATTCAACCCAAATCAGGTGTTTTGAAAAGTCTTTTATATCCTCAATCCAGGAAAAATCTCCCAGAGGATTTGAATCTGCATCCCTATTTCTGAATTGATAAGAAATCTTAAGGCCAATATCATCATGTATATCTATATTACTCCAAAATGATATACTGGATTCAAAATAAAATTTCCAATCATCAATATTACCTCCTGTTGAGCTCAACTCATATAAACGCTGCTCAACTGACAGGGTCAAACCAGATTTTTCTATTCTTGAGAAGGACTGCAAACCGTGAGTAAAACTTAAAATCAGTTTATCCATCAGATAGGAGCGATCAATATGTGCTGATATCAATTCTGAATCGTAGGTTGTATTCACACTATTTTCATGAATGATAGAAACTGAATATTTTGTCCTTTTAGATAATCCCGAATGAAAATCGAGCTGTCTAATTAACTTTTGTTGATCAAACTCTGTAAAATTAGAATTATAAAATTCGTTTATCCCCTTAACCTTGAATCTAAGCCAAGACATTTGCCAAACTGGAAAAGAATATGATATGAAAATTTCTTCACTAGAGAAACTGCACGGAAATCTAACATTACCAGTTATATCACGGTCAATATAATCTCGAATAAAATATTTAGGTAGGTTGCTATACCCTATTTTTAACCAGCTATATGGTCCAAGATGTTGTCCATAAACTAACGAATAACGATTGTATGATTTTTTATTCAGTTGACCGTACAAAGACTGTGAAAAAGAAATTAAAAACTCGGACTCATATTTATCAGATAATACTGGACTATAAAGAATTTTCAATTTTGGTTTTATAACCTGGCTGTCAAATGTGGCAGACCTCCCTAGTATTTCTGTATTTAATGTTGACTTTTTTATTTCACTACCGGATAATTTCAAAAAATTTGAATCATATCCAAAGGATATAGATGGGTAAATATAGATAGGAACCAATAACCTGTTTTTTAGAGATTGCCCTAAACTAAAACTTAGAAAAAAAAATAAGGTTGAAATAAGAAAACTAAATTTCATATTCCATCACCCTTAAATAAACAGAGCGTTTTTCATCAAGTAATTCAAATGTATATGACCCAGAGTCTAATTCAATATCAATACTCTTAGACACACTTATATCCAAGGGGATTCCATCTAATTGTAAAAATTCAGAAGATTGCTCAGTTTTAATAAAAAAGGTTTTTATAATTTCACCTTCCTTAGATAGCTGCAATCGATAATTTTGTTCTTTGGACATATCCTCAAAATATTTTAAGCGACATATAACCTTGATTCTCTTTGCACTATCAATAGAAAATTTCATTTGATTCCAATAATCAAGTTGGAGATAACGTACTTTTTTTTCTCCAAAGTTAATATAAAAAAGTGGAGTCTCTGAATCAGGGAGAATAAACTTACCTCTTCCCCTATCTCGATTCTGTGGATGAATAATCATACGCACCATTACCGGACGGCTTGATTTTGAAAGAGGAAGCATCTCTATCTTATGTTTACCAGGCGGAATCGGAAAGGTATATATTCCAGCACTGGAGTACCCATGACGTTTATGCTCCGCTGAAGTAATTTTTGAATAAATACGTTTATTAAAGGATGTACTAATTGTATCTTTTTTATTCAGCACCAAGTTATATCCAAAAGAATGCACCTTGCGATCTCTTGCGGGGATTGCTTTGCGAGCATATATCTTAATAGTATCTGGACCATAGACTACAAAGTTGAGGGATGAACTGTATAATGAAAAATATTCCTGACGATTTTCACCAACTATTAGAATCTCACGATTTGATATTTCTTTCGGATCAACTGCCTTTCCGAATGATAATCCTATCAAACTGAAAAATAATATATATTTATAAGATAGATTCAGGTTCATAAGAGTCTCTCTGCTGGGTAATTTGGTTGTGGGAGTGTACCGCGACACCAATTAGACCGCTCAATGCAATACAAAGTGCGGCCAAAGTTATATAAAAATTATAGGCATATTCAGAAAACAATGCCCCTTCACCAATTGACGGAAAGGGAACAGGAGCAAACTCTACACCATATCTCTCGCATAATTCTCTAATGTTAAGGATATGAATTACAGGTGTTCCCAGAGAAGAAAAGTGCATGAGAACACTGTTTTTCTCTAGTTTATTCAAATCAGAAGGAAAAGAAATTCCAGGAGGAATTTCTCTGGCTTGCTCTAAAGTCCCAACACTCGCTGCACCACCGCCAACATTTATATAAGCTGAAAATTTACTAAGTTCAGTAAAATTATCATAAATATCTATTCGAGCTTCTATGCTCTCACTAAGTCTCTCAGTTTCAATGAATTTAGAAATTTCAGACCTTTCAAATGCCTCTTTGATCTGATCTCTTCCCACCTGGCTCATTCCTCCTCCAATATCACTTTTGCCTCCATATGATGCAGCTACTGACGAGTGATTGAACATCCCCTGTGATACCAGAGTATTTTCCATATCTATCCATGTAAACTGGGGATCGGTCGCTCCCCAATGAGATGACCCAACAGAACTGATGATTGCGGGAACAATTCCCATGACATGACAAGCGCTCATTACAGCTAAATTTGCCCCTGGCATAGAGCCAGTAAATGATACTGCAATTTTATCACCTTGAGAAATCCCAGCTTCCAAAAATAACTCAACGATCAATGCTGAAAAGTTTGGATTTAAGGTCGAGAGTTTACTATCAATGTCCCCTTCTCCTGTTGAGATGTGACTGAATTTTGGTCCTACCAAGCCTGTTTCATTGGGGTCATTAATTGCATCTAAAAATACAGAATTAGCACCATAACGATACTCTTTTAAACTTTTCATTGCAGATTTCATATGGGTTGCTGCCTGTATCTTATAGTCATAGCCAGCTGCTTCAACCTCACCAGTAGATTGAGATGCCCAAATAAATAATAACAGATTAATTAAAGCCAAAGAAACCAGTACCCTTGTTTTTTGAATAGCAGGTCTAAACATTAGGAGTCTCCAATCCCAATAGCATTAAACACAGCTGAACAATTGAAGCAGTTATCAATACAACACTCAGTGTTCGAATTACGCCCTGTCTGTCCATCCAACTGGCGATAAGTCCAGGAATAATATTACCAATGACTGACAGATCCAGATTGGAAGCAGGAAATCTGAAATACATCTTGGATAAATATCCAAGGAAAAAACCAAGTAATAGACATAAAACAAGCCTTCTCTTACCGTAAATCATCATAAATTTGGATAAACTCCAAACAATTACAAATACAATTAAGCTAACTCCAAATGTACTAACCACCTTCATGGGTTCGTGAAGATAAAGGGCGATATATCCAGGGACAATGACCCCTCCCGCTGTAACACCAACAGTTTCCGTCAATATAAGACTTAAGACAATTCCAATTCCTATTGCTATCTCAACCATTGACTCTGTACTTTTTTAATGCGGACACAAATGATTCACCCCAACCAACAATATTTCCTATCCCAAATATAAAATTATGATTTAATGTTTTCAATTCATTAATTAATTCCTCTGGGGTTGTTTTCATAGAATGAATAGAGACCTTTCCCTTAGCTGTTTTCAGTTCCTGTTTGATTATCGGTTGAAAATCCTCGCCTCTAATAATAAAAGTGTCTGGTTTTATGTGCTCATTCACCAATGAAACTAGCTGTTGAGTTCTCTGTCTTCTATCTGCACGGGTATTTAAAAATACACACACAGATTTTTTAGATAATCTTTCTCGCACTAAATGCCATATTTTTAAGGTTGATTCAGGATCATTAGCAGCAAAAGCACTTACAAATTCATTATGATTATCTTCAAATTGAAGCTCCCACAAAACTAAAGCCCCCGGGTCTGGATTCGTATGTATCATCCCTTCCTTAGCTGTCTCTGGATCCACACCCGCTAATTCACACACCTTTAATGCCAAGGCAACGTTCTCATCATGTTCTAGAAAAGGAAACTTTGATAGATAATCTGAGGATATGCTATCTGCATCAACTTCATGAAACCTAGTGTCCCTGTTTGCAGAAACTGATTTTAGATAATTATTGGAAGGGCTAGGGACTGTTAAGATATGCCCATTACAGGGAATCGTATTTGCCAAAGAACAGGTAACATCCTCCATAGTAGGCCCCATTTCTTCCAGATGGTCAGGTCGAACATTCGTTATGACACCTATATGAGATTTAACCATTTTATGTTCTGCAACCCATTGATATTGTGGGTCCACTGCCATACATTCCATCACAACAGCATCAGGTTTTTGTTCGCTGAAATACTTGATATATTTCACCTGCTCACCTATCGATGGTGTTCTGAGACGGTGAATAACAAGGTCTTTTCCATTTTCATCAATTATTCGTGGTGCGGAACCGGTAGTTTTTGCTAACACTTTCAATCCACCAGACCGCAAACCCGCGGCTATAAGCCGGGTAACACTTGACTTACCCCTAGATCCGTTTATATGAATCCTCATAGGGATATTACTTAGTGATTGAAGGTGCATTGAATTCTCTAGCCAACCAAATACAAGCAATGAGATCAACACCAAAAACAAAGTTAATAAAACAGTAGAATCCATTGATATTCAGAAGGATAAATTTTTTATAAGTAAAAACCCAGTGGTGATACTAAAAATGTAATTTATTTAATTAACATAGCTTTGATTTTTTGCTCAAAACGACCAGACTGAATATAGATAAAGTACATCCCGCTAGGATGACTTCCCGCATCCCAGTTCAACTGATGATGACCAGAGCTCAAATATTCATTTAATATAGTCTCAACCAAAGTGCCATTCAGATCATAAATATTAATAATAGTTTCACTATGGATTTCCATTTGAGGTAAAGTAAACTGAATATTAGTTATTGGATTGAATGGATTTGGATACGGCGGACGTACATTAAATTTATACGCTAAAGTAGATACATCTGCCTCTCTCAATACAAATTGAGTTTGACCTGAGGGGAGAATTATTTCTCCACTTTCAGCTAAGGTGACAGAATAATCACTTTCATTCTCAATTAACTCCCAAGTTTTTCCATCTATAATTTCAAATTCAATTGTCTCCCTTTCATTTGTACTTATGAGGTTTAATAACCCGCTTGAGTCGCAGACCCTACTTTCATCACCAAATCGAGCATCTAAAATATACGAACTTTCTTCCATCAAAAATGGAGGAAGTGGAGGAAGACTAAACATTAGAAGCTCCTCTTCACTCAGTTCAATTCCAAAATAAAGTTGAATTTCATATCCGTTATTTTTTGTTATTTTTAGTGTGTTTGCTTCCTCAATGAAGGATTTTTGATCCACCAATCGAAAACCCTCCGCATCAGAGTTTAATTCGATTGCCCCTTCTCCAGTTGATCTCACCCAATACCCTGTCCCTGGCTCCAGCATCTCAGCCTGAAGATAGGTACCATCAAATCCAAAATAAGTAAAGGGTACAATAATACCCAGAGGATCACTGATTGAATTCACATCTATTGAATAGGATAATCCAGAAATTAAATTCCAACCATAATTGAGGTTAACCTCTAACTGACTCACTGAAGTTCCTGTTACATATCCACTACCTTCGTTGGACATCCGAAGCCAATATCCATCTCCATTCTGCATATTTTCCTCAGGGTTATAACCCTGATAAAATGAATACATTGTTCCTTCCAAACCGTCAGGATATAGATCCATATAATAGTTCCCCGAAGTTATAACTGGAAGCCCAACTAAGTTCCATCCTTCGCTATAGGATAATTCCAATGTCACTTCTCCTCCTGAAACAACACTAACTATGACTGGGATAACAACCGTAGGTTGTTCACTATTGGTAATGTGAATATTTCCTAAAATTTCACCTTCCGTTAATTCCAATGAATTTACCTCCACAATAAATTCTGCTTCCTCTCCCATTTCCAGCGTACCTGCTAGCCCATGTGTTTCTGAAAACAAAGATAGCCAATTTGCGCCAATAATTTTGCGAAACTGAAGAGACATTTCACTTTCTATGTATTCATCATTAAAAACAGTTAGAAGACCACTACTACCATTAGAATTTTGAATTCCAACTGTTGCGCTATTTAAATGCCCTTCCATAGATAAATAATTGACATCAATTCCACCATTTTCATGCAATACAATTTGAAAATTATATGTACCTGGATAGTTTGCAGAGCACCGAAGAACATTATCAAACCATATGATTAACTTATCTTCATTATTTTTAACATAGACATTTCCTTCAAACGCTGGACAACCACCTGGGTCTGTGCTTACGGGACTAAGATCATCCCAAAAGCCAAAAACAGCAGGCCTAGGAGCTGAAGCTGATGGAATGGATGAATTTTGGTAGGCTGTGTTGTCCTCTCCAAATCCAACCCATCCATTAGGATTGACGATACACTGTGAGTATGTTTCACCATAAAAAGGAAATTCAAACCCAATATCTATAGGATCTGAAGCTATGTCATTGTGAGGAAAAACAATTTGCTGATCGCTAATCGAAATATCTTCCCAATTAAAATTGAGCTCTGGAGTAATGTTTGAATCACCCCAATAATGACCAAATCCGTCTGGTCCTCCACCTGGTGTTGAAAAAGGAAGCTCAGCTTCCGGATATTCTAATTCTAAGCTATACTGAAGTGTGGATTCTGGTTCTCCCTGATTGGAAATCATTAGCGATTGAGATACAGTTTCATTGACACCAAGAGTGAAATTAAAGGTCTGGGGCGTATAAATTAGATGTGGTACCGGAAGAGGAACGACAGGGTTTGTTGTAATGAAAATTGCTGAACCATCATCCAGCTCTGTAGCAGCAGATGCATAATTATTGTTAAAAGTATACTCTAATCCATCATTACTTAGATGATTTTCAATTCCTATTGTTGAATATCCTCCATGTATTGGTGTGTATCCAGTATAATTACCTGAGGATGTATTATTAAAGATTTTATATTGAATCTTGATTTCTCCATCCCCGTATGGAGGAGCCTGGTTATTATATAATATCAACTGAAAAGTCTCAACTGAATTCTGATTATGAGTTCGCATATCTGACCATTGAATAACTACAAACTGATTACTAGGGTCAAAATAACGAAACACATCACCACCGTTGGATGTTTTCAAATCATCCCAAAAAGCCGCGACCATAGATGAAGGACCTCCAGCTCCTGGAATTGGATAATTCCTGAAAGATTCCATATCTGACTCTCCCATAGAAATCCAACCATTAGAGTTCACAGTAATTTCATGATATTCAATACCATAAAATTTAAATGTAAAAGGCAAATTGACAATTTCAGAGGAGTTGGAAAAATTACCATCCCCACTATCTGATAAATTCAGATCTGTTCCCGAACCTCCATATCCTGGATCTATTTCAATCCAGTCATAATCGGGAGCAAAATCATAATCCGTATCTTCCATATCATAAATATAATATCCATATGAGTCTGGGCCCATTGGATCTGATTCAGATACCTCTCCTACCTGAAGCGTGAGGGTCTGTCTATTATCATATCCGTCAGAATTATAAAATCGTAGTCCTAAAGAAACTAGAGTTCCATTCACCATGTTATTTCCTGCGTGTATGCTAAAACAATCAAAGCATGCAATCGTTTCATTAGGCTGTAGAGTCCCCCAAGAACCTTCAGTATCTAATATTTCAATTAGCTCTCCATTGTAGCTTAATTCTCCCATTAAGTTATCTACTGCAATTGTTCCAGCATTTTGAACAGAAACAGGAATATCTATTGACTGATTTTTTTCTATGTACGCATCATTTGTGACAATAATATACCCTCCGTTTGCCAATAGAGATACTGAACCAGTCCACTCCTCATCTGTATCATCAGTAATATGTATACGAAGTTTCAAGTCCTCTCTATCCAATGCAGATGGATCTAGAGAAAAGGTAAATCCCTCTCCAATAGAGGACCCGCCAGAGTTGATTGTTCCATAATTTGATTCGCTGTCTATAATAGTTACATATTGAGAATTTGTTTCCAACATAGCTTGAACACCTGTCACATCTACCATTCCAAAATTTTTCAAGGGAATTTGGATATCAACTGTTTCACCTGGGTTTAAAATATCATCGCCATCCATACCATCATCTAAAATTATTTCTTCTGCAGGGTCCACATTAATTAATTTACCAGTGGTCGTAATTTCAAACGTACCAATAAAAGGGATGAAATCTTGTTTTGTAACGGTTAATGTAACTTCACCACCATAATTGTAAAGTAACTCCAAAGTTACATTCCCGCTTTCATCTGTAAAATCATTATAGAATATTTCATCATTACCCTTCAATATTGTCACCATAGCGTCTTCAACAAAAATACCATTTGAACCGTACACTTCTATATCAAGAAAGTTGGTCCCAAACGGGATCTCTTCTTCAAACTGGACAGTTAAATATTCAGGGGTATCTGTCCACAGATGTGTTGCAGGGTCACCCATCAAATTATTCCACTGAGTAAAAGCATTTACCCAGTTATAAGGGTTGGTTGGATATGCATTGAACAAAGCTAATTTACCATGTGCTAGTCCACCACCAGCAGTTGTTATACCTTTAGCAAGGATGCCATCATAAATTCCCATATTTACAATATTATTAAATAAAGTATGTGTGTTCCATGTTGCGGTTGATATCCCTGCGATTCCTCCCTTAGGATTAGACACAGAACCAGCTCTTAAAAATTTTTCAGCTATACAGGTTTGATCTTCAGCAAATGAACCCGTTCCACATGTTAACACAGTTGCTAGAGGTAACTTATATCCGTTATTTGCTGCATCAATATTTGAATTGCCAAATCCGCTGACACCTAGATATCCACGGTAGTTAAAATAAAGAACACCTTCATTTAATTGATTTTGCATCCAGCTAGACCAACTGCCTCCTGAAGTCTTAATCCTCACATCTTCAAATCCATAGGCATTCAAAGTTTCCTCAATGTATTCATTGGTTATAGTTGTTGACATACCTGAAGAACTTGGGTCTCCAATCAGAGCTGCCTTTTCAAAATAGGATAACATAGTGGATGCAAAGGTTCCTTTTTCATAATGGAGAATTTTATTAACTACAATTGCCAGATCAGTCGTGGAACGAATAGAAACTCTCCCGATCAGTACTTCAGGTAATAAGTCTGTACCATCCAACTGGCTATATGGATGATCTCCTTCACACTGATTTCCATAATGGTCATGTCCCCAATCCTCATAGTAGGTAGGGATATTGTAAGACCCTCCCACATCTCCTACCAATGCTACATATTCAGGAGGTGGATTGAAATTATTGTATGCATTTTGGATGTAATTCTTGATTGCACTGGCAGAGCTCCCGGTCTCACTCAATGATGCTGTATAAACTACATAGCCGCGTTGGTGTCTCCACTCAACTAGCTGCTGAAAGCTGGAGTTATTTTCTGAACTCCCTCCACATATATACAAAATGGCTGGATTCTGAAATCCATCTTCTCTGGTTCTCTCATCATAATTCAAAATTAAGGTTGAATATAGTTTTTCAAAAATTTCTGATGGTAATCTATCTTGAGCGCTTTCATAGTCTCTATCACCAACTTCATTTACTAATATTTCTATTTCATCAATAACCTCCAATGTACTTTGAAAGGGGTTATATCTATATGGGACGACACTGATATTTAGTAATTCCAAATCACGCATTACCAATCGATCTGATACCTTAAGGATAGACTCAGGATAAACGGTATCCTCTGCATAAAAAGAGGCATCCTTGTATTTAATGAATCCCGGCGCTTCAGTCTTATCTTTATTCTGAAATGGAAAGACTTTGATATCATCAATTATATGAGAAGATAATACATTGTAAGAAACGGAATACTCTTTATCTTGAGAAACTTGGATCAGAGTTGAAAATAGAGGTAGCTCCGGTTGGCCATAATCTGCTGTGGTTCCTCCCTTGGAGGGGATCAGCTTTGTATATTCACCCTGAGACTCAAAACTAACTTCACTATGATAAAATTGGATAACTGTTTGGTTATTAGATTCTTCTTGAAGAGTGAACTGAGCAACCAAAAGATTGAACAAGCAAAACCCTGATATTAATATTTTATTTCTCATTATTTTCCTTTTAACAGTTACATTAAGGTTAAATTCTATTTTACTATGAAATTACCTATATTTTTTTATTACAAATATGTTAGACAATTTTAGGTGCCGGATTATTCCCAAATTGTCTATATTTTTAGACGATAAGCCGATTAATTTAAACCAAATTCAATATTTAATATGAAATTGATAAATTTAAAAATTGGTTACCTTATACTTTTATGTGTGGGAATAATCAATGCTCAAACTATTTATTCAGAATATGTCGTAGTGGATGGAGATACACTTGATGTTTTTTCTTATCAAATTCCATTTAATTATTTAGGTGATGAACCCGTTCCTCTCTTAGTTGCATTCCACCAATGGGGAGGTAATGAAAATTCTAGCTATTTTACGGAATTTGACGAGGAGGCTAATCTACGAGGATGGATCTTTTTATCACCATACGGAGGCTCACCAAATAACTATAATCACCAGATGGCCCAGGATTTTGTAGAATGGGCTATAATTTGGCTTCAAAATAACTATCTAATTGATTCAAACCGAATTTATATGGTAGGTGGTTCGATGGGAGGCGCTGCTGGTGCAATCTATGCAAATAACCATCTAGATCCAAACCGGCCTATGATTGCGGCAACAGCTTCTGGTTCAGGAATCTTAGATTGCGAAAGGCGATTTTATGAAATGGATGGAAACAACAGTATGATACAATGGTTTGGGGGTACACCGGAAGAAGTACCATTCGAGTATCATCGAAATTCAGCAGTATATTTTGCTGATTCTACCCAAAGCATGCATTTAAACCTACAATATACTCCGCTCTATCTTGATTTTGGTGCTTCTGAGCCACACCGCTATCACGCGGAAGATTTATATAATTTGCTTTTAGGATATAATGAAAATATGTGGATTGAATCCAGTCCAAGTGGGGGGCACGGTTTTAGCATAATGGACGAGAACCATACTTGTAATTGGCTCGAACAATTTGAATTAGTTTTCGAACCACTGGATGTGAGAGTTAACTTAGATGAACCGTCAAGGGCTTATTGGTCTGAGGTAACAAATAAAATAGAGGAAAACCAATTTATTCAACTGCATTGTTCACGGAATTTTTCATATACAATGTTTGATTTACACAAATTTTCAAATAGCGATTCATTAATTTTCCACAACTCAATTTCATTTAATGAACAATTGCATAATTTAACAATTGAAAATCATATCCCAGAGGAAATACAAAACTTCTACTTAGGACTAACAGGAGAAGATATAAATTTAATTGATTATATTAATGTCCATGGTGAAATGAATGATTTTCTTCCTTCATTAAGCTATTCAATTCAAGATTCAATTATCTGGGTATACATACCTGATTGGGAGCTTCAGTATATTCACTTGGAAATTTATTTTGGCAATACAACTACAATTGAAATTAATCATAATTCAGGTTGGAATTTGGTAGGGCTACCTTACTTTGTTACGGATGGCTCACCAAATATACATTTTCCTGAATCCATTGAAGGAACCCTTTTTTCGTTTGATGGATCATATATCCTATCAGAATCAATGATCCCTGGTACAGGATACTGGCTTCGTTTTCAATCTGTTGGAGTATCAGTATTGGAAGGTATTCCTGTAAATTGGCTTTCACTTGATCTTACCGAAGGCTGGAATCTCATCTCAGGTATTTCAAATCAAGTTGATGTAAATTTTATTGGGGACCCAGGGAATATTATAATTCCGGAGACTATTTTTGGTTTTGATGAAACTTATTTTCAAGTTAATACACTGGAACCTGGGAAATCCTTTTGGCTCAGGACAAGCCAAACAGGAGTTATAATTATTTCTTCAGAAAACTAATTAACCCTAAAATATTTTATCTGATTTTCAAGGATCTTTCTCATAGTAATATTTTTTAAATTCTATTTCTTTTGGTATAAAATGTTCTCCAGGCCACCAATAACCTCAAGCTCTTTTTAGGGTATAAAAAATAAACTTTTTTATTTAATTATAAATGTAAGAAAATTAACTCTAAAATAAAACTCTAAGAGAAAAATAGTAATTGACGATAGAACCAAAAAAGGTGCAAATGGCAATGCTCTGTCTTTATCAAACCCCATGAAAAGTGAGATTGAAAACCAGCTTAATAGACTTAATATACTGGCAATAAAAAAAATTAGAATGATATTTATCGATCCCTGCCACCCCCCTAATACAGCACTGAGCTGAATATCTCCAGTTCCCATTCCTTGCCGTTTTGAAACTAAATATGTCAGACCCAATACCCCTCCAAATGAAATAGGTCCAACTAGACTTCCAATGATTGATTCCTGAAGTGGTAAAATTTTAAAACCCATCGCAATGATTACCAAAAGTCCACTGGCTAAAATCATATTTAACGGGATGATCATTTGCTGATAATCTATCCAAGCTATAACTAGCAATAAAGAAATAAGTAGCGATAAAAACAATGCCTCTTGCAAATGAAAATTTGAAAAAGACCATCCCCAAATCACACCAGATATTAATTCAACTATAGGATATTGAACAGGAATATTGCCATCACAACAGTTCCTTTTTCCTACTTGAAATATATAAGTGAGAACAGGAATGTTTCTGTAAAATGGGATAGTATTCCTACAGTTTGGACAAAATGATCGCGGAAAAAATATTGAGAGCCCTTCGGGAATGCGATAAATCAATACATTTAATAAGCTACCGAGAATCGTTCCCAGAATAAATATCGGTACAAAGACCAACCAATCCATCAAAGACCAGACTGTAAAGCAGCTCCTAAGTGGAATACAGGAAGGTAGGTAATGACAACCATAATAGCAATAACGACTCCAACCGCCAAAATTAACAGAGGCTCAATGAGAGTTGTCATCCTTTCCACCAAAGCGGTCACCTGCTTATAATAATAATCTGCAGCTCTATCCAGCAGGCTATCTAGCTCACCGGTTTCTTCACCTGTGGATGCAAGTTGAAGCATAATGGGAGGAAATAGTTCGGTTCTTCTCAGAGCGGTGCTGATGTTGTATCCTTCCCGTATATAATTAGAAGCCTCATTGGTTGCTTCTTCAAATACCCGGTTATCAACTACCTTACTTAATAACTTTGTGGAATCTAAAACAGGGACACCTGCACCAATTAGAATCCCAAATGTCTTACAAAATTTATTTAAAATCGCTTGATTAATCAGTGAACCAAATATGGGTAATTTCAATTTGATAGAATCAATAACAAATCCGCCTTTTTTTGTTTTTGATATGAGCCATATTCCTAATAATGTTAGTAATGAAAATAATAAAATTGAACCAAAATTTGCGCTCATCCATTGGCTCATCCCTACAAGAGTTCTTGTGGCAGCGGGTAAGTTTGCTCCCAGTTGAGCATAGACATCAGAAAACTTTGGAATGATCCATATAAACATAGCAGATACCATCATAATCATGAAGACCATCATGAAAATTGGATAGGTCATAGCGGACCTAACCTTACGGCGGGTATCATCTAAATTTTCTAAATAAGTTGCTAATTGGTCGAGGATTTCATTTAAGTTTCCGCTCGCTTCTCCAGCTTTTGTCAAGGCAATATATAAATTACTAAAAACCCCTGGATGGCGACTTAACGCTTCAGACAAATTCAAACCCTTTCGAATATTTTCTGCAACTTTAGTTAACACTTTTTTCAGGCGGGAATGTTTCTCTTCAACTGCCAATCCATGGATTGCTCTCTCTAGGGTCAGCCCCGCAGAAAACATGGTGGCCAATTGTCGAGTAAAAAAAACCAGATTTCCCAAGGGAATCCGATGTTTCATCTTTTCCACTGACAGATTTATTTCATCTAAAAAAGGTCCAAGAAAATCCCAGGAGGTGTCCTGTTCCTTTATTCGAATAATAACCTGCTCCTGAGTCGTTAGTTTCTGGATTGCGTTATCTAAAGTGGAAGCAGATATCTGGCCTTCTTTTCGATTCCCTCCATCATCCTTTACTATATATTGAAATACTGCCATTAAAGGTCTTCTACGGTAGACCTCATTATTTCCTGAATTGAAGTGGTTCCATCAAGAACTTTCCTCAGTCCACTCTCTCTCAAAGAGATCATTCCCTGTTCCAGAGCTTTCGTTCTTATATCATCTTCATTGGACTTATTAAAAATCAATTTTCGAATTTCGCGAGTCATAGGAATTATTTCGAATATTGCAGTTCTACCCTTGTAGCCTGTATTCCTACATTTCCTGCATCCCTTCGGTTTACTTAGCTTTTCTCCACTTAATCGTTTTTTATCCAACCCTACCACGTAAAGCTCCTGCTCTGAAGGATCATACTTTTCACAACAATCTTTACACAACCGCCTGACCAAGCGCTGTGCCATGACTAGATTCACACATGAACCTACGAGGAAAGGAGGGATTCCGATATCTAGGAGACGTGTAATGGTAGATGAGGCATCATTTGCATGAACAGTAGAAAAGACAAGATGTCCCGTTAGTGAAAACTTTACAGCAATATCAGCGGTCTCAGCATCACGTATTTCTCCAATCAAAAGTACATCGGGGTCCTGCCTTAAAATTGAACGAAGAGAGGAGGAAAATGTCAACCCGATATCCTCGAACACCTGGACCTGACTAATACCTTCAAGTTGATATTCAACTGGATCTTCCACAGTTGTAATATTTATACCCTCAGATTTTATTTCTTTAAGTGATGCATATAGAGATGTCGATTTTCCACTACCTGTTGGGCCAGATACAATTACCATGCCATAGGGCTGTGAAATTACCTTTTTGAAAATTTTATACATATCAGGATCAAAACCCAGCGATTTTAAATTAAAATCAAAGCCTGTCTTATCTAACAATCTCATGACAATTTTTTCACCATAAACCGTCGGCAGAATGGATACACGAACATCAATTTCCTTTTCAGTAGTTTTAATGGTAAATCTACCATCTTGAGTTAACCGTTTCTCAGCGATATTTAGTTTAGATAATATTTTTATTCTAGTAACCAGTCCGCTGAGTGAGCTAATAGGAGGAGTCATTATGATTTGTAAAACACCATCAATCCTAATTCTTACTATAACCTTATCATCCATTGGTTCAATGTGAACGTCCGTTGCTCTTTCTTTTATTGATTCTTGCAAAATCATATTTACTAGTTTAACAATTGGAGCATCTTCAGTATCCGCACTTTCAGGGGAGAGATCAACTTCTTCCTGATGATCTTCATCACCGGATATAACTTTAATTCCTTCAATAACTTCCTGTACTTCTCCGGTTTTTTTAATTTCACCGTAGACCTCATCCAGTGCCTTCTCAAGAGATGTAGGTCCTGCAACAAGAATCTCTGGATTTAATCCAGTTAGACGTTTCAAGGAATCAATACAGGTAATATCCTCAGGGTCTTCCATTGCAACAACTATGGAAGAATCTGATTTTGACAGAGCTAAAACTACATTTTGTCTTGCAAATTCTTCAGGAACCAAAGCTGCTGCATCCTGCTCTACATTAAAAAGCATATCTTTTTCTGCTTTTTTATATCCCAACTGCATAGAATACACAGTTACCAAATCATCCTCTGTAATTACTCCACTATTTATTAAGATTAAACCCAGTTTTTCTTTTGTGTTCTTCTGCTCAACTAGCGCTTCTTGTAACTGACTATCGCTGATTTTACCTAAATGAATTAGGATTTCACCGATTCGTTGGAATTGTGGATTAAATTGTGTTGTCATCATTCAAAACAGTTCCCGGCATCATCGTCTGCCTCAAACGGTGTTCTAGATAATTCAATATTCACAGGGTCTCCTGGAGTGATAACAGGGATTGCAAGGGTTGCATTAATGGTTGCGGTAAATTGATTATAAGTGCAGAATGTAAAATCACCTACATCTGACAGACCTGCAAATGTACATAGCTCTTTCGGAAGGTTTGCAAGAATTCTAGCAACACCGCTCTCATCCGTTCTAACTCTAACATCAGGATATCCACATCCTTCCATGTGATAGCCATACCATTGTCCATCTCCTTCTCCTGCATCTGGGCCTGGGTATCCTGCATCTTCCGGACACAAACCGTCAAAACCACAATCATCAAAAGGCTCACCGGCATCCCAAAATCCATTTCCATCGGTATCAAAATACTGTTCACCAGGCTGACAGATACCATCCCCTTCACCATAATCATCTGTATCAGCAATACCATCTTGCCCATCATCATTAAATATTTCTCCCTCGTCATACTCGCCATTTAAATTTTGATCCAAGAATAGTTCGCCTCTGGTCCAAGTTCCATCGCCTTCTCCTGCATCAACTCCAGGATATCCTGAGTCATCAGGACATAATCCATCAATTCCGCAGTCATAAAACGGTTCTGAGAGCTCATTATCATAGTGAGGCCAGTGCCGAATATTGCCATCTTCATCAAAGGAGTTATGGTCATAATCTCCCTCACCGCAGTCCAAAGTCTCTGATTCACCATCAGCTCCAAAATCTCTCCATGTAAAACATCCATCTCCTTCGCCATAACCCTCAATTCCTACATCTTCAAAAGCTTCAAAGCCTACCTCAAACCAATTTGTAACACCGATTCCGCTAAACGAAACGGGAACATTTATAACCTCATTTCCATAATAATCATATACTCCAACAGACACCATAACTAGAACTGAGTCTGTCTGAAATGGCAATGTAAAATCATGGGCAGTTGTGCTAGTTGTAATGGTTACCGCTGCGTTCCCACCATTGATGTAAGGTAAACCAACTACACCTCCTTCACCATCATTGATATATGTACCCACAGAATCTCCAAGAACACCATCACCATTTAAATCATCACCCCAAGTATATGCAACCACTTTCACTTCATCACCCACTCCATTGGAGGAATAGTACAAGTCCGTATAAGCAATTCCATGATACTGATTATTTTGAAGATTAGCATTATAGGTAAGGCTCGTACCGCTGATGGACACATCTGGTGTCTCACAGGGTAAAACCTGTTCAATTGACCAATACACATGAGTTGAATCTTCTACAGGATTGTAATGTCTATCATATACCAGTGCCGCACACTCCACACGAAACATTCCTCCACCTATTGGTTCTGTACTTGAGGGATCCCACTCCGCTTCTATATAATGTGGAGGTCCAGTGACTATTATGACCGGTACAGCCACTGCAGAGTATTCTATGCTATCACATTGAACAATGGCCGTTAATCGAACCGGTCCAGGAGCTGTACCACTATTCAATGAAACCGTAGCAACTCCATTATTTGTGAAGGCCGATACTGTATCAGATGAAGATGCATTCTCTAAATGAGCTCCCGAAGGAATATTTGGACCAAGCACAAATTGAACTTCTGTAGGTGTATCAATTAAGATACCATCATCATCAAATACTTCAGCAGAGAGTATAGTTGATTCAATTCCACCACCTCCAGTGACCATGATCTCACCAATGGCTGTTGGTGGTATTGTAACATAAGCACAGGTCTCAAAAGTAGTATCCTCAATTGAGATATTCAAAGTATTTGATACAATCTGCTCTGTAAAACCTGGATGCGAGTAACCGGAAAAAATATCAGAAATCCCTACCTCATCAGGGTTACCTAAATCCTGAAAAAATACTGTATCTACACCCGTAGTGTCTGTCTCACCAAAAGAGGAAATAAATCCCAGAGACGCCTCATAGGTTAACTGAGCCTGTTTCACCGGATCAGATAACCCGTTAAGCAAACGTGCAACAATTGTTGCTTGGGTCTGGCCTGCATCCAATTGAATGATATCTGTATTAGTAGTCAGAAACAAACTGTAGGGCCATACATCATTGGGGTCGTAGACATTAAACTGAACGGACTGATACTCTTCCCCACCATAAATAACTTTTACTGTCACACCTTCAAATGAAGGAGAACCAGGAATGTCCACATGCGTAGCACCATCATCTGAAAATAATGCTTGCACTCTTCCATCTCCATCTGAGGATTGATTTAGGTATTCCACCGAGCCCAAGTCTTCGCCATTTTCATCAGTTACATGAAAGTTTAATGAAACTCCCGGAACAGCCGTTCCCGCTGTGTCCGCTACTGTAGCAATTAAAAGTGTCTTAGCCTGGTCACCCGCGACATCTTCACCCACAATGAAATTATTCCCATTTTCATCAACTGCAACCGGAAGCTGCTCTAATGTTATGGAATAATGCGTCGTTATAAAAACCTGTACTGAATCCACAATTTCAGGTGATAATCCAGGGTGAGAATACCTACAGTAAATATTTGCCATTCCAACATCATCTTGATTCCCTTGGTCTCTAAAATCTGTTGAAATGATTCCAGTGGAATCGGTGGAGATTTCAGGTAGAATAAACCCTTTATCTGTGCTTAGATACAGGGTTACATCTCGCACGGGGTAGTTTAAATTATTGATTAATTCACCAGTGATAGTTGCTACAGTCTGGCCATTATCAAGAGTGATTTCATCTATATTAGTATTCAAATTCAATTGGTAGGGCCAAACTACAGTCTGATCAAATACACTAAAGCTTACAGATTCATTTTCACCCGTTTCATCTCCAATATAGGCTCTTATGGTTACCCCCTCATAATCCTGGGTCCCTGCTTGATCTTGATAAACATTACCATTGTCTAAAAAGTATACGTATACTTTGCCTAACTCATCAGTAATAAAACTGCCTGCTTCAAATGTACCTACATCACTATTTTCTAAGACATCGGCAGTAAAAACCAGGTTTTGTCCTTCCACTGGGTTTTCAGAAGCATCTGTTACGGTTGCAACAATTCTTGTTCTAGCGTTATCTCCTGCTAAATCTTCTCCAACTAATACAGAGTTCCCGGATTCATTTAATGAAACGGAGTAACTTTCTAGTGAGAGCGTATAATTTGTAATAATAGAAACATACTCCAATTCAGTGATAGTCGAATCAAATCCAGGATGGGAATAACTTCCAGAGATTGTAGCTAGTCCGACATCGGTCGGCTCTCCTAAATCTTGAAATGACAAACTATAATCACCTATAGAATCAGTCGTTACCTGAGAATTTATAAACCCTCTGTCAGCCATAAATGACAAAGTCACATTGCTCACTGCGTTATTCATACCATTCAATAATCGACCCGAAATTGCAGCCATGGTTGTCCCATTATCTAATGTAATTTCTTCCACATCTGTATTTAGCGTTAGTTGATATGGCCAAACATCATCTGGGTCAAACACACTAAATGATACCGATTGATTTTCTCCAGTCTCATCACCAAGGTATGCGTTTACAATAACTCCTTCAAAATCCTCTGTACCAGATTGATCTTGATAAACATTACCATCATCCAAAAAATATGCAAAAACTTTACCCTGACTGTTTGTGATATATACTGAGGAATCAAAAGAGCCTACATCTTGGTTACCTAAAACGTTAGCACTAAAAAAAACTGTTTGTCCTCCAATGAAATTTCCAGCTTGATCAGCTATAGTTACAACTATTTGAGTTTGAGCACTAGTACCAGCAACATCTTCACCAACCAAAACTGGGTTTCCGCTTTCGTTTAAAGAGACAGGATATTTCTCTAGCGTCATTGTGTAGTTTGTGACTATTGAGATATACTCAAACTCTTCAATATTAGAATTAAACCCAGGATGATTGAAGCTTGCTGCTATAGTTGCCAACCCTATATCAGACGGCTCCCCTAGGTCACGAAAAATCAATGTGTAATCTCCATTTGAATCCGTAGTTATCTGAGAATTTAAAAACCCCCTATTTGATGTAAATGAGATTATGACATTATTAACTGGTTGAGAAAGCCCATTTAGTAATCTTCCATTTAAGGTAGCATAAGTCGCACCATTATCTAGGGTAATTTCGTTTAAATCTGTATTTAAACTTAGCTGATAGGGCCACACAGATTCACTGAACACACTAAATTGTACAGCCTGAGATTCGCCTGTAATATCTCCGACGTATGCTGTACAGGTTACTCCTTCAAAATCTTCTGTTTCTCCTAAATCCTGATAAATATTTTGGTTATCATCAAAATAAGCAAATACCTGACCCTGAGAATTGGTTATATTTGTTTGAGTCGTTATGTTCCCAACATTTATACCTTGAGCTTCTGCGGTAAAAAGAACTTCTTCTCCTTGAATTGGATTTCCTGAGTTATCAGTTATAGTTGCAACCAAACGAGTAATTGACTTATTTCCAACGACATCTTCACCTACAATTAACCAGTTTCCAAGACTATCCTGAGAAACCGGATAGCGAGATAGGGTGATATCATAATTTGTCCCTATTAAAACCTGTGTTGTATCTGATCTAGTTCCATCTAATCCTTCATGAGAATAGCTTGCTGAAATAGTTGCTAATCCAAGCTCATCATTGTGATTAAACATTATAGTTCCTCTTCCAAGCTCATCTGTAACTACTGAGTAATTTTTTTGTTTAGCATCTCCAAAAGATCCAATGGTTGTAGTAAGATCAACAGGGACAGATTTTACAGGGTTGCTCAACTTATTGTACACATAGATAGTCAAAGTTGTCGTTTGCGGGGAAGTAGTTTTGAAAATCTGGTCATCACTGGAAGTGATAGCAAGTGAATAAGGCCATATTATTGTATCAGGAAAAACATCAATTAGAGACTGCGAATATATACTTGTATTTTGAGCATATTCTGCTTTTAGGACTGCCTTTGACTCGCCATAGGCTGCCTCATTTCCAGGGTCTTTAAATAAAACTGTTATTTGACCATTTACATCTGTATTTCCAGACTGTGGTTCTATCTCTCCGTAAGGAGTGTTATCCTTTTTTGATGAAAAAGAGATTAAAGCATTTTCTATACCATTTCCATTTTTATCCTTTATAGTAGCAGAGATCTTAGTTGTGACAAGATCTCCCAATATATCCTCGCCAACATTCTCTCCTGAATAATTATTTCCTGCTACTGGTTGAGTCGTCATCGTCATTGTATAATCTGAAGAGGCGTCTTCAGTGGGTGTTCTATCATCACAGCTAAGGTGAAATACCGCAATTGCAGAAAGAAAAATGATTGGGAATAATTTTATTATTTTCATGATTTACTCTTTGTCTCCTTCTTCATTAGGTGAGCCATCCTCTTCATCGATAAAAATAGATTTTTCAATTTCAATCATATCTTCACCCTTAGCGATACCACTAATATTATCAACAACTACCGAAGGAGTTATCTGAATAATCAAATCTGTTTTTCTATCAACAATATCGGTACTGGTAAATAATTTTTTACCGAGCCAAGGAATTTTATGAAGAAGTGGAAATCTATAAACCGTATTTTTTTTATCCTTACTTATCAATCCTCCAAGTATAATGGTCTCACCATCGCGGACACGAATTGTCGTTGATGATGATCTGCTCTTTACTCGAGGTATATTCCTATTGGGACCAATGAACTCAAAAATAGATGCAACCTCAGGTTCTACACGAACAGTAATATCACCATCCGTATTAACGGTGGGAAGTACAGTAAGCTTTATCCCTACTTCTTCACGTTGCACCTGTACCTGACCTCCAACTCCTCCGGAACTCAAAATGTATGGTACTATATCTACCATTTTGATTTCTGCTTCTCTACCATTTAGTGTAACTAATTTTGAATCTGCTAAGATATCAGCCTTGTTATCTTTCATTAACATATCTAGAGTGATATCCAAGGCAGTCATCTGCCTGCTAAAACGAGGGCCTCCCGCGCTTGACCCAATTCGTTCAAAATACATTTGAGCAGGTTTTTGATCAGAGGGTAATGGTGAAAACTGTTCAGAAACGGTACCATCCCCACCCTCGGTTTGAGTTATTCCAGGGACAAGACTTCCAGCACCTTCAAACGGTGGAGAAGCATTCTCAGCGAGGATAGTTGTATATTTAGCTAATCTAGACCAGTCAATACCCATTTTTTCATCCTGATCCATTGATACTTCTATCAACCGAGTTTCCAACAATATTTGAATTGCAGGTATGTCTATCTTTCGTACAACCTCTTCTATCTCAGCAATTTTCCTTGGAGATGCATTTACTAATAGTTTATTTCCAGACACATCCACTTGAATCTGATTGGTCAGATCTTGTAAGAGTGATTTTACTTCCTGAGCATCAGAATATTTCAAGTCTATGATATGTGATGTAATTCCAACCTCTTCCTCTAGTTTTTTAGGTTCGGCAATTAAAAAAGAATTTCCAACAATTTCATAGCTCAGTCCTACCGCCCTAACAACCAAATTTATTGCTTGCTCAATTGGAACATCATCTAAATGCATTGAAATTTTATCCTGCTGATTAACATTTGGGTCTGTGACAATATTATACCCGCTTTCTTTTGCCAAAATAGAGAGTATCCCAGGTAAGTATGCATCCTCAGCGTGAACTGAGACCAGTGTTGGTTCCTCTTTTTCCTTCGCAGATATTGTTTTTGCATTTTTAGAAAAAGAGATTGTGATTAAAATTAAACAACTTATTAAAACATTTTTCATTTTTCACCTAATTTATTTTGTTGGCCATCATGGGAATTTGTTTCAACTTCATAAAATTTTTCCTGTCCGTCCTTTTCAATTATAATTCCAAGTTTACCAATTTGTTTTACACGACCTCCCGCTACTGAATCTCCTTCTGTAACATTAAAATGTTGCCCTTTGTATAAAATTCCAGCATATTTGATTTTTCCGTTTATAACATGAGCTACCTTAACTTTTGAGGTTCTCTTTCCACTAATTCTTTTGCCACTTCCATCTGTCAAATAAACCACGTTCGTAAGTCTCATGGGCTCCTTTTCCAAGGAAAATTCGTAATCCAATCGATACCTTAGTCTATCTTCAAGAAAACCAATTACATTTTCCAACTCTACATCTGTTCCTATTTTTGTGTTTTGAGCACGCTTGACAGCATTCTCCCATTTATCTCGAACCGGATATAATTTCAAACCAGCAAATAAAATAGATATAAATGCCAGAATACAAACAATGACCCAAACGGTATTTGAACGATCGCTCATGAAATATTCTTTGTCTTTGATTTAATAAGAGTTAATGTCGAGATATGGAGGTTTATTTCCTGCTTAAGCAAATCTTCTTCTTCAACTTTACTTTTTATTCGCTCAATGCCGTTTTTAATGGATAATTCATTTATTGAGATAAGCCGTGGAGATTTTTCCATCTCAGCTAAAAATTTTCCTAAGTTTTCGTAACTGCATCGTACCGTCATTTCATAGGGAGAGCTATAGTAATTTCCAATTTCTTCTCTGGACCTTGGTTTTATCTTTTTAATAACAATATCGTTTTTTGTCATCATGTCTGTAAGTGTTTTTAGGAATGGTAACGATGAATCTTCCGCAAGTGAGTCTGCCATTGACAATGCTAAATTTTCTGAAAAAAGTGTATAAACCTGGTCTAGCTTTTCTGCAAGTATTTTTGCGCTGATGTACTGTTCATTTAAATCAGTTTGTTTAATTTCCAATTGTTTCAATGCTAATGGTTTATCTCCAATGAAAAAATTTAAACCGAGCCAAAATGTAAGTGTTAAAAATATTGTAATACCAAATAAAAGGGAATTTCGATTTAACATTTAGCTTTTCTCTGACTTTTTTGATTTTACCACAAATTTTGTTTTTTTCATCTGCTGAGATATTGATGGAATGGTTGCCAACGGCGCTTCTAACTCAAATGCGACTATATCCTGACCTCTTACATTGAGCAATTCATGATTCATAAGTCTAAGCCGTGTAAAGTGATCGGCAAAATTTTTATTTGATTTCAACAAATGAATGAATCTTTCAACCTGCTCAAAATCTTTTTGACCAGAATATGTAGTTGCAATACCCTTGATATAGAATTTATTTTTCTTAAATTTCAATTCTGTTAGGGACATATCTTCAGGAGTCATTTCACCCAACCTTTCAAGGTTTTCAGCCCATAAAAACCTATTATTTTCAAGTTTTGCTAAGGTCATTATATCTTGTTTAGATAAGTTTTTTCCCTTCTCCCTCAGTCTGCTTATTTCTTCTTTTATTTGATTGATTTCCTGATTTTTCTGGTAGATAAGATTGTTGTAATTGAAGCCTATATAAAAGACAATTAAATTTCCAACCAACAGTAAACTCACTATCACACTAAATAAAGTCCACCGAATACGCTCCTTGTTTCTTTTTGCTAATGATTCAGAAGTTTTTTGTTTATTGAGGTTTATAAGAATCAGTTTATTCATGATTCGTTGCACCCCCTCACAGCCAATCCCGTGGCAATCGCATATTGAGATGGATTTCCCTCTACCACATCTTCTTTCGATTCCATACCTGAAAAAGGATTAAAAATTACTGTGTTCAATTGAAGTTTATCCTGAATCATAGCATCTAGACCTGAAATGGAACTTCCGCCGCCAGATAAGTGAATTCCTGTAAAATGGCTTTGATTTGAAGATTTCGCATAAAAACGAAGTGTGCGTCGAACATCTTCTACAAAATTATCCAGCGCAGTTCTCTCTGTTACCGCTATCATTCCGGAAGTTTCTTCAGACTTCTTGAAAGCATCTATTCCAGAGCTTAACAATTCTTCTTGAGCTTCTATATATTCTATTGATTTTCTATTTGAAATATCTTTTACCATGTCATGAACACCAACAGGTAAGTCTCTAGTGAAAAACATATCCTGACTTCCCCAGACAATCAACGATGAAGTAACAGCTCCAATATCTAAAATAACCGCAACCCCCTCATCAGGGAGGCCATTAGCTGCAAGAAAAGAATTCATAACAGCAACCGGTTCTACATCTACTATCCATGGCTTCATTCCTGTTTCTTTCACCATGCTTAAGTGGTTACTCAAAACCCGTTTAGTACAAGCGATGAGCGCGACATCAATTTTATCAACTTCGTTTCTATTGGAACCCAAAATTTGATAATCAATAACCGCATCTGTCCCATCCATAGGAATATGCTTTCTCGCTTCAAAATTCATTGAAGAGGCCAGTTCATCTTTTGACATATCCATAGTAGCGATCTGCTTCACTGATGAATTGGTCCCGCTGATGCCCGTTATTAGATTTTTCACTCTTTTGGGTTTTAATCCGTTTTGTCTAAGCAATTCTTTAATAGCAATCACACGAATTGGGGAATCTATTTTCTCAGGGTCAAACGGACGGTTTTGTTCAGGAATTAGCCGCTGGGCAGTTTTTATAATTTTATAACCAGCTTTTACCTTTTCCAAAGCTACTAGCTTTAGAACCTGCCTTCCAATATCTAGTCCTATGTACAAAAAATGTTATCCTTTATTTTAAAATTATTAATTTAATCTTTCAAGTTAAACAGTGAAACCAAGTTGGATGATCGCAAAAAAAATTATTCACCTACAACCAACCCATAAGACTTTAACCTCAATACAATAGCACCGTCAACTGTACTCTGGTCCGGATAGTATGGCGGGGGTCTATCAATTAAGTTGTAATCATAATTGTAATTTTTATCGTATCCAATGTCTTCAGATGTATAACAATCTCCTCCAGGAATTGGATTTGAGCATGGTGCATTCCTCTTCATATAACCTCTTTCTTGTTGGACTATAGAGCCCCAGAGGTTTATTGCTCCTCTGTAATCAATGTTATTTGTATAGTTCCCGTTCGAAGATTCTGGTAAAACTGGATTCCGATGCCCTCCTCTTCCATCACCTAAAGAAAACCAGGGCTGAGAATTGTTGGGTATTGCACAGGTTGGACAGAATGTTGACTGCACAGAGTTTTGCCAGTAATGTGAAATAAAAGCTCCATGGAGTGCCATCACGGCTGCATTTACATTTACATTAGCTCCCTGATAGTTATTCCTCGCACCGTTCTCTCTAGTATTTGCTAAAATAATATTACCTCCCGCAACCAAGCCCAATACATTATTTGTACCACCATCTTCAGGTTCAATCACTGCTCCGCTAGAATATGAATCCTCGTAAACAATATCACCTGTGATCCAAATATTCCCCCATATTTGATCGATTATAGTTGCATCATCGTGTCTTCTATATTCAACGGAGTCGTCTGTGACTACAGTATATTGACCTTTTACTATTCCACGAACCATCACAGGACCTCCCTGGATATAAACAACCTCTGGTCCGGTGTAAGGATAAAATGTACGACTTGAATAAACATATGACTTGTCGGTAGCCTCTTCAACACAATCTTGAGAATCATAGCGGTCATCACAAAGCCAGTATCGATAGTCAAAATGATGAAAACCATCAGCGCTGCACATTGACTGTCCATCATCTGGATGGTTGTGAAAAAACTCGAAAGCATTAAATGGAACTTCAGTGTTTAAAGCACCCTCTTCTCCCACATAGGTCAGGTACAATTCCTCCTCATGAAAAAAACCTTCACCTGTATCTGTGAGATAGTTCATAGTTCCAGGTTCAAGAGCTATAATCCATCTATTAAAAAAATTAAATGGGTCACTTGAAGCAACAAACACAGCTTTTTTATTATTTATATGAGATTCTAAAATCATCTCATCTCCTGCATTGATTTGAGTCATAAAAGTGCCAATATTATTTCCATCAATGTCTGTATCATCAACAATTAAAAAATCTGCGTCATCATACTCTGTGACATCATTCCAAGCCTCTTCCCAAGTATCTGCATCCATTAATTGTACAGAAAAATCTTCAACCTGCTGCCCCGGTGTAACTGCATCGTACATAAAATCAATTTCAGGGGGGGCTGCTAAAACCGGGGGCATTAGATACCACCATTGGGTCGCATAATATCCTCCAGATTCCTCGAACTCCAACTCTGTCATTATAAGAGTATCCTGTAGAAAGGGTGTAAAAGTAATCATATCATCTGCAGTAAACGTTCGCTTCGCATTTGCCCTTAAAATATTTGCAGAATTATCTGGTGGATATATTATTGAACTGACTGTATCAATAATTGATTCACCATCCTCATCAACCATATCATCCATACAAGAAGAATCTCCTTCATATGAGATCGGCTCAGTTACAGACAATCTACCTAGAAAATCAGGACATCCATATTCACTGAAAGTAACAGTTGGACTGTTTGTATGAACTCTCCCTTCCAATACATCTGAATTTCCAAAACTGACATAAGCTCCCGCATTAGGACCAAAAGGATTCTCATCGTTTGTAAAATACATAAACTCCTCAAATCCTGTTGGAGACATAATGAGAGAAGCAGTTCGCTCCACAATAACATCATTGCCATTGGGTGATTCGTAGGACACTTCCCCCGTACTAAGTCCATAAAATTCTTTTCGGGTTGAGCTCTCTACATACTGAGTTCCACATATAACATTTTTATATCTACCTAAAGAGTTACCGCTATTGTCCTCCCCAAAATCAACACCCATATCTCCTACTAAAGTGGTATCTGCTCCAGAGAGATAGGGTAAATAGTCAGCTGCTTCTCTGTTCAATCCTGCTTCAGCAATGTATTGAGCAGTTACTTCCGCAAATCTGTATCTTTCTTGATAATTTATGGTTGAGCTATTTCCCAAATAAGCCACAGTTAATAGCATGCTTACAAAGGCAAATATCATTGAGAGAGGGGCAACAGCACCATTAGAGTGACGATATTTCATCAGTTATACTCAGCTAGAAATTGATTAGCAATAAATATGTTTCTGTTAAAACGAAATTCTTCTTTATCAACAATGATATTTGGATTCACTTCAGGCTTCATTGATAAAACCAAATCAATGTACCGAGTAGCACGTTTTACCTTACTTAACGAGGGCCTGTTAGGAGGTTCGGTTTCCTGATAGGTTGTAAAACTTTCAAGTTTCACTTTATATTGCTCGTTTTCTCTCAATTCACCTCTAGCAGGAAATCGCAATTCACCATCCAAAAGGGGGTCATAGTTTATCAATATACCTTCTTCTTCATTGGCTTTAATAATATGTGACGGAGTGGGGTTACTGGCGTCTTCCCATAATTCAATTTTAGCAAACCCCAGATAACTACTAAACTCTACTTTTTCTGCTTTTCTTATTCTTTCAGATATTTCCCTAATTACTGTATTACCATAATGACGAATATCCTGCCTTATAATATCCATCCTGTAGGCTCCCATAATGGACTGAAATGTCATTATAATCCCAACTCCTATAATACTGATAACTACTACAACAGCACCCATCTCCAGAAGAGTGAAACCAGGGTAAAATAATTTTTCTTTATTCATACCTTGTAAACAAGCATAACCGTTTCTAATATACGTTCATGCTCCTTTAATTGATTCTGATGGGCTGCACTTTCAGGTGTATTCATAAAATTGTGCCACCGTATCCAAACTTTCAAGTGATAGGACTCATAATTTGGATCATTATATTGCGAATCCAACTCATCCATAGAATAATAAAGTTTAGCGGTTACACTTTTATCCGAATGAGCATCCCCAATTAGATATATCTCCTCACCAGTATAGTCTCCTGTCTTATCACCTGTACTTAAATTTCCGCTTGCGATCCGACCTTTCCAGTGTTCCATATAGTTCGCAAGCTCCTCTGTTGCTCTTTCCTTGATCTCGAGAGCTCTTAATTCACTTCGAGCATGAACAACTCCATACATCAGTCCCATCGATGTAATAGTAATGATCACTACTGCTAACATCACCTCAATAAAAGTGAAACCTTCAGAACTTTTGTAGTTAATTTTCACAGGACGTTGGATTTAAATAGCTTGGGATTATCTGCAACTGTCTCCGCCGCTACCCTGTCAATTGCTCCTTGAGAAACAAGCCGCTGGAGCTCCTGATCTAGCGTCTGCATACCATCTACCCCGCCAGACTGCATTAAGGATGGTATCTGATAAATCCGGTCTTCACGAATGAGGTTCCTAATTGCGGTGGTTGCAATCATCACCTCACAAGCAGGAATACGTCCTTTACCATCCTTGCTAGGCAAAAGTTTTTGCGCAATAACAGCTACTAGACTTTCAGATAGCATGGACCTGATCTGAGTTTTTTGTCCTTCAGGATATATATCAATTATACGATCTATAGCTTTTACAGCGCTTGAAGTATGCAGCGTTGACATAACTAAATGACCGGTTTCAGCTGCAGTGAGAGAGAGAGATGTTGTCTCTAGATCCCTCATCTCACCTACAAGGATTACATCAGGGTCCTCTCTTAGTGCGGCCCTCAAGGCGTTACCAAAACTATGAGTGTTTGCTCCCAACTCACGTTGGTTGATCAAGCTGCTTTTCGAACTGTGGAAATATTCAACTGGGTCTTCAATTGTAATGATGTGACAGTTTCGACTTTCATTAACATGATCTACCATTGTAGCTAAAGTAGTGCTCTTACCTGAACCGGTGGGACCGGTAAGCAGAATAAGACCTCGATTCATAAGAGATAATTCTTTTAAAATTGGAGGAATCCCCAGCTCTTCAAAACTCTTAATTTCATCGGGAATTGTTCTAAATACACCAGCGAGACCATTTAATTGACTGAAAAAATTCACCCTAAATCTACCTTTTCCATCCAGCTTTGCAGAAAAATCAATTTCTTTCTCTTTCTTGAACTTCGATACCTGCTCATCAGATAGAACCTGAGGGAGTAGAGACTCCATTCTATCCTGTGTCATCACATCCATATTAAGAGTATGCATGGTACCGTTTATCCGTACCATTGGCTTTGAGCCCACACTTAAGTGCAGGTCAGAGGCACCGCTGTCTAAAGCATAATTTAGAAGTTCATTAATTTCCATGTACTATCCTTCATCGGGAGAGCCATATCCGGTGTATCTTCCTGTCTGTCTATTATACTCAATGGATTTGCCTGCACCTCCAGCCATCTCTTCTGTGCTGGTTGCTTTTATTAATTCTGGAAGCTGCAGTTCAAACTGCCATTTGGCTTTGGTTGATAATTTTAAATCAAGCTGTCCTTGACGCTCTAAATCTTCAACGGACGTAGGCCACTCTCCACTTGTTTGATAAAACATATCTGCGCCATTCGATACACTGCTAATTACTGACTTTGCTTCCGATGCTCTGGCTGATTCAACATAATCAATATAAATCGGCACAGCAAAGGCCGCCAAAATTGCGATAATTACAACCACCACCATGATCTCAATCATGGTAAAACCATTTTTATTTTTTTCGGTTTTTTTCATTATTTACTTTCCTTTTATTTCAATTAAACTTACTTAAGCAATATAATTTTCTGAATTTCTTTTCCTGAATAATGCTCCAACACACAGAAATAAACACCTGCACTTACAGGAATATCATTCGAATCTGTTCCATCCCATGACAAAACATGCTCCCCCGATGAAACTGCAGAAGAAACCAGCGTCCTAACCTGTTGACCTCGAACGTTTACAATATTTAAACTGACTGAGGAATTATCACTGGGGACTGTAAATCGTAAATTGGTTTCAGGGTTAAATGGATTTGGAAATGCAGGATAGAGCGTGTAAGACTCTGGAACAACCATGCTCTTCTTCTTTAGTGAAAATTCAGATGTCAGCTTGAACTGAAACTCACCTCTCAATACTTCAGAAGTTAAAGTTACAAAATCTTCTGAATTGATATCTGTTAGTATCCATTCTTCATCACTATTCAATTGATACTCAACCAGTAATTCCTGGTTGGACATTATCTCAATTATACAATCATCTGCGCACAGACTCCAGTCACCTTTAAAGCGGACATCAAAGGCACCTTCTGGCGGCTTCGGAGGAAGACTGAATTGCAGCCTCTCCAAATCTGATACTTCTAAATCAAAAAATAGTTTTTGCCCATTTATACTTATCCAAGATGCACCATCAAGGTCAGGAGTATTGTCAACCAAACGAGGGGACCTTTCTATCGATAAGAAAATGGTTCCCGCTTCATAGGCTCTCAACCAATACCCTTTTCCAGGCATTAACTCATCAGAAGCTTCATATCCATTTGACCCAAATCCATACAGTGTATTTGGGACTAAGATATATCCCGGATCGGCAATAGCATAAAGAGAAATATCAAAAGATATACCGCTAATTAAATTCCAGCCTTCAACCAAATCCAAGGTCATTTCATCTATCCTGATCCCTGTCAAAAGGTGCATATCTGACTCAAGAAATCTTAACCAATATCCCTTTCCAATTTCCATTTCGTCAACCAACTGATACCCCTCATCAAAGCTATAAAGGGTATTAGAAATCGCTTCTGGAAATAATATGGTATAGTCTCCATTTTCAACATCAACAGGGAGTCCAATTAAATTCCAGCTTTCATTCAACTCTATCGGAACAGCAACTTCAGTCATATTTATTGTTGGCTGTGTAGTAACAAGTATTGCCGTTTGATTTCCCAACTCCATACCGGCTGGAGCGTAACTATTATCATAAGTATATTGCAGGCCTACATTAGCAAATCGATTTTCGAGACCTACGGTACAATATCCCCCATGCCTTGGTGAGTAACCGCTAAAATCGCCTGATGAGGTATTGTTGAAGGTGTGATACTGCATTTTTATTACACCATCATTATATGGAGCAACAGATTCATTATACAAGATTAGCTCAAATGTATTTAGCGAATTATAATTTTCGGTCTTCATATTTGACCATTCAACTACAAAAAATTCGTTTCCCGGGTCAGCATAGGTATAAACATTGCCATCACCACTTGTTTTCAGGTCATCCCAAAATACAGCCACCATTGGAGAGGGGCCACCTGCACCAGGAACTGGATAGTTCCGAAATGATTCTAAATTACTTTCCCCAAAAGAAATCCACCCGTTGGTACAAATTGTTATAGACTCATACTCTTCTCCATAATAGGAAAATATAAATGGCAGATTGACTGTTTCAATGGCATTACTAAAATTGCCATATCCATCATCCGAAAGATTTAGACTACTACCAGATCCTCCATAGCTGGGGTTGATCTCAATCCAGTCGTACTCCGGAGCCAATTCGTAACCTGTATCTCCCGAGTCATACATATAATAACCATACTCATCTGGGCCAAGAGGATCGGACTCCGATATTTCTCCAACATAAATTGGAAATGAAACTTCACGGTTAAACCCGTCATCAGAGTGAAGCCACAACTTCATGTTGTAAGTTGAACCATTTATTACATTGATAGAAGGCCTGATAGTAAACCAATCGAGTGATACCTGACTTTCACCAGGGTCGACTGAATTCCAATATCCATCTTCATCATAGATCTGAATAGCTGAACCATAAAAATTAAGTTCTCCTATCAAACCCACACCTGAGATTGATCCCTCATTTAAAAGAGTGATTTGTATATCTGAAGCAAACCCCGGCTGAAGAATATTATCGTTTCCAGAAATTAACTCATAGCCCAACACCATCAGCTTTGTACCGATCACTGGAACATTTACAATACCAACTCCAAGCTCATTATTATTTTCATCAAAAAGATGTATTTTTAGTTTCAAATCTTCCATCTCTTCTGTAGAAGGAGATAAAGAAATTGTGAATCCCACTCCATGAGACGTTTCTCCAGCACCCAACTGCGACCCATAAAAACTGCTTGGTTCAATTACCCCAACCAAGTCTGACTCGGAGCTTAACTCAGCACTCAAATCCGTTATATTAAATTGTCCAAAGTTTCTCACCGGAATCTGTATCAGGACTGTTTCACCTGGATTCAGCACACCATCGTTATTACCTGTCACCTCATCTATTATGATGTTTTGGTTCGGATCATAGTTTGCGATAAACCCGGTCTCTATAATTGAAAAGGTGTCCTCAAATGGTTGAAAATTCCGTTTAGTTACCGTTAGTGCTACCTCACCTGATGACACATAAGAATCCAGAGGAAGAGTTAAATTCCCTCCAGTATTTGTATAGCCACTAACAAATATCTCGTCATTTCCTTTAAGAAGAGTTACCATTGCATTATCAACTACTATCCCATTGCTAAGAACTTTCAAATCGACAAAGTTGGTACCCTTGGGAATCATATTGCTATAAATAACCTGAAGAGTTTTAGGCGTGTCTGTCCACAAATGTGTTGCTGGATCCCCCATAAGGTTATTCCATTGAGTAAACGCGCTTACCCATTGAGATGGATCTGTAGGATAGGCATTATACATAACAAGTTTTCCATTTGCGATAGAAGCTCCTGTTGTTTCCATACCTTTGGAGAATAATCCATCATAAATTCCCATAGCAACAATATTATTGAACATGGTATGGGTACTCATTGTCGCCGTACCTACAGCTGCAATAGCACCTTTCGGGTTTGATATGGAGCCAGCCCTCAAAAAAGTCTCTGTAAGACTGGTACTTGCAAAGTCACCTGTGCCACAAGTAAGGACCGTTGCAAAAGGAAGCTTATGGCCGTTATTTGCATTATTGATTTCAGAACTCCCAAATCCGCTTACTCCTACATATCCTCTATAGTTCAAATACAATACCCCCTCTTCCAGCTGATTTCCCATCCAGTTTGCATACCCACCATCACCATAATTCGTTTGGATATCCTCCACCTCATAAGAATTCATAATATTTTCTACATACTCATTGGTAATAATTGTTGACATACCTGAACTTGAGGGATCTCCCACTAAAGCAGCCCTTTCATAAAATTCTGAATTGATATTCATATAGGTGGCTTTTTCATAGTGTACGATTTTATTAACAATATTTCCAATTTGAGAGGACTGATTCACAGATATTCTTCCCACAAAAACTTCAGGAAGAAAGTCGCTCCCATCCAACTGAGTGTAAGGGAAATCACCCTCACATCCTCCCCAGTCGTGCCCCCAGCATTCATCAAATGTAGCGACACTGTAAGAACCGCCTACATCTCCAACAAGACCTACAAATTCAGGTGGCGGGTTAAAATTATTATAAGCATTTTGAATATAATTTTTTATAGCTCCTGTTGAGCTTCCTGTCTCTGAAACGCTTACAGTATAAACTACATATCCCCTCTTATGTCTCCAATCAACCAACTGCTGGAAAGCATTATTAGTCTCTGAATTTCCGCCACATATATATAAAACTGCAGGCTGCTGGAATCCCTCATCACGGCTCCGGCTTTGATAATTCACTACTAAACTTGAATACAAAGGTTCAAAGGCATAGGAAGGTAATCTGTTATTTTGAGACACAATGCCCCTTTCCCCCGCTTCTGAGATATTAATTTCCATTGACTCAATAATTTCTAATTCTTTTGAATAAGGCAAAAATCGAAATGATATAACTTGTATATTTAGCACATGGAGATCCCGCATAATCAATCGCTCAGATGTATGAATAATTGATTCTGGATAGGCCAATTCACCTGAATAAAATGCATTATCCACATGCTTTATAACACCATGAGCTTCCGTTTTATCTTTATCTTGGAATGGAAATACAGATACATCTTTAATTACAGAAGAGCTCAAAATGGTATAACTAACGTTATAATTTTTGTCTGCTTTTATCTGCACCATTGTCGAGTGCAGAGGCAATTCCGGCAATCCATAGTCAGTTGTTGTGCCTGACCTCCCAGAAGAAATTCGAACATATTCTCCAACAGAATTATACTGAACCTCTCCTTGAGTAAACTGAAGTTGAATTACACCATTGTTTTCAATATTTGTATTGGTGAATCCCGCTCCAGATAATGCCTGAGAGCAGAAAAAAATAAACGCTATCGCAAATAGTTTCATACCAATTCTTTTTCCATAATTATCTATGTTGTTATATCTTAAAGATAAACCCAATCAGCTTTACAATTTTACCATAAATAAAAATTATACACTGACCTTTTTACATATCTATGTTTAGACAATATTCTATACTAAGATATTCCATAATATTGCTAAATGATATGTTGATTTAGGGACTATATATGATTGTCTACTTCAATAATACTATTTTACGAGTCTGAATAAATTGATCATTTGGATTTGAATCGTGATTTACAGATGTAATTTTTAATTGTAAAAAGTAACATCCAGCGCTGACTGGGATCCCCATATTATCAGTCCCGTCCCACTGAATGGAATGAAAACCTGAAGGAAAATCATCCTCTAACAAGTTACGAATTTCATTCCCTATTAAATCATACACTATTAAGTTAACATTCCCATAATAAGGCATTTTAAAATTCAATGTTGTTAAAGGGTTGAAAGGGTTAGGAAAATTTTGATAAAGATAAAAAAGCTCAGGGATAATCTTGTTTTTATTCAGTGTTAGGCTGTTAATATCTCCCTCAAGCAATATTGTATTCCCTTCTGTTAAATTGAAACTACGACCATCAGGAGTTTTCAATGCCCACAAACTTTGCGAATCAATGGGAATTTTTATTTCAGCAAAAATACTCAGAATTTTATCGCTGTTTTGAATTTTGATATTTCCTGAATTCCCAGTGATCTTATCATCTGAGTCATATCGAATATCGAAGGCATTTACAGGTGGCATTGGAGGCAACTGATAAGATATTAACTCTGCCTTGGGAACAGAAATCCCAAAATAGAGAGGCCTATTATTAATGTATAATACATTAGCGTTTTCAGAATAATCATAAAAGGATGATTTCACCTTTTCAGATGAACCTCCAGCTGAAAGAGTAACATTCCCATCAGAAAAAGCATTAATCCAATATCCCTTTCCAGGCTGAACACTCGTAGCGTTTACATAGGTTCCATCAAACTCATAAAGTGATCCAGGAACAATAATTTGTCCTGGGTCTGAGATATCTGCTAAATCTGTTTCTATTGAGATCCCACTGATAATATTCCAACCCTCAGATAGAGAAACTGTAAGGCTAGTCAAATCACTCCCACTAAATGCAGCATGTCCCGCATAAGGAAAATGAATCCAGTAGCCCTCTCCCGGAATCAACTCATCTGAATTAACATAGGTATTTTCAAATGAAAATAAAGTTCCCTCCATAAACCCAGGGAATACATTTGATGGAAATGCATCAGAAACATTTACTGGCAAACCAACCATATTCCAATCTTTTAAATGATTGACAACCATTAGAGATTCTAAGTTCTCCATTGCATTTTCTAGTGCAACGAGAAACTGACTCCCTGTCGGCGGGATTACCGTTCCCTCAGATGTATATATAACTCTCATCTGGTGATCTAATAATACATGATGTGGGACTGATCCATCAGTAAAAAGTGCTCGGAAATTCATATTTGTATCATCAATAATGGGATAAGTTAAGCTGTATAGCTCTCCCCAACTCTCGCAGGTATAATTACTCCCCCAATTTGCACCTGCAGATAATACCTCGAGACCACTACCTCGATACTGACTAAATATACTTTCTGTAAATTCAGCTTCAATTTGACTGACGTGACTAGAGGCATTAAACAGCATAATCCAGATTAACTTATAGTCTCCCCCATTCACATTTCCAAAATGATCATATAGTGACCACTCGGTATCACTCTGAGGATAGCATAATTCAGTCGATATATTTTCAACCAAATCATTAATTTGATATGTACCCCCTGCAAACATCAAATTTGCTAGGATGAATATTGTGAAAATAGGTCTCATTTTGCTATACGCCATACACAACAGTTAGGATATGCTTTAAATTTCATTAATGATTATAAAAGAAAATATGAAAAATATCTACTCTTTTATAAATATTTGATTCAGCTCAAATAATGGAAATGATTTCTTGAATTATATATCAAAAACAGATTTAGTTAAATTGTTAAGCGAACAAAAAAAGTAGGGGTAAATCCAAGCATTTCAACATCTGTGGAAACAATTTTTGTATTATCTAAAGTGATATATTTTTTATGGCTTATATTTTTCTGATCAAATAAATTGAAGACAGATAATCCAAACTCCCAATCTACAGACATTATCCTGATATGCCTTATTATACTAACATCTATTCGGTGAATAATAGGTAGTCTCTGCGAATTTAAGCTGGCAGAAGAATCAGGAAGGATCGCATAGGGATAAACATCTTCAGAAAAGTACTGCATTCCTTGAGGCGTAAAAACTGATCCAGATGAAAAAATCCAAAATAGAGAGAAATCCCAATTATTATATGTTGAAGTAATGACTGATTTCATCTCATGTGTACGGTCGTGATTTGCGGGGAATACTACACCACGATTAAAACCAGAATCAGGGAATCTCTGTTCTGAGATTCCAAAAGAATAGCTAACCCATCCACGAATACTTCCTCTCTTTTTTTGGATAAGTATTTCCAATCCCTTGCTCTTACCAGTTCCTAAATGCACATTATCTCCGTTTAATCTATTATAATTACTTTTATAGGAATCAGTAGGAAACTGAATAAATGAAAAACTGGAGATCTTTTGAAAGTCTCTATAAAAAATAGTTACCTCAGAATTCAAGTTTCTATCATCATATCTTAAACCTAAATTAATTTGTCTTGAATCAGAAGGCTTCAGATTATCATTCGATAATAGCCAAACATATTTTTTTCCTCCAATCATATAATTATTGCTAAAACGATGAATAAATTGAGTATAATTATCCAGCGACCCTTTTAATGTAAGATACTTTGATAAATGATATTTAAATGAGGTTCGAGGCTCAACAAACAACTTATTATTCAAGTCATATTTAGAAAATCTCCATCCCCAAATTATTTCAGCATTTGATAATATTTGCCAGCGATCCTGGAAATAAATCGAGCTTACATTTGCCCTATATTTTTCTATTTCACTTTCATTATCCTGAAATTTCAATTCATATTTTGTATTTAAAACTTTTCTCGATATACCAAATTCAATATCGTGAAATAAACTCAAAGACCATTCATTATCAAATCGAAGTGTAAAATCATCAAGTGTATTATCATCTGAAATATCCACAGTGTATTCCAAGTCCCCCAAGTACCTGGACTGGTAAAATGAATTACTACTGTAATTTGATTTGCTTAAAAGTATATGAGAATAGAAATTATTTCCCCATATCCTTGACCATTTCACACTTCCGCTCTGGTTTTTCCAACGAGATGCATCCTGGATCCCATCTAAATATGTAATCGCTGTATCTTGCGGAAAATTATATAATCTTTCAATATCATCATTTCCAGTGAAAAAACTAATGGATAAAATATTATGGTCATTCGGCATAAAAGTGATTTTCCCATTAAAATCATAAAAGGATAATTGAGGATTATAGTCCGAACTCTCAGATGAAATAACTAAACTGTTCTGTCCCTCTCCATCAGTTAAAAAATTATAGATATTATCAAATAAGAAGGTTCTATAATAATCTGAATACGAACTACGATATGTCATAAATAGACTTCCACGTCCGAACAAAGGTTCCTCATAGGTTAATCCTGCAGTGAGAAAATTGCTGTAAAAGCTCAGCCTCCGTTTTTTTGTATTTCCCTGCCTTCCTGTCATTTCAATAACACTAGATATTCGCCCACCATACTTTGCAGGAAATCCGCCTTTGTAAATTTGAATATCTTTTACAGCTTCTGAGTTAATTGCACTAAAAAAGCCATAAAAATGATCAGTCTGATATACAGACATTCCATCCAATAAAATTAGATTTTGGTCTGGCGTACCTCCTCGAATGTAAAGTCCCGCTGATCCTATGTTACCAATTTGTATTCCCGGCAATAACTTTAGTGTACGAAATATATCTGTTTCTCCTAACTTTGGAAGAGAAGCAATATGCTTTGGTGAAAATGAGATCTGACCTGTCTTCATTGGCTGACTAAAAAACTCCATATTATCCCCTGTTACTGTTACCCCTTCAGATCTGATCACTTTTGGGAAAAGTTCAATAACATATAAGGAATCGGTTGCTTCACTAAAAAATATTGGAACCGTAATCGGTTCATAGCCAATGTAGGATATGTTGACAGATCCTGAATCAATTGATGTTGGGATATAAAAATATCCTTCCTGATTTGTAATATCCCCAAAATGAGTATTTTGAATATGTACATTTGCATAAAGGATTGGCTCTCCGCTTAACTTATCCCGAACTACTCCTTTGAGTATAAATTCCCTCTTAATTCCTGATTTAGCTTTTGCAATAACTATATATTGTTTACCCTTATGTTTCCACTTTAATCCATGGCCTAAAAAAAGAGTGTTTAGTGCCGCCTCCATAGTGCACTCAGCGCACTTTGCAGAGATTCGCTTACCCTCCAAGTGGCGGTCTTGATATATTATCGCAACTTGGTGAGAATCTATTAGTGAGTCAAGGGCAGTTTTTAGTGAGGTGTTTTGATAATCAAAATCAACGAGCTGTCCATTTGATTCTGATTTAATAGGATTATAAAGAAAAAGAGAGAGGAGTATTCCGGTAATTACATAGCGATCAATAAAATGTGTATCGTTCTTTTTCAAACTTATAGGGACGTTTTGTTAGCAGTGAAATTGTTGCAAGAACATCACTGAGGTTCTCTGCTTCTATTACACCTGTAACTGTAATGAACTCTAATTCCGTGTTGGCAAAGTCAATATCAACATCAAATTTACGTTCTATTTCATTACAAACATCCTCAAGATTAACTTGGTCAAAAATAAATTTACCATTTATCCAGCCAGGAGTGTGAGGATTCGTATATAGCACAGGCAATCCCGGTTGTCTATCAGATTCAAATGATACCATCTGTCCTTCACTTAAGATTATCTCCTTTTGTGAATTGCCCTCTATGTCATTACCTACCTTAACAACTCCTTCATTTACGGTAACCTCGATATTTTCTCCCCGAGTATAAACATTAAATTGAGTCCCCATTACCTGTACAGATACATTTTTAAAGAGAACAGTAAACGGGTGCTTACCTTTTTTTACATCAAAATACGCTTCGCCATCTAATGTAATAAATCTAGACCCCTCATTAAATTCCCTAGAATAAAAAATCTCACTCTCAGCATTTAATTGTACAATAGAATTATCGGGCAAGGTAACTGTTAAGGTATCACCTCTCTCTGTCATATATTTTGTAGTGGTTATCCATGAATATAGGGTTGGACTCAATAGTGTGACCAGCAATACCGCTGCCATTACAAAAGCATACTGTCGTTTAAAAAAGGAGAACGATAGATTGGGTTGTTCATTTTGAACTTGTTTCCATCGGGGTTTTTCATCTATCTGGGTAACTTCTAACATGACCCTGTCAACAAATCCTTCCCCAAATGAGTCATCAGCTGATTGAGAAAGAATTTTTCTTAAAACGTTAAAATCCTCTTTTCCTTTTATAAGTTCTTCTGATGTAGATAATCTCTGGCTGAGACCTGGTTTTTCCTTTTTATTCAATTTTTTATCTAACAATCTATATAACAACTGACTTAGTTTCATAATAACCCTTTAACCAAAGGTGACAGTATTTTTTTTAACCGCTTCTGGGCACGGGCAAATCGAGATAATACGGTTCCTTCCGGAATACCAAGGATTTCTCCTGTTTCCCGTACAGAATAACCATCGATCAGTCGGAGTACAACCACCGATCTGAATTTCGGTTTTAATTGTGTCAGTGCATTTTGCACAGAGTTCATAATTTCCTGGTTTTTGAAGTTAACATCTTCACTTCCTTTATCTGACATTTCACTATCAAACGCAAACAAAACTCTTCTTCTTTTTTGTCTTTTAATTTCATTTAATGAAAGATTAATTGCAATGCGAGTCACATAAGTTTTTACATCTGAATCCCCACGGAAGTTTTTTAACGCTTTATAAAAGCGAATAAAAGTTTCCTGACCAATGTCTGCTGCCTCCTGGCAGTTACCTAGCATACCTATAACAGTTGAAGCTACAGTAGGTTCCAACATTTTCACCAGTTCTCTGAACGAGTCCTGATCACCCTCAGCGGCAGATCGGACTAACTCTAATTGTTCCATTTACAAGATTCTTTTTTCACACTCTATTTTACAACAAGGATGATTAATCCACCTAAGAGTATTGCAAATTTTAGTGAACAAATTGAGGGATTCTTACCCATTGAATACACAAATAATATCAAAAAGCAGAAGAATTTTCTTTCTTCGGCGATTTGACAAATTATAAAATCGGATTATTCCAAATTTATAAAAAAATATTTGTTTTAATTAAATCACTTCATTAAAACCACTTTTTGATTTTTTATATGACCACGGGAATCAAGAAAAATAAAATATATACCACTGGCAAACGCCGAGGCATTCCACTGTATGGTATGTTTCCCCTGCAAAATTTCTCCTGTCAAGAGGGTTTCAACCTTTCTACCTTGAATATCATATATTGCTACACTTCCAGTGGACAACTCAGAAACTGAAAATTCGATTGTTGTAATAGGGTTAAATGGATTAGGAAAAGCTGAAAATAGTGATAGCTCAGTAGGTACTGAGATAATTGAAGATTTCCTCAAGACTATTGTTTCTTGTTTACTAGAAAACTCGATCACATCTTCTTTTTCACACTTAAAAATATTTCCGTTATTATCAACCAGCTCCCAGTTTTCATTGTTGATCAAATTACATTCAAAATCCAAGTTTTGTCCATTATTCATGATTTCAATGACACATTCATCTAAAGAACACAGTTTTGTATCATCTGTGAAACGAACATCAAACCCACCTTGTGGGGGTTTGGGTGGCAAACTGTACTCTATCATATATCTTGAAACGCCTGAATGATCAAGGAATAATTTCCTACCATTAATACTAACCCACTCTAACTCATGAAATTCAATACCAGGGACTACAACTCTGCTAGATAAGCCTCCTGAAATATAAATGATACCATCTGAACTAGATCGCACCCAGTATCCTTTCCCTGGTTCAATCATCCATGATTCATCATAACCCATATCGCCATAGCCATAAAGTGTACCAGATATGAGTAATCCTTCCGGATCATTGATAGCGCTCAAATAAACAGTTTGGGAGATACCCGTAATTAAATTCCATCCTTCATAAAGCTCCAGAGCATGATCCAAGATATTTCCACCAGTTATATTAACAGAACCAGAATTGTTAAACCTTAACCAGTATCCCATGCCAGGAAATAAATTATCCTGATTAACATAGGATCCATCAAAAGCATACAGTGTGTTCTCTACAGCATCTGGGAATAGATTTGTGTAATCGATATTTTCTGCCATCACTGGTAATCCAATTAAATTCCAATCATCCATATATGCTATAGGTATTGTTATCTCTGAAAAATCTGTATTTGGTCGGGTTGTAATAAAGAGAGCATCATAATCATCTAGTTCCATTGCAGCAGCTGGATATTCGTTATAAAATGAATACTGTAGACCAATTTCTGATGTATGACTTTCAATACCTATGGTTGCGTACCCCCCGTGAATTGGTGTATAACCCGAAAAACTTCCTGATGATGTATTGTTAAAGGTTTTGTATTGTAGTTTTATTTCATTGTCATCATATGGAGGTGCAGTCTGGTTATATAAAATGGCCTGAAAACTATTTAGAGAGTTATAATTTTCTGTTCTTACATCTGACCATTCAATGATAAAATATTGATTATGGGGGGGGGCATAGGTAAAAACATTACCACCATTTGAGGTCTTAAAATCATCCCAGAAAACCGCGAGCATTGGTGAAGGTCCCCCAGCACCAGGGACAGGGTAGTTTCTAAAAGATTCCATTTCAGAGTCACCAAAGGCTATCCAACCATTAGAAGAAACACTTATAGTTGCATAGGATTGGCCATAGAATTGGAACGGGAATGGTAAATTTACATTTTTTGTTGTCTCTTCAAATTCACAATATCCATAATATTGCCAACCCCACGGATCGCAATCAGCATCACTATGGCACATAATATTATTATTCTCGGAACATATTCCTCTACCTGCACCTACATCATAAATTTCAAGATTGTCACCTATAGAAGAAATCTCAATCCAATCATAACTGGGTGCAACTTCGTAACCAGAATCTCCCGAATCGTAGATGTAATATCCATAGCTATCGGGACCCAATGGATCCGATACAGAAACTTCTCCTACTTCAACAGAGAATTGAAAATTGCGGGAAAAACCACTTTCAGCTTCGATATTTAGACCCAGATTAATGACGCTCCCCGGAATTAAATCAACATTGGGTTTAACTGTAAACCACCCAAGATTCGAGCTTGAGTTTCCGGGCTCGATTGATTCCCAATCAGCCTGAGGATTAAGCAGCTGGATTTCAGGGCTATTTGAAGTAAGAGTTCCTATCAATTCCTCTGTAGGCAGAGAGCCGCTATTGCGAAGAGTCAATCGCATATCTGAGGTTTCACCTGGCTGAAGATAATTTGATCCAGATACAGATGTCTCTGTAACAGCTAAATGAGTACCCAAACAACTTAGATCAACAAGAGAAAACCATACATCTCCGCTGTTATCTTCAATTGAAAGCAACAGCTGCAAAGGTTCTCTCTCCATTGAAGAGGGAGAAAGGCTAAGTTGAAATACATCTCCATAATCAATCTCACCGGCTCCGATGAATCCATAGCTTGAAACTCCATCAAGAATGTCAATATTTTCTGAGTTGGAAGATATCTCTGCTGTAACACCGGAAACACCAACCAAGCCATAATTATGGAGTGGGATAGCCAACTCAATTGTTTCCCCAGGGTTCCAAATTCCATCACCTCCACTATCGCTAATTTCCATAGGTTCAAGATTGTCCACATTCAACAATTTACCATCCGTAATTATGGTAACTGTCCCAATAAATGGTTTGGAATTCTGCTTTGTAACTGTGAGCGTCATTTCACCACCGTATTGATATTCAAGGTTAATGACTGTCCTTCCGTTTTCATCGGTAATGTTGTTCATAAAAATTTCATCATTTCCCTTTAACAAAGTAACCATTGCTCCTTTTACAGGATCCCCAAAACTATTCAGTACTTCAATTTCTAGAAAGTTGGTTCCAAATGGTATGTCATCTTCAAAATTTACATCTAATACCTGTGGAGTATCTGTCCAGAGATGAGTTGATGGATCACCCATAAGATTATTCCACTGACAAAAAGCATTCACCCAATTATAGGGATTATCAGGATAAGCATTAAATAAAGTTAGTTTACCATTAACCAAAGATGCGCCAGCGGTACCTACCTTTTTAGGAAATAAACCATCATACATTCCCATAGCAATTATATTGTTAAACATGGTGTGTGTATTCCCCGTTGCAGTACTAACAGCAGCGATAGCTCCTTTTGGATTAGAAACACTACCGGCAATTAGAAACTGCTCCGATAAACAGGTGTTATCTACTGCAAAATCACCCGTATTACATGTAAGGAAAGTTGCAAAAGGAAGTTTGTGCCCATTATTTGCATCATTGATATCTCCATTATCAATTCCACTGACACCTCCAAATCCTCTATATTGCATATACAAAACTCCTTCCTCCAATTGATCTTCCATCCATGAGGAATATCCACTACCTGATATCTTTAGAGCAACATCTTCAACACCGTATGTTTTTAAAATACCCTCAACATATCTAGCTGTTATTGCAGTAGATATACCTGAATTGCTAGGATCTCCCATTACTGCAGCTCTTTCATAAAATCCATCTAGATTTCCTAAATATGTTGCCTTTTCATAATTTATGATTTTACCTACAACATTGGAAATATTTGAGCTGGACCTAACCGATATCCTTCCGATAATAATCTCAGGAAAAAGATCATTGCCAACTAACTCACTGTAGGGTTGGTCACCCTCGCAGGCATTACCCCAGTAATCGTGTCCCCAATCCTCATAGTAGGTAGGGATATTATAGGAGCCACCAACATCTCCCACCAATGCTACATATTCAGGGGGAGGACTAAAATTATTATATGCATTTTGGATGTAATTTTTGATTGCACTGGCAGAGCTCCCGGTTTCACTCAATGATGCTGTGTATACTACATAGCCGCGTTGGTGTCTCCACTCAACGAGCTGCTGAAAGCTGGAGTTATTTTCTGAGCTCCCTCCACATATGTACAAAATGGCTGGGTCTTGAAATTCAGCATCCTCATCCCTTGTCTCATAGTTCAATATTAAATTTGAGTAGAGTCTTTCAAAGACACGAGATGGAAGTCTAGTACTGCTATCACTATTTGTATTCTCTCCTGTTATACTTACAACAATTTCTATTTCATCAATAACCTCCAATGTACTCTGAAGGGGGTTATATCTATATGGGACGACACTGATATTTAGTAATTCCAAATCACGCATTACCAATCGATCTGACACCTTAAGGATAGACTCAGGATAAACGGTATCCTCTGTATAAAAAGAGGCATCCTTGTATTT
>DEAI01000010.1:93064-140557 GCA_002346675.1 Fidelibacterota bacterium UBA2986
TAATACATTGTAAGAAACGGAATATTCTTTATCTTGAGAAACCTGGATCAGAGTTGAAAATAGAGGTAGCTCCGGTTGGCCATAATCTGCTGTGGTTCCTCCCTTAGAGGGGATCAGCTTTGTATATTCACCCTGAGATTCAAAACTAACCTCATCATGAGTGAATTTAATAACTGTTTCTCCAACATTACTATCTTGAATCAGAAATTGAGAGTGAACAGTTTGAAAAACAAATAATGCAAAAATAATAATTTTTGTCTTAAATAATCGCATCGGGTCTCCTAAATATACAGTGATTTTAATTTTGTAACTGAAAATTTAAATATTTTCTATTAGAATTCGACATTCAGTTCTCACCAATTATTCCATCAATTTAAGAGGAAATAAATTTTGGACCAGCTAATAGAGCTTTGATTGATAAATATCGTGAAGTCTGAGCAATCCTACGCACACATTTTGAGATAAATCTACCACAGGTAAAACTGAAATCTGAGAGGGACGGTCTTCCATTAGCTTCATCGCATCATCCAACGATGCGTGTAAGGGGACAAAAACAGGGTTGTTATTCATAATCTCTTTCATTTTGAGACTCGCAAAATCACTATTTAAAGAAAAACCCCTTCTGATATCTCCATCGGTAATAATACCCATTAATTGCTTTTTTTCATCCATAACCAGTGCAGCCCCAAGAGGATTTTTTGTCATTAACTTTGTCACATCAATTAATTCTGAGTTAGGAGAAACAGTTACAGCTTCATGAAGAGGATGCATGACGTCTTGTATTCGCAACCTTAGCTGTTTCCCCAATTCACCTCCGGGATGGTAACGGGCAAAATCCTCGTGTTTAAATTCTCTCATTGCCATCAATACAGATGTGAGTGAATCTCCAATTGCCAACGTAAGCGTGGTGCTAGATGTGGGAACAACTCCTAACGGGTCAGCCTCTGATGATACAGAAGCATCTAAAACAATATCTACCCTCTTGGCAACGGGTGATTGTGCATTTCCAACCAGACCAATGAGCGGTGAATGGAAATCCCTGAGTCGAGGGATGAGCCTTCTTAGCTCTTCTGTAGCCCCGCTTTTGGAGATTAGGATGGTGGGGTCGCCGGGATGGTAAATTCCGAGATCACCATGTAGGGCTTCAGCTGCATGTAAAAATACCGCTTGAATTCCTGTACTACAGAGGGTTGCAACAATTTTTTGTCCAATCAATCCAGACTTCCCCAAGCCACAAATGACCACCTTTCCATCATGATTGAGAATAACCTCTGCAGTTTCAACTACTGCAGCACCCACTCTGTGGGATGCTTTTTCTAGTTCAACTGCTTCCTTCTGGAGAGTCGCTTTAACAGTATCCATAAATGGGTTTTTAGAATCTTTGTTCATTTCAAAAAATGGAATTCTTCCACATAGCTATCGACAAAGTTAAACATTTTAAGGGTAATTGCCACATCGTCGTATAAAAATCTAAAAAATTATGATTATAATAAATCAATGCATTTAAGAAAATTCCCTTTGTATATTTGCGTCAGCCTTAGATATGAATTTGAAACCTAATATTCGATTATTCACTTTCTCTATCTTAATTCTGCTGCTAGCTGGCGGATGCAGTAAAGAATATCATGTTTGTGAGTCTGCTGATGAAGAAGATTCCCGCTGGCCCTGGAATATTACAGCAGAATGGAATCAGCAATCTGTTAATTTTGATTTCAGGATTACCTCTGACTCAGATCAATTAGCTGTGGATTTTTTAGCACCAAGTGAAGAAACTATTGAAGCCATTTTATCTGACGGTGGAAATTCAGAATTAAATTTTCTACAATCCAGCTCAGGTGACACCAATAAACTGTTTGTTCGAAACCAGTCCATTTTTGATGAGAGCTATCCAATGCATGAACTTATCATAATTTATTTTGATGCTGCTGACTCGGGAGCTGCTGTTTATTCAATATCTGAAAACGAATCAGAGAGCTCTGAGGATTACACAGGCATGATACATTTCACATTCAATAGCTTAGACTACAGCTTGAGCTTGTCCAGTCAGTCGCTCTATAATTTGGATTCAACAAAGTCAGTGACATTAAATGGGTCTGTCAATATGGAAACCACCCAGCTGATTGCTGAAAACTCCATTTCAGTTCCTCTTACATCTGATCAAACGACTACCACCATTATTCTTAACCCAAGCGGAGAATATTTCCGACTTACAGATGACGGAAGTGGAGTCCCAGATGAGGCCCAGGGGATCTGGGAAGTGACCGACACCACAGCAAAAACTCTATCAATAATCGAAACCTATGAAGATTGGGAGTTGGGCGAAACCGTCACTGATACACTTTCCATTACCTACACATTTGAGGCTGACCTTCTTACCTTTTCGCAGGAAAAAGATCCTTGTGCAGGATACACAGATAATAGTGAGTGTTTTGAACAATTTGAATTGAATTTTGGTTTATCAGAAAATTCTATCACAGCTCTGAGCTTGACATCAACCATGATATTTACAAAAACATCTTCTGGGAAACAAAGACAAATAGCTGGTTCTCAACCTGCATATTGGTTTGGAAAAACTACTTTTTTTAAAGACCTTAAGTAATTATAATTATTTTCTCTCCACTTTAAACTCATAAATCATCACTCCATCAAAAACGCCCTCTGGGTTGGAGAAATAATAATCTAGAAATTTTACATTGACAGTCTCTCCTTCAGCAGTTGAAGCATGAAGAAGATTTGTGTTGTCAATCAACATACCTTCGTGACCAATTATTATTCCTGAATTAAAAAATGATTTTTTCACAAATGCAACTCCGCAAATTTCAGGTAAATTCTTCAACAAGCTTTCATTAATTTGGTCATTAGGAATGTAATAAGTTTCAACTTCCCTTTTCCAATCCAAATCCAATAATTCTTCCCCACTTTCTTTTTGATTTAAAATAACTTGAACATTTCTTAATTTTTCAATTGGCACGAGGGTCTGCGAAATATCTACTGTCTCCGGATGTGATAAAATTCTGTCTGACGTAAAGTGCCAGCGGGAAGTAAAATCTGGTTTGTGATCCTTATAGTGCAGGTGTATCATATTTTCTTTGGCCTCCTGCCAAGATTTGCTTTTAACAAATGCTAAGCTGGTCAATACATGAACCGTACAGTCTGAAACATCTAGGCGAATAATCGGATCTGGGTCGGGCTCTTTTTCTTCTCCTAGTTTGAAAATTTCATATGGCTTACCTACTTGCCAGATAGCAAACGCCTTCAACCTATCATGAAAATCGGGGAACCTTGAGTGAAATTCTGGAAGTAAATTTGATACCTCTGACTCAGAGAGTGTCCATGGCTTGGGTAACGTACCAACCCAATCCAAATTATTTTGGCACCCGCTATATACCAATACACTTAGAAAAATAGTCAGAAAATTGAATTTAGTAGACATCAATTACGGATTTTCATAATGACGAAAATTAAATCTGAAATGGTATTAAATCGTTAATTTTATTACATGAATCCAATCATTTCAAATCAATCTTTGCCACTGGAACAAATGGTTGGTCAAATGATTCTAGCAGGGTTCAGGGGAAAAACTGTATCAGAGAATTCAGAAATTACACAGTGGATTGACTCATATAATATCGGAGGCGTTATTCTGTATGATATGGAAATGACCCAAAAACCTCCCGGAAAACGAAATATTGATTCTCCTGACCAGCTGAGGAAATTGACACAAAATCTTCAGAGTTTTTCAAGAACTCCAATGTTTATTGCTATAGACCAGGAAGGCGGCAACTGTGCGAGACTTACATCAGAATATGGGTTTTCACACTTTTCTTCATGGAAAGAGATCGGAGAACTAAATGATTTTGAAAAAACCAGGTCTTTCTCTTATTTAGTAGCTGACACACTACATCAAGGTGGCATTAACCTAAATTTAGCTCCCGTACTAGATATTCAGAATAGCTCAGATTCAATGATTGGAGGTGAGGGTAGATGTATCTCAGGTAATTATAATGAAGTAATTGACCAATCCAGAATTTTCATAGAAGAACACAGAAAAAAACAAATTGGTACCGTGGGGAAACACTTCCCTGGACAGGGCAGCGCGGTACAAGACGCCCACAATGAGATGACAGATATATCAGACACATGGGATGAGTCAGAATTAATTCCATATTCTAAGCTGATTCAATCAAATGATTTAAATGCAATTATGATGGGACATGTATTTATTCAATCACTGGATAAAGACTATCCTGCATCTCTTTCAACAAAAATTATTTCAAATCTATTGCGAAAAAAAATGGGATTCAATGGAGTGGTTATTTGTGATGACCCTGTTATGAAAGCCATCTCAGATCACTACAGCTGGGATGAGATTTTTGAACTAATGATCAACGCTGGAGTTGACCTTATTTGCCTGGGAAACAATCTAGAACCATATCGAGAAAATCTAATTATAGATTCTATTAAATCGATTGTATCTCAGGTCCAAAATGGAAAAATTCCCATGGTTCGAATTAAAGAATCTTTTCATCGAATATTAAACCTGAAATCCAATTTATTTTGAAAAATAAACAACTGATAATCGGAATTGACGGAGGAGCAACAAAAGTTTCCGGTGCACTTTTAAAACAAATTGATGAGTACACATTTACTCTATCTGGAGAACCAGTTACATTTTTTCATACAGAAAACCCCCTTTTTGATCTCCATTATCAGCCTGTTGACCTGACTATACAAACAGAGGAAACAGACGATCCAAATCTAAAAATTTCTGAAGAAAAGCAAGCCTTAGCTATTTTACAAAATTATGAAAATTTAATTTGCGAAATTATTGAAAACATAAAAAATAATAATCCACTGATTGGAATCTGTATTCCTGGAATTAAATCTGTAGAAAAAAGAGGTATCAATGTAGCAAAAAATGGTCCGCGAATACCCCGATTCCTAGATGTTTTAGAACACCGCTTAAAGCTAAATGGATTGGACCATCATCCAATTGATACACTAGAAAATGACAGCGACTGTTGCGGTGTGGGAGAATTGTATGCTAAATCTGGATCATTCAGGGGAATTAATAATGGAATATTTATCGGTTCAGGCACTGGAATTTCTGATGCAATATTACTAAATGGGAGTCTCACTTCATTTGATGATATTGAATCTTGGATGCCTAAAACATGGCAATTAAAAAATAGAGAGGAAACCCCCATTGAGTCGATTATAAGCTACAAAGGATTAATAGATCAATACAGTGTGCTAACAGATATCCCATTTTCAAAATTAGTAAAAGAGAAAAATTTCCCCGAGCAGTTTTTAAAGACAGAAAATGCTGGCTCGATCAAATCAAATTTTATTTCAACAATGTCCCTTCTTATAGTTCAACGAATTGAGTGTTTATTTTCTAAAAATTCAAGTAAGTTATTTGATAAAATTATTTTAGGGTTACGGTTTATACAACTGTTAAATGAAATTCCTGAGTTACTCCAAAACATCTCTGAATCAACAAAACAAATGATTTTTAATTCTTCAATTTTAAATCGTGCTTCTAAAAACCATTATATAGAAAATAATAGGATTGTATTATCAAAGCTCCCACATGCTCCTGTTATAGGTGCTGGAGCGCGTGCTTACTTTAATGCTAAATAAAGAACCTATTTTAGCCATAGGGATAATTTTACCTCAGGACAATCGAAGAACCGTGAGTTTCTACTTTTCGAATCCGGAAGATTATTCGATAAATTTTCAAAAACCCAAAAAACCTCATACATCTGAAAAGCTAACTGTTTCACTTCATGATGGTGATATCAAAATCAATAAAATAAAAACGGATAACAGTACCAATGGAGTTACCATATATGATGTCCCTGCGGGACGAAATTTTCATTGGAAGAAATTTATTGATGTGACACTTCCTGGAAATCTTTTCATTACAAATCGGAATGATAAATTGATGGTAATAAATTTGGTACCTCTTGAGCAGTACCTTGCCTCTGTGGCAGTCTCTGAAATGAGCAGCTCATGTCCAGATGAATTTTTAATTGCTCAATCAATCACAGCTCGCTCTTGGATATTAGCTGGAACTGAAAAAAAACATTCCAACCTAGGATTGGATGCCTGCAACGATGACTGCTGCCAGCGATATCAAGGAATTTCTCAGCAGAGTATCCAATCGATCAAAACCGTAGAAAAAACCTGTGGTCAGGTCCTGACCTTTGACAATAAAATTTGTGATGCACGATATTCAAAATCTTGTGGAGGTATCACTGAAAATTGTGAGAATGTCTGGAATATGGCTCCTAAACCATACTTAAAAAGCGTTTTCGATGGACAAAATCGTTTACAAACGGTTGATTGGGATTGCTGGCTTTCAGAACCTCAGAATTCATTTTGCAGTCCAAAATATATTGATGAAAAATATTTGACGAAGTTTTTAGGAAATGTAGATGAGAGCGGACAATATTTCAGATGGAAAAACTGCTACACACAACAAATATTTTGTGAATTTTTCTCAAAAAAAATAAATGAGAGTGTATCACACATCAAAAATATAGATATTTTAAATAGAGGAGAATCAGGTAGGATAAATAAACTAAATTTGAAATATCAATTAGATGACGGTTCTAAAAAATCTTTAATTCTCAATAGTGAATATGATATCCGCAGCACCTTACATCCATCCTTTCTATATAGCTCAGCTTTTATCCTAAAATTAGATGAGTCAAATATTGAACTTATCGGTGGCGGATGGGGGCACGGTGTAGGGATGTGTCAGATCGGAGCACTTGGAATGGCGTTGAATGATTATTCTGCACAAGAAATTCTTAGTCATTATTTTCAGGGGTCTTTATTAAAAAAAATATACTAACTGCCATATGTCACTCACCTATCTAGATTGGGGCATCATTTTTGTTTACATCCTGTTTTCGTTAGCAATAGGAATATTTTTTGCTCGAAGAGCAGGGAAAAGTCCTGAAGAATTTTTCTTAAGCGGACGCTCGCTGCCATGGTGGGTTGTTGGAACATCCATGGTAGCTACTACCTTTGCCGCAGATACACCACTAGCGATCACTGAATTTGTAAGAGGATCGGGTATATGGCAAAATTGGTTCTGGTGGAATCTCCTCTTATCGGGACTGTTAGGTGCGCTTCTATTTTCTAGACTCTGGCGTAGAGCAAGGGTCTTGACAGACAACGAACTTTTAGAAATTAGATATTCTGGGAAACCGGCTGCAATTCTCCGTTTTTTTAAAGCAGGATATTTTGCTGTTCTATACAACTTTATTGTTATGGGATGGGTTATCAATGCAATGGCATCTATTGCGGCGGTGATGCTAGATATTGATAAGTGGACTGCTGTTTGGGTGTGTGTATTTATCGCGTTGATCTATGCACTGCTTTCTGGGTTTTGGGGAGTAGTTGTTACAGACTTAGTGCAATTTTTTATTGCAATGGGTGGCTCTATCATTCTTGCTGTGATTGCAGTTAATAATGTGGGTGGATTGGAATCTCTTATGGACCAGCTCAAAGGTTTGACCCAATCAAATCCTGATTACAAAAACACCCTTAAATTTATCCCTCCAATCCCCGATGCAGATATCAGCTCTAAAATATTTTGGGAGTCTCCTTTCTCAAAATTTCTCATTTTTATCACCGTAATGTGGTGGTCTCACCATGGCACTGATGGAGGTGGATATATCATCCAACGTATGTCCTCAGCTAAAAATGAAAGACATGCTTTGCTCGCGACATTGTGGTATAATTTTGCTCACTATGCATTAAGAGTTTGGCCATGGATCGCGGTAGCTCTTGTTTCCATCATTGTTTTTCCGACTATCCCTCACGAGTTTTCAGAGCTAGGTGAAAAGGCAGGATATTCTCTAGTTATGGATCTATACCTAGGTCCGGGATTAAAGGGACTTTTAATTGTATCATTCTTGGCGGCATTTATGTCTACAATTGACACCCATTTGAACTGGGGAACATCCTATTTAATTAATGATGTTTATGCTCGTTTTATCAAAAAGGATTCCACTGAAAAACACTTAGTTATCGTTGGTAGAATTATCACGGTTTTACTTATGGTTTGCTCTGCATTTGTTGCGGTAAACATGCAAAGTATATCCAAGGCATGGGAGTTTATTTTTGCCATGGGAGCGGGAATAGGGTTGGTACTCATCCTGCGCTGGTTTTGGTGGAGGATCAATGCCTGGACGGAAATCTCAGCACTACTTACGTCAATTTCAATCACAATCATTTTGGAAGTCATTGCCTGGTTTCAGACCACAAGCTCCGGACAAGAGTACATGTTATTTGATAAAGCTCCAGTATTATTTGGGATATCTCTACAAATGCATCACAAGCTTTTAATCATCGTTCCCTCTGCTGTTCTGATATGGGTCACAGTTACGTTTCTCACTAAACCTGAGCCAACAGATACCCTGACCCGGTTTTATAAAAGAGTTCACCCGGGAGGTTGGTGGAATCCAATTGCGGAAAATGTAAATACACCGCTATCCTCTGTTACAAAAGGATTTTTTCTGAATTGGATTGCAGGAGTTTGCTTTATACACGGGATGACATTTGCAATTGGTCATTGGCTATTTGGAAACACAACTCAGTGGATAATTTTAACTATTTTATCTATTGGTGGGTTCATCTATCTATGGCACTTTTTGATAAAAAAATTGGATGACTGATTCTCAGCTCAAAGTTTTTATAACAGGTGCTACCAGTGGTATTGGCGAATCACTGGCATATGTTTATTCCAAACGAAAAGCAACCGTAGGCATTTCAGGGCGGAGACAAGATAGGCTGGAAATGGTAAGTGAAAAGTGTAGAGAATTAGGCGGTAACCCTATTTCATTTGTGCTCGATGTAAAAAATCAGCTAGATTGTAAAAATTCTGCTGACCATTTTATTGATAAAGCAGGAGGAATAAATACTGTCATTGCAAACGCGGGTGTTGGTGGGAGTGACGAATTATTTTCTGGTAGCTCAAGCGCGATCAACCACATATTAAACACTAATATTATCGGAGTTACCAATTCAATCTTACCGTTTCTCCCTACCTTAAAAGATCAACAGTCTGGTCAAATTGGAATTATCAGCTCGATTGCAAGCACTAGAGGATTCTTGGGACATGGAGGATATGCTGCATCTAAATCTGCGGTTAAATTTTTAGCTGACTCATGGGGCTATCAACTGAACAAAAATAATATTTCGATTTCAACCATATTCCCCGGATGGATTGCAACAGAGATGACAGAAAATATAAAATTTAAAATGTCGTTCCTCATGGACTCGCTTACTGCTGCAGAAAAAATAGTGAGCGCCATGGATGCCGGAAAACGAACATATATTTTACCCTGGCAGTGGAAGTTGATCGTTCCTCTGATGAAATCTGTTCCGAGATGGCTAATAACAAAATTTTCAGTATGATCCAAGCTCCCGACTTACAGCCGTTTCATTTAGCGATTCAGGTCAGATGCTTATCTGAGGCAAGGGAGTTCTATGGCTCTCTTTTAGATTGTACTGAAGGTAGAAGCTCTGGAGTTTGGGTGGATTTTAATTTATACGGCCATCAGTTGGTCTGTCATTTGAACAAAGACTTAGGTCCAAAAGGAAAAGTTATTTCACACACAAATCCCGTGGATGGACATACGATCCCAGTTCCTCACTTTGGGGTTGTACTCGAGTTGGACCAGTGGTATAAACTGGCTGAAATACTTAAAAAAAAGAACCTAATATTTACTGTTGAGCCCACCGTACGGTTTAAGGGAGATAAGGGAGAACAAGCAACTATGTTCTTTTATGATCCAAGCGGTAATGCCTTGGAGTTCAAAGCATTTAAAGATCGTAAAAAACAGCTATTTGCTGTTTAATATCTCTCCAATTTTTTTTCTTAAATTCAATAGAGAAACTGAATATTCCACGTGGCCCTTATTTTTCAGCCACGGTGTAGTTTGAAATTCCGTTGGTAGTTCATGACCAACATACTGCTCAATAACACGCCGACCTGAAAATCCGATATTTCCAGCGCTGGATTCAAAGATCCGAATCCCACGAGAACCGATTCCAATGGCGACCCCACCCAGAGTTGGGTCTGTTATGATAGTTATCACCGGTAATCCAGCTTTCTCCACATGAGATAAAGCTAGGTGAGCTTTTGGAATAGAGACCATTGAGGAACATCCCTCGTGCATTCTAGCTCCACCGCCACACGCTTGAATAATCATGGGGAGATTTTGATCTAAAGCAAGTTTTGATGCCTGCCAAATTTTCTCACCGGAGCTCATACAGTATGAACCTCCAAAAAATCCAAATTCAGTACCGCAGTAGATCACTTGGTCGTTATTTATACTCCCCTCTCCTGTGATCATTGCAGATGCTAATCCAGTTTTAAGTTGAGTTTCGTTTAGCTTTTGATTGTACTCTGGAAATTCTAAAATATCTTTATCTACAATATAGCGGGTAGAGTCATGTTCCTTAAATGAGTCTCTATCCAATATGTAGTTCATATAATCCCATATAGAGGGACGAGCATATCTTTTTCCGCAGGTTGCACAGTGAAAATTATTTTTAACCAATTCTCTGAATTGAACAGGGTCAAATACCCTTTTATTACTTAAATCATAGCATCCCCTGTGGCGTGGGATAAATCCCTCCTTATTTGGCTTAGGAAGTCTTGTATTTTTGTTAGTGAATGCTTGAGATTTTTTCTCTGTAATTATATCCCAATGACCCATTTTTTTCCACCTTGAGTCTCTCATTTTTAATAGTGAATCCACAGATTTTTCAGATAGAGCTTTTGCATATTTTGATAAGATTTTATAGACAGAGTGTTTTGTTTCTTCAGGGTATCGATGAGCTGGCCCCTTGGGCTCAGATATTAGCTCATCGACAATCCCATGAGATAATCCCTCTTTTGAGGTTATTTGTGAGACCTCGGCCGCCTCACTTGCTCTTTGGCGTGTGTGAAATAAAATGGATGAGCACGCCTCAGGAGAAATGACTAAATAGGTAGAGTTTTCCAACGCAAGGACTGTATCGCATCCGGTAAGAGCTATCGCACCACCGCTACATCCACGATTTAAAATAACCGCAATGGTTGGTGTAGTTGACTCCACCAGTGCCTGAATGGTGTTACCAATTCGCCAGGCTATTCCTCCCGCCTCTGACTCTTCAGTCGGGTCAGCTCCGGGGGTATCCACAAAAACTATAATTAACCGGTTTTCTTTGTTTCCAAGCTTTATAGCATCGTAAGCCCTCTCATAAGATTTCGGTGTTGGCATACCGTTATTCCATTTGTGGACTTCTTTGGGGCTTTTCATTAGAGCTACCATGTCAGGATAATTTGATGTGGGACTAGACTGCTGTCCAACCAACATAACCGGAATATTTTTAGAATCTATTTTCAAGTCAGCTTTAAATGTTTGAATGAGAGATGTACCATGTTCTTCCGAATCAAGGCAGACCTTTACATTTTCAAAAAGGGAAAGAAAATCTAAAAACTTTGGACGTTCAGGGTGAAAGGAGAGCTGATATTTTTCGTATTCGGTTAGGGCATTTAAATTTTCTTTTGTGTATTCAAAAGCACCGTTATTTTCAAAGGGCAGATAATAGTGATTGGTTTTCATCAATAAAGTGCTGGGGTGTCAAACCCCTCTAATTGGAACTAATTTGCAACCAAATTTTCCGCTACAATATCAGCAATATCCTTTACCTGAATTTCTTTTTGGTCATCAGGTGTCAACGGGCCCAGCCCCTGCTTCATCATTCCAAAACAAAAATTACAGCCTGTGGCTACAGTTTCTGCACCCGATTCAACCACCTGCTGTGCTCTAACTAGATGAGTTCGTCCCTTGGTTTCTTTCTTCCACCAGAGCCCACCGCCTGCACCGCAGCACAAGGTTTTATTTCCATGTTCTTCCATCTCAAAATATTTGGAAGAGGAGGCATTTAGTGCATTACGTGGAGCGTCTATCTCATCCAAAGTTCGAGAGAGATTACATGGGTCGTGATAGGTTAACTTTTCAGATGACGAGCGGCTTACCGATATTTTTTTTGAATCAATCAGCTTAGAGATAACCTGTGTGTGGTGTTCAACTTTGTAGGAGACCTCACCATATTTTTTATATTCCTGATCTAAATTCACAACACAATGCGGGCAGAGACTGGTAACTTTTTTTACACCCTCGAGCTGTTCTTTATTTTGCTCCATTAGCATTTGATAGGTTAGCTTATCGCCTAGCCTGTTTGCAGGATCTCCGGAACACATCTCTTCGGTCAAAACCCCATAGGTAACACCGGCCTCATCCAATATTTTTGTAAAACTCCTAACGGAATTTTCAAAATCAGGGTCTAGACCATATCGAGCAAAACAACCCAGCCAGAGCAAATAGTCTTTATCAGGTTTATAATCAGGCAATGTATCAGCTAGGGGCGATTGAAAAGCTCCCTCTGTATTTCCAGATTCCTGGAGATTGCGAAAAACTTTTTGATATTCCTGAGGAACCTGACCTTCCACCAAAACCTGGTGCCTTCGAATTTCATCAGATTTTTCCACGTGATTTCCAACCGGACAAATATCTGTGCAGGCCTGGCAGGTAGTACACTCCCACCCTGCTTCCACATTAATCTGCCCCAACACATCCACACCTGAGGAATGGAGCATAGGGTCTTTCAAATCCAAAATAAAATGATGTTTAGGGTCTAACAATCCTCCCCCACGATTTGCTGGACAGACCTCAGTACAGCGACCACACTCCACACAACTAAAAATATCCAGTGCCTGCTTTTTACTCATTTTTGTCAGACCGCTCAGCATGGAGTCTAATTCCTCTTCAGAGGCCTCCATATCTATTTCTACAGTATCATGATCTGGGACAGTAAACGAGCGAAAAAATATATTGACTGGAGCCAGCACTAGGTGCAAGTGTTTGGATCTCGGGATAAGAAATAAAAACGCTAGTATGAGAAACGAATGTCCCCACCAATTTAATTTTTCAATATTTTCAGGAAGATCTAATTCTGTTAACATATATGTTGCCATTAGAAGAGTAATAAATATAGCAACAAGCCCAGACGTAATAGATATCTTTCCCAGCTCTTTGGGCTTTAGATAAAATCTTCGATAGGCTAAATACAGAATTCCAATTATCACCAAAACAGCAAATGGAGCAGCGACCCAACTGTAGATCGAGTAGGCAGTTTCTCCCAACAATCTCCCATTAAATCCTCGGACAAAATGGTCTAAAGTTATAACTCCAAATGCCATGAATCCCCAAAACACCAGCGCGTGCATGAGTCCCGGAAGAAATCGCTCTCGTATAACCTTCTCTTGTAGCAGAACTTCCCTGAAAAACCGAAGACACCGCTCTCCAATTCTGTCAATAGGTAAAGTTCCAGTACCTTTTATTATGATAGAAATTCTCTTCCAAATTTCATATGTAAAAGAGCTAACTGAGAAAATGACGAACACAAGTAAAATTACTTGTTCAAATAAAGAAAAATACATTGGCTATCTCAAAATTATTGGTTTTGGAGTGCCTCGGTCAGCTTAGGTACAATCTCATTCAAATCTCCCACAACCGCGTAATCTGCGAGCTCAAAAATTGGTGCATCTGGGTCTTTGTTGATTGCGATAATACTTTGTGACCCTTTCATTCCAACAACATGCTGAATAGCCCCAGAAATTCCAACTGAAAAATAGAGCTTAGGTGAGACATTCTGACCTGAGCTACCAACCTGCCTGAAAGGCGGAAGCCAACCGGAATCTATTACCGGTCTCGACGCAGCAATTTCTGCCCCCATTGCTTTTGCTAATTCCTCCACCATTGGAATTTTTGTATCCTCTCCAATCCCCCTTCCAACAGATACTATCACATCTGCGCTGGTTAAATCAACGCCACCTGAAGATTCCTGAAATGGTTCTTCACTTTTAGAGCGAATTTGTTCTTGAGACAAGGATAATTCAATTTGGCGAACTGGTGTGTCTCCCCTTTTGACAGCGCTTGCCTGATAGGCAGCAGACTGAAAACTGACAAGGCCACAACTGCCTCCTCTGACAACAATATCAGAGCCTAGTTTAGAATTGAACATTTGTTTAGTAAAAACGGAATTCCCATCTTCAGCTCTAAAAGAGATCACATCGGCAATAAATGGTGCCCCGGTAAACACACTGACAGATGGTAAGAAATCTCTCACCATATATGTGTGTGCCATTACAACAAACTCAGGAGACTCTATCTCTACAACCTGTTTTGTGATCTCGGCAAAACCATCGCAAGAGTATTCCTTTAATAGCTCATGGTTCACAGCGATCACCTCGCTCGCTTCAAGACTCTTAGCTTGTTGAGTTAGAGGATCAATATCATTCCCCATTACTAAAATTGAGAGCTTGGAATTCAACTTTTCAGCCATATCCTGAGCGGCAGCGACCGCCTCCAAACTCATGCCATGGATTGAATTTCCCTTTTGCTCTAAGATTACGAGTATTCCCATCGCTTAAGCTCCTAAAACTTTTACTTCTGATTTTAAAATATCCATCAGCCGTGCTACCTGTACATCCGGATCTCCCTCAATATATTCGGTTTGTTTATCTGTCTCTAGATTGTAGATCCGGGTTACTTTTTGTAGACCCTCACTCAAATTCAGATCAGTTTTATTTATGGTCTTTATCTCTTTTTTCTTTGCACCCATTATCCCTTTTAGAGATGGATATCTGGGAGTGTTTATTCCTGATTGAATGGAAACAGAGGCCGGAAGTGGTAGAGTTAACCATTGAAACCAGCCAGACTCCAGCTCACGCTTGACCCTAATTTTATCCTCCTGTATTTCAGTTGACATTGCCAAGGTCGCTGTTGACATTCCCAGCATTGCTCCCAATAAAACCCCTGTTTGCCCCATGCCCAGGTCAACTGACTGCAGACCCGAAAATATCAGGTCAAAGGACTCAGATTGAATACTTTCAAACAAAATATGCGCAATTTGATGTGGGTCTGTTTCAAAAGGGCCTTCTTCCACAATATGCACCGCTCTGTCTGCGCCCTTTGCTAAAGCCTCTCGTATGACCCTTGGCGCTCTTCCAGATGGCCCCATGCAGACTACCACGACCTCTCCCTCTCCCCGCTTTTCTTTTATCAAAAGTGCCTCCTCCAATGCAAATGAATCATTCTCATTCATTTCATATTGAATTTGTCCTTCTTCAATCCATAATTCATTTTCCGCAGGTCGAAACGTAGAATCACTTACCGGAACCTGCTTAATCAATACCGCTATTTTCATTTAATGATATCCTCTGAGTCAGTTGTTTGATTTGTTAAATATTAGGTTTAATTTACATTCTAGTTGTACTTCGGATAAATAATTTCACAGTTAATTCTACTTTTAAACGTAATTTTATATCAATCATGTCAAGGCTAACTATTGAAGTACTCATAAATTTAATGTTTACAGCTGGTATCCTTCTACTTCTATGGAGCCTTAGGAGGTGGTTTGAGAGGAAATAAAATATTTTGTTGGAGCTAGAATAAACATTTATTTTGTGATACAACTCACATTATACAAAAAAGCACTTGCGAATTTTGCCAACTCTAAGTATTTTTTGACCTCTTTGTATGTGTTATCTAAACATCAAATACGCAATTTTGCGCGTCACCTTTAAATTTAATAAAAGGAGTCAACAATGAATCAGTTTTACAAACTATCAGTTTACACCTTGTTTTTAACCTCCCTAGTCCTTTCACAGTCACTTACAGGAAACTATCAGGTTGATTACATAAATGTAGACTACACCTGGGTTGTTCGCCCTCCGGATGCAACAACTGACCTTGAGCCAGTTCTGTCCGATCCTTCCAACCCATACAACGCTCAGGGAGGATATGATTTTACCGTAAGCTGGCCCAGCAGCGCAAACCCGCTTTTCAGCTACCCAATTGTATCTTTTGCTGTTGGAGACACAGCAAGAACTCTGCCGGTTCCTCTTTGGGGGCTGCTCCAGTTAGCTGGATTCCCGTATGGCTGGATCTCCATGAATGTTGACTTTAACGATGATGGAACATTTCATATTAATGATGCATCAAATGATTTCTTTAATGGTGACGGATCTGATGGTATTGCCCCTCCACCTTTTTATAGACACGGCAGTAACTATCCCACAACTGTTACAGCGGACTGCGTGACAGGTCAGGAGGTTCTCCCTGTCAATGAGGATGGAACATGGACCAGCGCGGGAACGTTTGTAGATGAGTTTCGCAATCAGCTGAATCAGGGCTGGGGAATTACCCTTTCCGGAACGTTTGCAGAGTTTTCAGCTGTCGATCTTTTAAATGATGTACCCGGAGTTGACTATGGTCAGGTTGGAAACTCAATTGATTTTACTGATTTCCCTTGGAGAGAAGAGGGAACCTCTGCTCCGCACCATACACCCAACCCAAGCTATGGTACCATGCAGGTAACCTACAATGATGATTTTTCAACTGTCCAGGACTTTGGTGTGGGCTGGTCAGCAACAGATGGCCCGTCCAGCAATATCAATGTTGTGGACCCAACTGACGATGGGTATATTGAAGAGGAGGCTGGCTTTTATAATGGAGTCCTAGGTTCCGCAACTGCCCCCATCGGAACAGCCCCAGATGGTAATCCCATATTTGACCCAACCAGTGACAATTGGGGTGAGTGGGCACAGCTTTTTGATCCAGTGGGCGGAGATGGTATCCCCATGAATGGTGATGAGCCTCTACAGTTTACCGGTTACTATTTTACCTATAACTTTATGATGGCATATGGAGCAGGTGTAGGGACATTTGAGGGATGTGCCGAGGCATTTGTTCCTGGATGTGTTGCAGAGTGTATGGCAGGGGGTACAGATCAAGCTTCCTGTGTTGCCAACTGTTCTTTTTTATCTGTTGAGGAGTGTGCTGATGATGCGGGAGCTGCTATTCTGACCAATCCCCTGTATGCTGGTGGAACTCCATTAGATGCTGCCACCGCTGGAGCTGTTGCAGCAGGCGCATATGCTGAGGTCATACTTCCCTGTCTCGGTACGGGTGGTGATGCAATGGATTGTGTGCTTAATGGCTTGATCTGGTGCATTGGTGCAGCTGAATATGCTACAGGCGGAGCCTGGTCCTTTCCAGATGACTCTGGTGGCGAAATTGATTTGGTAGGTGATCTTAATTTTATTGACACAGATGGCGATGGTATCCCTGACACACCCACCTCTAGCGCTGGAGGTCGGCTGACCTTTCAGGCAGATAACCTCTGTATTCCTGTGCTTGAAACACAGGAAGTCACAGCGCGTTTTCAAAACACAGAGAACTTTCGCTGGCTTGACCAGGTAGGTTTTGGTACATGTGTTGTAACTGAACTACCAACTTGTGTTGCTGAATGTATGGGCACTGGAGAAACTCAGGATAATTGTGTAGATTATTGTACAGGCGTTTGCCTGGCAACCAACGGCAACCCAGGGATGGCACAGATCAATGCTGGCTGGAATCTAGCGGGACTTCCCATTGAAACCAGCGGACTCCCATATCTATATGATGTGGACGGAGATCAGATCCCAGACCTTGATCTCTTCGGTGATCCAACAGCAGAAGGAATTGAAACTGTTCCCGGGTCTCTATATGAGTTTAATGGAACCTATGTTCCTGCCGTTGCCCCTGTAGCAGGAAAAGGTTACTGGCTGCGCTCTACCACGGACCATGTTGCATTATTTCAGGGGTATGACAGGTTGACAATTACCCATACATTAACTGAAGGTTGGAACATGATCTCTGGTATTACTGAGGTAATGTATCTGAATGAGATCACCGATCCCAACGGTGTCATTGTACCAGGGTCTCTATATGATTTTGCGGGAACCTATGCAGATGCTCAGGCTATTATCCCTGGAAGAGGTTACTGGGTGCGCGCATCTGAGACAGCTGATGTAACCTTCACAAAGGGGACCTCATCTGGAAAGACAAGGGAATTCCAGAGACAGACAGCAAACACTATTCAGCTTACAAATGGTATGGGCCTGAAATCTATGCCTCTGTATTTTGGATTAGCCATTGCTGATGAAAAACAGAAACTCAGTTATGGGTTACCACCCGCGCCGCCTGAAGCTGTTGGTGCGTTTGATATCCGCTTTGAAAATGACATGAGATACATTGAAAACACAGGTGTATTATTTGTCAGTGATAACTCAAAAGAGCTCACTATCACATATGAAATAGTGGACGGGTCTCAATGGATCTTATCAGGATCACAGCAGTATACTCTTGAGGGCTCAGGTGAACTCATAATTACTGGAGATGTCTCTGAGCTAACCATGAGAAAAGCTGGTACGGAAGCACTCCCTGGATCATTTGCGCTAAGGCAGAATTTCCCCAACCCATTCAATCCGGTAACCCAAATTGCAATTCAATTACCGGAAAACCAGCACACAACTGTATCAGTTTGGACACTCGCTGGTCAAATGGTTGAGACACTGCACAGCGGTGACTTGAGCGCCGGTGTACATACATTCTCTTTCAATGGAGATCAGCTGGCAAGCGGAATGTATTTTTACCGTGTAGATGCAGGACCTTATCAGGCCACCAAGAAAATGTTGCTAATGAAATAGGTCTGTACTTAACATTCAACCCTTGAATTATCTGAAACAGTCAGCTTTTGCTGGCTGTTTCTTTTTATAATCTCAAACCACATTATGGAGAAAAATTGAATGGCCAAACTTGTATTCATTTTCAATATCATAATTCTAAATAGCATTCTTGCCCAAACATCTATCTCAGGTAACGTAAAAGATGCCGATAGCGATAGGCCCTTAATCGGTGCTAACGTTATAGTAAAAGGGACAACGATGGGGGCCGCTACAGATGTAAAGGGAGCTTTTTTTATACCCAATGTTCCTGCCGGGACTTATCTTGTAGCCACCCACTATATGGGATATGAGCCTATGGAAAAAACTATCGTTGTTGAGGCAGGAATCAATAACCGACTTGATTTTGAACTTCTAACGTCAACCATTCAAATGGAAGAGTATGTTGTAACAGCATCACGGCGAAGAGAAAGGATCGAAGATGCTCCCGCTGCCATCTCCATTATTACCAAACAAGATATTCGCAGAGAGAGTAACACAAATCTTGGTGATTACTTAAAAACCACAAAGGGGCTTGATTTTACTCAGTCAGGTATTGACAGCTACAATATCACAGCAAGAGGATTTAATTCCTCATTCAGTTCCAGGCTTATGACCCTTACGGATGGACGAATGGCAAATGTCCCCTCTCTCAGATTGACAGCGTATAATGTCATACCTGTGAGTTTTGATGATGTGGAGCAAATTGAGGTGGTTCTAGGGCCCTCTTCTGCCCTTTACGGACCAAACGCTCATAGCGGTGTTTTAAATATTATTTCCAGCTCTCCACTCAGATCACAGGGGACCTCTCTAAATGTCATGGGAGGAGCTATATCACAGGCAGACACAGACCCACTACAAAAAATTACATTTCGTACAGCTCACAGCTTTGGAAAATTTGGATTTAAAATTTCCGGAGTAGCTCTGAGAGGAAGCGACTGGAAACACTTCAACTCCGATGAGTATGAGGGTCATGACCCAGCGTTCCTTGGAAGACACAGTCTAAGACACGATAAGATTGATAATAATAATAATGCCTGGGAACAAAATAATCCTACCTTTACAGAAGAAATGCTAAATGTCTGGGAAAATTCAGATCCTTCCTGGGCTGAAGATTCACTTATGTTTTCTGATGGTATTAGTAACTTCGGTAATGACGCAGAAGCTGGCTCACCCACAATAACCCAAGAAATGATTGACGAAGCAGCCTCTGATCAATTTCAAAGATACACTGTCCCTGGAACAAATATTACTCTTTGGTTTGTCACCCAGGAAATGTTGGGGCAAGGCTACGCTGACGGTATTGACAATGACGGAGATGGGCAAATTGACAATGGAATTGATGAGGGCATAGATGACTATGCAGAGGTCTGGGTCGATGGTGTGGACAATGACAATGACGGAGAAATTGATGAGTCCGATGAACAGGGAAGTGAATGGCTAGGCAGATTTGGGGACTTTACAAATAATTGGACCGTTGACGGAGGCGGTTTCGGTGAATATGAGTATGATGAAGATGGAAATATATTGTTTGACAGCAACAAAAATGGAGTATACGGTGACAACTGGGGAACTGACGGTATAGATAATGATGGCGACTGGGCACCATATTTTGATGAATCAGGGAATCCCTGGGATATCGCTCAAGAAGAATTTGAGGACCTGAACTCTAATGGTATCTGGGACGAGGGAGAGTTTTTAGCTGATGGAAATTTTAATGGCGTCTGGGATGATGCAGAGCCATATACAGAGCAAAACGGGGTTGAGGGATGGCAGAGTGAAGAGTCATTCGCAGATAACAATGGTAATGAGGTTTTTGATGAAGGTGATTTTCTATTTCCATGGACAGATTATGATGGGGACGGGGAGTGGGACCCCGCAGAGCCTTTTGAGGATTTAAACGGAGATGGAGAATATTCAGAGTCAGAGTATTTTGTTGATTCAAATGGAAACGGAATATGGGACCCCAATGAGTCACTCGATGATATAAATGGAAACGGAATATGGGACCAGTTTGATTTAAATGACATTGATGGTAATGGTCTACCATCCATAGGAGAGATTGGAGTTGATGAGCCGGATGAAGGCGACTTCAATTTAAATTATGGCAACCTACCAAATGTTCTGATGGACGCCAATGATGATGGAATAAATGATTATCCAGATTTTAACGTACGCAACTATCGCTATGATATTCGTGCTGACTGGGAACCAAACAACGATATTAGTCTCAGTGTAAACCATGGCTATGCCTATGCCAGAAATATAAACATTACGCCTATTGCCCGATACCTTGCTGATGGGTGGATCTATAAATACTATCAGGGTAGGCTCCGTTATAAGAATTTCTTTTTTCAAACATATCTTAACTCAAGCTACTCCGGTAATCCCAAAAAACCAACACGTAGTCTTGCAACTGGAAGACGTATTTATGACCGTTCAAAAAAATTCTCTGCACAGCTCCAGCACGCTTTAGAGTATTTTGATGGTAACTTCCGATTAGTTTGGGGGCTGGACTATTTTCTCACAATGCCAGATACCCGGGGAACCATATTATCTGACAAAGCTGGAAACGATCTAAGAGATAACAATGGAAACGGAGAGGGGGGCTCTCTAACAGGTCTAGTAGAGCCACTTGGATATATTGATTATTATTATGATCCCGGTGTTGACTATCTAAAAAATAAAAGTGATATATTAACTGATAATGTACAGGGAGCATATGCAGATGGGATTGATAATGACGGTGATAGCAATGATTTTTCAGATTTAAACGGCAACGGAATCCCCGATTATATCGATGAGAATGAGAATGGGATCTGTGACTATGGTGAGACTGAACCAGGGGTCAGATGGGCTGGTGAGAATAACTTTTATGTTTATGCAGATGGGATTGATAATAACGGAGATGGAGATATTGATGAGAATATAGATGAAGGGATTGATGAGCCTGCGGAAAATAATCGATATGTGGTCAATGAGCTGGGACTTTATTATCAGCTAAACTGGAAACTTTTCAAAAAATTTGAATTGATTCAGGCAACACGGTTTGATGTTCATGATAGGCTATCAGATTTTATAGAGTTTGACAATCAACAAGATTATAATTACAGCCCATTCAAATGGAAATTTGATTTTGATAAAACGGATGGTATCCAGGTCTCTCCAAAAATCGGACTGGCGTACAAACCAAGGGAACACCAGAACTTCAGATTAACCTGGGCTCAGGCATTTAATACTCCCTCAAACAACTCACTCTTTCTAGATATATACATTACAAGAGTATCCATTTTTAAGGTCTATGCACGCGGGGCAGATGGTGGATATAATTATATAAGGAATCAAGATGTTTGGCAGGAAGGTGAGTGGAACTGGGTTGACCAAAATCAGGACGGCGTTTTTACTAAGGGAGTTGATGTCTCTGAAAATTGGGATGATTCTAATTTTAATAATGTTTGGGATGAGGGTGAAGCTTTCTCAGACACACTAAATCCACTGTATGATCAGATTCGTTATTTTAATGTGGACTCGTACACCTACAGTTGGTATGATCCAGAAAAAAGCGTTCTCTTCTATCCATCAGTAGATCCAAAAATAAAAGGCTACTACAGAGGAAACGCTGACGACCTCCCGGGAGTATCACCTGAGATAGTCCAGACACTGGAGTTTGGATACAAGGGCCGGTTAACCCCAAATATTTTTGGCACGCTCGATCTCTATGCGAGCCACTATAATAGCTTTGTCAGTGGTGCAACATTTATTACCCCGATCATTTTAGATAAACATAATCCTACCTCAGGATTGGAGATTGATCATAACAACAATGGTATCACCAATAATATCAATGATATGGACAACAATATTATTGCAGACTCAGAAGATCTGGATATATCACTTGATAAATGGTTAAGTGGTTTGAATGGAATAACAGCAATGGAAGAAACTGGTGGGAGTACACCACCGGTAGTAGTTGGCTTTATTAATTACGGAGAAGTTGACCTGTGGGGTCTAGACGCAAGCCTCGCAATATTCCTTAGCCGAGAGTGGTCATTAAATTTGACCTACTCTCACCTTGGGATGAATGAATTCTTGAATCCCATAACAAATGCTTATGATCCCATCAATGCTCCCAAGCACAAAGCAGGTATGCAGTTGCAATACATTCCGAGAAGATTACCTATGAATTTCACCCTTAACGCCCGCTATGTGGATGCATTTCGATGGTCCTCAGGTATATACTATGGACAGATCGATGCCTACACCATTTTCGATCTCCACTCAGGTTATGAGTTCAACGACAAATTAAAATTAAATCTTACTATCAATAACGTCCTGAACCACAGACATACCGAAATCATGGGAGGACCTGAGATGGGTCAAATGATAGTATTGAGACTGCAGGCAAGTCTCTAAAAACAATAATTATTAAGAATAATTAATTACGTTTTCAATATTATATTAAATGATTTTTCCTAATAAGAGAGAAATTATTTTCATATAACAGGGCTATCTCTTTTGGAACTCATTCGAAAAATTGACCACACTATATTTCATATAATTAACACCAATATTTCCCATCCAATATTGGATGCCCTTATGGTGTTTGTTACCAACCAAAATAATTGGATCGTTCCTATATTTATCCTACTAATTTGGATGTTTCTATTTGATGGTAAGAGAGGAAAAATAGCAGCTGGAATTTTGCTTATCACAATCTTGATAGTAGATGTAACAGCTGCCCAAATTATAAAACCCTGGATCGGTAGAATCAGACCCTCTCACGCAATGAGCGAGTCCATTAACCTATTGGTTAGACCGGGTGGTTTATATTCATTTATATCAAACCACTCAGCCAATACTTTTGCATTGGCGGTAGTTATCCACTATTTTTATGGAAGAAAACTGAAGTTGATGTTTCTATTTGCTTCCCTTGTTGCCCTTAGCCGAGTCTACGTGGGAGTTCACTACCCCGCTGATATAATTGGCGGAGCGCTATATGGATATGGAATCGCTTGGATAATTTTAAGCGGATGGGTAATTATAAAAATGCGGGAATTAAAGAGAAACCGTACCTGGGTATTGTACGATTTCGGAAAACCAAATTAGTTTGGCAAGGTATCCTTTGGTGGTTTTACACCGTAGCTGGTGAATGAGTCCTGTCCCGGTGATTTTATCTCACCATGCTTTCCCTCAAATTTAACCAAATTATCTTTTAGCGCCATCATAAACGCCTTCGCATGGGGGGGGGCCATGACAATCCTGGAATGAACTTTTGCCTTTGGGACACCTGGCAGCAACCGTGTAAAGTCCATTACAAACTCAGCTGGAGAGTGGGTCACTACGACAAAGTTTGAATACTCCCCACTACTAACTTTCTCATCAAGCTCAATATTGATCTGTTGTGTTTTTGTTTTCTTATCACTCATTATAATCTCACTTTAAAATCCTTCAAATTCTCTTTGGTTAAATTCTTCCCAATCCTCATTTAACCCATCAAACTCCTCATAATCTGGTTCGTCATCATTCTTATTATTATGAATAACTTCATTTTCATAAAAATTAAAATTATCTTTCTTTTTCTCAAATTCAGCAGGATCAACTTCTTCCTCATCTTCAGGACTCAATCGCTCGATATCTTCGCTGTAAACCTCTATATCAAAAAAGTCTAGATTTTTGACAATTCCATTTGTCATTAAATATTCTAGAAAATCAAGATATTTCCGATCTTTCAAATCGGTCCGGCAAAATACACAAACAAGTGACTCTTTCAGTCGAGTATCATCTAAAGTGGATTCGCAAACAGGGCAGATTATACCTTCTAACATTTAATTTTCCTTTAAAAATCGGGCGGTAATATAATAGACGAAAGTCCCATGAACAATAAAATGTTCAATGAATTTTTTACCACCAAAAAATAATAACATGGAAGTTTTTAAAAACACTGTTATTTAAGGATTATCCACAGATGCGTAATAGGAGATAAATAATACCTCAGAAATAATTATAAAATATCTATTAAAAGGAATTATCAATGAGCATTTACATGTTATTTTCTAACTTTCACCCTATGAATTCTATTTTAAAACTCGCCAAAGAAGCTGCTATCGAAGCGGGATCACTGATTTTAAATTATTATAAAGCAGATTATGAGATAACAGACAAAGGATATCATAACCCCGTTACCACGGCCGACCTTGAAGCGGATACCCATTTGAAAGAAGTTCTCACTAATGCTTACCCAGAATACGGGTGGCTCTCTGAAGAAACAGTGGACTCTCCTGTACGACTAAATAAAGACAGAGTGTGGGTGGTGGACCCGCTGGATGGGACCAAGGAGTTTGTAGAAGGTGTCCCCCATTTTGTGGTGAGCGTTGGTTGTGTGGAAAATGGTGTGCCAATTGCAGGAGTTTTGTTCAATCCGGTTACAAAAGAGATTTTTACTGCTGCAAAAGGTGAGGGCGCGTTTCTTAATGACGAGCCAATCCGATGCACCACAAAAAATGACTTAGCTGATATGGTTATTTTGAACAGTCGCTCTGAGACACGCCGTGGACTTTGGTCACCATATGACGGAATGTTCGGTGAACTAAAAGCTATAGGTTCTGTGGCCTATAAATTGGGTCTCACTGCGGCTGGTCAGGCAGATATTTTTGCGTCACTCCGACCAAAAAATGAATGGGATATCTGTGCCGGAAATTGTATTATAAATGAGGCAGGTGGAAAACTCATTGATCTCTATGGAAAACCCCGAAAATATAATAGTTTAAATACACTGTTAGAGCCAGGACTTATTGCTGGGGATATAGATGCGGTGGACAAAACCTTAGAAGTTTTAAAGAAGCGATGAGTATCTATATATTTAGGAAAATAAAATATATCAACATTTAAATAATTATGAAATTAATATCAGAAGACATTGAACAATACTGTAAATCCTTTTCACTTGATGATTCAGAACAACTTAAGGAACTATCAAAAAAAACATGGGCCACTGAAGATGCTCCCCAAATGCTTTGTGGTTCATTGGTGGGAGGATTACTCCAATTTCTGGTAAAGATATCCGGTGCGAAGCATATACTAGAAATTGGAATGTTCACCGGATACTCCACCTTAAAAATGGCTGAAGCTCTACCTGACGATGGTGAAATTCACTCCTGTGAACTAAGGAAAAAACATGTACAAACTGCAACCAGCTGGTTTGAAAAATCTGAGGTCAACCATAAAATTTATGTTCACCAAGGACCGGCACTGGAGTCTCTAAACAGTTTCAGTGTAGGTAGCTTTGATATGATGTTCATAGATGCGGATAAAACTGCTTATCCTGATTATTACAAACGAGGAGATGCCCTACTGAAACCCGGAGGGATAGCTGTTTTTGATAATATGCTTTGGAGTGGGTCGGTATTAAATCCTAGAGATGATGATGCTAGAGCTCTGAAAGATACTGCCGAGATGATAAAAAATAATCATAGATTAGAGCCCCTGCTTTTACCTGTTAGAGATGGGGTAATGGTCTATCGAAAAGTGAGCTAGAAAATAGAAATGATACAGATACCAGATGATGCGATCAAATGTTTAGATAAGGGTTTTGTCAGGCTCGTGGACTCTATGGGCGGAGATAATGCCATTGTTCAGGCCGCCCGGGTAAGCTATGGAAAAGGGACAAGTAAGGTCTCACAGGACCGAGGGCTCATTCGATATCTTATGCGCCACCGACATAGCACACCCTTTGAAATGGTAGAATTCAAGTTTCATTGTAAAATGCCCATTTTTGTAGCTCGTCAGTGGGTTCGCCACCGCACCGCTAACATAAATGAATATTCGCTCCGTTATTCTGAAGCACGGGATGAGTTTTACTATCCAGACCCAGAGCATATCCAGTTACAGTCTGCACTAAACAAGCAGGGCCGTATGGGGGAAATGCCGGAAGAGCTGAAGCAAAAGGTGCAAGATTATTTTAAAGAAATCTCTGAAAAGAGTTTTACAATGTATTCTGAGCTGAACGATGCCGGTGTCGCCCGTGAACTGGCCCGCGCGATTCTGCCAGTTAATCTATACACCGAGTGGTATTGGAAAAATGATCTCCACAATTTACTACACTTTATAGGTCTCCGCTCTGATAGCCACGCTCAATACGAGATTCGGGTATTTTCAGATGCCATGGCACAATCAGTCAAAGATGTAGCTCCATTTGCCTGGGAAGCATACCAGGACTATGTGGTAAAAGGTATGCGTTTCTCCCGCATTGAACAGAGCCTCTTAGAGCGATCTCTTCCAGACCGAATCATCGATGATATTTCCGAAGATGTTGCCTATCAACTAACGGCAACTCTGCACCAAAATAAACCGCGGGAAGATGTAGACCTCTATCCACTTTATCTGAAACAAGGTGGCTCTGACTCAGAAAAAGATTTTTACCTAAAGTGGGACTCCGGTGAGATTGAGATAGGTAATGTACGGGAACTCCGAGAATTCAAATCAAAGCTGGTTAGTTTGAAAAACTAGCTTCGGATACACAGAGTATAAAGAGGCATAAACAAAAAAATATTTATTAACTTCTTTGATCTCTGACAATAATTAAAATGTTCTTATTTAACAGAGCTGAAGTAATCGATGCCAACTTTTCTTCCAATGTAAAGTCTGGCAATCTTCCCCAGGCAAGGACACACTTGAAATTGTCCCAAACTGATATTAAACCTTCCGAATTGATATCTATATTTGAATCACAGGTTGTGAGTCGCCACATGGATCTGAAGGCGCGGCTTTTGAAAGAAGAGGGGAAATGTTTCTATACGATTGGTTGCTCCGGGCATGAAGGGAATGCTGTTTTTGGCTATGTATTTCCATATACAGATATGGCTTTTCTTCACTACCGTTCCAACCCTTTTTTCATTGAGAGATCTAAGCAAGTAAATGGGTCCACCCCAATCTATGATTTAGCTCTATCTTTTATGGCGTCATCTGAAGATCCTATAAGTGGTGGTCGCCACAAGGTTATCGGAAGTAAAGAGCTAAATATCCCCCCCCAAACCAGCACAATAGCTAGCCATTTACCAAAAGCAGTTGGCACTGCTTTTTCAATTGATCGGGCTAGGGATTTGGATATCGGTGAACGTGAGCTAGATGGTAACAGCATAATAATTTGCAGCTTTGGGGACGCTACCGTTAACCATGCCACCGCTCTAAGTGCTTTTAACACAGCCAATTGGGTCAAGAGCAAAGGTGGCCATGTCCCCATCATTTTTATTTGTGAAGATAACGGTACCGGAATTTCTGTTCCTACAGATGACCATTGGGTCGAGCAAAATTTCAATAATCCCAGGGGAGTGAACTATATTCAAACAGATGGACTCCATCTCATTGATCTTATGCTCAAATCGCGTCAGGCAGATCAAAATTGCCGAGTCAATCGTTCTCCAGTTTTTCTTCATATGAAAACAGTACGTCTCATGGGCCATGCGGGCTCTGATGTTGAAGTGGGCTACAGGTCTCTATCAGAAATTGAAAACGATGAGTTCAATGACCCTCTGCTCCATTCTGCACGGATATTAATTGAAAACCAATGCCTGTCTTCAGAAGATATATTAAACCTATATGCTTCAACCAGTCATCAAATAAATCATGTTTTTGATACTGCAACACAGAGGCCGAAATTGGTTAGCGCTGAGAGTGTGATGTCCACCATCACTGCAAATCAGTTGAGCAGATCTATACCTCCCCAGCCTGATAAAAAAAAGCGAGAAACTCTTTTTGGAAAAGAATTTAAAAGAATGGAAAATCCACAGCATATGGCTAAACTAATTAATTACGCTCTCTCGGATATTATGCTGCGCTATAAAAATGTACTAGTTTTTGGGGAAGATGTGGCGCAAAAGGGCGGTGTATATCATGTAACAGCCGACCTCTATAAGCAGTTTGGTATTCGACGTGTTTTTAACAGTCCGCTGGATGAGACATCCATAATTGGTTTTGGCATCGGCTTCGGCCACAATGGTTTCATTCCTATCCCTGAAATTCAGTTTCTGGCATATCTCCATAATGCGGAAGATCAACTCCGCGGTGAGGCCGCTACACTGGCCTTTTTCTCTGAGGGCAGGTTTACCAATCCCATGGTATTACGGGTACCGGGACTGGCATATCAAAAGGGATTTGGTGGCCACTACCACAATGATAATTCACTAGCTATTTTCCGAGACATACCTGGAGTGATTTTGGCTGTGCCATCCAATGGAGCTGACGCTGCAAAAATGCTACGTACATCGGTACAGGAAGCATACCAAAATGGAAGAGTGGTAGTTTTTGTTGAGCCTATCGCGCTATATATGACCAAAGACCTCTATGAACCAAGGGACGGCCAGTGGAACTTTCAATATCCTGACATGATGGAACAAATTCCCGTTGGGGAGTTTGCTGTCTATGGCAAGGGAAAGTCCCTCACAATTATTACTTATGGAAATGGTTTATATCTGTCCCTTCAAGCTCAAAAGGAGATCGAAAAAATACTGAAGAAAAAGATCCAGGTGATAGATCTGCGATGGCTCTCTGAGATTAATCTACCAAAACTACTGAAAGCAATAGGAGGTTGTAAAAATGTGCTTATTGTAGACGAATGTCGTAGAACGGGATGTCACGGTGAGGGGCTGTCGAGCCAGTTGGCTACTCTATCGGAGGGTTCCTTTAGCATTAGGCTCCATGCAGCAGAAGATAGCTTCATTTCGTTGGGGGTTGCCGCCACCGCCACTCTCCCAAGCAGGGAATCTATAACAGAACACGCTATAGAGTTAGTTAATGGCTAAAAAACGGATTGTTGTCATCTGTCCTGGACGTGGATCCTATACAAGGGAAACATCTAGCTATCTGAAAACCTACTGCAAGCCAGCTCAGGAACATATCTCCTGGATGGATGGACAGAGAAAATCCGCTGGGCTTCCAGCGCTAACTGATCTGGACAGACTACCCTTCAAGGCAAAGATTCATATGGCGGGAGAACATGCCTCTCCTCTGATATACGCCTGTAGTTTATCAGATTTTCTATCTCTTGATCAAAACAAATTTGAGATTGTGGCCGTTACTGGTAATTCCATGGGCTGGTATATTGCGCTGGCTTTAGGTAGTGCTTTGTCCTACAAAAATGCCTATCACCTGATCCACACCATGGGCTCCATGATGATAGACGGCATCATAGGCGGACAGATCATTTATCCCATTGTTAGCGAGAGCTGGCAGGTCGATGAAACAAAAAAAGAAATGGTCCTTAATGAAATTGAAAAAATTGGCGCACATGTATCCATTCATCTTGGAGGATATCTAGTCATTGGCGGCGAGCAACCTGCCCTGGAATCGCTTTTAAAAAAATTACCCACTATCGATAAATATCCTTTTCAGCTGCCTTTTCATGCCGCCTTTCATACACCTCTTATGAATAATATATCTAGAAAAGGGATGGATGCCTTATCAGAATCTCTGTTTCAGAAACCGGCTATACCATTGGTGGATGGTAGGGGACATATTTGGTCGCCTTTTTCAACAGAGATATCAGAGCTCCATCAATACACACTAGGTTATCAGGTAACTAAAGCCTATGATTTTTCTTCAGCCCTTACCGTAGCTATGAAAGAATTTTGTCCAGATAAACTGGTTTTGCTGGGTCCAGGTAATACGCTCGGTGGTGCCATTGGACAGATCATGATCAAAAATAGGTGGATGGACGTAGATACCAAATCTACATTTTCCACCCATCAGAAATCCGATCCATATCTCATCTCTATGGGTATGAATAGTCAGCGTGAGATCGTTTCGAAATAAACCTCAGAGTACCGTAATTTCTCTCCCAATTTTTAAAGGTAAACTATGAAACAATATGGCCCTGATTATTACAATATAACTGATTTACTTTCGGAAGAAGAGTTACTCATACAGCAAACAGCCTATGATTTCGTACAAACGGAATTTATGCCACTTATCAGTGCTCATTATGAAAAAGCCACTTTTCCAATGGAGCTAGTTCCCAAGCTCGGCGAACTAGGGTTTATGGGCTCATCACTCCCGGAAGAGAGCGGTGGCGCTGGCGTAAGTAATGTGGCCTATGGTTTGATCCTCCATGAACTTGAGCGAGGTGATTCAGGCCTCCGCTCCTTTGCCAGTGTACAAGGTGCTTTGGTCATGTATCCCATCCACGCCTTTGGCTCTGATGAACAAAGAGCCACATGGCTTCCGGCTTTGGGCTCCGGCAAAAAAATAGGTTGCTTTGGGCTCACAGAACCAAACTTTGGATCTAATCCCGGGGGAATGTCTACAAAAGCCATAAGAGATGGCGATGAGTGGATTATCAGCGGCAATAAAATGTGGATTACCAACGGTTCATTGGCTGATGTTGCTCTAGTGTGGGCAAAAGATGAAGAAGGAATCGTCAGAGGATTTTTATTGGAAAAAGGAATGGAAGGATTTTCCTCACTGGGACAGCACGGAAAATTGAGCCTCCGGGCCTCAGTTACTTCCGAGCTAGTCATGGAGAATGTCCGGGTTCCCGATTCGGCACGTCTACCCAATATAGAAGGATTGAAGGGCCCCTTAAGCTGCCTGACTCAAGCACGCTATGGTATTTCTTGGGGTATGGTCGGTGCTGCAACAGACTGCTACAATACAGCATTGGATTATTCCAAGGACCGGAAACAATTCTCCAAGCCTATAGCAGGATATCAGCTAACTCAGGCCAAACTAGCGGATATGCTCACACAAATTACTGAAGCCCAGCTAATGGTTTTTCGACTGGGAAGATTAAAAGATGAAGGAACCATGACCTTTCAACAGGTGTCCATGGCAAAGAGAAATAACTGTGCTATGGCACGGGATATCGCCAAAATATCTAGAGAAATATTAGGGGCAAACGGTATTACGGAGGACTATTCACCCATTCGCCACATGGCCAATATTGAATCGGTATATACTTACGAAGGCACACACGAGATGCACACACTGATTTTAGGACAGGATGTGACAGGTATAGCCGCTTACGATTCGTAGAAAATAATTCAACCTTAGACAAAAACGCCCCACAAATTGTGAGGCGTTTTTGATACAATATAGCCAACTATTGATTAAACAGATCTCTAAACTAATCCCAATTTATTATTTCGGTTAATGTAGGCATACCCAGAGATATGTCTTCGGGGATATTTCTCACTGACTCTCCCTATGACTTACTACTGTACATATAAACATACCTGCAGATACGAAACAAAAGTACGAGATTCATAATTTCATCTCTTTTATAGAAAGAATAAATATGGTTATTTCATATGTGTGACCCTGCTGGGTCCTTCAAGAACACTAAATCCTTTATCAGAAAGATTACTAAAATTGGGATTGTTGGTCAGTGCACCTGCATAGAGTTCACCGTTACGGTAGGCTTCACAGGCTTCCTGAGTTTCCCAGTAATAGACACCGCCATAAGTATTATTTGCATTATCAGATAGCCACACCTTTGATATAAGTCCGGGAAGAGCAGCAAAATTTGGTGCCACCTCATCTCCCACACCCATAAAATCATCATGGGTGATTCCTTGCAGGTTGAAGTTGATTATTTGAATATAGGCTGGACTTCCGTCCTTCAAGTCTCCGGTTACAGAAGTAGGGCCTTGCAAAACGTCAAATCCCTTATCAGATAAATTGGAGAAACTCGGATTATTGGCTAGTGCACCTGCATAGAGTTCGCCGCTTCTATACGCATCCAGATTATCTTGCCCCCTCCATGAATAAACACCGCCATAAGTATTATTTGCATTATCAGATAGCCATATCTTTTTGATAAGACCCGGAAGAGGAGCAAAATTTGGTGCCACTTCATTTGCCACACCCATAAAATCATCGTGGGTGATTCCTTCAAGATTAAAGTTTACTACTTGGATTGTATTTAGACTCATTTTGAGCTTCTCCTTTTAATTAATTTATTACTAGCTGGAATAACTTAATATAGTTAAAGTATAAATAGATTTCAATAATGGATAATTTCTTTATATATTATTATGGATGATTATTTATTATAGAGACTTAGTAATCAAACTTCATTATTTGAGAAATTGATGGATATAAAAATAAATATGATAAAAATAATTAATCTGTGTCCTACCAATTTATCTGCTTTTTAATGAAGCGAAGAGATTTTTTTAAAACAAGTGCTATCGGTATAACCGCACCATCAATACTCATGAGCAGTGAATATATGAAGCCCAATTTAAATGACCCAATCATACTTTCGACATGGGAGCACGGGCTACCTGCAAATGAATCAGCATGGAAAATTCTTCAAAATGGGGGATCAGCTATGGATGCAGCTGAAGCGGGAGCTATGGTACCGGAAGCTGATCCAGAGATCACGTCAGTTGGATTTGGGGGATTACCAGATGAGAAGGGAAATGTCACACTGGACGCTTGTGTAATGGATTCTTACGGAAATGCTGGATCCGTGGCATTTTTACAAAATATAAAACATCCCGTTTCGGTTGCTCGAAAAGTAATGGAAGAATCCAAACACGTAATGCTGGTAGGTGAAGGAGCGCGGCAGTTTGCAATTTCAAATGGATTTGAAGAGATGAACCTTCTCACTGATGAATCTAGAAAAGCATGGAAAAAATGGAACCAGGAAAAACGAGACATGACACCTCATGAAACTCACGACACAATTTCAGTGTTGGTTCAAGATAAGAATGGTGACCTTGCCGGTGCATGCACCACCAGCGGCTGGGCCTATAAACTCCATGGCAGAGTAGGAGACAGCCCTATCATCGGTGCTGGACTGTTTGTGGATAACGAGATAGGATGTGCAGCAGCAACAGGACTGGGTGAAGAAGTCATCAAAACTACAGGAAGTTTTTTGGTGGTAGAGCTAATGCGTCAAGGATATGATCCAACCTCAGCTTGCAGAGAAGCCCTGAACCGTGTTATCGCAGCCCACAAAGGGAATCCCGATTTTCAGATTGCCTATATCGCAATTAGGAAGGATGGAGAGATTGGATCAGCTTGTATCAAATGGAGCTTTGAATATGCACTAGCTCGAGCAGGGGAAAATAAACTCCATAAGATCAAAGGACTGACAAAATAAAGTTTTTTCCTATTATTTTATGGGTTATTGAGATAGCTGATTTTTTGAAATTATTTTAGCAAATTAGATTCAAAAAATTTCATTAGGTCTCCTAAAGCTAAGGTTCCCCATATAAAGATAGATCCAAAAAAGATCTTTACAGACTTTGGAAAAGGAATCCCCAATCTCTATTCAATGAATTCACCGGAAATTGGAAAATATATTAAAGCTATAGCACCATAAAGCAAGCCATGGATTATATGAAAATAAATCATATTCAAAACTCCCAAGACTAAAAAAATAAAACTGAAAAAAATATCAGATAATTTCCATTTATTCCAATCACTCATCAAATTGGAGCTCACTTAAGCTAAGAGTATGGTCAATTCTTTTATTTTTGTTAATGTCCCAGGTTTCCATTTTTATTGTTGTATTTTGGGCATCCCAGATTAGCGTGATTAATCCAAAATGATTATCCATTATCGGACCTTCTATTCTATTTTTATTGGGTGTTGCAAAGTACCATGTAGATGAAAGCCCACTTGCAGTAAAATCAAAGATGGGATAAAAATTAGTTTCCAATTTGGATATTTCAGAATAATGAACGTCTCCTGAAATAAATATCACACCATTAGCTTTGCTAGATTTGATCAAATTAATCATTTTCTTTTGCTCATGAGGAAAGTTTGCCCATGCCTCATATCCGTTCCATTCAATTCCAAATTGAGTGCCTGTGCAAACAATTCTAACATCTGCTTTTTTTTTAAATTCCTTTTCTAACCAATCCCACTGTTCCTCTCCCAAAAGTGTAGGCGATTGGTCTGTATGTGGAGCATAATCTTTGCGATAATAACTGTATCTCCCCTCATGATCAAATTCACCATTGTATGGTTTTAAATCATCCCTGAATGTTCGTCCATCCAACAGGATAATTTGAAGTTTGTGGTCGCCGTAATTTTGTATAAAAGAATGGTAAATCCCCTCGTGTACCCTGCGGGATGAGGACATTGGTTCATCAAAAAAATCAAGAAATATTTCTTTTGATTCCTCTTTGAATGGATAATATTTTCCAATATCATTCCAGCCATAATCGTGGTCATCCCATACCGCATAAATGGGGACATATTTTTTCATGTTTTGATATGATTTTTTGTTTTCTAACCGCTCATACTTAGCTCTTAGTGTATCCATGTTTTGTGTGTCGCCATAAATATTATCCCCCAAAAAAATAAACATGTTTGGGCTGTGGTCAACTACATGATTAAAAATTGGGATAGGATGTTTTTCCCAGCCACATGAACCAAAAGCAATTTTTGTAACCGAGATCGATTTTGAGTTATCAACTCTACTACAAGATAATAGAAACAAAAATAGGATTATAAAAAATCTTCTATACATAGATGAACAGATCAATGTTATTTAAATACTGATATTTTATCTCTTCCCTCATTAAGTTTAATCATTCTCATAATTTTTATTTTCTATCTTATACCAAATGTCATCTTCGGCACCTTCCTCATAAGGTGCTTTTTTATCAAAGATCATCCCTGCTTTTTCCATTACTTTTATAGAAGCAATATTTTCAACCATTGCAACTGCAATAATTTTTTCAATATTTAGAACTTCAAAACCATATTTTATAATTGCTTTAGATACCTCTGTAGCTATACCTCTCCCCCAAAATTCAGGTAAAAATCTATAGCCCAGATCTATTTCATTAAAATCTGTCAAATATTTTAAGCCGGCCCAACCTGTAAATTGATCTGTTGATTTAAGAATTACTGCCCATCTGCCAAAACCATATGTTTTATAGTCATTAAATGTTCTTTCTTTTGTTCCTTTTATAATTTCAGAAATTGTTTTTACTGGTGACTCACCCGTGTACTTTTGGACAATTGGATTTGAATGTAATTGAAACAAACCTTCGTAGTCATCTTCAGAAATTTCTCTGATTAGTAATCTGTCTGTTTCTAATATTTTTTTCATTCAATTACTTATAACGGTTTGTATATGTTGCATTGCCTTCCCACTAAACCCAATATTGCATTTGCTGAGTTTTACATATGTTTATTTCTATATCCAAAATAGTTACAATTTTAGTACTTTTATTAATTCGTTTTTGTAACCCCAAATCTGTCCGTGCTTTGGGTTCCCATCTTTTGTCATTCTATCTACAAAATGTACATTATTTTTATTCTTTATCAATATTCTTTTCGTTTCACTTTTTAGCACCTCATATTCATTGTAAAGTCCCCTAGGATGATTTCCCCAGGCAATAATTACATTCCTATTTTTCTTGCAATATTTATTTAAAGTCTGAACATTCTTCTTATCAATAATTGTCTTTTTAAATTCTTTTAACCCGCGAGATTCTGTCATATATATTGGTATCAGATTAAGTATTATTATTTCTCCAATTTCATTAAACACAGGATATTTTTTGCGATTTCGGTGAATATAATTACATACGTTAAATACTGTTTTATCAGAAATTATTTCATTTGCTCGACTTGGGTTTTTTAATATTACAGTTATCCCGCTTGTTTTGTTTTTAGCAATCTGCAAAGCCAGCCAATAACGTTTTCCGTTTTCACTATCTAATTCAACTTTTGTTACGAATTCAGGATACTTATATGTGGGTTTTTTCATCTATTGATTTGGTTAACTGTGTTTTTATAATATATAGATATCTAAAATTTAAGTGTGAACATAAGTTTATTTGTAAAACAATCATTAATTTAAGGCCACATGTTTAAATCAATTACAGACCGATTCGTTCCAAGAACAAAGGAATCAGCACAAATTTACCGAGCCAGAGTTGGAGTGTTTCAAGGATGGATCTCTGTAGGCGTCAATGGTCTTTTATTTATCATAAAAATAATATTAGGATTTATGATTGGTGCAGTGAGTCTAATCGCAGACGCTGTTCACACATTTTCGGATGTCGTAACCTCGTCCATTGTTATTTGGGGATTTAAACAAGCAGAAAAACCAGCCGATGTTGAGCATCCTTACGGACACGGAAGAGCTGAGTATATTGCTACACTGATCATTGCAATTTTACTCTGTGTAGCCGGTATTGAAATTATCGAATCATCTATCCACAGAATCAAAAACCCAGATTTAGTGAACGTAAAATGGTGGATGGTAGCTGTGCTAATTTTAACCGTCATTATTAAAGAAATTACCGCAAGGTATGCAGATTATTTATCTTCGATGATCGCTTCTGGAACTCTTCACGCAGACGCGTGGCACCATCGCTCAGACGCACTATCCAGTCTTTTGGTTGTAGGTGCTCTGGTTTTAGGAATGTTTGGGTATTCTTCAGTTGATGGCTGGGCAGGTTTGGGAGTTGCAGGGTTTTTACTTTACACCGGCTTTGAGATTGCCAAAGATGCTGTAGATGACTTGATCGGGAAGCCACCAACAACAGAAGAAGTTGAAAATATCCGCAATATTGTTATGAGTGTCCAGGGAGTTTTGGGAGTTCATGATATTACTGTACATAGTTACGGACATGACAAATTTGTAAGCCTTCATGCAGAAGTTGATGCAAACGAAACAACCGCAGTAGCTCACGATATATCTGAAGAAGTGGAAGAACGGCTTGTAGATGCTTTAGGAGTCGGGCCCACTGTCCACATTGATCCCGTGCATCCTGGTAATCCATTAGTTAAAAAAGTCCAGAATTACTTAAATCAAAACTGGAGTGCTGATAAACGTATAATAGACATTCACGATATCAGGGTTGTGGAAACCGAAAATCATCATTTAATATTATTTGGAATTAATACAAGAATTGGGATGACTCAATCCAAAATCATTGAATGCTGTAAAGAACTGAAATTGGATTTAGGGAAAAAATTCTCCGGTTATGAAATCAATATCAAGATATCACCCTTACACCGGTTTTAATTTTGATATATCATTAGATTTACCAGCAACACAACATCCTGTGAGGTAATATCTGAATCTTGATCCATATCAGCATAAAACACCTCATTCCCCATCAATTCATTAAATCCATTTATGTGAGATAAAATTAAATTTAGATCCAAAGAATTAATAAAACCATCACGATTAATATCACCTGGACTAAGATAGTTTTCCTGAATATAGTTTATAGTTTCCCTCAATGTGATTTTGACTGCTTCATGAGCTGTATCCCAATCAACTAACCCACCTACGTGAATATGACCAGCAACATAGCATGGTGTATCTTCAATATTATCCATAAGAGCTTTATACCACACACCATGAAATCCTTTGAATTCAGATAAATACTGTCCGGCTCCTGCTGCATAATCAATATAGGCGTTTAAACCCAGATCTGAACTGTTGACAACATCAACAATTTCCGTCATTGGCAGGGATGAAAACCGCATGGAATTCACGGGGGAATCTTGATCTGGAGGTGTAGGTGTAGGCTGATAAGGTGGAGTAAAATCATTAATCCAATTAAACCAATTATAATATTTGTATTCCAGTTCCCAACTATAATTTATGTATCCTCGGCTAAAGGTTATGATTGAAATAGGATTTAGTGAGTCTACTATGTTCCACCAGTCCTCTGATGTATCTTGATAGTCCACCTCAAAATCTCCATTACCCTGTCCGCAGCTTTCACAGTCAGGAGGGGAAAAAGTTGGAAAATATGAAATAATGTCAAAACCATATTCTTCCCAGTTCTCTCCTATCCATCCCTCTGGATTCAAAAGGGAATTTTGACTGAAAGGTCTTACAGCTTCATTGGTTGGAGGCCAATATCCAGTGAGCAAAATTACCGGATTGTCTCTTTTCCTCTTCGGACGATGGAAATATCTTGGTTTGGTCTCAGATTCATCTGGACCTGAAAAAGGGGATTTTATTAAAAGTTTTGGAAATAAACTATCGTATTTTGCAGGCATAGAAAACTCTATAATTAACTCTGATGTTTTTATTCTACCTGTAAGATATAACATATCAATATCTATATATTCCTTTCGATAAGGCCCCACCCAACCCCTTATTTTAGGATTGACGATAAATAATTTTCCGTTTTCGGGAAAACTATTTTTATCCAATTGTAATTGTATATTTATTTCTTTTTCCATTGAAAAATGAAGAAAATAAATCACATTTTCATTCTCTAGTATTTTAGATCCTGATCTCCAGTCATCATCTAATATTTGGGCTTCATCCTCGGTAAGTGAAATTGATTTTGGTGTAGTCTGTGGATTGATTGAAAAGAACGATGGTTCATCATATGGTAATACCTGAGCATATTTTATACTATTCAAAAAAAATAATGACATTAGAACTGTTATAACTTGAAGATAGGTGTTTTTTTTATTATTGGAGATCATTTTTTTACTTCTTCAATATATATTACAATTTTATAGGTAAAAAAGTATTTAGGTAAAAAACCATTTTAGTTGTAAAAATGTGCTTCCAAACCCCAGAATTGCTCCGGCACCCACTTGGCTTGGCGTGTGTGCTTTCAAAACAACTCTGGAGCAGCTCACTCCAAAAATAATTAATCCCATGATAATTGGAAATTGATTTCCATTTGTCCATAGTGCTGCTGCGGGTGCAGAGACTCCCATAGAATGAATTGAGATTTTCCAATATCGATTAATCAAAATTGTGAAAAATGTATTTGTTGTATAACAAAACATGAGACCTTGTGTTAAAGAGTTTGCGCCGTTGAGAAAAAGAAATCCAAATCCCAATCCTGCGTATACTATCCCTAAAAGTAGTGGAAATTGTCTTTGATCTTTAAGAGAGGCATCCAAATCATCAATCCAACCGATTTTTTTTAATACAAAAACCGTTGTAATTGGAATCAGGTTCGAAAAAATAAAACAGATTGCTAGAATTTTATTTGAGCTTGTTGATGCAAGTTGATTGCTGAAGATCAGTACGGAAAACACTGCAAAAGAGATAAGCATTGGATGGAACAAGAAAGAAATGATGATCGCTAAATTCCGTTTCATAATTTATCCCAAAGGTTGATATTCTCCAAAAACAGATTTCATAGTTTGGGTGATTTCTCCCAGAGTGCAGTCACTTTTTACACAGTCAATTATTGAGGGGATTAAATTTTCAGTACTCTTGCATTTACTCTCTAAATTCTTAAGCACTTTTTTAACATAGTTATTATCACGATTTTTTTTGAATTTCTTTACACTGTTAATTTGATCACTCACCAATGACTCTGAAATTTTCTGCAAATTAGGATCTGATTCTTCATCCTCCTCATATTTATTTACTCCAACAATAATCTTTTCACCGGAATCAATTTTTAGTTGATAATCATAAGCGCTCTTTGCAATTTCACTTTGAATCCACCCGCTCTCAATTGCAGAAACTGTACCTCCTAATTCGTCTATTTTTGAAATTATATCCATTGCTTCATTTACTAATTTATCTGTCAGCTCTTCTACAACATAACTACCACCAAATGGATCAGGATGTTTTGTAATACCCGATTCATGTGCTAAAATTTGCTGAGTCCTCAATGCAAGAGTAACAGAATCATCCGTAGGCAGAGATAGAGCTTCATCCCTACTATTGGTGTGTAAAGATTGGGTCCCTCCTAAAATAGCAGACATGGCCTGAACGGTTGTCCGTACAACATTGTTATCGATTTGCTGAGCGGTAAGTGTGGAGCCTCCAGTTTGCGTGTGAAATCTACATTTCAGGATTTTTTCATTGGTAACTCCAAATCTTTCATTGAGGATGGTTGACCAAAGTTTTCTGGCTGCACGAAATTTTGAAATTTCAGTTAAAAAGTCATTGTGAGAGTTGAAAAAAAAAGATAAACGTTGACCAAATGTTTCTAGATTAAGATTACGTTCTAATGCTGTCTCTATATAGCAGATAGCATCAGCAAAAGTAAATGCCAATTCCTGAGCTGCTGTGCTTCCGCTTTCCCTGATATGATATCCAGAAATGGAAATTGTATTCCATCTTGGTATATGTGTAGATGAAAACTCAAAAATATCGGTAACCAATCTTAGTGAGTGCTTAGCAGGAAAAATATAGGTGCCCCTAGAAATATATTCTTTCAATATATCGTTTTGAATTGTTCCATTTAACTGACTTATAGATGTGCCCTGTTTTTCGGCAGTAACAATATAATTTGCTAAGACTATTGCTGCGGTTGCATTAATTGTCATGGATACAGATACATCACCCAGAGGAATATCCTGAAATAAATTTAACATATCCTGATTGGATGTAATTGGGACTCCTACTTTTCCAACCTCCCCCTCTGACATGGGATCATCCGAATCAAATCCAATTTGAGTTGGAAGATCAAATGCAACAGAAAGACCGGTCACTCCATTTTTTAATAAATATTTAAATCTTTTATTGGTCTCACTTGCACTGGTAAATCCGGCATATTGACGCATAGTCCACAACCGTTTTTTATACATCTCCTCATAAATCCCCCTGGTGTAAGGGAATTGTCCTGGTTTTTCCCTAGTCATAATAAAAAATGTTACATTCCCCTTTCTTTTTTTATCGCTTGGTAGGCATCACTGACAGATTTGAACTTTTCTTCGGCTAACTTCTGAAGTTCCTCACCTAAATGACTGACTTTATCAGGGTGGTATTTATTTGCCATTTTTCGGTATGCTTTTTTAACTTCTTCATCTGATGATTCTGATGGTATTTCCAAAATTTTGTAATCGGAATCAGTTTCCCGGATAAACATGGCTTTAATGGATATAAAATCATTTTCATTGATATTCATATACCTTGCAATAGTATGGATAACCCTGATTTCATCACTATGGATTTGTCCGTCTGCTTGAGATAAACCGAATAGAACATGTACTAACTCTAACCTGCTTGGATGGTCCATAGATCGTTGGATCTGCCTACATACATCTCTCAGAGGATAATCTTGTTCAAGGATATCTTTGAATAATATCATAAAATCTTGAACATCATTAGTCCGAAATTGTTTTTTGAGAAACTCTTTAACATAAGCTAATTCAGATTGCAATAACTGTTTGTCCGCTTTCATTACAGATGCAAATAAAACCAACATAGAAACCATAAAGTCTCCTGGTTTTGTTCTGGGATAAGCTCTTTGTCCCTCAGAAATATAGCTGTTGTATGAATTTCCCTGACCATATAGAGATGCAGCAGCATACCCTAAAATACCACCTATTGGACCACCTACCACCCATCCAAGGCTTCCCCATAATAATTTTTTACCTAAGCTCATGTTAAATCTTTTGTATTAAATGCTAAATAAGTTGTAAAACTAAGCAGGATTACTCTGGAGAAAAAGCTATATTCAGCTATGAAAATTTCTCTGAAGACAAGGATTGCACTTACCTTAATGTTAAAGAATAAAAAAAAAAGAACTCATTCTAAATCTTTAAAGCTTGGAACTGGAGAAAACAAAATAGCTTCAGTGGCATTCTTCCTTCCCACATCTATAAAACATAGTCAATATATCATACAATATTTAATAAATATTAGTAAACACGAATTAGATTTTAAACTTATTTGCTATTCTGAGGTTTCATCTATGTACTCAACATCCATAAATCACTCTGGAATTATTATCTCAGATAAGCAATTAAATTGGTGGGGATTGCCTGAACAAACTGTGGCCAGTCAAATAGATATATTGAATTGTGATGCAATTGTAGATTTAAACCCAGAATTTGACCCCGTACATGCTATTTTGATAAATAAAGTAAAATCCTCACTGAAAATTGGGTTTGAATCTAAATGTTCTCATGAGTTATTTAATGTTACCCTAAGGATTGATCCCTATGGATTTATTGAAAAGCAGTATAACCAAATAAATCAGCTTTTAGGTCTTTCATGAATTATTATTTTTTTGAGAATTGTAGAACAACAAATTTCTATCCAATATCTGTTACCCGGCCTATCATGGATATCAGGATTGGTGTAGATACATTCTTAGACAGATTTATAAAACTGGTTTCCCCTGATGATAAAATTTCCATAATTGTAAGAAAAGAACTAGCTGACCTAGTACGGGAAAAATATACTGGATTAGAAGTAAACCCCCAAAATATAAATGAAGGGATATGGCTTGCTGGACATATATTTTGGAATGAACACCTGTTACAGGAATTAAATTCTGTTTCAGAGTCAAGCTGGCTAATTAAAGAAGAAGTTGTGGGATATAATTTATCTGAGAGATCAGGAAAATCATGGATGGAGAGTGGTGGTCCTGTTCAGAGTGATTTCCCGGGACATTTAAATCAAAATAAAATACCCGGTCAAAAGGCCTCTTTTTTATGGGAAATTTTGGAGAGAATTCCCGAAACATTGAGCGAGGAAATAGGAGATACTAAATCAGTTTCCAATGAAAAAGGTCATTTAGAGTCAATTCATATTATTGGAAAAGAAAATATTTATATTAGTGATTCAGCAATAATTGAGCCATCGGTTACAATAAATGCAGAAAAGGGACCTATCAAGATTATGGATAACACTCACATTCAATCTTTGACATATCTGGAAGGTCCTCTAATCATCGGACAAGGTACGACCGTAAAACCCCATACCTATATCTCATCATCGGTTATTGGTCCCGTATGTAAAGTGGGAGGTGAAATTGCAAAATCCATTTTTCAAGGATATTCAAATAAGGTTCACGATGGGCATTTGGGAAATTCCTTTTTAGGAGAGTGGGTTAATTTAGGAGCAGGAACAACCAACAGTAATTTGAAAAACAATTATTCTGAGGTATATATCAATTTAGATAGGAAAAAGGTTAATACAGGAAGTTCATTTATCGGTTCATTTATTGGTGACCATGTTAAGACAGGAATTGGAACTCAATTGAACACCGGCTCTGTTTATGGACCATGTTCCAGTATTGTCTCAAGCGGTCTTGCCCCCCAAAATGTTGAACCTTTTTCGTGGATTGTAAATGGTAACCAAACCTTATATCAGTTTGAAAAATTTATTGATACTGCTAAGAAAGTAATGCAAAGAAGAAACAGAAAACTATCTCGGTATGAAATTTCATTTTTCAAACAATTAATTCTACAAAAGAAGATTGGTTGATTTTAACACAAACAGTCGGAACATATATTGGGGCTTTTTGCTCGACTTCTTTTATTTTAATTTGAGTTTTTATCATATAAAATTGCTCATATATTATATATTATTTAGAAAATATCAATAAATGCCATAAAATAATAAACCAGTATTTTTACTCGGTATGGTTATAATGTAAGTTGGATCTTTTTAAAGAGATTAAATAATAATTTTTATAAAACAGTCATTTTCATTTTATTTTCGATGACTCTCTCTTTTTCTGTTGAAACATAATAGACAAATGATCCTCTATAAAATTGAATTGACTTAAAATACTCTCCATTGCAAAAATGTAACGCTGCGCCTCCATCTACTGCCCAACCAGGTATACATTTTTCTGATTTTAACATTTTGTGGACGCTGGGGCGACGCTCTTCCTCTTCCTGATAATGAGGACAGCACATACCTGAAATGAAACTCAAACAATTTAGAGTATTTAAACTACTCGCCCATGAGTCCGTGATTCCCTGTTCGAACCAACAAATAGCTCCAGCGCTCACTCCACATAATACTTTTCCTTGATTGTAAGCTTTCAAAAGCAGCTTATCCAATTTCCATTCTCGCCAAACTGCTAACATACTTTTTGTATTCCCACCACCAACATAAATTATATCTGCCTTATTGATAATTCCTTCTATTCTTGGTGTGCGCTGGAAAAATGTAATATGAGATGGTTCACAGTTCAGCTTTGAAAAACAAGAGTAAAAATTTACGATATATCCTTTATCCTCAGCGCTAGCCGTTGGTAAAAAAACAATATTTGGTTTCTTCTTATCAACAAGACCTAAAATGTATTTTTCAATTTTATTGTGTTTAGGGTTCCTTCCAAATCCCCCACCTCCAATGGCTATAACATGCCCTTTTTTATTCATTATTCTCCTTCTTAAAAATAATCAATTTTTCCCTTCCTTTTCTAGTTTTTATAGATAAATCAGAAAATTCTTCAACCTCAATTTTCCATGGACTACTAAAAATACTTTTTACTTCATCGACCTTAGTTCCGTATGGAGGTCCTCCCTCTTCTCGACTTTTATCCAATGGAAACCAAAGTCCTATTAATTTCCCAGAATATTTTAAAAGCGAAAATACCAATTTTTCATATTCAATTCGTCTGTTTGGATTAATAGCACAAAAGCAGGTTTGTTCAAGTATATAATCAAAACTATTTCTGTACTTAGGTGTCAACGAAAAGATATCATCCTGAATTACACTTACCGGCACATTTCTGGCTAATGCTAATGTCTTGAGATTATGAACAGCTGTTTTTGAAAAATCTACCGCTGTGACCTCAAATCCTTTTTGAGAAAATTCTACAGCATCATGTCCTTTACCGCATCCAAGTATACATATTTTACCCGCACTCATTGTTTCAGATAATTTCTGAAAGACTGGAGTGGGACCACCCAAATCCCATCCAGCATTATTTGCTAAATATATATCTTCCCAAAATTGTGAAGAATCTTCTTTATACCTTTCCACAAAAGTCTCAATTTTTGTTTTAATTTAACAAAATTCTTTGATGTGGGTCTTTAAGGGAATTAAATTTTTCATTAGCTTATAGGTTAATTAAGGGGTATTAACTATTTTTTTAATAAAGATTTTTTCAACATACTCAATAAGATTTTTTCCTTCCTCTTAATTTCCCTTATAAAGTAACTGGTAGTACTGTATTCCGTTTAGGACTGGGTGTTTAATCCTTTTCTCCTACGGGTACTGTTAATTTTGATATCTAACGGCAGGTATATGCTATGAAGAAAGAAATTTATATTAATGAGAGTATGGGAGAGACTCGAATTGCTATATTGGAAGACGACCGCCTTGTAGAAGTTTATGTAGAAAAACAAGATCAACAGCGAATGGTTGGGAATATATATAAAGGTGCTGTTGAAAATGTAATTCCTGGAATGCAGGCAGCTTTTGTAGATATAGGGTATTCCATCAATGCTTTTCTCCCCTTTTCTGAAATTCAAAATAGTTCTTTTCTTCCTGATGTAGTTTTGGATAAGAAAACATCTGATAAGCAGGAAGTAGATAACAATCGTAATGTTGAATTATCTTCAGGTCAGGATATTTTTGTTCAAGTTATAAAAGAGCCTTTTGCTAGCAAGGGTCCAAGGGTTACCACGGAGATTTCTCTCCCCGGTCGATTCCTAGTTTTGGTCCCAGGAGTTAATTATGTTGGTCTTTCAAAGAAAATATGGGATAAATATGAACGTAGGAGACTGAAAAAATTGTGTTCTAAAATGAGAGAGAAAAAAGTTGGACTCGTTGTTCGAACAATAGCAGAGGGGAAATCTGATGATATCCTCAAGAATGATTATGATATGTTGATTTCCCACTGGAAAAAACTAGAAGAAAAATCTAAAAAATCTAAAACACCGGCATTGGTTTATGAGGATTTAGAAACAGCGTCTAGTGTCATCAGAGATTTATTGACATCTGATGTGGATAAAATTATTATTGATTCTAAGAAAATATTTCGACGATTGCAAAATTACATTGAAGATGTTACTCCCAATATGGGGAATCGACTACAGCGTTATAAATTAAAAATTCCCATTTTTGAAAGTATGGGGATCGAAGATGAAATTGCAAAGTTAATGCGTCCAAAAGTATGGTTAAAAAGTGGAGCATACCTAATAATTGAAAAAACCGAAGCAATGGTAGTAGTAGATGTAAATAGTGGTCGATTTGTAGGGAAAAAATTACACGAACAAAATTCATTCAAAATCAATCTTGAGGCTGCTCGTGAAATTGCGCGTCAATTACGTCTAAGAGATTTAAGTGGGTTAATTGTCATTGATTTTATTGATATGGTAAAAGAAGACAATAAAAGAAAAATATATAATGAAATGCGGAAGGAATTGAAAAAAGATCGGGCGAAGGTAGCAGTCTCTCCTATTTCTGACTTTGGAATCCTTGAAATGACTCGTCAAAGAATCCGACTAAGTCTTTTGGATTCAATGAGTGAAGTGTGCCCAACTTGTTTTGGTTCGGGACGAATTATCTCAAAGGATACCTTGATCACAAGAATTGACCACTGGCTTAGACGTTATAAAATTCAGAAAAACGATTTGAGGTTAAGATTACAACTTCATCCGGAAAACGCTGATTATATATTAAACGAGAAAAAAACAGTTTTACGGGGACTTATGTGGAAACATTTTACCAAATTAAAAATTGAAGAAAATACTGAAATAACCAGAGATGAATTCCGTTTTATTCATCCAAAAACAAATGTTGATATAACAGAAGAACTAGAACTTGGAAAGAATAAATAACTCTATTAAATTCATCGGCTTTTTTGAGAAAAATAATGTACGCTATAGTAGATATCGCAGGTAAACAATTTAAAGTTTCTAAAGGAGATAAAATTCAGACTGCTACCATTGACTCCAAGCCAGGAGCCAAAGTGGTGTTTGATAACGTTTTTTTTACTGATGACGGGGAGAAAACAACTGTTGGTAACCCTATGGTCAAAAATGCAATAGTAACAGCAAAATTGCTGGAGCATGGACGAACCAAAAAAATTGTTGTCTATAAGAAGAAGAGAAGGAAAGGATATGAAAATAAAAATACCCATAGACAGGGATTCTCTATATTGGAAATTCAAAAAATAGAAACCAAAAAAGTTGCTGATAAAAAAACAATAGCAAAATCTGAAACAAAAGCAAAAAGTACTACCAAAAAAGCTGCTGATAAAAAAACA
>DEAI01000007.1 GCA_002346675.1 Fidelibacterota bacterium UBA2986
ATTATCAAGGTACAATACTGATCCTGAGCTCTATCCTATTGGAAAACAAGCATTATCTGTAAAAATAAAAGATACAATTTCTTGGCTCAGAGTACTTAACGAATTGTATCCTGGTTTATATCATAATATATCAGAGATTACATTAGAAAATGACGATGAGATCATATTGATCCTAGCCGAATATCCAACAAAAATAATGTTAGGAAATGAGAATACACTTTATAAGATCGAACTATTAAAAAGATTTGAAGAAACATTAAAAAAGAAAAAGGAAATTACTGATTATGCATATCTCGATATGAGATATAATAATCAAGTAATCGTCAAAGAGTAGCAATGAAAAACATTAACGGAGTTGATAATAAATTAGTTGCAGGTATAGATATCGGTTCTGAAAATATTTATTGTGCGATAGGTTCTTTGATTCCAGAAAATTCAAGAATTAAATTATTAGGAATTGGAAAATGTTCAGTAAAAGAAAGTTTTAAAAAAGGATCTATCACAAATAGAAACCAGCTAATCGAACAATTAGAAACAGCAGTGAATGAAGCAGAGATAATGGCAGGTAAAAAAATTAATAGCGCATTTATGTCACTAACCGGAGAACATGTTAGAGGTATAAATACTCAAGGGGCGGTGGCATTAAATAGAAATAACACTAATGGAACTATAGATAATAATTCAATAACTCAAAAAGATATAAATCATGTCTTAGAACTCACGCAAGGGGTTGCTCTCCCTCCAGATAGAGATATTTTACATACTATTCCTCAAGAATTTATTGTTGATACACTAGAACAAATTGATAATCCAATAGGGTTGTCTGGAAGAAGATTAGAGGGGCACGTTCATCTAGTAACTGCAGCAACGACAGCAATGAAAAACTTAGTTGAATCAGCTGAAGAGGTTGGGATAAAAATTAATGGATTAGTATTTAAACCACTTGCAGCCGCTGCTTCAACTCTATCTAAAGATGAAACTAAATTAGGTGTATCTTTAATTGATATAGGCTCAACCACAACAGGAGTTGCTATCTACAATGATGGCGCAATTCGTCACTCAGCAGTCATCCCTATTGGCTCAGCTAGTATCACAAATGATATAGCCGTCATGCTAAGAATTAGTATTGAAGAAGCAGAAGAAATTAAAATTAAGTACGCATCTGCTAAGGCCTCTCTTTCTTCTTCAAAGTTAGCTATTGAAATTCCTTCTGATAATATATGTAGTAGTAATAATAAAATATCTGAACATGAGTTATCTACATATGTTGAGGCAAGGATGGAGGAAATATTCCAGCTAGCTCAAAATGAGATTAATCGATCTGGAATTAATAATTCTCTGACCTATGGTGCGGTGTTAACCGGTGGTGGATCACAACTTAGAAATATAGTCCCTCTCGCAAAAGAGTTGTTAGAAATGCCAATACGTTTGGGCAAGCCAATAGTAAATATTCAAGGAAATAAAGATTTCGCTGATAAACCAATTGATTCAACATTACTAGGATTATTATTGTGGCCATATCATTCTAATGAGCATAAACCATTAAATAGAACCATTATATCTTGGATAGAATATTTTAAACAAATAATTAAAGAGTTTTTTTAATCCACAAACCAAAGGAGAATAAATATGTTATTCGAATTCGATAGTTTATCAGAACAAAAAGCAAACCTAAAAGTAGTCGGGGTCGGTGGCGCAGGAGGTAATGCTGTCAACCGCATGATTACATCTGGGATGCAAGGAGTAGATTTTATTGCAATAAATACTGATGCTCAAGATCTAGAAAATAATCCAGCTGAGCATAAGATACAGATTGGTAAAAACTTAACAAAGGGACTAGGCGCAGGCGCAAATTCCAATGTTGGGAAAAACGCAGTAGAGGCAGATAGTGAAGTAATTTACAATTTGCTAGAAGGCGCAGATATGGCATTTATTACCAGCGGAATGGGTGGTGGTACAGGTACCGGCGCAGCTCCTGTGGTAGCTCAAATATCTAGAGAATTAGGCATTCTAACTGTTGGAATTGTGACAATCCCTTTCAAATTTGAGGGACCGAAAAGATATAACAGAGCTTTAGAAGGAATAGCAGAGATGAAAAAATCCTGCGATACCTTAATTGCCATCCCAAATCAAAAACTTTTATCGGTTGTTGATAAGTCCACCACTCTGCCCGAAGCTTTTCAAATGGCTGACGGTATATTGCATCAAGCAGCAAAAGGAATATCAGATCTAATTAATGTCCATGGTATGATCAACTTAGATTTTGCTGATGTAGAAACAATTATGAAAAATATGGGTGAAGCGATTATGGGGACTGGTGTAGCACAGGGTGAAGAACGTGCCGCCTTGGCAGCACAACAGGCTATTTCAAGCCCATTGCTTGATAATGCTTCTATAGCCGGCGCCCAAGGAGTTTTGGTCAATATTACTGGCGGAGAAACTATTACGCTTCATGAAATTGACGAAGCCACAAGTATTATACTTGAAGAAGCTGGTGAATCAGCAAATATCATTGTAGGTGCTGTTATCGATCCAAATATGAAAGACAATATACAGGTAACAGTGATTTCAACTGGCTTTAATACTATGAATATGGAAACAAAAATAAATAAGAAAGTTGAAAAGTCCATTCCAACAAGAGAGTTGCAAGAACTCGAAAATAAACCATTACATGCACAAAAAGAAGAATCCCCAGTTGAATCTAATGAAGAGAATCAAAATAGAATGGTATTTGATGATACACAAGAATCTCCCGCTATATATGAAAAAAGGCTTGAAGTTCCTGCGTTTCTAAGAAAACAACAGGAAGGTTAGATTATTAATGATATATTAAAGAATGATAAAAAATCGGAAAGAGTTTTTGTGTCAGATTAAATCTTTTTCCCTTTTGCCCTTAATTCATTGATAACTTTTCTGATACCTTTTTTATCAATGATGCGCATACCACGTGTTGAAATACGCAGAGTGACATAACGGTTTTCATCGGGCAGCCAAAATCGTTTTTTTTGAAGGTTAATATTAAATCTGCGACGAGATTTATTATGTGCGTGGCTAACATTATTGCCAAACATTGGCTTTTTACCCGTCACATCACAGATTCTGCTCATTATTTTTCTCTCAATTGAATTTTATATTTAATTTTTATTTATACTATTATTAATAAAATAGCTCGGAAAATTACATTTTCTTTTCAAATAGACAAATGAAAATCGGAAATATCAAAATTGACTTCCCAGTGCTACTAGCCCCAATGGCGGGGTTTACTGATTATCCATTTAGAGTGCTTTGCAAAAGAATGGGGGCCGGTCTAGTATATTCGGAATTTGTATCAGCCGATGGTATAATTCGTGAAAACACCCGTACAATCGAAATGATTCAATTTTCAGATGAAGAAAGACCAATTGGAATCCAGATATTCGGAAATGACCCGAAAACAATGAGTGAAGCTGCGTCATTTATTGATAAAAAATTTAGTCCTGACATTATTGATATTAACTATGGTTGCCCAGTACCAAAGGTAACAAAAAAAGGGGGTGGGTCAGCTGCGCTTAAAGATCTATGCCTAATGGATGATATTACTATTGCCGTTATGGAAGCAGTGCCAAATATTCCTGTTACTGTAAAAATGAGGGCAGGATGGGATAACGATAGTATTATAATCCCTGAAGTTGGAGAACGATTGCAAAATATTGGCATAAAAGCAATTGCACTACATCCTAGAACTACAAAACAAAGGTATAAGGGAAAAGCAAATTGGGAT
>DEAI01000029.1 GCA_002346675.1 Fidelibacterota bacterium UBA2986
AGAACTAATAATTAGATCAAATTTTTTTGTGATCAACCCTGCAAATAGCCCCCCCCATTCAACGTTGATTAATTCATATTTCAGACCTGCATCACGAGCTACCTCCTTGATTAGATCAACTTCAAACCCATCCTCTTCATTATCACTATTGATAAAAGACATCGGGATGAAAGTTGCATCAATAGCAATAACAACCTTAGGTTTTGGTTCTGGATCATAAGTGGTATTTTGTTGGCATCCTCCAATCCAAACCAATAAAGTAATCAGTAAAATTCTATATTCTGCATAAGAATGTTTCATGTTTTAATCTATTATATAATAATCCAGTTCAACCAGATATATTTGGGGCGGATGAATGGTGTTGGGAGGCCATATCTACAACTATAATGGCTATATTCACAAGTAAAAAATAATTTCCTTTATGAAAGAATCCTTTTCCAGATATGTCATGTCTATTGTTTTTTTAAAACACACAAAATTGTATTGAAGGGGTACTAAATAAAAATAGGTTTTATTGGACTCCGAAAAATGGGAGTCAATATAAGGTAATGGGATTTGATTGAAGATATAAAATATATTCCGACCTGAAATATCTTTCCGAGGAAATAGCCAATGAATGGTTCGAGGGCGCAAATTAAGCATTAAAAAAACGATCGACGTTTAGCGTCGGATTGTCTGGAGGGAACACCCCTTCCATGGTATTCCAACATCTAAGAAAATTTGATAAATGGAGAATTATTCCATGGGACGTTGTTCATATATTTTGGGTAGATGAACGCTGCGTACCGCCGGATCACAGTGAAAGCAATTATCGACTGGCTTGTGAATTAATACTGAAAGATCTCCCGATCCCTGAGGAAAATATTCACCGTATCCATGGTGAGAGTGACCCATTAACTGAGGCAAATCGATATGCTGAAGAATTGATAAGGCACTTAAACCTAAATATAGGGCAGTTACCTAGTTTAGATTGGATTTTTCTTGGCGTTGGGACGGATGGTCACATTGCTTCCATTTTTCCTAAATCAATTCTTGACGATAAGTTTACTAAACTCTGTTATGTGGCGACTCACCCAAAAACCGGACAAAAGTGGATAACTTTAAACCTATCCACAATTAATATGGCAAAGCGAATAAGTGTGTTCATAGCAGGTCAAGAAAAAGCCACTATAGTTTCCAAAATAATGAACCCCACATCAAGAGAAAAGCATTTTCCTGTAAAAATGATTCGGCTGGTGACTGGGACCATTCTATGGGCACTGGATGAGGCAGCGGCTTCTAAAATTAGTGTGTAGACTGTCAAAAATGGATTTGAAAATTTGCTGCAAACTCTCTTCTTCAGGTTAAATGAATAACAGGCATGTTTAACGACTGATTAAAAAAGGCGCAAAACCCTATTCCCTAAAATGCTGTTTTATCCACTCGCGCGCTAATTTTCTTGCTAGGGTTATTTGTTCTGATGTCATACGTTTTTCCACCATATCAACATTCTTTCTTCCCTCTTCACTACCATTTTCTCCTGAAATAACAAACCACTTCAAAGCCTTAATGAAGTTTTGTTCTACGCCTTCACCCTTGCTATACATTGCGCCTAAATTGTTTTGTGCATCTTTATGGAAATTTTCAGCAGCTCGCCGGTACCACTTTATAGCCAGAAGATTATTCTGGGGCACACCATCCCCCCACTCATGCATAACACCAAGGTTATATTGAGCGGCTGCATGACCTTGCGCTGCTAGGGGTCTTAATTTTTCAAGAGCTTTTTTGTAGTTAGTTCCATGAATAGCATCCAATCCTTCTTGGAAATCATTTGCAAAAGAAGTGGTTGAGGAAAACAGGGCCAAAATAAAAAGCAAATTTCGGATTTTCATAATATTCCAACTTAAAGTGGGTTTGACTAGATTAACCAATAAACTTTTTCATTAAGTTACATAGCAAGGTTAGAATATACCAGCTTTTCTATCTACAGATACCTGAACAGATCACAAATTTATTGTGCGGCCGGATATGAGAACCTCTGGATTTTTCTTCCTAGTCTTGTTATATTTCAGTTCGATATAGACTTTCCAAGTTAATTAAAATACCTAGTTATCTCAAAGTTTTTATTACTAATAAGACATAAAATTGAAACTCTGGAAATGAATCGTTTCGTCCCAGTGTTAGAAAAGGTGATTCACTTTTCCTTGCTAACGTTTGCTGCTTTTTCCTTATTCTCCATCAGCATAACGCAGATATCATTCGCAATAGGTTCTTCATGCTGGTTATTAAAGACCCACCTAACCCGGACTTGGAGCGAGATAAGAGGCACGTGGGTTGGAATTGCTATCTTAGCTTTTTGTCTAGCTTATATTATCTCGTTAACAACATCTGTTGACCTGAAAAGCGGCATTAATTTCATAAAGAAACTGATCCAGGTGGTTATATTTTTTTGGGTTGCCAATACGGTTCAAGACGAAAAGCAAAGAAATATACTGGTTTCATTAGTTATATTTGCGGCAGTTTTGTCAGCTTTGAATGGTATTTTTTTGAATTATGCATCCTTGGCACCAGATTCCAGGGGGTTTTACCTTGGGATGTATGGAGAAAGGCCGGTTGGAACGATGAGCGTACCATCGACCTTTTCTGGCCTTCTTATGTTTTCAGGCTTAATAGCTTTAGGAAAATTTTTATTCAATGAACCTAAAAATTATTGGGTATTAGCAGGCGCTGGAATTATTGGTTTTTGTTTGATGATAGTGCAAGCAAGACAGGCCTGGTTAGGTTTTTTTGTAGGAAGTATATTGCTTGTATATTTCTGGAAAAAAAAATTTCTTTGGATCATTCCTATTGTTTTAGTGTTTATTTTTGTGTTGAGTCCTCAAAAATATAAAACTCGCATAGAATCCATGACAGATATAAAAACTGATAGAACCTTAGAAGAAAGGCAAATTGTATGGGAGGGCGGATGGGAAATTTTTAAAGATTACCCGATCACAGGATGTGGCTATAAATGTGTAGATAAGATTCATTCTAGATACCCAGATCCTACAGGTGCCATAGCAATTAACCGGGGGATGCACAGTAATATAATGCAGTTATTGGTAGACACTGGAATTGTCGGTTTTGTAACTTGGCTGTCAATCTGGGTGACCTACTTTATTGAAATTTTTAAACGCTGGCAAGTATTGGCTAGAGATGAGACACAAAGTGACAAGAAAGGTATGCTTTTAGGTTGCTCGGTAGGGGTTCTTAGTTTTTTAGTTGGAGGTTTTTTCGAGACCAATTTCTATGACTCAGAAGTAATAATGTTACTTTATTTTATAATGGGAATTTCTCTGGCCAAGGTAAAAAATGTTCCTCAGGTCTCAACGAGTCATTTCTTGCCTAATATCAGATCACTCGACACAGATGACGTAGTTCCAATTTTGGATAAAGTGATTCAGTTTTCTTTATATACATTTGTTATTTTCTGCACGCTTTCCATAAGTATCACTCAGATATCATTTACTCTTGGGGTTTTGGCATGGCTGATCAAGGTCCATTTAACACACACCTGGAATAAAATTTACAGAACACCGGTGGGCCTGCCTATTCTATGTTTTTGTCTTGCCAGCATTTTAGCAGTTATGACATCAGTAGACTATACCGCCAGTCTTCCACAGCTCAAAAAGATTTTTCAATTTGCGATTCTCTTTTGGGTTGCAAATACCGTTACAAATGAAAAACAAAAAGATTTACTTATAAAACTGCTCATTATTTCAGGAGTAATAGCTTCCATGACTGGCTTCTCTCAGGCTTGGTCAACTGCGGTAACCCTACAAACCAGAGTCGAAGGAACAATGAGTGTTTATATGACCTTTGCAGGTCTACTTATGCTGGTTGGTCTCATCGCATTGGGAAGATATCTTTTTAATGACACAAAAGAGAAATGGATGATGGGTGCAACAGGGACCATCATATTTTGTTTATTGCTGACTTTAACCAGGCAGGCCTGGTTAGGTTTTTTTGTTGGATCCTTAATTTTAATTATTTTCTGGAACAAAAAATACCTTTTAGCTATCCCCGTAGCAATAATAGGGCTTCTATTATTTGCTCCAGAAAGCATCAAAGATCGTATGTTCTCGATAACTGATTTAAACGATTGGACCTTCCAAGCCAGAATCTTGCTTTGGCAAGGAGGATTGAAAATTTTTAAGGACTACCCCATTACCGGTTGTGGGTTCAAGTGTGTGGATTTTCTTCATACTCAATACCCAGATCCCTCTGGCTATATAGCCCGCCATAGGGGG
>DEAI01000009.1 GCA_002346675.1 Fidelibacterota bacterium UBA2986
CGTTAGTAGAAAGAATTTCGTTTAAAAATACCGAAATCCCTGGACTATCATCCTCTACAAATACTGCTGTTAAGTTCAAGTTTCCTTCTAGTGTTACAGATATATCTTCACCAGGTTCACTCAAACCAATCCAATGTGAAAAAGTGTAACCCGGATTTGAGGTTGCGTTAATCTCTATGGGAATATCGTTAAAATATTTACCAGATAATATTGGAGAGTGTTCAGTGATTGTCAAACCAGAAATGGTTATCATTCCCGCACCCAATGGTGAAGCTGAAATATATAAATTTGAGGTTTCACTAAGTCCAAAATAGTTTCCTATATGGTCAAATACTATATCAGCTCTATGGCTTCCAAATTCTTGCACATAAATAACATTTTGATTCCACTGGCCAATATTACCTCCCCATCTGCTAACATGATATGGCATTTCAGGAGTAATATTATCAGCTATCTCTGATATATGATTTACTACATAGTTAGGGTAAAAACGTGTGTTTAAGTAGTAACAAAAGTGGTTTATAAATTTATTTTGGAATTCTTCATTCTCCATTAGGCTTCTGAATAACAGTGTTGACCAGGGCGGATTTGGCCATCCCGGTCCGTTATCATCTAGTGCAAACAATAGAGTGTTATGATTTACATTTGAAGACCAACCTGAAAACAGTCCAGATCCAAAATCAGTATCATAAAGAATCCATTTCCATTTGGCTCCTTCAATGTGCGGTCTCCAATATTTGATATTATTTCCTGGCCAGTCGGTATTGCCAACATAAATTTGTATAATATAGTAGTCAATGAAATTGTCAACATCCACTTGCTCTGCAACAAAGTCATAATTATTTGAATATGACAGATCATTATTTTCAACAAAATCAATCATATTTAAATAGTCCTGGTTGTCTCCCTCTATGATACCTGCGTTAGCTTCAAGCTCATCCAATTCATCGGGGTCGACTCCGGGATTATTTGATGCCAAAAACTCCTCATTCACTTTTTCTCTAATATTATGGATTCCCCAGTATTCTCCATTAATGTAGACTGCCGCGGGTCGATATGCCTGATGATCTATATCAGTATTATCCATAAGACCGGTATGCGTCCCATCTCTTAACATAGTTGCGCTACCCTCACCACTTCCAAACCAATCATTACCGGAGTTTCTTAACACTATTGCCGAAAATGAATCGATCTCTTTGTCAGGAAAAATTTGATAATTAATCTCGCTCGCTCCATAGCTGGACCGTGCATAGATTGCCAAGGATTTTTGTGGCCACCCTCTGCTCCACCCACCAAATATTTTAACCCCTGCATCTAAATTAAATCCGAGCTCTCCATTCGGTTCATATAACTCTATATGAATGGGCCTTTCCCAGTCCTCCCAAAAGTTTGCTCCAAAATAGGGGAAATTCCACTCAGCATCATTTCCCAAAACATATATTCCATATTCCTCATCCCAGAGATTATATGGATCTGTGGAAAGAGAGACAACGGGAAGAGTAGACTCCTCATTGATGAAATAGGAGTGGGTGATAACCTCACCAGGAAAACATTCATTATCAATGACTGCAGCTCTAATTACTTTCGTTGATTGTATGAACATCGGCTCTAAATACAGGTATGAATTTTCTGTCGGTATTGAACCATCTAGTGTATAATATATCTGATGATTATCTGATTCTATGGATAAGGTTACGATAAAGGGACCCGGATAAAATCCCCCCTGGTGTGAGATTTGAGGAGTCTCACAATAGTCACCAAATCCCTGAGTATTATTAGACCCCATAGGTGTTGGCTCAGGGAAAAATGACCATGTATCACCGCCGTCGGGCTGTCTCCCATAAGAGATATCTGTTGGAATTGCTGTAGAGTCAGCCATATCCTCCATAGCACCAGATGAGTTTGTAAGCAAAATGGCCTCCCCATCTGAGGCAATTTTAAAATTGGTGTGAAGGTTGGCTAATGGAAAGTTTAGCATATCTGGAGTTCCAGATGGACTGTCAGGAGGCTGAAACATCCCCAAAGTGAAAAAAGGAATCAGACTCATATCTGATGAAGTTATATTATAGTTGTGAACCTGAATCGCCAGAATATTTTCACCGTTTGTCAGTAAACCCGGCTCCTGATCAATATCATATCTCTCCGGAGAACCCCCACTATATATTTCAGCTTCACGCCATACTTCGGCTCCTTCATCATAATTTGGGACAACACCCGGAGTCCCAATATTAGCACGGGCAATCTCACTGCCATTTAAATAAGCAACAAACGCATCATCATAATCTATATGCAAGACAAGCGCAGCGATATCATCAACTGATCCAACCTGGAAGCTATTCCTCACAAAAACAGACATAACCTGGGGAACCTCTGTGGCATCATCTCCATCACCGTAGCCAAATCCGCTATCGCCAATTGACCAGACTGAATCATCAAATTCCTGCTCCCGCCAGTCTGAGGGTGGATTTGAATTGCCAATAAAATATCTCCAGCTATCACCCCAGTTTATAACGGTCTCCCAATGCTGTACGTTTGATACTACATCATCCCCAGATGCAAAGACAATCAGAAAACTCTGTGGACTAACAACCACCCCAGGAAATACCCATTTAAATGGGTCATTGATATCATCAGAAAGCCCAAACCCAGTTAAATCAATTTCGATATCACCTGCATTATACAGCTCAATCCAATCTGAGCTGTTTCCTGATTCATCGTAGAGGGTAGAATTGTTTGAAGACATAAGCTCATTGATGTAGATGTTTTGAGCGCTAATACAACAACACACCGCTGCAAACACAGTTAGAGATTTAAATATTTTATTTATATGTACTATCATTTAGAAAAGTATTAATAGGTAAGAAGTTAAACAACTGTCATTATAATTCTGTGATTACTATCACATCTTTTTGTTAAAGGCTAGTCCAAACACACTAATCTCAACTGGATCCGGTCTGCTGAGATCATCCTTTTTAAAAATGTAGAAAACCTTTATTGAGTTCTTTTTTTTCAGGTCAACCGATACCCCAAATGAGATCCTGTATTCCTCAAGCTGAGCGGGTTCTTCAAGATAAGAATGAGATACCTCACCATATAAAAATGGCTCAATCTTTTTGTTTATTTTATATGCAATTGTACATCTATTTCTAATCAAATCTTCAGGTTCCTTTTCCTCCTCAATGGTCCGCTGGATCCTACCACGGTATTTTAAGCTTAGGGGTTTGAAACTATATTTATAAGAACCTCCTAAACCTATTCTCTGCTTATTCTTATCTTTAAATGTGGAATAGCGAAATGGGATCTGTACATTAAAACCTTCAAATACTTTATAAGATAGGGATAATTCAGAAAAAGTCTGTTTAAAAGTGGAAACCTGATCTGCTAACCTCAGCTCCTGTTCAAATTCCAACTTGAGTGAATATGGAAGCCTCCTCTCAAATCTTACGCTGGTCCAGGATTCACTATCATCCGCTCCGTAAACATAGGGTATGAAAAAACACAGCGACAGAGGAAATTTATACTGAATAAAGGTGGATATCTGTTTATTCATTATTCTCTTTGCAAAAGATCCTTATGCGAAATGTATCCCTTAAAAAGTTTATCCTTCGAATTTCAAACCTTTGAATATCCATACCTGTCCTCTCCTTCAGATCTTCAAGCAGTTTATCATGATTCTCAGGTTTGATATTTTCCAGTTTTTCGTAGACAACCATATGTCGAACGAGCAGGTTTTTTTGCCAGTAGCTCTCTAGACAATATGTTAGCCCGACAATTGCTATATTTGTAAATAGCAGTGCACTATAGGACACCTCCGTTTTGCTTAAGGCATTGATCACTCCTACGGTGATAACTATAAACAAATAGGTCATCTCTTTTATGGGAATTGGATCTGTTCGATAGCGCATGATAGCAAAAACAGCAAACAGACCAAAGGCAAACCCAAGATTGATGTTTATATTACTTAAGAGAAAAGAAAAGAAAAAGATGAGCGAGTTAAACATAAAATATGTAAATACAAAATCATTATCCCTATGATCTCGATGATAGATGAGCTTTATGATGACAAAAGCAATGAAGAGATTAAATCCAAATCGTAGGATTAAATTCATTAATTCAGATGATAGGTCCATTATTTTTCCTTCTTTTTTATCCTTGAGCTAAAATCTTATTTATTCTCAATAGTTTTGGCTTAAAACGGTTATGTTTTATTGTCTTATGAACGTGTAGAGTGCCCATACAATATTTACTAAATCTCATTTCTTGAACTTTCAAATCACGCAGAATTTGAATGAAATCTGATTTTGGGTCGTATTTTTTTTGTTTGATCTCAGAGACTACCAGCTGGTCAAAAATCTTACTGCTGACTCCATTTTTTACAGAGAGGTTCGTATCAATGGTCAGCCGCTCATTAAAGTTGTTATCAGCCAATGTCATTCGAGAAAACTGTATGTCAAGCTTAGGGATAAGGTCCTTTGGTGAAAGACCAACTATTTCGGATATCAGACGTCTCTCTGGCTCAACAAAATCGCCACCCCTGTTAACGCTCCTTATGCGTTTTTTTATTGTCCGGTTTTTATTATCCTTAACTTTTATTTCAAAATACTCCTCACTGGTCACACAATATTTTCTGTAGCGCACCTTAAACCTTTTCCTGCACTCGTTGTGGTGCTGAGTATAAAAGGAAAAATTGTCTGTATCAAAATAAGTGTTATCATAGTTAAAAGAGCGTTCCCCCTCTATCTCCAGTATTTTATAAAATGGATTTAGCCTGTCCAAAAGCTGTAAAAGTTTGCTCTGGCTAAACACAAATTTTGTGTCCTTCCGATTGAGGAGCTGAACCTTGTCCAAATCTTCCAATGATATACTGTTAAAGTCTGATAAATTTACCATGCAGTTCTATTTTGGCTTTGTCAAACAATCTAAATTAGTTTCCGTTAGGGCTGTTTGGAGTAGGAGTATTAAAAAAATCCCAAACTGAATTACCATCAGAAGTGCGTCCATAGGATAAATCATTAGTCTGAGGACCAAAACTCAGAGAATCAACAACTGATAATCCATCAGGAGATACTAAAGCAATGAACTCTCCGTCAGCACTTAACCTGAAATTTGTATGGAGAGACCCCTGTTCTTGATCTTCATCGCACCATACCAACAAAAATCCTCCATCAGATATAACGGTTTCTTCAGGAATTTCCCATTTGGTCAAATTCTCTAGATTGTCTGTAAGAAAGAAACCTCCCAAATCCATAGAGATATTACCTGCATTATAAAGCTCCAGCCAATCATCATATTCTCCTACCTCATCCATATTTATCGCACTGTTGCTAGCTAAAAATTCATTAATAAATAACCCGGCCAAGTTAGGGAGTACGGTTATAGAAACTGTGGCAACCTCTGAATAAGTAACTCCATCTGAAACATGATAGCTAAAAGAATCATTTCCGCTAAAGTTCGTATTGGGTGTGTATATGATAGTAGGTAATTCACCATCCAGTGTGCCATAGAGAGGATATTCGATTATCTCAAATATTAGGTCACCTCCTTCAGCATCAGAACCAGCTAAGGTGATTTCAATTGATACATTCTCATCTGTTACTATTGTAATATCATTAGCCACCGGCGCATTATTAGCTTCAGGTCCCTGCTTATCTTCACAAGACAACAAAAGAAATATTATCGCTATAAAACTTAGACTTTGCATTATTTTTTTAATAATTATCTCTAAAATAATAGAATAATTTAACCACTGTTACACCGCGAATATAATCTATATATTCAAAAATAAATACAAATAAGACCAATACTACTTTAAACTTCATCTATATCATCTACTCCCATTTCACAAAGAGTTAATTAAAACAAAAAATCCCGGATGTCCGGGGTTTTTTTCTGCTAATTGAAAAGTTCTATTTCAACATCACCATTTTACGGCTATCAGTGAAACTACCTGCTCTCATCACTGATATATATACACCAGCACTTACAGCCTGTCTATCGTTATTTTTTCCATCCCAGAGAACTCGCTTATACCCAGCATCCATGGTTGTATTTACCAATGTACGAACGAGTCTTCCGTTCAAATCATAAACCGATACCTGGACTTCTGAAGTCTACGGCAATCCAAAAGCAATATGAGGACAGGAGAAGAAAAAGATATAATTAAGTATAAATATTGTTTCAAATTATTATAAATCCTTTCCTTAGTGGATCCTCCGGGTTAATCCAGAATGTATTGTTACCAGTTATGTATGCATTTCCGCTCACTTCAGGTATCACAGCATCATAACTTCCGAAAGATGTTGTTTCAACTACTTTTACCGAAAATGTTGAACCAATTATACTCTCAATTACAATTGAATTTCCAAGCTCAATCTCACCCTTGGCATAGAGAATAGCTGCCCTTGCACTGACACCGGTCCCCGTGGGGCTCCGATCCATCTCCCCTTCCGCAAAAATACAGACATTCCGACTGTGGTGATTTTGATCTTTTGATATATCAGTGAAAATAGTTCCATATAGAAAATTCATATCGGGCTCCCTAGGGTGTACCATCTCAACTGAATCCATAACGACGTGTTTTATTTTTATTCCGTAGTCTATCAACTGATTTTGGTACTCTGGTGTGCATTCTAAACCAAGCTGCTCAACATCTACAAATGCATAAAATGCACCACCGAAAGCAAGGTCATAATTAATCTTTCCGATCCCCGGCACATTAATCTCTGTATCTAGCGATTGAACAAACGATGGGACATTCTCAAATCGTACCCCAGCCACCTGTCCATTTTCAACTTTTGCGTAAGATCTAATAAATCCAGATGGTACATCCATTTTTACTTCTGTTTCAGGTTCAATCATGGGAACTAACCCCGTCTCCACAAAAACTTTTGTAAGCGCAATGACGGCATGGCCACATCCTGTTGAATATCCCTCATTATGAATAAAAATAACACCAAAGTCTGCGCCGGGTGTGTCTGGCTCAACTATGATAGCTCCATACATATCTCTGTGCCCCCGTGGCTCCCAAATAAGTGATTTTCGTAAATCATCATGAGAGCGACGTGCACTGATTCTTTTTTCCAAAAGTGTTTTACCCTCCAATTCCGGGTATCCAGATATAATAATTCGGAGCGGCTCCCCCTCCGTATGAGAATCAATGGTCTGTATTTCTAACCAGTCATCTGGGGGAACCCAATTCCTGAGTTTTTTAATTGCTATCATTATTGATCTTTTCCATGATCAGGTTTGCCAGAGCTAGATCTTGGATTGCATTACCCACAGATTTAAATAGTGTAATCTCATCATCGGTATCTCTTCCAGGGAGCCCTCCCAATACTATTTCTCCCAGCTCACCATAGACCATATTGAATGACCACTCTCCCCCTTCCGCTGGAATAATAAGGTCACCAGCTTCTCTTTTGCACGATTCTCTCTTGTCTACAATTACTTTCGAATTAATAACAGTTGTAGTGTCTATTTCTCGCATATGAGGCTTAAATGAACCAACGGCATTAATATGAACTCCCTGACCAAGGTCCCGGTGGTCAAACAAGGGTTTTTCTGATGGTGTAGCTGTACAGATGACATCAGCTTCTTTTAATTGATCATTTTCTCCAACGTTAGCCTCAATATCATAATTTTCGGAAATGAAATTGCAAAACAACTCAGCTGAATCTCTTGCGCTACTGAAAACAAAAATTCTTTCCAAATTCTTTACTGTAGTGATAGCCTCAACCTGTGACCTCGCTTGTACACCTGTACCAAAAACTGCTCCGACTTTTGCGTCTTCCTTTGCCAACATATCAGTTGCCAAACCAGATGCCGCGCCCGTCCGAATAGCGGTAACGGACTCTCCATCCAGGTTCGCCACCGCTCTTCCATTAGAGGCATCGAAAACCTGAACAGATGAATGGATTAGTGGTAGCCCTTTGGAGGGATTCGAAAAATTCACCGATACTACTTTTACAATATAATAAGGATTATTCATTGAATAAGCTGACATCACCAAGGATGTGGCATTTTTACCTGGGACATCCGTACTCAATCGCTCTGGAACAATTGCCTCATTATTGCTTAGCTGAGCGAAAGCGGTTTTCATTTCTACAATGGCCTCACTCATGGTGATCAAACTCTTGATTTGATTCTTATCTAGAGTAACCACTGTTAATCCGAATTTTTAGATCCTATCCAAAGTCAAGATTAAAGAACTTGCAAGAGACCATCGCACTCAAGATATTTTTTCAATTGCTTTAACTGTAAACTTTGTATCCTTACCTTCTATGTCAAGTGTGAAATATTCATCAATCTTTTTTCCGATCATGGCCTGACCAAAAGGTGAATGGTAGGTTACAATAGTTGGATATAGATCCAGCTCAAATTCTATGGGGCCTAGGAGGTAATATTCTTCGGGCTTATCTCTACCCTCTTCTTGGATCATAACTTTATTGCCAAACCCTACATCATCGGTGTCAATATGTTTGCTCTCGATGAACCGAAACGGCGCGTGGGACTGAAGCAATTGTTTTTTATATACTATCATACTCTGCTCCTCCTTGGCAGCTTTGTATTCATAGTTTTCCTTGAGATCACCGTGGCTCGCTGCTTCCCTGATCTTCAGCGAGCTCTCTCTCTTTAATTTATCAATAGATTTCATTTTCTCTTCTAAGGCGCGGTATGTTTCCCGCAAAATCAAAGTCGCCATTTTGACATTCCTATGTTTATTTGGATAAAATAATATCTGTAGTTGAGATTGCAATTATATGCAATTCAAGGGAAAAATTAAATCAAAGATAAGGTCCAATCAAGTGCTTGTTTCTCGTTAGTTTGAGTGGATGTATACCGAAGATTTATCCATCTGAAAATATAAAAACCCCCTATCAAAAAACATTCTAAATTGTTGTTGAATTAGATGGACTAAAATATAATGTAATTCGTAATTCCCAAAAATCTCCTTTTATTTTTTACTTATCACAGCATTCTGACAGAAAAGAGCTTAAAGGAACTTTTTAGTTATTGCTTAGGTTTTCAATTGCAGTCCTCAGATTCAAAACAGGGCGAACATCATAGTCACCAATATCTATGATAGGATCTAAAAATTTTACTAATTGTTCCATTGAGTCTGATTCAATAATTATAAATATTTGATGTCCTGGCGGATCACTAAACGCGTCCCAAACTTTTACCCCTGATACCTCTGTCTCAAAAATCGTTTGTATTAATTTACTCTTACTCTTTTCATCGTGGGCTATGCATGTTTCATAGCCATGTGTGTGTGTTACATGAAATAACATAGATATCTCCAATTCTTGTTAGTTAATGTTAAAATAATCATTTTAATCCCCTTAAATTACTCCTTATCCACCTTTTTATAAAGAGCTGGGTAGCCAAAATACCTCACTAGTGCTGAACTTCGGATGAACAATGCAATTGTAATATATATTTGGCATTATGTAATATATTTTTTACATTCAAATTATTATAGAATTAAAAAAAGAGGAATTAAATGCAATTTTTAAATGACTATTCTAATAGGGAATTAAACATCTGGGCTGAGTTGGTCTTAGACCTGATAGTTTCCATTTATTTTTTCCCTAAATTATTTCTTTTAATAATCAGCGGTGACATCCATAGTAATGAATCAATTATTTTAATTACGACTACAATATTTATTTCTATTGCTTATTCAATAGTTGTTTTTACAATTATTAATATATTTAAAGAAAGCGAAAAAAAAGATGAGCGTGATTACATTTTTGAACTGAAAAGCTATAAAATTAGTAATACTATTTTTCAAATCTCTATTCTCTTCCTTATTTGCTGGCTTTTTTTTACTCCACTCGGTAACCATTATGAATTTACTCCGACTTTGATAGCTGCATTTTTAATTATAATTACACTTTTTTGTTCAGCAGTTAAATCTGTCAGTCTATTATATTTTTACAGAAGAAGTATCTAAATGGGAAAACAAAAGATTAAAAATCAAATTCGCCGATTGCGATTTGAAGCTAGTGAAATGACTCAGGCAGAGTTAGCCGAAAAGGCAGGTGTAACACGACAAACGATCATTGCACTTGAAGCTCAAAAATATTCGCCTTCACTTGAGCTTGCATTTCGAATATCAAAAATTTTTGATGTACCATTAGAAGAGGTATTTCAGTATAATTAAATTCAACTTTTGGGATGTGAGGACCACGCAGATTCTATTTTAAATTGGATGTGTGGCTAAAGTATATCAATTCATCCCCATTTATTCATAAAGTGATGGGGTTCTATCTATAGCTTGAGTCAGTTACCTATACATACTCCATTATCACAATGAAGAGTTGGAGGATAAATAAAATTACAGTCAGATGAAATTTCATACCTAACATTCAATGAATCATTATATTCATTATATTGATCTATTTTGTTACTCAGAGATATTGAATCAACATTTACCATTGAATACACTAAATACTCCCAATATCCACCACACGGTTTTGCACCAAAACCGACATATCTACAATAACTATCATCACTGCAACCAGGGATGCCAATAATATCCATGATCTCAAGTTCCAATTGCTCTAATTGATTAAAATCATACGATTGAGAATAGCAACTACCATCATCGTATGTTACCTGATAATTATAATTGGTAGAAGTACTATCTGTACAGCCACAGATATTATTACCACCCAATACGCCAGCACAGTCTTTTTCCTGCTTCCCTTCACAAGCAAAGAATAACACTAAAGGTATAAGTCTGTTCATTTTACCCCATCCCTCACTTTTTTACAAAGAGGTGGTAAAGTTTAATTTTCTGATAAAATAATAGAGCCAGAGCCAATTGTCTTAATCCAATATCCTTTTCCGGGTTCTAAATTTTCGGTAATAATATAGGAGCCATTGTTAAAACTATAAATAGTATCTGAAATTATTATCTCATCTGGATCTTGGATATCTAAAATACTTAATAAAGTGCTTATCCCTGTGATAAGATTCCATCCTACGTTTAAATTAATTGTTAATTCATTGATCGAAGCACCTGAAATATTAGTATTGCATTCATCATTAAATCTCAGCCAATAGCCTTCGCCATTTATTAGGGATGTTTCAGAATTGTAGTTTCCATCAAAAGAGTAAAGTGTCCCCTCAATTGAGTGGGGATATAATGTTTGGTAGTGCGTATACTCCATTTCTACGGGTAGACCAATAATATTCCAACCAGCACCATAGTTTATATTTATTATTTGATTTGATTCTAAATACTCATATCCATAATCTAACAATGCATTTTCAATGGCAATAACATCAGAATACCAACTTCCATAATAGTCACCTCCATTGGTTAAAATAATAATACCAATATTATCTTCTGGGCTAAAAAACAACTCAGTAAGTACTCCCCACATCATTCCATTGTGTCCCCAAAGATCCCTTCCGTTTAGAATTTTGTGATACCAACCAAGGCCCCACCCCTCACTCATATTCATCCAGCTCCAGCCATCATCAATATGTTCTGTGAGTATTAATTCAATAGTCTCATCATCCATTAATCCTGATAAATTTTCCATATAACTAATTAGAAAGGAACTAAGCTCACTGACACTTGACCTGAGCTGTGCTGAGGGATAATATGGAATAAAATAATGCCCCATTTCTTCCCAACCTGGCATCCATTCATAGGGCATAGCAACAGTTGACTCATCCATATCCTCAAAATGCCATGAGGTCTCTTCCATACCAAGAGGACCGAATATATTCATTTCACAGTAATCTTCAAATGATTGTTGAGATATGGATTCAACTATTAATGCAATAAGCGCAAACCCTATGTTACTGTAGTTCCACTGGTCACCAGGCCCATAATTATAGTAGTTGTTTGATGAATAAAATTCTCCACCCATCATCAAATAATTTGAGAGAAAATATTCTAATTCAAGCTCTGGGTTATTTCCGAAAATAGAGTATTCTTCTGAATAGGTTAAATCCTCATATATACTTGAGGTATGTGTCAAGAGCATATAGAGAGTTATTTCGGTGTTAGGCTGAAAGGGATTTATCACTATAAACGGGAGATACTGGTTTATGGAATCATGTAGACCGATCCTACCCTCTTCATATAGCTGCATTATAGCTGTCGTGGTTACTAATTTAGAAATAGATGCTACTAAAAAGTTTGTATCCTCAGTAACAGGGGTATTGAGTGTAATATTAGCTGTTCCGTAACTATCTGACCATATAACATTATTATTTACAACAATACCTGCAGACAGACCTGGGATATATCCAGAGTTCATATGGTTTAGGATAATTTGGTCAAGGTCAGAATTTGGTTGAGCACCTAAAAATCCTATAACTAACATAGAACCGATTATTTTTATTATGATTTTTTTTTGAAGATCCATTCTTCAACTTACTCTATCTCCACTTTTTATGAAGATGTGGAAAAATTTAATTTTCTATCAAGGTAATAGATCCAGAGCTAATTGTCCTAATCCAATATCCTTTTCCGGGGTGTAAGATTTCAGATTGAAAGTAGGTCTCGCTAAAGCCGTAAAGTGCACCTGAGACAGTGATACTCTGAGGGTCATATATTTGCTCTACGGACACCGGAGTAGATATCCCGGAGATAAGGTTCCAACCCTCTGCCAAGGTTACCACATTTGTTTCCACAATAATACCAGACAAAACAGTTGATAGGGGCTCATCAAAATACAGCCAGTATCCGCTTCCAAAATCCAGTTCACCTGCACTTATATAGGAACCATCAAATTGGAATAAAGTCCCCAATATTGACTCAGGGAAAATAGACTCAACTGAAGTATCATCATACTCAAAAGGAAGCCCTACCAAGTTCCAACCATCCTGGATTGAGAGAGGTATAGCAGACGGACTATCTCCTAAATAATAATATCCAAAAAGAATCATCATCTCGTCAGTGCTCAAAAATCCAAATTCTATAGTTTCATCTGTCCAGTTATTATAGGTTGCTTCGATTGTCAAACCTTGGGTCAATCCCATATACAGCGGTGGGTCTAGTTCTAGGATAGGAGGGTGGGCCCAGTCACTGGCAATATAAATCAGTTCACCGTCCTGCTCTCCCCCTTCAATGTAAACCTTAAACTCCAGCATATGCTGATGGGCATGTGAAAACAACTGAAAAACTGATATAGGTTCCTGAAACATATCACTGACCCAGAAGGTCCGAGTTAGAGTTGTCACCTGGTTTGGAGGGAGGCTAATGTTGTTATTGTTCATCATCAGAATATTTGCCTCTTTTACTACATCTTCTTGATCCACAGTGTGGAAATTGAGGTATACCTCACCAGTCATGGTTGTATCAGAAAAATTTACATAGTGAGAGTTTAGATCAAAACCCAAATTGGGGTCCATTCTCAGTGCTACTCCCGGGGGAAAATGATAATCCAAGCGTGGCCACTGAGTCCCCGCTCCAAATTTATGAAATGCCATTTGAATCATATTTTCCTGTATATAGTTACCATTATCATCGCGCAAATCTCTATAGACAAATGGCTCAGGATACAATACCCCGGGCATAGTCTGGGCAAAAGTATACGCAATGAAATGATGACTTCCAGGACGCATGTTAATCTCTACTCTTTCAATAAAAATATCTTCGGATTCTTCTAGCGGGTGATAGTAAAAAAATTCTCGGTCTAACCCGGATGGAATTTCAAAAGGACCCAGGTGAAACTGAAATCCCTGTTCCGGTGGTGTTAATATCTCAAATATAGGAGGCTCATATCGCGTAGTGTCTTCCAATAACAGAGTATCTGCAATCTCCCCTGTTTCCGGAGCATTCCCAATAATCCACTCTCGAATAAAAGCTAATTCACCGTTTGTCAGATATGGAAGACCCAGTGGCATAATGGATCCATAGTAAGGATGGTCTGTAAAATAGTGTTCCTGATTGGGCGCATTGATTTTTTCCCAGAGAAAGCTTGAGTAGAGACTGGTAAGCCCTGACGTACCTACTCTTAGAAGTCCGTCAGAGAGGGCAGCACTATTGTGCGGGAGAGCATTAACCAGTTGATTATATGCTTCCCCCTCTGTTAAGATCAAATTGGATTGCTCAGCAAAGGAAGAGCCCCCAACATGGCAGCCGATTGTGCAGTTTTGGTCCAGAATTTCAGATTGGATGATATCCCATGTAGAGTTGTTTTGAGAAACAATTACAGAGGTCATTATAAAAAACAGTCTATATATGAACGGCATTTTATCCCCTTTCGGGTAAAATGACATTCATCGTTGGGTATGGTATAGAGATCCCGCTTTGAGCAAACTGTTTATATATCTCGGTATTCACTGAGTCAACAGTTCTACCCCTCGTCTCCGGCTTATATATCCAAAATAATAGTTGAAGTTTCAAACCTGAATCAGCAAACTCTCTAAATCGGACCCTCGGCTCCGGTTGATCCATCACATTAGAGTTCTCACTTGCGATCTTGATCAGAATATCTTTTACATTGTCAATATCCGAACCATATGATACCTGTAGCGTGATACGCACTCGCTCAATTTCTTCGGGCCCCCCACTTTCATTTACAATCTTAGAGGACGCTATCACCGAATTTGGAATCGTGATCTCGATATCATCCCGCGTCATGATACGGGTGGACCGGATTCCCATGTTTTTTACGTACCCTCTTTCCCCGGTATCCAATAAAATATAATCTCCTTCTTTAAACGGAGAATCTGCCATAAGAAAAATCCCAGCAAAGAAATTTGCTACAGTATCTTTTGCAGCTAAACCCAAAACAACTCCCAGAACTCCCGCAGATGCAAGCCACCCGTTAATGTTGATATTCCAGCTTAAAAATATAAAGTAGGCACCCACTACAACGATTAAAATTTTTCCTAAATTATTGAAGAGCGGAAGAGTCTTTTGCTGTAGAACCTTGCTCGACGTACGGCCTGATGTCCATTCCATCGTAACGACAAACATTTTGATAAAAATAACCAGCCAGATAACAATGGTAATTGTTTTGAAAATTCCCACAAATGCAAAATCCAAATAATCTGGTAGCCCTGCGCGCTTCACCGCAAAAGAGAGACCTATAAATATAATTGAATAAAAAATAGGGCGATGAAGAAGATCAATTATTTTATCATCAAGACTGGACTTTGTTTTTGAAACAATTTGTCTAAATAGCCTTGTAAATATTATATCCGCGATCTTAGCAACAATTACAGCAGCTATTACTATCAATGCACTCTGCACCGATGAATATTCGAGAAATGGATTTAAATTATTCTGTATCCAACTCATATCAGGGGTAAATATAGAAATTTTTTACTTAAATGACCACAAACTAAGGGTTAAACTAATTTAGCTGATTTAAGGTTTTTTAAGAAAAACGGAATATATAGCACTCCCATATATAGCACGATGATGATCTCAAGGTTTAATATATACCAGGGCCATTCACCCATCAGAAGAGGATTGTTTACTGGCGGTTTTTTTATTAGATACATGTAATTTGCTTTTCCACCAATTACTAAATTAATGGGATAAATAATAGCAGCAAAAAGATTAGTGATTATTATTGTCCTTAAAATACTCCCCTTTCTACATCCCATTTTTTCAACCACTATAAGCCAAAGAACATGGGCAATTATCAGGGCGTGATGGAGATAAAATGTCAGCAAACTAAGATTATTATCAAAGTCACTCATATCTGGTGTAAGGATGGCTTGAAAAGAAGCTCCGACTCCCCAGAAAAATGCAGCTTCAAATAATATCTTATTTTTATTGTAGAGAGCTATAGTTGACGCAAGCAGAGCAATATGACACAAATGAAATGGGAGGTCCAGCTCAAGGTTCAGCTCACGAACCTGTAGCCGGTTAATATAATCAAAGACTTCTTGAATAACCGTTAACCAGATCAATCCCATAGCCCACTTTTTTTTCGAGATAGAGGTTTTACAAATTATTTTACCAATTAATGGAACCCCTATACAGAAGACTATACTCCCAAAAATATATGCTAAATGCGTATCATCAAAAAGTGTGAGACCCTGGAGTTTCATTATAGTTTATGTTGGTGATAAATTCAAATATATAGCTATAATAATTATAACTATATTAGTTAATCCCTTTTCATTCTTCAAAATGAAAGTTAATATTATCATTTATTATATAATTGGTTTATTCCACTTAGATATAAAAAATATTTTCTCTTTATTTTTCTCGTATTAGTTTTTATCTTCAGTTAAATATTTTTATAGAGTATTATGAGCAAAAATCGAAAATTTGATATTGTAGTGTGGGGAGCTTCCGGCTTCACAGGGAGGCTCGTCTGTGAGTATTTGGTAGACAAATACGGATTGGGTGAATCCTCCAATTTTGAATGGGCAATAGCAGGGCGAAACCGTGAAAAACTCGAGAGAATTCAGAGAGAATTAACAGCTAAACACAGCCATGAGTTACCAATTTTAATTGGGAACAGTTTTGATATTGAGTCTATCAAAACGATCACATCAAGCACCAAAGTTATTTTAACTACCGTAGGACCCTATTTAAAATATGGGATAACACTTGTAGATGCCTGTATCCAGACCCAGACTCACTATTGTGACCTCACTGGAGAGGTCCCATTTATTCATCAAACCATACAACAGTATCAAGAGAACGCAAGAGCGGCACAGGTAAAAATTGTTCACTCCTGTGGTTTTGACTCGGTCCCATCTGATTTAGGGGTAATGATGCTGCAAAAAAAAGTACTCCAAGAAGTAAGTTCGCCCTTAAAGAGGGTTAGACTTTATGTAAAAAAAATAAAAGGCGGTGTCAGCGGAGGAACAATCTCAAGTATGCTTGAGATCATGAAAAATGCTAAAGATAGATCAATTAGGAAAATCTTGAATAACCCCTACTCACTTTATCCAAAAGAATTATCATCGGGACCCAAACAACCTGATCTAAAAAGCATTAAGTGGGATGAGACTGTTAACCAATGGGTAGGTCCTTTTATTATGTCTCGGTTTAACTCTGCTATAGTTAGAAGGACAAATGCGTTATTAAATTTTATCTATGGGCAGGATTTTATATATGATGAAGTATCTACCTATCCAAAAAAGTCGTTTTCTAAGTTAAGAGCTGAGCTAAATAGGATTGGATTGGGGATACTAGTCACACTGCTTTATTTCAGTTTTACCAGGTGGTTTCTGAAGAATACCATCTTACCAAAACCAGGAGAAGGACCCTCAAAACAAAAACGAGAAGAAGGTCTTTTTAAATTGGTTCTTATTGGATTGACAAATGGAAAACAACATAAAGTTACCGTCTCCTGCAAGTCTGATCCGGGGTATTCAGGGACCGCACTTATGATAGCAGAGTCAGCTCTCTGTTTAGCTATTAATACAAAAATTTTACCGGAGCATTATGGGATTCTAACTCCTGCTGTTGCAATGGGAAATAGCCTAATTGAGAGGCTTCAAAATGCGGGAATGGAATTTAAGTATACAGATAAATTGTAAATTATGAGGATTTTTTCCAGCATATATTTTGTTTAAATTTCATTATGTCAGTTGGATTATTTTGAGGCTATGATTAACCAAAAAATTAACTGAATTCATTTTTCGTCAATATTTATCTACAGGAAACAATTTGATGAACACAATACGTAAATATTTCAAGCTTATATTTTTTTCAGTTTTCACCCTAACAGTCCTCTTTCCAAAATCTTTCAATATCAGCGGGAAACGGGGAATATGGAAGCACTATCTTACTGTCGATGGGATAACCAGCAACTATATTTATGGTGTTTCCGTTGATAATAATAATTCCATTTGGCTATCAACATCCAGCGGGGTCACCCATTTCAATGGTCTAACCTTTAGCAATTATGGTTATGATTCAGGGCTCCCTCCCAGCAATATATCCAATATCCTGATGTTGTCATCTGGTGAAATTGTTGCAGTATCTGAAACGAATGGTGCTCTAAAGCTAGATAACGGTACATTCACAGAAATATCTGGATTATACGGAAAAAACATATATACCTCTTCTATTGATAGCGATGGGAACCTAGTCGTCACTACGGAAAAAGGAGTTTTTACTCACAAAGGGGGAAAATATAATTCTTTGATAAAAATTGGTAATAAAACAATAACCGCAATCGATAACAGCGAGCAAGGAGACTGGTACGGCGGAAAAGGAATGGTATATTTTGATAACGGTAAACTACTTAAGGAATATGATCTAACAGAATATACAGGTCAATCAAAAATTACAAGTATATCAGGGACTGGAGATGATGAAGCATGGATAGGCACTGTGAAAGGTTTGTACAGAGTCAAGGATGGAAAAATAACAAATGCAAGTGATTCAGGGAAATTATCCTCCAAAGTTATAAGAGCTCTTAAATTGGATAAAAATGGAAATCTATGGGTTGGAACTGATAAAGGATTGTATCTCTACAACGAAAGAAAATTCACTCAAATTGAATCACCTATTGATATTGAAAATGATATAAAAAATCAAAAAATATATTCTCTGAATTTTACGGACGACGATAAGCTGTTGATTGGTACGTTTGGAGCAGGTCTATATGTTTTTGACCCCTATACTTTTAGAAACCTCGATAAGGATGACGGATTTAAATCCACGACCGTGAGAGCTGTAGTCACAGGAGACAATGGTGAGCTGTGGGTTGGAACTGATAAAGGACTAATAGTCATGAAAGATGAGAGGATCATTAATAGAGTTGGCAGAGGAGATGGTCTAATGTCAAACAATATCTTGGATCTTCACCGGAGCGCCTCAGGGATGCTGTGGATTGCCACTACCAAAGGATTTACAAAATATTCCAAAGGGAGAATGAAGGCATTTTCATCATCAGACGGGTTACCTTCTAATATAGTTACCTCAATTTTTTCAGATAAAACAGGTGTCACCTGGCTCGGCTCTGATGGAAGTGGAGTGACCGCGTTCAAGAACGATGATTTTTATAATTATAGTATGGCAGATGGTTTAGCTTCCAATAATGTATATGATATTATTCAATCTCCCGAGGGACTGATTTATTTTGCGTGTTACGGAGGAGGGATCAGTATCTGGGACGGAAAGCGGTTCTCAGACCTGCCTACCGAACTTCCTGACAAAAGAATATTCTCTCTCGCCTTAGATCATGACCAAAATCTTTGGATAGGAATGGAGTCAGGAGTTGCCGTGGTAAGAAGTGATTCCATCACCCATTTTACCACGTCAAGCGGTTTGGCTCACAATGAAACTCGAGTTTTGAAGGTGGATAAAAAAGGAAAAATATGGGCAGGGTCTTTTGGCGGAGGAGTCTCCTGCTATAACCATGAATTGTGGATATCGCTTAATGAAAAAGATGGATTGATAAGTAATACAATTGGAACAATTGCTTTTATGGATGATGAAACTACAGTTTTTGGAGGGGATGGAGGAATTTCTTATTATGACCCCACGGAATTTACTTTTCCGCTATTTATCCAAAATATTCAAACACCGAGGGGGGATATTTTAATCAATGATAAACAATCAGAAGAAATCAATTCTATCACAAATGATAGAATATTTATTGATGTTTCTTCGGTTAATTTTAACGACCGAATTGAGAACCAGTATTTTCAATATAGAATTCCTGAAATTGGTGGGGATTGGACATCGACCCAAACGGGATCTTTCGAGTTTAACCCTCAATCATCGGGAAATTATACCTTTGAAATTCAAGGAATTGATTCCGACTTAAATTACTCCCAACTCCTCCATATTCCATTCAAGGTTGTTCCCATATGGTATATGAATCCGAAGACCGCTATCCCTTTTTGGGGAGTCCTATTCATTCTTATTTCCCTGACGGTATTTTCTTCACTTAACTATCAAAAGAAAAATAAAGAAGCAAGGGACCTTAGAGAAGCTGAAATTATCCGCCAGCAGGAAGAGCTGGAACTTGCAAGTGAATTTCAGTTGTCTCTGTTACCAGAAAATTTACCTGACTATGATGGATATGAAATAACCGGATACCAGAAAACATCTACAGAGGTAGGTGGAGACTACTATGACTTTTTTGAAAACCCAGACGGAACTTTTTACGCAATCTGTGGAGATGCAACGGGTCACGGTCTAACTGCAGGAAATATCGTTTCAATTACCAAGTCAGTACTTGTAACCTCACCGCTGGACGATCCAAAAGAAATTCTACTACGGTTAAATAAAACTTTGATAAAACTTAAGCTGGGTCTAAACCGAATGTGTGTCAATATGGTAAAAGCAAAGGGCAATAAGGTTGTATTTACATCTGCAGGTATGCCTCCCGCTTATCACTATATTGCAAAAAAAGGAGAAATGAAAGAAATATTGATACCAGGACTACCATTGGGCTCACTTAAGAACATGATAGTCAATACAACAGAAATTACACTTGATAAAGGGGATGTATTTGTGATGATGAGCGATGGGTTCCCTGAAGCTCCAAACCCAGCGGGTGAACTGCTAAGCTATGAAACTGTGGAAAAATGCCTGCTTGACAACATAAATAACGATGTAATTACAATGCAGAATGAACTGGTTAGAATTACAGATGAATGGCTTGCAGGAGGAGACCTGCCGGATGATTGTACTATGGTTATTCTAAAAAAGACGACATAGATTAGAAGTTCTCAAACCAGATTTTTCAACAAAAAATATCTGTTCCCTCCATATATAATCCATTACTTATAATTGGATTACTAATGAACTATAAAAATTCTAAGTTATTTTATATCTATCAATTGGTAGGTTTGTTCATTCTAAAATGTATGTTTCAGTAAATAAAATAATAATATAAACTATACTAATCATTCCCTCTTATATTTTGGTATGCATTTTGCGTCCAATAAATAATGGAATACTGGTACATTATTAATAGAAGACAATGAATTAAATAAAACTAATGAAAAAACTAATATTTATATCAATTGTGATATCTTTATCCTCTATAGTTTTTTGTCAAGGATTAACCGATAAATTAAATATTTTGAGGGGAGTGAAATCTGAAATTAGAAATGAGTTTAATTTTGAACAAAATTTTGGAGAGTGGAAAGAAATTCCCGGAAAGGAAAAAATTCATTTTCAATATGATAAAAAAGGAAATCTTATTGATGAATCAAAATATGATTCTAAGGGGACATTAATTTCCAAATCTTCATTTAAATATGATAAAAATAAAAACAGGATTGAACAAATGGATTATTTGCCGGATGGGTCTCTCAAATATCAAATTATGTTCAAGTATGATACTAATGGTAACAAGGTGGAGGAATCCAAGTATGATGCAGATGGATGGAAATTATATACAAAGAAAAACTATGTATTTGCGAAATATAATTCCAGAGGCCAGGTGGTTGAAGAAACCAAGTATGATTCTGACAGATTATTAAAATCAAAAATTACCTACAATTATGATTCGCTAGGGAATTTATCTGAATCCTCTAGGTTTGGATTAATGAAATCAAAAATTACCAATAGGTATGATATATATGGGAATATTACTGAAGAACTAAAATATGATTCTGAAGGAATTTTGACAACTCAATCCGTTTCAGAGTTTGATTCTATCGGGAATCATATTGCCTGGTCAATGTTTGATCCTGATGGGGAGTTAGCCTCTATAAGTACGGATGACCTCTATTTAAAAGATTATAGCAGATGGATAGGTAATTATGATACAAGCGGGAAGCCAGTTGAAAAATTGTTTTATGACTCAGATGAAAATTTAAAGCAAAAGTTTGTATATAATTACAGCGACAACCGAAATTATGAATATGTAGTGTATGCGTATGAATACAAATTTGGTGAAATACAGGAAATACCTGTTAAAAAATTCACTTTCGAGTATGAGGAATATTAATAAGCTATAATTAAAATTCATACCCCAGATCCAAGTAAAAGGATCTAGGAATTTTAGGGGTGAGAGGGAAAGTGACGCTCTCATTTTCTAATATATTATTAATACCGAACCCAACCTTTAAGCTTTCATTCAATGAATAAATTAGATTCATATTTAAAAACATATCTCCGCCAATGGTGCCCTTGTTTATATGAAAATTGCTCCCCTCAAAATAAAGTTCTGGGTTTTCTTCTCCCTCTTTGGTAGCCTTATAGGCACCACTTAAAAATTCATAAGAAGATTTTCCACTTACAGATAGGTTCAAATCTAAATTATTAAAATAGAGGTCAAAAAGTGTCAATGAAAAATTATATTTTAATCTGGGAGTGTTACTGTAGACATTAAAAAAGTCTAAATAATTAATATATGTGGAATCATTATCAGAGTCATCTAAGAGATCATTGTGAAAATTTTCTGCCTTATGGCGTTTTGCTTCCAGGTCTGAATCATCAAAATAAGAAAGGTTAGCTGATACTTCGTATGCATCCCTAAAATATTTTAAACCTATATCCAATCCGTAAAAATCAACCTCAATTGGAATGCTCTGATAGGTTAACACCCAAATATCTCGGTCTATTACACTGCCATCACCATATCTAATTTCGGTATTGGTACCACTATTTCCGAAAGGCTGTTTATCACCATACACCATTGCAGTATCTATATATGCATCTGAATCAGAACTATTAAAGACCATTCCTGCAAACACTCCCTGACAATATGCGATAGCTGATGCCTCATCAGCTCCCGTTCCCATAACACCTCCGATACAAGACATCGCAGCTTCAGAGACTGTTCCATCTGTATTGTACATCAAACTTATAACACCCGGAGTCAAGGCCTCCATATCCGGTATTTTCATATAGTTTCGTCCTGTAGTACCAATGTGTCCAAGTGCTGCTTTCAAATTTTTATATCTGTTTATATAAAAATTAACATCTAATAGAGTATACTGGTTTAGTAACCCTGAATAGGCAAGCTCTATTGAATTCAGTATTTCCAGTTTCAGTGGTTCAACGGTCAGGCGATTTATGAGTTCATCTCCCTCATCATAAATAAAGTTCCAGTTATTATCATTAAAATCAATGATTTCAAACCCCCTACTATTCCCAGATGCCATTGCATGTAAGCTTGCGACATATTCAGGGTCGTATGGATTGGTAGTGGAATCTACACCGACAGCCCAAGGAGCTAGATTTGGAAAAAAAGGATTATCTGGTCCCCAATAAGGAACTTCAATAGGTTGAATGTTTAGAAGATTATTATGTAGATGTCTATCTGTTAATGTAGGCGCTTTAAATGCACTACCTGCAATAAGTTTTAAACTACCATTTAAGAAGTTATCTTTTACTAGTGCCATTTTTGGAGAAAAATTACTTTTATAATATTGGTGATCATCAAATCTAATTGAGGCCGTGAGCTCATAGTCATCAGAAAATGTTTTTGTTAGTTGTCCATAAATTCCGTAACGATATTCAGTTATATCTTCTCCAGAATATTCTTTTGTAATTTGGTCATATCCATAATCATTTAGATTTTTTCTCTCAGTCTCTGGATTGACAAATTGATAATCAACGCCACTAACTAGCTGTAATACATCAGATATCTGTTTACTATATTGGTAATCTAGAATATGACGTGTTGCGTTTCCCAACAAAACTATATTCTCATTCAAATTATTATTTGGTAAAATGTCAGACCAAACTTTAGACCAAGGCATATAATTAAATACACTATCTTTTTGGATGTCTGCCTGACTTTGAGCTATTGTATATCTAACTATACCGGTCATCTTTTGATTCTTATAGTTGTATCTCAGAGAGTGATCATTTGATGAATATTTTGTGTCTATGTTTAGTGAATTGTTTTTAGAAAATATTGGTGATACACTGCCCATGCTATATCCTTTACCACTCTCTTTTGAGATGGAAAGTGACAACTCTTTATCATTTCCCAATTCATAATAAAAATTTCCGGTAAAATTATATCTATCCTGATCCATAACTCCATATACATCTTCCTGAAGAAAATAGTAAAACCTATCATTAAGAGGATTAGTAGGGTCATGATCTAAATAGCCTGCTGCCCAACCATCTGATTCTGTCATACTAACCGTATCGGGCAAATTATTCCAATCCTCAACCCAAGGGAAGTCATCTACAGATGAGTCAGGATAAACACCATAGAACCAAACAGGATCCACATAATTTCCATCTGCATCTTTTTCCGTATTGCCTAGGTTATACTCTTTGGCGATTAATCCCTCAAAAACGATATCAAAAGAAAATTTATCAAATACATTGGAATATCTTCCTCCGACTCTCATTTTATTTACATCAGAGAGAGAAAGATTAATCTCATTGGTATCATCGGTTCTCGGATGTTTCTTCAAGATATTTAAAATACCGGTTGTCGCATCTGGACCATACAAGGTTGATTGAGGACCAAACACTACTTCAACCCTATCAATTGACTCTTTTGGTGGTGACGTTAAGGTAGTATTTACAATACCAGAAATAATCTCACCCATATCCACACCGTCGTTATATTGTTTGAACCGTGTGTTGAATGCTCCGTCAAACCCTCTTGCATTTATTTGTGCTCCCTGAACGCCAAAATAATTCACATCAACTCCCTTAAGACCAGATATAAGTCGAAGATAGCTCTCAACACCAACTTGTCTTCTGATCTCAACGCTTTTCATTAGTGAAACTACACTGGGGGCTTGGGTGACCTTTTGCTTTCTCTTTGCAGCAGATACGACCACTTCATTCAGTCCAAGGGCAGATGAAACCAACTCAAAATTAACATTCTTTAATGCATTCCCTTTTAATATATCCTTTGATTCCTCCAACTCTACATCAACACCTAATTTATCAATTAGAACGGATCCCGTTTCATTTTTTTCATCCAGGTCATATAATGTAATGTAAATTTCTTTTGTCTGAGACTCATATCCAATATAGTCTACTCTCAATATATACTTACCTGTGGGGATTCTAGACAAAAGGTAATTTCCTACTGAGTCGGTTACAGCTCCCAAATTTGAACCTATCAATGAAACATTAGCACCCGGTAATACCTGTCCCTCACTGGCGATGGTTCCACTAACAGATCCTGTGGAAGAATAAACAATTGTAGCTAAAAATATGGTTATGCAAATTGTTTTAATGATATTCATGGCTTCCTATCCTAATTAAGTGTGTCATTATACTTGTTTGGGTATGATAACAATTTAAAAATATTTATGCTTGAATAATAATTCTCTTTAAAAAATATCTTTTACGAATTTATGTTGATTCATGCAATTTATTGGTATCACCTATTTATTTCATTATAAAAATATTTTAATATGATATTATTCATTTCATCTATTAATTCAAATAGGCTTTCACAGCTTCTGTTTCATCTGAAAACACATTTGAATATTGATCCAATCCCATAATTATAAATGTTTTGTTTACCATGGGAGAAAGATTGAATGACCCCAATTCACCTCCAACCATTTGTAATTTTTGAATGACCTCCAATAAAATTGATACACCCAAACTGTTCACAAGTTGAGTATCTTTAAAATCGATTAAAAAGTGAGTTTTCCCTGCTTCTATTTTTTCTTCGCATATACTGATTATCTCTTTCCCTAAAAGATTATTTAAATATCCATGCGTCCGGAGAATGACTACGCCACCATCCTTTTCCTGGACATCTACGCTAAACATATCAGTCATAAACTAAATAATCAGTAATTAACTTTAAAAATATTTATAGGTTTTTCTTTACCCTTTACCATTATCGGTTCCATTTTTTCTAAATTGAACTTTTGGGTCACTTCATTTGCTGTATATTCAGAAATGATTATTTCATAGGCTTTTGCTGCAGAACATAGTCTTGCTCCCAAGTTTACCGTATCACCAATTACAGTATAATCCATCTGAGTTTCCGAACCGATATTTCCTGAAACAACCTCTCCTGAGTTCAGTCCAATTCCGATATCAATTTGCTTTAAATTATTCTTTTTCCTTTCTTCATTCAAAGCTTTGAGTTTTTTCATCATATCGATAGCTGTCAAAATTGCCCTATCCGAATCATCGGTTTTTTCCAATGGAGCTCCATACACCACCATCAGTTCATCCCCTACAATTTTATCTAGTGTCCCGTTATACCTGAAAATAATATCCATCATTGCAGAGAAATATTCGTTTAGAGTTTCCACTACATCCTGAGGTTTCATTTTTTCGGACAAAGATGTAAATCCCCTTATATCACTGAAAAGAATCGTTATATGCTTGCTTTCCCCACCTAGCTCTAATGTTGCACCTTCTGCCAACAATTCCTCAACTACATTATCCGACACATATCGCTTAAATGTATTTTTAATTCGTCGTTCTTCTGATATATCCTCTAGAGTTATAACAGCTCCATTCAATCCTCCATCTTGGTCCATCAATGGCGCGCAGGTTAAATTTATTCTCACATCTTCACCTACACTATGGCAGGGAATATCCATTTCAAGAGTGATATCTTGACTTTCGAGAGTTTTTTCGATGATGCTCTGGATATTGTCATCTTCTGGAAAGACCAACAGGTACGGGTTATTCACAACCTCTTCTTTTTCCATCTTCAATATTTTTAAGGCAGCAGGGTTTATTGATTCAACTTCACCAAGTAAAGACAGAGTGATAACACCATTTGCGATACTGTTTAAAATATTCTCGTTATAGTTTTTTGTCTCCAAAACACTTGTGAAAAGTCGAGCGTTTTCAAGAGCTACACCTGCCTGACTTGCAAACGCTGTTAGCATCTCAAGGTCGGTTTGCTCAAATGGTACTATCCCCTGACGCGTTTCCTTATCCAAAATACAGATCAATCCCAAAACTTCTGTTTTGCTCTTTATGGGTGCGATCATAAGGTTTTCATTTTCAAAAGCTTTTTTCAGTTTTTCATCATCAAACTGATTTAATAGTATTCCTTCCATATTTTCAAAGCAGGGTTTTAATAAACCATGATTTTTTGAAATAATTACTTTTGAAAGTGTTTCTTCGTCAAGGTTAAACTCTGTAGATAATTTTAAAAACGGTGTGAATTTATCGGTGAAAAATACCGCTCCCGCGGATGCATTTAAAATACCCACAGAACGAATAAGAATTTCCATATTTAACTCATCCACATCTAAAACTGAATTAACAGCTAAACTGATATCAAATAATGTTTCAAGTTCGAGCAGTTTTAAATTAAGTGCATCGCTCTTTTTGTTCAAATCAACAATTAAATTTGAATTATGTACCGCATGGGAAAAATGATGGCAGATTATACTCAGAATCTGTAGATCCATATCGCTGATTGGCTGGTTCATAAATTTTTTACACAGGCTGACTATACCCAAAAATTCATTTTTATATGAGAGGGGGACAATAATTATTGGATTTAATTTTGTAATTATTTCCTGACCCAGACTATCAATCTTATTTTTGGTTTTATCGGAGTCTATCCGATAAATTGATTCCCCCATCAATTTCTGAACATCAATATCTGAAAGGGATATTTCCTCTCCCTCTTTGATATTAAGGCCTCGCTGGGAAAAGGCTTTTAGAACGTTTTTTTCTTTATCATTTAGAAGGATACCCCCCTTTGAAAACATAAGCGTGCCCAGGATCAAATGAAGGATTGAGGAACTTATTTTTTGTAATTTATTTTCAGATGTAAGGATATCACCTAGGTCAACTAACCCATCAAGGTAATAATCTACCCGCTCTTTCTCATAAACCTCAGATATTGCAGAATTGCTCATTCTCTTTAACTTTTTCTAAAAAAAGAAAAAGCTAAATAATATATATTAAAAATAAAAGATAAATCTTTTAAGAATTTAGTTCAGATAGTCCTTCTTCTTCTGAGGAAAATACCTGGGAATATTGGGTAATTCCCATTATATTGAACGTTTTTTCTACGATAGGTGCAAGATTGCAATAGCCCAATTTTCCATCTACATCCTGCAATTTCTCTATGATCTCTATCAAAATAGAGACACCAATACTGTTAACCATTTTTGTATTGGTAAGGTCCAACAGAAAATTATTCTTTCCGTCGTCCATTTGCTTATAACATTCTTCAGCAATACTCTCGCCTGCAACATTGTTTAAATAACCGTTAGTACGAAGAATAACAGTTTTATTGTCAACTGATACATCCATTGTAAATTGTTCAGCCATAATTAAAATCTCCCTCTTGTATCAAATAAATTTTGTTAGTGAAACAACTGTACCATCATCACCGCTCTGAATATCAACCTCATCCATAAGTGATTCAATGAGCTGCATTCCCCAGCCCCGTTTATATTCAGCGTGTATCTTTTTTGCGATATCGGGTGTCTCAACATCTTTTTTAACGAAACCTTTACCCTTATCCATGATCTGAACAACCATCTTTTTTTTATCTACATGAAATGTTATATAAACATTGCGGTCCATACTTTCACTGTGCTCAAACGCATTAATACACGTTTCAATAATTGCCATTTTGATCTCTTCAATTTCATCATCAGAAAAATGAGCATATTCTGCCATGGCTTCTGCTGTCTTTGCAGCCGCGAGTTCCATGTCTGGAACCATAGGAATTTTTAGGTCAACTTCTGTTCCTTTTGGGAAATTATTTGATACCATAACGTTATCCTTTTATTTGAGATTTATCAAAATATAACATTCCAAGATACTTATAATAGTGTATTAAATGAAAACTGCATCAAAAAATTATTTTTTGTAGTAAAAACTATTAAGGGTAATTAGGGTTTGTAAGTTCTTCTTCCAATGGTATTGGAATATAGTGCAGCTCACCAGTATGCCATGGAATTAAATCAGAAAAACGATTTTGATCGATTAGTCTTTTCCCCTCACAAAATAGTTCCTTGTCTCTTTCATCCAAAATAATTTCCATGGAAATTTCAGTAAGAAGCGGAAGAGAATACCAATTTCGGATATCATTAACAGCGCCAAGAGCGTCAATACCTATGCCGTAACCCTGCACACCTAATTCAGCTAAAATCAGATGGTTTTCCTGCCAACTAATTACTGATATTGGTGAATCACTTTCATACTTTTCCTGATAATATCTTACATAAGATACAGCGTCCTCTTCCATTGGCGCTTTTGCCATGGGCAATCTGATACTCTCTTCAGGTTCTGTTGGCTCATCATAAACACCATTTCCCGATCCAGTGTCTCCACCTGGAAGAGCAATATCTACAAATTCTTCGCCCCAATCATAGACACCATTTTTTAGATCAATAAAATCTTCACCTTCATCATATGTACCATTTAAATCTCCTGCATCAGTAAATCCTTCGCCCTGATCATAAACACCATTCCCATTTCCTGCATCAGTAAATTCTTCGCCAAGCAAATGTCTAAACCTTGAGTCGAGTGTCCATCTCGTACGTCCCTCACCCGCATAGTTATAATATCTGTTAATAAATTCACCTTCATCAGTATAGAGTGCCTGAAATGGATCATCTCCCGCTATAAGTCCCTGCGAAGCATGATCAGCAGCCAGAATTGGGTCCCCACCATAAAGATATATGCGAGACATCAGAGAATTTAAGACCCTTATCTTATAATCATCACCAGCATCTAGTGAATTTAAAGCAGACTGAAAGTGTGCAATTGCTGTATTATACAGTTCACTGGATGGTATAAATGAACTTGTATCAATTGTTGCTCCTCCATCTGCCGGGTAACTGGGGCCCCTGCCATAATAGGTGCCAAGTAGGTAATATGCAAGACCCTGATAAAGATATGACGTATAATATCCTTCTTTTTCAATTTCTCCGCCTTCTAAAATATCCAAACTTTCTTTTAGTAGTTTTGCGGTTCTCCATACCTCCAAAATACTAAAATAACATTCCGCTTTTGTACCATCAGTAAACTCATAATCTCCATTATCTAAAGCTTCGTCACTAGGTCCGGTTGCACCAGCAACATTTCTATCGTGCACTAGCTGATCCGAAATGCCATCTGCAATAACAGATACCCTGGCGTGGGCATCTGCGTATGCATTTTTTACACCATTAATGAAAAATTCAATATTATCTTCATTATTTATTTCATCATAACTGACTGCATTGATTGATGGGCTGGTATTTTCAACAAATTTTTGACACCCGGTAAACAGAATAAAAACATTTAAAATTATAAATACTTTTTTTATCATCTTAGAACCTCACATTTATTCCGAAATTATATACAGTTGGATGGGGCATGGTAGCAGACTCAACAGATCTATAAGCTCTACCTTCCAGACCAATTCCTTCTGTAACTGCACCAGAGATGTTTAACTCTGGGTCAACCCCTACTGTACCAGAAGCTCTCCACAACTTAACATTCTGAGCTGAGAAATAGACCCTCAGCCCAGAGATAGTATTGTCCAGTTTTAAAACGGGTAGATACTGTGTAAGATTAACACCAAAATTTATTTCTCTGAGCCTGGTAAAATCACCGGAAGTCCCAAAGTTTGTAATATATGAAGGGTGATTAAACGCAAACTCATTAAGAGCATTCTCCCACTCTGCCTCTTTGCCTGGAATCGCCACCGGGAGCGGAGGCACAGCTCCTCCTGTTGCTATGTATAAGTCCGTGTTCACTGTACCCACCACCTCATCAGGTTCAATCACGGGATTGAAATATATCATAAATTCCTCTGGTAGAATACCCATTTGAGCAAAGAGCCCATCAAGCCCGAGCTTCTGTATGGATGCTAGCCAAGCTGTGTGTCCGCTATTATCAGGACTTGTTGCTCTCCATCTGGTCCCCTCACCAGCCATAAACCCTGTCTTCCTTTCAAAAAGCATGTAAAAGTCAAACACCTTATAATTGACATTGACAGACAGGTTTCCTGTGTGCTGGGGGATCGCTCTTCCGAGCATATGTTTTTCATTAGTTAAAACTCCACCAATAGGATCAAAATATGGAATTACTCCAAGTCCCATCATTGATAAATCAAGTGTATCAACTTTCGCGCCAGATACATCAGACCCCCAGAAATGATATTTTGGATATCCCTCTTGAGTACACATTACTCCATAATCATCACAGATCGGGTCTCCCATTTCAGTAATCTCACTATCGTTCCAACTGTATGATGCACTAATATCCACCTTTAGATCTTTCTTGTTTATCGGTGTTGTTTTTAATAGCGTTTCAAAACCCTCCATCTCCATACTACCAATATTGGTGGGTTTAGCAACCTCCCCATATCCCAAAGATGGAGCAAGCGGAGCGTATACAATAGAGTTCTCTGCCCACTGGTTATATTTTGTAAGCTCAAGTGACAACAAATTTTCCCATGTAAGATCAAGCCCAAACTCGATCTCACTGATCCTCTCAGGCTCAATATCCTCATTCCCATATTTGTATATATTGGCACCACCACCGACGCCTCCAGCACCGCCACTCCACAGAAGTGCTATCCCGTCATCGTGACCAGGTAGCATTCCGCTCTCACCATAGGCCATACGAAATTTCAATAAATTAAACTGTTCAGGGACAAAGCTAAGCTTGTCCAATCTGGTCGCAAAACGTATTCCTGGATATCCAATAGACTCTGACTTTGAACCCAAAGAAGAAGCATAGTCCTTTCGATAGCTTAGTGTAAGATAGTACTGATCGTAGAGTGAAAGCTCCTCAGTTATTACTCCACCAGCATCCCTACTATTAAAAAAAGATTCGCTTGCCTCTCTGATCGAAGGCGCGGAACTAATATTTGTTACCTCACTCTGACCAAAGTTTTCTCTCCATATATCCATAGATTGATTAAGATTATCAAAAAACTGAGCTGTAAAACTTGTTTTAGCTACCAGTGGTCCATTGTTGAACGAATGGGCTAACCCAATTTCATAGTTCATCCTTTTTGTATCTGTCCTCTTTAATCCTTTTTCGCCTTCTGTCTGTGATCCATAATTATAATCTGAACTATAGGATGTAAAATGATCCCTATGAACATCATCAATTCCTACTTTTCCCTTTAGAACCATCGTGTTCAGCCCATATTGATTTATTTTTTGAAAAGGATAATAGGTTGCACTGATAGAACCTGTAAATCTTTTAGAGTCCATTCCCTGATCAATAGCAGCAAATGCAGCGCTGTCCGCATTCCCCCATGGGAAAAATGATATTAGCGTACCACTAATCGTGCCATAAATACTATTATCACTGTGTGGAATTTTGGCGGTATAAGCGCTGTAGGAGGTACTTAGGCTCAGTTTGAGATTATCCTGAGGTAAGAGATCAAAATTGCCTCTGATGGACGTACGGTCAAAATAATTTTGGTGTTTCCAAATAAGCATCCCCTCCTCATAGCGATTGGAAAATGATATAAAATATCTTGCCTTATAATCTCCCCCGCTAACACTGAAATAATTATCAGATATCTTACCCGGAGATAATACTTTATGAAAAAGCTCATGATTTTGAAATCCATCGTCAATCTCAAATTCAGGGCTGTTGTTTCCAGTGGTATGTTTATAGGTAAACACAGGTTTATCCATACCTGCTCGACCAGTTTTTGTTTCAATTAATACTATACCGTTTGAGCCATTGGTTCCATAGCTTGTTGCAGAAGCGGGCCCCTTGAGAATCTCAATGTTTTCAATATCATCGGCGTTAAAATCAAGCAGAGTGGAAATACCTTGCCCATATGAATAAGGACCTACTTCATTGTTATCTACTCTCATTCCATCTATAAATATAACAGGCTGTTCGTTTCCGTTGAGACCTCCGCCAGCACGAACATCAAAGCGGAATCCGCCTCCAACTGTTCCCGAAGGTTTACGGATATCTAAACCAGACACCTTCCCACTGAGCAGTGTCCCGAAATCAGAATAAGAGGTTGATTCGTTCAAATGTCTAGGGTCCAGGCGAGTAACAGCAACTTCTGAAATTTCTACGGATCTCTCAGACGCAACACCTGTAACAACCACTTCATCTCCCTTGAAAACATCTTCCTCAAGAACAAAGTTCACCCCAGTTAACTTATTCCCCTTTACTACATTGACCCCGGACTCTTCCTCAGCAGAGATACCCAATTTTTGAAGCCCTGAAGCTGTCCCACCATCATCCGCATCACTAACAGATATATAAATATCAATTTTCTGTGTCTTAAACCCAAAATAATCAGCAACGAGAGTATATTTCCCTATAGGGATTCTTGATATACTGTAAACCCCGGATGTGTCAGTGATTGAACCGATCATTGTACCTTTTAGGTACACGTTGGCTGATATTAGAGGTTCACCATCTGTAGGAGCGTCCGGTCCTAAACCGCGAACTGTACCTGAAACAGAGCCTGTTTGGGAAAAAACAAATGAAATTAATAATGGAAAAATGAGTGGGAATAGTCTACTGTACATAAGGTATCCTATTGTTAATTGATAAATGACCTTCCTAATTTTGGCAAAATTTAAACCAGATTATAATTAAAATCAAAAATTATATCTTAACATATACTTATCTATTCAATTTTTCCCAGGTTTGAACAATTTTTTTACTTAAAATATTATTTTCCAGGCAGGAATTTCTATCTTCTTTAGTCTGTATATTTCCAATGTTTTTCATAACAGCATTATATGCATAGCTCAATTTATTTCCTGCTTTATCGTCAACATTCTTATGATCATATATCTGGTAGAGGTTGTAGTAAACTGCGGAAATATTACCCTCATCCAACTCTTGTTTTTTCATCAATTTATTCAATAAATAGAGATCCACTTCGAACTCACGATTTCCAGATTTCAATTCTGCTAAGACCAACCAAGACATTGACCATATCTCCATTACTGGGTTCTCTAGCTCCTTCCAAACTGCTAGAGCTCCTCTAAAATAGCCCTCTGACTCTCTGTACATTTTCCTGAAATAAAAGGTTTCTCCTAAATTATGGTTCATAAATCCAATCCCAGATCTGTCTCTTAATTTTTCATATAATTTTTGTGAGTCCAGAAAATAGGATTGTGCTTTTTTATACTTCCCCATTTTTGCTGTAACAAGTCCCAAATAACTGATTGTTTCCGCTAAATCACCTCTGTCTTTCAACTTTTGCCTTAATTTCAGGGACTCCTTCAGATATTGTTGGGCCTCACCATAATCGCATCTGTTTTCATAAATAGATCCTATTCTAAAGGCTGCCCACGCAATACTGTTATCATCACCACTTTCTTTCAGCAATTCCAATAATTCTTTTTGATAAATCAGAGCCTGTGTAAAATCCTTTTTATTCCAAAATATCTCACTCATAAAATGCAGGGCTCTTGATAGATCCGATGTGTCTCCGTTTATTATTGAATATTCGCGGGCTTTTACAAATTGAATCAGTGCACTATAGTAATCCCCTGAATTGTAATATATATTTCCTAATAAAAGTATTTCAGATACTGTTTTCAGTGAGTCTTTTAACTCGTGTGAGATATTTATTGATTGTTCTAAAAAAAATATAGCAGAATCCGGTTTCCCTTGATGATTATAGATTAAAGCCATTTGATTCATGATATAGGGAGTTTTGTGCCTATGATTTAATTCTTTATAAAGGGATAGACTGTTTCGATAACAATCCATGGCATTGGAAAAATCTTCCATTTCAAATAATATATCTCCCAAGGCCACTAAATATTGCTGAACACCTTGTCTGTCTCCAAGATCGCCTGCAGATTTCAGTGCCTCTGTGTATAAATCACGCGCTTTTGATAAATCACCTCTCTCTCTACTGAGATTAGCAAGATAGGATTTTACCTTCAAAAAATTATCATCTAATTCTATAGATTCTTCTAACAGAGAAAATCCTTCACTTATCTGTGCAGGGGATTCTCCTGTGTTAATCAAATATTTACCTTTTAGATATAATTTGTAAGCTTCTGGATCTGTGTGTTTTCTAGATTGGATTATTTTTAAATCATTCACATCTAGAATATTTATTATTTTACGGGAAATAATCCCAACTATCTCAGAAATCTGTTTAGAAGATATCTTTATTTTTTTTGAATATTCTGTTTTATCATTCTTGATGTTGATTAAAGAATATTGCAGTTCAAAACCAATTTTTTGGGGAGTAAACTCTGAAATCAGAACATAGTTTAGTCCACTCCTTTTTGCATAATCCTTAGGAGATTCCCGATTCAAAATAGCTGTATTTATTTCGCTGAACGGGACGATATTTATTGTTTGAGATTTTCCCACTGTATTTATTATATCTTCCGTCATTCCCCATGACCAAAAACTGTTTTTTTTATTTCCATTATTTTCCATCATCCAAACAGCAATTGTAGGTTCATATTTTTTATTAGGCATCAGAAAATAAATACCAATAAAAAACAAAACGACCACGGGAATTAAATATCTATACTTTATATCATTAAATGATAAATCAGTTTGTTTATTAATTTTTCCTTTTTGGAAATAGCCGGTTAAATCAATTTTTAATACATCTGAGGTATCTCCAATTTCATCTAATTGAATTTCCCCAATTTTATTCCAGGTATAGCCAGAGTCTCTGATCTCATCTAGATTTAGAGTGGATGTCAAAATAATCTCATTGTGACCAGAAAATGATATAATTTTTTTGATTTCTCTTTTGAGTATGAATTCATTTTTACTTGAGTGTACACTTATTTTTATATCAAAATCGTTCTGTCCTTTCGTCAAACTTATTAAGGAAGAACCAAATTTAAGTGCATCTCGAATAGTCATAAATTGAACTAAAAATCCACTTTCACTTTGCTCCAGATTAACTGTATTCATTGATTCCGCCAACTGCATAAGCGAGCTCCCAAGCTTTCCTATAAGAGCGGCAGATTTATTATTGTCATGGTCCTCAATCTCTATCAATCTTATGAGTTGGATATAAATAAATAATGGGGATTTATATTTAGATGTATTATCGGATACCATATTTCAAGTTACCCTTGCTAAATTTTCTGAGGAACAAAAATAAATATCTAAAAATAAAAAAGGGAACGATTAACTCGTTCCCTTTTTCAGTTTATATTTTGAGCAGTTCCTAACCGTAAAATCTCATCCATTTATGTTTAAAAAAATGTTTATGTGCCCTAACAGCAAGCACTCTGTGTATCTCGATGATGAGCTGCTGTTGTTCGGTAAACACTTCCCATTTATCATTTTGATGGGTTGTGAATATTGCTACCAAGCTTTCCATAAATTCCTCTTGAGTAATTTCTTCATTGATAAATGAAGATTTTAATTCCTCAATTGTAAGCTCCAGTTGCTCTTTTAAAGATTCTAATTGCTCAATCTGTTCATCTGTCAACTCCAGAGCTTCAATTTTAGCTTCCTTTATTTTGTCCATTTTTTCAGAATCTTTTCCTTTATGGAAATGACGAGGTTTTTTTGCTTCCATAATTGAATCTAGCTCCTCCTCCTGAGCATCCGTAAGCAGTGCTTCTAATTGTATTTTGAATAGCATACGCAGTGCTTTCAAATTCAGCATGAATTCCTTGAACTCTAATTCATTGGTTTCAAGCTTGTTTTTCAAAACTTCGGATTGCTCTTCACGATACACAAGAATAAGTTCAAATTCTTCTAACTGTTCAGCTGTGAGAAGAGTTCTTATAATTGAAATAAAGAATTCATCTTTCCTCGATGATTTTTCTGAATCCTCGGGTTTTAATCCATAGGAATAATCGTGATATCCACTTTCTTCAGGGGGAGTAAGTAGTTGATCTATTTGTTCTTCAGATAGTGTTGAAGCTAATTCGACAGCTAACTGCCAAAGCCTAGCGGGATGTGGGTGAAATCTATCCCCTTTTCTTAGGGAACTATGAAGGCCCCTTTCCTGATCTTCATTTAGGTCCAATTCATCTGTCAGCTCCCTTGCTAAGGCCTCAAGATCTGCTGATCCAGAGAGCTTGTCTTGGTTTTTATTAAAGAGCCCCTCACATCCAGTTAATAACAAAATAGACAGGGGAAGTATAATTTTTAGTGCTCTTTGCATGGTGTCTCCTTTCATAAGTTAATTAATACATCAGACACTACAATTTAACAATAGTTAAATTATTTTTTAATATTTCATATAATATCTTCCTAAATTTAATTCATAAATAACTTTAATATGAAAATCTATTTCTTGAAATTCCGGAGTTAAAATGAATCAGACTAGCTTAATATTGGTACTCTCAATCGCACTAATCTCCTGCGGAAAAAATCATTATAATAATTATGGTGCAATTATTTCTTCAAATGTGGACCAATCCTATAGAGATGTGTTCAATAAAATCCAAAGTGGACCAGTAGAGAATGTCACCCTAAAAGGAGAAATTATTAATACCTGTCCAAAAAAAGGGTGCTGGATGGATGTGAAAGTTTCAGAAACTGACACAATAATAGTACGTTTTAAAGACTATGGTTTCTTTGTTCCAAAAGAAGGAGCGGAAGGAAAACAGACCATCATAAAAGGAGAAGCAAAACTGGATACCCTATCTGTAGAACTGTTGAGACATTATGCGGAAGACGCTGGAAAGCCTCCAGAGGAGATCCTAGCAATAACCGAACCGGAATTTAAAATGCAATTCACCGCTTCAGGAGTTTTGATTGAAAAATAATGTGCTCTGGATACTCATTTGTGGAGCTTGCCTCATCCCCTCATGCACAAAACAGAAAACTGAGAATTTTCCTAATCCAATGAGCGAAATGGCGATTTCCATGAGGACCATGACGGAAAAAATGCAAGAGGTGAAAACAGCTCTGAAGAATGAGTCAGCACCAAAACTGAATTTCTTATCATTTTCATCTTTAAAAATGACAGACGATAGTTTTGACAAACCGGGATTTACTCAGATGGCTAAACAGCTAGTTCAGCTATCTGAAAAGTTTGATTCAGAGCCTACAATCCAAAATTATAATGATATAGTTTATATGTGTCAATCTTGCCACAATTATTTATGCCCAGGACCTTTAGAGCGAATCAAAAAATTAGAATATCCAATTAATGGAAGTTCTAATTAGCTACTTTTATTTTTTCTACATCAATGGGCTTTGATAAACCCATAAAAAATGCTAAAAACCACATAACAAAAATACCATACAGTAAAAATACCAGCTGCCAAATCCAGAGTGATGGGAGTCCCAACGGAGCCCACGTTAAGGGATTGTTTGGGTTTGAAAATAATGCATTCCCTATGGTTGCAAAAGGACCAAAACCAATAACAAACCAGATCAATGTCAAAACCCATGCAAGAGGAATTAACTTTTTTCTGTTTTCTGCCAGACCGGAAACTGATTGAATAAATTCATGACGTTTTTTCTTTTTTATTATTCTGTCCTCAGAGTCTGGAAAGAAAAATGTTCCCAATCCAACCACAATTAAATTTACAAATATCCCCCATCCTGCGCTGTGTATGGTGAGAGGATAGGCTCCCCAGGGGACACCAAACCAGGTTGAAGTTTTATCTGTTAGTGTTACAGCAATGAGTCCTGCAATTAAACCAAAACTAACAGCTTTAGAAGACAGCTTAGGGAAATAACACAGTCCTATCAACGCAGGATACATTTGAAAACCATATGCAACTGCCAACCCTCCCAACATAACGATGGCCTGTGTAGATTTTGCTGCAACAATCAGAGCTGCAGCTGCAACTATAATTACAAAAATTCTTCCAAAAAACTTTTGAGTTTTATCTGAAGCATCATTTGAAAAGTAATGCTTAAACACATCTCTTGTCATCATACCACTGAAGGTTGACATATAGGCAGCACCGGTGCTCTGCATGGCAGCCAGTGCGCAGACCGCTAATAATCCAACTAACCAGGGAGCAGAGGAAGACATCAAATTTATTAGCTGTGGAACTAAGTTTTTATCTGTGACTCCTGATATGACACCGTTCGCTTGAAGAATATGTCCACCTAATCCTTGAAAAATTGTAAATGTAAATAGTATAACTCCAATAATGATAGATGATGCCACAACCTGCTGCCAGCGAAAAGCTTTGCTGGTTTTGTTGGAAAAAGACCACATTGAAAATGCAGGAGAGGACTGAATTCCCATCAGCGCAAACATGTAGGTCATACACATAATTCCTGTCCAAGGTCCTCCGATAGATTTTGAACCGCTGGAAACCATTTGAACTGCACCGGGGATGGCAACCTTGGACGAATATCCATCAGGTGTGATTTTTGTATTTGATATTAAATCATTGGAAACAACTTTTGAAAGTCCAATTTTAAATCCTTCCCAGCCCCCTGAAAAATGGATGGTTATACATCCAAGAATCACGATTCCAAGTGCTAATAGAATACACTGCACACAATCCACATAGGCCACAGAGCGCAGACCCCCACTGGCAACGTAGATCACCACAACCGTAGACAAAGCAAACATCCCTAGCTCAACGGAGATCAACCCATCGGTTAGGACATGAAACAAATCTCCTGATGCTCTTAGCTGTACTCCTAGATAGGGGACGCTGAATAAAAATGCCACCAAAACCGTCAATATTCGTATTGTGTCGCCTCCATAATAGTCACTGTACATTTCCCCGGGCGTTATATATTTATATGCCTTTCCTAACAGCCACTGCCTCCGCAAAAACAGAACACCAGTGAATGGAATGGTTAAAGCATAAAACGAAGCAAATGCGTAGGGTAAACCATCTGTGAATATTTTCCCGGGATGGCCTATAAATGTCCACCCACTAAAACTGGTTGCGGTAGCTGCCAGAACAAACACCCATATCCCGATTGAACGCCCTGCTAAAAAATAATCTGCAGAAGTTTTAGAAGACTTTGCTCCTTTAAATCCCCAGTAAAGGCAGTATATCCAATAGAGGGCAACAAAACTAAAAAGCCATAAAAGTTTTGGGTTCATTGTATAATGTAATATGGATTCATTATTTCAGTAGCACCATTTTCTTGGTCTGTACAAATTCTCCTGCCTCTATCTTATAGAGATAGACACCAGCACTTACAGGTATACCCATATTATCTGTAGCATCCCACTGAACTGATTTAAAGCCTGGCTCTTGGGTGGTATTTACCAACTGAGAGATCTCTCGGCCAAGCATGTCAAAAATTATTAGCGTAACAAATGCCTGCTCCGGGAGTTCATAGCGCAGTGTTGTAACAGGATTGAAAGGATTTGGGAAGTTCTGGTGAAGAGCAAATGTCTCGGGTAATTCCTCTATACGATTAAGCATAAAATGCTCCTCCGATGAAACAGTGAGCTCTCCTGAGTCCTCAAGAATAAACTCCTCTCCCGATTCAGAAATGAGAACCCAGTTCATGTGCTCTCCTGCCTCTATGGGAACGTCATAGCTCAAGGTCAGAGTCTCAGCTGTGTTTAAAACCTCTATCTCTCCTGATTCCATTACAACCCTTGAATCACCAACAAAACGGACGTCAAACGCCATCTCTGGGAACATAGGAGGCAAGCTATAGCT
>DEAI01000024.1 GCA_002346675.1 Fidelibacterota bacterium UBA2986
TTCGGTATTACACTTTATGGAAATGGATCGGGAGAGATAATTTCTTTCAAAGCGTATGATGCATCCACTGATCATATTTTTGATTCTACAGATTTTACCTATACTTTTCTTCCCAATGACATTGTTGGTGGTGCAGATGAGCCGTTAGAGTGGGTTTTTAATGATACAAATCTGGGTATTGATACAGAACTACTTCCAAATGATATTAGCCTCTATCCCATATATCCCAATCCATTTAATGCTATTGCAAGCGTTCGATTTACGGTGGAGGTAGATAGAAATTTGGTTCTAAAGGTTTATGATGTAGAGGGACGGCTGGTCAAAATATTATTGAATGAACACTTAAAAAAGGGAAATCACAGTGTCCAGTGGAATGCAGACGGATTCTCAAGTGGAGTATATTTTGTTTTACTTGAGGGAGGCAGACAGAGAATAGTTCAAAAAATGATGTTGATAAAGTGAATAGTTTTATAATTATATTTTTTATAATTATTTCTATTGGGCGAGCACAGTGGGAACCAATAACTTTTCCTGATAATGAACAGGTAAATAAAATAATATCAGATGGAAATACTTTATTTGCAGCGACTGTATTTTCAAGAGTATACCAATCAACCGATAATGGACTATATTGGACACAAATTGGGAGTGAAATCGATGATATTTCTTATGCAACTGATGTATTGCATAAAAAAGGTGATTTTCTGTTTTTCAGTCACAATATTGGCGCAGGCGACAATAACTTTAGGTGTGCTTTTAGTAATGGTGGTTGGGGTGAGTGGGAGCCTCTTCAGTATCAGGCATCATCATTTACTAAATTGAAATCCAATACCGAACTCTTATTTACAATAATCTCTGGTGGAATTGCTTTTTCAGATGATTATGGTGATACCTGGACACTGATGCCTCAGCCCCCTCTTGAAGGGTATTTAAATATTCCGTTTGTAGATGATAATTATATTTTTGTGAACCACGGATGTAACCTTTATCGTACCAATTCAATGGGAGAGATATGGGAGGATGTTACAGGTGTGTTAGATGAGATCGGTCCCCCTGAACCCTACAGCTGTACCTCAGTTATGGCAGTGGAAATGGTTTCAGATAAACTAATAGCCAGCATGTACTGGTATGGTGGAGTGGGGAGGTTGTTTTATTCAGATAATTATGGAGGATCTTGGGAATGGATTGATACATTTCCATCCCAATCCGGTAGCGGGATGGGAGACAGCAATGTGAATGCCTTGGCAGGTGTTTCGGACTATCTTTTTGCTGGTACGGCTACATCACAGGATGGTCTTTTTTATTCAAATGATTTTGAAAACTGGGATGAGTATAGCGGAGGCTTGGGAAACTATGCCCAATCTTTTTCTGATTTAATTTACACAAATGAATTTTTATTTAAGACCGGCGGGACTGTAAACGTTTATAGAGCACCCATCCCGCAAGAAATAGCAATGGAAACTACGTGGTTTGTATCACCTACCGGATCGGATGCAAGCGGCACTGGTGAAGAAAGTAACCCGTTTGGTTCCATACAATATGCAATAAATATGGCCAATGAAGGGGATACCGTAATTTTACTTCCCGGTATATACAATGAACATACGATAAGTTTTGAAGGGAAAAATATAAATGTAGGATCACTCTATCACACCACTGCTGATACTTCCTATATAGAAGGAACAATCATTGATGGAAGTGGTGAGAGCTGTGTTTTTTATTTTACAGGAAATGAAACAAGGGATGCCTTGTTGATAGGGTTGACCATCCAAAATGGGTTAGGGTGTGTATATGGCCAAGGAGGTGGTGTATATATTGAACAATCAAGTCCTACACTTGACCACCTAATTATCCAAAATAATATTGCCACAACTTCAGGTGGTGGTGTCCTTGTAAATATTGGTTCTGATCCACTTCTTAAAAACCTTACAATAAGAAATAATATATTTTATATGAATGGTGGAGGGATATCAATTTCCGGAGCTTCAGCAGAAATAGAAAACTGTAAGATATATAATAATAGTTCTATGGAGGACTATTCTGCAGGCGGAGGGATATCATTTTCCGGATCAAACGGAACGATATCTGGATCAACCATATCAGACAATATTGCAGAGTCTGGAGGGGGAATTTATTGCAGTGCCTCCAGTCCTTCTGTTGAGCAGACTATAATTAAAAGTAACAATGCAGACTATGGTGGTGGAATAAATTGCAGGGAGAACTCAAGTCCTGCTCTATCATATCTTACAATTAAAAACAATATAGCTAACCAGGGCGGGGGGCTACGCTTTAGAGATAATTCCAATGCTTTTATTCAATATTCACAGATTTTTAACAATAGTGCAAGTTATTATGGAGGAGGCATTTATAGTAATAATGCAGACCCAAATATCACTCAATGTGTTATAGCCCAAAATAATTCAGAGTTTGGCGGAGCGGTTTATGGAAGGATCAATTCAGATATAAATATACAATACACTACCATTACTGATAACCATGCAAGTGAGGGAGGCGGACTATATTTAAGAAATAACTCAACCTCATGGATTGAGCGAACAATTTTTTGGAATGATCTTCCACATGAAATATTTTTGCATCCCAGTGAAGGCTCTACCCAACTTAGCGTAAGCTATTCTGATGTTCAGGGAGGATTAGAGGGAATCGCAATAAACATGAATGGCACTGTTAATTGGCTTGAAGGAAACATAGATTCAGACCCACTATTTTGCAACCCAGAAGATGGTGACTATTCTGTGGCAGCAAACTCTCCCTGCCAGATATTGATCTCAGATATTGGTGCCCTGGGTGTAGGGTGTGACGCGCTCTGGGAGTTTGCCCTTTACGGACCGGAACTATCTGATGTGTCCGGGAACGGGATATGGGAGCCTGGGGAGAGCCTCAGTGTTAGTGTTACCCTGTGCAATGAGGGGACAATGGACCATATGTACTATCCTGGAGTAGCCCTCTCTGAAATTTATCCCAGTCCAGATATAACAATAAATAACCCGGAGTTTTGGTGGTATGGTATGTTTGCGGGACAGTGCGAGAGTGCCGGCTTTACTATTAATGCAAGCGAAATTATTGTCCCCGGTACACAGGTAGAGCTTTTAGCAGAGGGTACTGTTTTAAACTGTGGAAATATGCCGGAGTTCTGTATAAATAATTCCTCTCTGGAGTTTTCAATTCAGATTGGTGTGCCATTTGGTGAAACTGCTTTGGAAGTTCAGTATTCTGAGAGCTGGAACCTAATCGGTCTGCCAGTAATAACTGAAGATTCAGGATATGAATCTATTTTCGAAGGAGCCGTCAGCGGGACCCTCTACAGATTTGATGATGGGTATGTTTCAGAAATCGAATTAACCCCCGGAACGGGATACTGGGTCAGGTTGGAATCAGAAGAACAAGTGAACTTTACAGGCGGGCCCATTCAGGAGATTATTCTTCATTTGAGTGAAGGGTGGAATCTGGTTTCCGGAATTTCCAGCTCTGTGACTGTTCAAAATATCATTGACTCAGAGGGACTGATCATAGAGGGGACCATTTATCAATTTTATGGTGGTTATTCACTAGCAGAGACGATCGAACCGGGGAGGGCATATTGGGTGCGTTCATCTGGAGAGGGAGCGGTCATTGTTCAGAATTAAAATTATTTTATTATTTAATACATATCTTAATTAATTTATGAAAATAAATATGAAAAAGCACTGCTTACTTCTCCGGTTTTTGTTATTACCAATTATAATTCCTGTTTTTTTATTAGCAGAGTTACCCTCTGGTTTTGTTCCAAACGAAGAGTCATCACCCTCTCGTGAGATAATGCCGGATCAATCCGTTATGAATATAAATAACATGAGCTATTGGATCAGAAAAAGCAGTGCTGCTACTTGGGAAAACGAGGGATCTCAGTCACATTATCCTATTAACAGTGGTGGTTTAATGTTTGCAGATGGAATGCTGTGGGGTGTAAAAGTGACCGATGGCAACACACAAAGCCCCAGAGTGGGAGGGACAACTTACTACTCAGGATTGAAAGCCGGACGGGTAGTCTATGATCAAAATGGAAACGTCATCGGTTCTACGGACCCATCCAACCACCATGTTTGGAGAGTACGAAGCGATTACATGACCGCAGATCTCACCGCAGATGCAGATAATTTTGGTGCATCGGTTGAAGATGTATATGAACAGTATGAGTATGACTGGAACAACTGGCCCGCAGCTTGGGGTGCTCCCTATGATGATGTTAACAGCAATGATAGTTATGATCCAGAGGTAGATATACCCGGTTATCCGGGAGCCGACCAGACCTTATGGGTTGTGGCAAACGATGTTCCCCCGATTGTTGATGAGTTCGGAAATATTATTGATGAACAGAACACTGCACCAAATGCATATGGTTCTGACCCGGTTGGTATGGAAATGCAGGTTACTCTATGGGCATACAATAATCTACCCGACAATCCTCTAGGGAATGTGATTTTTAAAGAGGTAAGCATACAATATACCGGTCTGCCGCCAGGGTATAATGATTTTGACCCTTCGATTGCCCATTTAGATACAGTCTATATTACACAGTGGTCAGACCCTGACCTAGGAACCTACACAGATGACTATGTTGGCTGTGATGTGGATATGTCTTTGGGCTACGTGTATAATTCAAGCGAGTCTGATAATGTATTTAATGGACAGTATGGTATTCCCGTTCCTGCAGGAGGATTTGATTTTTTCCGGGGTCCAGAGGTTGATGGAGAGTATCTTCCCATGACAGCTTTTACCTATTTTGGAAACGGTTCATCTATATATGATCCAGATCAAAATAATTATAGTGGTACACTCCAGTTTTTTAATCTTATGGAGGGATATCTTCCCAGACCAGAGTATCCTGAGCAGGAGCCCTGGATAGATCCAACAACTGGGGATCCCACATCTTTCACCCTTTCTGGAAACCCTATAACTGGAGAGGGCTGGACAGACGGCATTCAACTTCCACCGGGAGACAGGCGAATGGTCATGGCCAGCGGTCCCTTTGCAATGGGACTTGGTGAATCACAGGAAATTGTTCTCGCTCTTATAGGCGGACACGGGAGTGACTTCCTCAATTCTCTTAATGTCCTCTGGGAAAACGATCGATTGGCTCAAGCAACATTTGATTCTGATTTTCTTTTGACGGGCTATGATATCGATACAGAGTTCGCTGGAAGCGTGGCAGAGGTTATAGTAAACATCGGTCTCAGTTCACCTGCGACGGGATTATTTGTATTAATTGAGGATGTTAATGGTAATACGATTGAGTCAGGTGAACTTTTTGATGATGGCAACCACAGTGATGAAATATCCGATGACCTAGTTTTCGGTAATTTGTTTGCTTTACCTACACATCAGGAACCACTTTCACTATCACTAACCATTTATTTTAATGGAGAAATATTTGAGTTTGAAAATCTGGCATCCATAACAACAGATGGTCCATGGGTGGTAGACCAGCTTACGGTTGTAAATGATGAGAACGAGGATTTTCTTATTAATCCGGGAGAACAGGTCCATCTGAATTTGTCAGTGGAAAATCTTGGTGAATTTTCCCATCCTGGAATTGTGGGACTCATACAATATACTGGTCCCATAGAAAGTGTTAGCTCAGCCAGTCAAAATTTAGATGAACAGTTTTCCAATAATATATATGGAGCAACCTATGATTTTGGTGATATCTCCACATATACTGATATTAACGTAGCCTCTGATGCTTCGGAAGGCGACCAGATATTGGCCACAATATTAATAAATGATGAACTTGGAAATAATTGGACAGATGAAATTATATTGACAGTGGTTGACTACGATGAGCCACCCTTTCCTGACTGGCTTCCCACTGATCATGTATCCGGTGGTGGAGCAGGAACATTTGGTTACCATGTTTATGAGCCCAGCAATATTGAGTCCGGACATGAGTATGAGATCACTATTAATGAACCTGTGGATGAATCACTGCCACCTACATTTAATCTCGAAGATATCACTGACTCTACAATGCTATTATCTCATCATGAACTGCCTGTGGATAACTTTGCTCTAAATATACCAATCACGGATGGATTAAAAATTGTAAAAGGAAACGTATACTATACTAACCCAGTAAACTATATTTCAATCTCGGATAATTCCGGCTTTTATGGGTTTTACAATAATATAGAATCTTATTATGATAACGGTTGGGCTCAAACAGCAATGTCGGTTGATACATATGGAACCGGGACAACAGATATGAATCTTTTATCTGATGATGTTAAAGTGGTCTGGGACGGTGAATATGGAGCTCCTTTGGGAAATGGTTTCATTCCAGTTGTATCCGGTGGCTCACAGGTTTGGATTTATGGTTCAAGACTGGATGATCTTGCTAATCATCCGTCACCAGAGAACCCTGGTACAGGTGAGCCATTTTTAATTACGGTGCCATTTAAGGTATTTGATATAGAGACAAATGATGACCCCATACAGATCAGTATAATCATTTATGATAGAACACAGACTTATGATGGCACCTATGATGGAGATAATGACGGTATCCCCTCAGTTTATTCATTTAATCCCTTCGATCGTATGTATAGCGAATTTGTAAATCGTCCCTATGAAGAAACATTAATGGATTATTATTCTAACGAAGGATTTTTAACATGGAACACTGTCTGGTGGCAAACACCATATGAATCTGGTGATTGGGTTCAGTTTGAGTATGGTGTATCTATTTCGGCTGGAGATGTTTACCGTTTTTACCCTGCTTCAGAGTTCCCTGACCTTCATGAACCAGAGATTATTGTATCTCCTGATTCGCTGTATCAGGAGATACAAACTGGATATAATGGACTCCAGTATCTTACCATAGAAAATACAGGAGATTCTAATCTTTTGTGGGTTTTATATATAGTTGGTGGAAATGAATGGCTTTCAACCAATATTAGCTCTGGAACAGTCCAACCCGATTCTTCCCAAAGTGTGGAGGTTGTTTTTACATCTCCCGATTTACCTAGTGGTATCTATGAATCTGAAATTGTCATTTACAGCAATGACCAAAATAATGAGGTTGTGGCGGTACCAGTGACCCTGCACTTGATTGCACAGGAACATGCACCAGTAATATTAGGTATTGATGATATTGGAAATGATCAGGGTGGCTGGGTTAGAATACATTTTTTCTCAAGTCTCTTAGATAATCCAGAGGGAAGCTACACGGTATGGCGTGAGTTTACCCAGACCCGTGAGTGGGAGATCATAGGATCATTCCCGGGAGCAAATGAAGATGAATATTATTATCCTGCTCCCACACTGGGAAACGCCACAGAGCAAGATACTATATATACAACCTATAAGGTATCATACACATATGAATCCAATATCTGGTACTCCAGCCCTGGGTCTGGATTTTCGGTTGATAATATAATTCCTGCCACACCTTCTGGTTTGGTAGCAGAATATTCCGACGGAAACGTCAGCCTTGGCTGGGACACGCAGGTGGACGAAGATTTTCATTATTTCACTATCTACAGAAATGGTGTAGTATGTGGCTATATGGTTGCACCATTCTACATTGATGAAAATGTGTCTGTTGATGATGAGCTGTTCTATTTTATCACAGCAACAGATGCTAATGAGAACGAGAGTGAGCCATCAGAGGTGGCCTATCTTTCGCAGATGTCCTTATCTATATCTTATGTGCAGAACTGGAACATGGTTGGCCTTCCTTTAGAGGTAGAAGATGGTAGCTACCAAACCCTCTTCCCAAATGCCCAGAGCAATAGCCTATATTCTTTTGATGGTGTATACCAACCACAAGAGACCCTTGAACTGGGTGCAGGCTATCTCTTGAGATTAACATCAGATGAGCCGTTAACCTTTACGGGTACACCCGTAAATGAGACCACTGTATCTCTTTCTGCAGGGTGGAACTTGTTTACAGGCATAAGCAGCTCACTCTCAGTGGATGATGTATATGCACAGGATATTATCCAGAGCGGAACCATCTATGGTCTGGATGGGGTATATTTTTCCCCTGAATTGATCGACCCTGGAATGGGCTACTGGGTCCGCGCCACAGAGGATGGAGAGATCACCCTTAGCTCAGGAGCATCAGCAAAACAGGTCTCATTTGTGAACAGAGTTGAAGAGGCTAACTCAATTAGCTTCTCCAATGGAGTCTATTCAACTAAGCTATATTTTGGAGTTGATATTCCTGAGGAGGAGATATTGAGCTATAGCTTGCCTCCTATGTTC
>DEAI01000012.1:0-4020 GCA_002346675.1 Fidelibacterota bacterium UBA2986
GCCTGCGCACAATTACTTGCTGAGAGAGGCGCATCAGTAGTCCTTGCTGCGCGGGATGAAGAAAAACTTATATCTACTGTTAATAGTTTAGATGGAGATGGCCACAGCTACATATGTGCGGATTTTAATGAACCGGACAATTTAAGATCAAAGACCATTGACCATATAAACAAAACAGGTGTGATACACATTCTGATGAATAATTCAGGAGGCCCTCCGGGAGGTCCATTAATTGAGGCTAATACAGATGAGTTTGAAATTGCTTTTAAACGTCACGTTATTTCAAGCCATATTCTTACTCAGACAGTTGTTCCCGGTATGAAAGAGGAGGGGTATGGAAGAATTATTAACATAGTATCAACATCTGTTAATCAGGTGATCCCTGGTCTCGGTGTTTCAAACACTATACGTGGTGCGGTTGCACAGTGGGTAAAGACACTGGCCATAGAATTAGGTTCCTATGGAATTACAGCAAACAATGTGTTACCTGGATATATTGAAACAGACCGCCTTAAGAATCTTCTAGTAAAATCGGCAAAGGATAAAAATGTTACTTATGATCAAATGATTACAGAAACTGAAAAAAAAACAGCCCTTGGTAGGATAGGCTTGCCCACCGAGGTTGCTTCAGCGGTCGCCTTTATTGCTTCGGAGGCGGGTGGCTATATCAGTGGAACTAATTTTTCAGTTGATGGTGGCCGTTTCGGAATTTAATGGAACAAATACATAATTTTATTAATGGAGAATTCTCTCTCCCAGATTCTAATAAATATATTAAGGTTATTGAGCCAGCGACCGGAGCACCATATGCTAAAGTACCAGATTCAAACAATAAAGATGTTGATCAAGCAGTAAACTCCGCATCTAAGGCGTTTACTTCTTGGTCGAAGACAACCGTACAAAATAGATCAAGTATTCTTCACCAGATAGCTAATGGAATCGATGCGCATTCAGATAAACTGGCTGAGATTGAATCGCGCGATACGGGTAAACCTATTTCATTATCGAAATCAGTTGATATTCCAAGGGCGGCAGAAAATTTCCGTTTTTTTGCTGAACATATCCTCACATTTGATTTTGAAAATGTTTTAGATGGACATGGGTCAATAAATAAAATTGTTAGAAACCCAATAGGCGTAGTAGGCTGTATATCTCCTTGGAACTTACCTCTATACCTTTTTACGTGGAAAATTGCACCTGCGATCGCCTCTGGAAATTGTGTGATTGGAAAGCCGTCTGAGCTTGCACCATATACTGCCTATGAATTAGGTAAAATATGTAACTCCGCCGGCCTACCAAAAGGGGTACTAAATATTGTTCATGGTTTTGGTAAGAACACAGGAGAGGCCATCACAAACCACCCAATGATAAAGGCAATATCCTTTACAGGAGGCACTGTAACGGGAAAAGAGATAAATCATATTGCCTCTAAAAATTTAAAAAAAGTATCACTTGAAATGGGTGGTAAAAACCCTACTATAATTTTTGCTGATTGCGATTTCCACAAAATGTTAGACACTACTATAAAATCATCATTTTCAAATCAAGGTGCAATATGTTTATGTGGGTCTAGAATACTAATAGAAGAACCAATCTACAAAAAATTTCGAGCAGCTTTTGTTAAGAGAGTTCGTGAACTAGAGATTGGAGACCCAGTCAATAATTCTACAGAATTAGGGGCGCTAATATCAAAAAGCCACCTTGAAAAAGTTTATGGATATATTAAAATAGCTAAAAAAGAAGGTGCCACTATACTTACAGGAGGGAACAAAATTTTATTCAGTGGTCGCTTAAAAGGTGGTTATTTTATGGAACCAACAGTTATAGAGGGATTAGACAAAAACTGTCGCACTAATCAGGAAGAAATATTCGGTCCGATTGTTACGCTTATTCCGTTTTCTTCTGAGCATGAAGCGATTAATATTGCAAACGCCACTGATTATGGTTTGGCCGCATCTATCTGGAGTAAGGATTTAGACAGGGCTTCACGGATAGCTGGGGAGATTGATTTTGGGATTGTTTGGTTAAATTGTTGGATGGTTCGAGATCTTAGGACTCCCTTTGGTGGTACAAAAAAGTCTGGACTTGGAAGAGAGGGCGGAGACGCTGGGCTTGAATTTTTTACTGAACTAAAAAATATTTGTATGACAGATGTGTGAGTCATTAATATAAAAAATATAGAGTACAAAAAAATATACAAGATCAACTATGAATAAATCAATCCAATCAAAAAATGCACCAGAGCCAGTTGGCGCATATCCTCATTCTCGGCGCGTCGGAAATTTATTATTTCTCTCCGGCGTGGGCCCTAGAAAGCCTAACTCTAAAAAGATTCCTGGAGCAGTAATAAGTGCTAGTGGGGAAGTTTTATCCTATGATATTGAAAAACAATGCCGCGCTGTCTTTGAAAATGTCAAAATAATTTTAGAGGACTCAGGTAGCAGCTGGGATAATCTAGTAGATGTAACCGTTTATTTAACTAACATGAAAAATGATTTTCATATTTATAATCGTATATATGCTGAATATTTTTCAGATAATCTGCCTTGTCGCACTACTGTTGAGGTTTTATCATTGCCCACCCCAATAGCTATCGAATTAAAATGTATTGCTATAATTGAATAGGAGAAAATTATGTCAATAATCCCACCTATTAATTTCAAAAAATGGATAAAAGATAATCGCCATTTATTAAAACCTCCGGTAGGCAACAAAGTTGTTTATGATCAAGGTGATTTTATTATAATGGTAGTAGGTGGGCCTAATTCTAGGAAAGACTACCACGTTGACCCTGTAGAAGAATTTTTTTACCAGATTGAGGGAGAGATGATACTCAAAATAATAGAGGATGGAAATCAGGTAGATATCAATATTAGGGAGGGAGAAATATTTTTATTACCAAAAAACATTCCTCATTCTCCACAAAGATTTAAAAATACTGTTGGACTGGTCGTAGAATATAAGAGAGCAGAAGGAGAGCTGGACGCATTTCAATGGTATTGTGATGATTGTGGTAGCCTATTACATGAGGTGACACTCCAGCTGGAAAATATTGTTTCCCAGCTTCCACCTTTATTTAATAATTATTGGGAGAATATAGACTCCAGAACCTGTAGTAATTGTGGGAAAATACAAGATCAGCCAATATAATTATATGAAGTTAGATATCCATACTCATATCCTTCCAAAAACATGGCCAGATCTGAAAAAGAAATACGGATATGGTGGCTGGATACAACTAGATCACTCTAATGTTGGTTGTGCGCGTATGATGAGGGATGATCAATTTTTCCGCGAAGTAGAATCAAATCTTTGGAACCCGGAAGAAAGGATAAGAGAATGTGAAACCCATAATGTAGATGTCCAGGTACTTTCCACTGTCCCGGTTATGTTTAGCTATTGGGCTAAACCAGTAGATGCCTTAGACATATCAAAATTACTTAATGATCATATTGCTGGCATTATTGGTCAATATCCAACACGCTTTTTAGGGCTTGGAACCATTCCTATGCAAGACGCGGACCTTGCTATAAAAGAGCTAGAGAGATGTATAAAAGATATCGGACTTATTGGCGTTCAGTTAGGCTCAAACGTAAATGGTAAGAATCTAGATGATGAAATATTATTCCCTGTATTTGAAGCAGCTTCTGACATGAGCGCAGCTATTTTTATTCATCCGTGGGATATGATGGGTAAAGAAAATATGGAAAAATATTGGCTCCCATGGTTGGTAGGAATGCCAGCAGAGACCAGCCGGGCTATTTGTTCTATGATCTTTGGCGGAGTGTTTGAGCGGTTACCAAATTTACGTGTTGCTTTTGCTCATGGGGGTGGAGCCTTCCCATCAACGATTGGACGAGTGCAACATGGGTTTGATGTTCGGCCTGATCTTTGCGCAATAGATAATGATATAGATCCTATAGGTTATTTAGGAAAATTCTGGGTAGATGCACTGGTGCATGACAGTACTATTTTAGATTTATTAATTAATAAACTAGGTGAAAATAAAATTGCAATGGG
>DEAI01000012.1:4364-4525 GCA_002346675.1 Fidelibacterota bacterium UBA2986
CCTCTTGGAGAAAAAGAACCGGGGAAACTTATTGAATCATCTAACTACAATAATGGTATAAAGAATAAATTATTATATAATAATGCTCTTGACTGGCTGGGCATAGATAAAACTTATTTTACTATATGAATTGTTCTCTGTTTATTGATAATAGATCATAT
>DEAI01000016.1:0-53558 GCA_002346675.1 Fidelibacterota bacterium UBA2986
TTCAACATCAAGAGGTAATCCAATTAAATACCAGTTCTGAGAGTAATCAATTTCGATTAAATTGCTGGTTCCACCACCATCCCAGTAAATATCATCCAGCCCAAATTCACAGGATGAACCGTTTACTTCTAGTATTACAAATTCATAGCTCAACATTCTTAAATCTATAAATTCTCCCCTTATATCAGCCACGGGGATTGATGCTTGTCCCCAATTTCCGTTCCTTACTAGCCCGTAAGTAGTCTGATTGGCTGGAAAGTCAACATAGGACTGATTACCCCAGGCGTCTATAATACCAATCTTGAAGGAAATATTCTGTGGGATTTTGATCATAAATTTTAAATGCCCCTCACTAAAGTTGAACAAATTTACTGGCTGCATAGACATTATACCCGCGCCAAACCAGCCTAATCCTGTGGTTTGCCATGATATGCTATTTTCACCTTCATAGGGTTGTATACTCCCTTCTGCTAAGGTGCCTTCCCATACATAAATTTCTGCATTGTCCCCCACTACCAAACCATTGTCAATCGGTGTTGTATCAGTAAAGAGACCAAAGGTACCTCCTTGGGAAGTGGGTGGCCCGATGTGAACTTCGCCCTGTCCGTTCCATTCCATTACCTTAATATAATCAACGTACATATGAGAAGGGAATGGCATGGAAACTGGTGCTCCACTACCACCAATATATTCTGCATCTGTAAATGCTCCGCCTATAGCTAGGTTTGCTATTAAATAAAACGGTTGTTGAAACTCTGCAGAGATACTATCAATTGGAAATGGTTCAGTATATAGATCGTACTCAACGTTATCATCAATAACGGTAAATCGGATACTGTCTGAATCCCAATATGTTCGATATATTATAAATCTATCATGCAGGTTATTATAATTATAGTATGGCCTGCAATAATCATCATCTGGATCCCATGATATACTGGCGGCACCAGATGGATTTTCTGGGACCACAGCTTCATCTGCATAAAAAATTGCATTTGCCCCAACTACTTGATTAACGGTTGAATTATCTGCGCCATTGCCGCCATTGTGCTCATCATGTAAATCCCTAAATTCCTGGCGAGAACCCATCTCCATCATATCAAGTTCACCACAATGAGGCCAATTAAGATTTGATGTCCCAAGCAGCCAAACTGCAGGCCATCCTCCAAGATCTAAATCTGGCACCATTACTCTGGCCTCAATCACACCATATTGTACTGCTACTTTTGATTTCGTGATCACCTTCCCCGATGTATAGTTTAACGGATTTCCCCATTGATCAACTATATCTGGACCTGATTCTTCCTTTGCTGTAATGCGTAAGGCGCTATTCCCTGGTTCTCCGGGGATTTCGGCTATTTCAACATTTTCTTCTTTATAAAACTCAAGTTCACCATTGCCCCAACCCCAGAATCCATTGCCGGTAATTTTCATCCAGCTATTCAGGTCATTAAAATTCTCTTCCCAAATTATATCTCCTATTTGGGCAAAACTAAAGTTCACATGTAAAATTATAATTATTCTTAAAAATAAATTCATTTATATCCTTATTGTTTAAATATTTAGTATTATTGTGAATCAAAATAAAAATTATGATCTGTAAGTACAATTTATTTTATTGATTTAGTTTCACCCGTTCTACTTATTTATACTCAATTAATTTTTCTATTAATTATCCCTTGATTCAAAGCACGAATGAAGCTTATGATTACCTACTCCATGCGTCAGTTTATCAATTTAAAAGAGGTACGTCATAAATGAGATTTGCAGGTTCATCGGTTATAAATAATAAATGTCAGCTTTATGGATTGGTCACTTTACGTGTACTAATCGGCTGGCATTTTTTGTATGAGGGAGTGTCAAAGCTTATCAATCCATATTGGTCATCAGCGGCTTATCTATTGGATTCAAAGGGGTGGTTTTCTGGTTTAGCAGAGACCATTGTTTCTAATCCTAATTTTTTAAGTATTTCAGATTATGTGAATATGTGGGGCTTGACACTTGTAGGAGTTTCACTGGTCTTAGGAATATTCAGTAAATATTTTTCTCTGATTGGAATGTGTTTCGTCCTGTTATATTATTTATTTGCACCTCCACTTTTAGGATTTGAGTATTCCAAACCGGGAGAGGGGAGTTATTTGATTGTAAATAAAAACTTAATTGAAGCTTGTGCGTTATGGGTTATTTATTCATTTCCCACAAGCCATATTATTGGTATAGATAGATTCTTATCAAATTCGGAGGTTTCTTCATGAGTAATAATTTAAAAAATGGAAATGAAACAGATTTGAAACGCCGTGATGTGTTAAAAGGGTTAGCAACTGTACCAGTTTTAGGTTTATTTCTAATTAATCTGTGGAAAAAAATGCGCAGAGATGCGCTGAAAAAAGCAAATTTGTTGTCTGACCTTGTTCAAGAGAAATCACCTCCTTCAGTTATTAGCGGCTTATCTGATACCCGTCATTTGAACTTGGGCATAATTGGATATGGTGGAAGAGGATCGCATTTAGTACGGGGGGCAGGTTTTGCTACTAAACAGTGGACAGATATCGTTTCAGAAAACGCTCGTAAAAATAAGCTGGATAAACAGTTTAAAACTTTTATGACACAGGAAGATTTGAATTGCTCACTAATTGGTGTCTGTGATCTGTTTGATGTACGTGCAGATCAGGGGATTGATGCATCAAAAAATGAGGTTCGTCCGGGAGGAAAACCTAAAAATTCTGCGATTCGGTATCATCATTACACGGAGCTTTTAGCTAATAAAGATATTGATGCGGTCATAGTGGCAACACCAGATCACTGGCATTCCCGGATAACCATTGATGCTGCCAAGGCAGGGAAGCATGTTTATTGTGAAAAAGGACTCACCCGAACTTTTGATGAGGCCGTTGATGTTTATGATACAGTTAAACAAACGGGTATTACTTTTCAGCTTGGGCACCAGAATCGTCAGGTAGAAGCAAACGATAAAGCTAAAGAGATTATCGATCAGGGTCTGCTGGGTCCTATAAATCTTGTGGAACTTACTACCAATCGAAATTCTCCCTGGGGTGCCTGGGTTTGGGGGATTCACCCTGAAGGGAATGCAAAAACAATTGATTGGGAGACCTATCAAGAGCCATCTCCCAATAAAATACCATTTGGAGAGGAAGCACTGAGACGGTTTTTTCGGTGGCGTTGCTGGTACGATTATGGAACCGGTCTTTCCGGTGATCTTCTATCTCATGATTTTGATACTATTAACCAAATCATGGGTATGGGAATCCCTAAGTACGCGTCATCTACGGGGGGAGTTTATTTTTACAAAGATGGTCGTGATGTTCCAGATGTTTGGAATGCTACCTTTGAATATCCAGACAAAGATCTTACAATTTTATACAGTGCAACACTGTCCAGTAATGATTCCCGTGGAAATAGAATAATGGGGCATGATGCAACTATGTTAATGGGAGGTCAAAGTGGAGGTGGATCCATTCATGGATTTACTGTGTCTGCTGATTCTGGTTCAACTCAATATAAAGAACGCTTGGAAAGCGGTATAATAAATCAGCGATATCCAATTTATACCTACACAGCTGGGTCCAAGCAGATTGATGGAGTTACATCTGCGACTGCAAGATATTTTGCAAACAAAGGGCTACTCTACACCTACAGAGAAGGGAAAAGGGTTGACCCAACTCATTTACATATAAAAGATTGGCTTGACTCTATTCGTAGTAATAGCCAGCCTAAATGTAACATTGAGGTTGCATTTCATGAAGCAGTTGCATGCCACATGGCTACCGAATCTTATCTCACCGGACGTCGTATAGAGTGGGATCCAGTGAATCGAAAATTGATATAACCTAAAAGAAAAAATATATGTCTAAGAACTATCGTTTAGGGACCATGATGTTCCTTCAGTATGCGTTATGGGGAGCCTGGCTTCCCCTGACAGCTCGTTACCTATCTGCGAGTGTTTCTGAGGGAGGTCTTGGATTTACCGGTTCAGAAATTGGGATGACCCTTGGGTTGGCGGGTTCTATCGGTGCAATTGCAGCGCCCTTCATTGCTGGTCAATTTGCGGACAGGTATTTTAGTACAGAGAAAATACTGGCTTTTCTTGTATTCACTGGCGGATTGGTTAAATGGTATACTTCATATCAGACAACTTACAGTGCCTGGTTGTATCTTTCCATACTTTACAGCGTTCTCTATATGCCAACTCTGGCTCTATCAAATTCCATTACATTTTCTCATATCGAAGATAGAGAAAATAGTTTTCCTAAGATTCGTGTTTGGGGAACAATTGGATGGATCGCTGCAAGTTGGGCATTTCCAATGATCTGGCTTCAGCAGGAGTTATCGTTTCAATGGATGCCGCCATTTCTTTCTGGGGAAGAAGTTCCAAATGTTACCTCACGATTGGCAGATGCTCTTAAATTTTCAGGAATTATTTCTATGATATATGGAGCATTTTGTTTCATGCTCCCCAATACACCTCCGAAACAAGATGCATCAGAAAAACTTGCATTTAAAAAGGCATTCGAATTATTTAATTATTCATCTTTCACAGTATTGGTAATTGCTAGTTTGGCTGTGAGTATTATCCACCAAATTTATTTTCTTCAGACCGGACCTTTCCTTTCGCACATTGGCATTAAGGATAGTCAAATTGGTCCAGCTATGACAATTGGACAGTTTGCCGAGATATTAACTATGGCATATTTAGGATATTTTTTGAAACGTTTAGGTTTTAAAAAGGTGATTCAAATAGGTATCCTGGCTTATTTTGCCAGGTATGCAATTTTTGGAACTACTCTTTTAGCACCCTGGATTATGGTGTTAAGTCAGGCATTTCACGGTTTTTGCTATGCTTTTTTCTTTGCTGCAGCTTATATATATGTGGATAAAATATCTGATGAGGATGTCAGGCACTCTGCGCAGACTGTATTTGGAATTATAATTCTTGGTGGAGGGCCTGTTATCGGAGGGTGGTTATCAGGAAAGCTACAAGAAATATATACAGAAGCTGGTGTATTTAATTATTCGGATTTTTGGTATACACTTTCTTTGATGGGATTGATAACCGGGATAGCTTTTTTCTTTTTGTTTAAGGAACAGATTAAACCTAACGGAGATAAGAATTGAACAAAAAACGATTAGGGATTGGCTTTATAGGCGGAGGGTTTATCACACGATTTCATATTCAGTCTCTCATAGGGGTAAGGGACGTTGATGTACTTGGCGTAACATCTAGGTCAAAGGCCTCAGCCGAAGAATCAGCTGGATTGGCAAAAGCTACAGGAGTTGGCGATGCAAAAGTATATGATTCTATTACTGACATGGGAGCTGATCCTGCAATCGATGCGCTTTGGGTATGCTCTCCAAACTTCACTAGAGAGGAAACTTTTGAAGAGATAGAATATGTAATTAGCTCTGGTAAGGGTGAGTTAATTGGGGTAACGTGTGAGAAACCACTTGGGCGAAATGTTAGAGAAGCTAAAAAGGTGTTAGAACTAACAAAAAAATCTTGTTTACTGGATGGATATTTGGAGAACCAGGTTTTTGCTCCATCTGTTACCCGTGGGAAGGAAATTGTGTGGGCAAGGGGAGCTGCAACTACCGGCAGACCCTATTTAGCAAGAGCAGCAGAAGAACATAGTGGACCTCACATGCCCTGGTTTTGGGAGGGCGAACTCCAGGGTGGTGGCGTATTGAATGATATGATGTGTCATTCAGTTGAGGAGGCCCGATTTATGTTAACAGAGCCGGGCAAACCCCGAAATTCTCTCACACCAGTAAGTGTAAATGCCTATACCGCCTGTTTGAAATGGCAGCAGCCAAAGTACGCGAAGATTTTATCTGAGAACAGTGGTGGAAAGACAGATTATTTAAAAAAACCAGCAGAAGATTTTGCTCGTTCATTAATTGAATATGAGGATAACAACAAAAATAAATTATTAGTCGAAACCACCACTTCCTGGTGTTTTGTAGGAGCGGGACTGCGTCTTAGTATGGAACTGTTCGGTCCTGAATATTCAATGTTTGTGAACACGCTTGATTCAGACTTAAAGGTATTCTTTTCTCGCAATGTTTCAGGAATTTCTGGAGAGGATTTGGTTGAAAAGCAAAATGCAGAATCTGGAGAAATGCCGGTGGTTAGTAGTGAAACTGATGTATATGGATATACAGCGGAAAACCGTCATATGGTTGAATCTTTTTTAGCAGGGAAACGTCCAAATGAAAATTTTGATGATGGGTTGGAGGTTACCAGATTACTCATGGCTGCATATATGAGCGCTGAACAAAATAAGACTATAAAACTCCCGAATCCTGATATTGATTCATTTATTCCTGCTGTAGCACGCGGAGAGTGGAATCCGAAAGGTTAGCTTATGAAAAATTTATTTTTTTTTCTTACCGCATTAATTCATATTAGCTGTTCCGGTTCAAATGGGTGGGAAGTACTGTTTGATGGTAGGACAGTAAATGGTCTTCGTGGTTACCGACAATCTGGTTTTCCATCAAAGGACTGGATTATTGTAGATGGGACATTAAAAACTATTCCGGGGCATGGTGTTGATTTAATCAGCGAAAATGTTTACAAGGACTTTGAATTGGAGCTTGAGTGGAAAGTCCCTCCTGGTGGAAACAGTGGGATATTTTATTTTGCAACAGAAGAGGGGGATTATATTTGGCAGTCTGCCCCTGAGATGCAGGTTTTGGATGATGAGGGGCATACAGATGGTAAAAATTCACTCACTTCGGCAGGTTCACTTTATGCCTTGATTCAGCCTTCAAAAAGTGTGGTAAAACCTGTTGGCCAATTCAATAATGTCCGAATAAAAGTTAAGGATAAACATGTAGAGCATTGGCTCAATGATGTGAAAGTGGTTCAATACACCTACCAGAGTACTGAAATGTGGGATTTGGTAAAGGAAAGTAAATTTAATGCCATGAAAAATTTTGCCAAAGCTACAGAGGGGCATATAGGTTTACAGGGAGATCACGGAGAGATATGGTACCGCAATATCCGTATACGGAAGATTTGAATTGAAGCGTCGTGAATTTCTTAAAAATACTGCTATTATATCTGGGGGATTTCCCCTAATCGGATTCTGTGGTTCATTTATATCCGGCTGTAAAAAACCATATATCCCCTTTAAAATATCTCTGGCGGAATGGTCTCTGCACCGTTCAATTTTTAACGGAACAATAAATCATCTGGACTTTAGTTCAGTTGCCAAAAAAGAATTCGGTATTTCCGCTGTTGAATATGTAAACATATTCTTTTTTGATAAAGCAAAGGATAGTTCTTATCTAAAAGAAATGAAAATGAGGACAGACGACAACAGTGTAAAAAATCTTCTGATTATGTGTGACAACGAGGGGAATATAGGGGACCCTGACCAAAAAAAGAGAACTCAGGCGGTCGAAAATCATTATAAATGGGCAGAAGCAGCTAAGCTATTAGGTTGTCATTCCATCAGGGTGAACGCTAAGAGTGAGGGAACATACAAAAATCAAATCGAATTAGCAGCAGATGGACTGAGAAAACTCACAGAGTTTGGTGATAACATTGGAATAAATACCATTGTAGAGAATCATGGAGGTCTCTCATCCAATGGAAAATGGCTTTCCTCAGTAATGAAAAAAGTTGATCATCCCAGAGTTGGAACTTTACCAGATTTCGGAAATTTTAAAATTGAGGGAGATGAGTGGTACGATCGATATCAGGGAGTGCGAGAGCTCATGCCTTATGCTAGGGCAGTCAGCGCGAAGAGCCATGAGTTTGATAGCCATGGTAGTGAGATCAGAACTGATTTCAATAAGATGATGAAAATTGTGTTGGATTCAGGCTACAGTGGATATGTGGGTATAGAATATGAAGGGAGTAAGCACACTGAAACGGAGGGCATCAAACTGACACTGGAATTACTGAAAAAAATAAGGGATACAGTATCTAATCAGACTCCGAAATAAAAGATGAGGGGGTGTCAGGTTAAGATTTTTATTTAAAATATTATTTTTGAATCTATTTAAAATAAAAAAGGGTGATAAAAAATCACCCTTTTTCATATAGTTGATATTTTATCTATTTAGAAGCTATAATTAAAAGTAAAATATCCACGAGCATATGTAGCATCCCATGTGCCGCCGCCAGAATCCATAGTTCCCGCATTTGAAGCATATCCTCCCTCAAATGACATCTGTTCATTGAACGGATATCCAAACCCTATAGACCACATTACACCGCCACTGGTATCAATATCACCTTCGACACCACTAACATTATACATAGCAGCATACCCAACTCTAGATACGGCATACATAGCTGGGCTAATATTATACTTTCCAAAACCATATACTGAAGTAAATCCAAATTCAAGCTCACTTCCTTCTTCATCTAGTCCTCTATTTAGCTGATATTCTCCACCAGCACCGTAGTCGATTGCTCCTGAGCTTCCAATGCCATAATCATAACCAAGAGTTATACCCATCTTTGCATCAGATTCTCCTCCATCGCCAGATTGCTCAATTTTAAATGTTCCACCTACATCGGCTGATACTCTAAGCTGACCGAATAGAGACACTGACAATAAAAGTGGTACTACTATGAGTAGTTTTCTCATTTTTTCTCCTATGTTTTATTTTGGTATGTGGAATTCTGTTCAGAAAGTGAAGAACATGAAAACCACCTGTATTTTAATCTACATTATGTAGATCGATTCTTCTAAAGTTATACTTTAAGTAAAAACATTCCAAGTAAAATATATTTTGGGAATAATCTTCTATATTTTATAACTCTTATAATATTCTATCCCTTTACGCAAAGCACCTGTTTTAGAGTATGAACAGTTTCTACTAAATCATTCTGGTTTTCCATGACCTCCTCAATATTTTTGTAGGCTTCGGGGATTTCATCAATCACATTTTTGTCTTTACGACATTCAACTCCACTAGTTTGTTTTTCCATGTCATTGATGGAAAAACGTTTTTTTGCTTCTTTTCTGCTCATAATCCTCCCTGCTCCATGTGAACAGGATTGAAATGAATCTAAATTACCCTTGCCTCTGACAATATAGCTTTTTGCGCCCATGCTTCCAGGAATTATACCTAGATCTCCTTTCCCAGCTTTAATAGCGCCTTTACGTGTTAGCCATACTTTTTCCCCATAATGTTTTTCATATCCAACATAATTGTGATGGCAGTTGATCGCTTTCTCAACTGAAAAAATATTCACTTTCAATGAATTTGAAACTGCACCTAAAACGGCTCTCATTATAAATTGACGGTTAGCTTCTGCAAAATCTTGTGCCCACTTTACAGCTTTTATATAATCATAAAAATATTTAGACCCTTCACTGAGATAAGCTAAATCTTTGTCAGGTAGATTCAACATATATCTATTTGCTTCTCTTTTTGCTAAACTGATAAAATAAGTACCAATGCGATTTCCGATTCCTCTTGATCCAGAATGGAGCATAGCCCAGACTTTTTTATTTTCATCTAGGCAAATTTCGATAAAATGATTTCCTGTTCCCAGTGTTCCCAGATGTTTATACGAATTAACCTTTCTACTAAATAGCTTCGGATGGTTCTGTACTACAGTTGGGAGTTTTTTATTTATGTTATTTTTTTTCCAAAAATCTAAAATTATGTTTGATGGATTTTTCCATGCTCCCTTGTCATTTATCCCGCCGTTGTCCGTTCTTCCATGAGGTACGGATTTTTCAATTTGATTTCGGACTTTGGACAAATTATCTGGTAGCTCATCGGCCGTAAGATTTAATCTGCACGCCATCATTCCGCAGCCAATATCTACTCCGACCGCAGCGGGAATAATTGCTTTCACTGATGGTATGACAGATCCAATAGTTGCTCCCAACCCCCAATGAACATCTGGCATGGCTGCAATATGATGATGAATTATCGGTAATTTGGAAACGTTTTCCAATTGTTTCATGGCTTGAGATTCCACTTGCTCTGTATAGATATGAACAGGGACCCTACCGCCAGTCATGATTTTTCGTACAGGCATACTTTGATTAATTTATAGTGTAAACAAAAAATATATGTGATAATACTTAAAAAGCTACCCTAAAATAATAAAGAAAATCAAATAATTAAGATTGGTTTTATTGTAACCAATGTTATATATTTTTAATATTTATTTTACTATACAGATTGATAAGAGAAAAAAATGCCAAAGAAAATCAACAATAAAGAATTTGAAACACATATTAAGAAATTAATTATAGATAAAGATCTATATAGAATGCTGGAACAGCTCAGATCCATCCTAAGGAAAATAGTATTTATATTGGGTGACGAAGATTGGGTTGAAAATGATTTTTCAAATTACCAAAAAAAGAATTCTATGGATTTTTTGTTGGACTATACCTTTATCTGTTGTGTCAATGAGTTAACTACTGTTTTAAATGATAGTGGAACTCTAGCACCAGGAGCAGGAGTTAAAAAATGGCAGGGAGAATATGAAAATCAATTTCTTGAGTACCTATCAAAGAATAGAGAACTAAAGTCAAATAAACAAAATTTAAAAAAAGAGGATATGAAAAAATTTGTACAATCCCTTAACAAATTATTGACCTTTAAAAATCAAAATGATATAGAAAAGGAAATCATGAAAGTATCAGGGAAATGGGGGCTTGAAAGGAGAGATTTAGTCTCCATAAGGGGATTTACATTTGAGCTAGAAGATAGAATTATAGGGGCGATTTGGGATGAAGAATAATAATCACATTATTTGTAATCAGTTTTCATCATTATTACTAAGGATCTGAAAATATTTAGTCCTTCCGCTCATTGCTCCAAACGCTCCCATCACAGGGTTACCGTTTTTATCTCTTAGGTTAGTTCGTTCAGGGTCTGATAAATCTAACTGAATAAAAAAGTAATAATTTTCATATCCTTTTGAAAATGTAAATATATCATATTTGAACTTATCAGAGCCTATAAATGGTGGATATTTTTCAGCTACTACTTTTTCTGACATAAGACAAATTGAATTATTTATTATACTATTTCCACTATCAGTTCCGCCATCCCGGTGACCATGGTAATAAACATAACGATCATTTTCTTCATCAAAGATATATTGTACAGCTTGATATTTTATTGTTTCAATAAGTGACACATATGATATCTTTGCGGAATTATCCCCTTCCTCAAAATATAAGGTATCGTTATTATGGAAAGATTCAAGACAGCTATGAGTGCTGGGGTTTTCAGAACATGAAATAATATTGTTTTCTACAGTATCTCTATAAAATATAACAGGTCTTCTGATCGTATCCGTAGCGGTAATTTTACCATAATAGCCATAACCTGATTCTTCTTCACATTCACATGAAAATAAGTATTCTGTATCATAATGATTAAAATCAACATCACAATTTAATGGATCGGGTATCCATGCACCATAAGAGATGGTCTCCACATCATTTACATCAAAATCCCGTGATTTATCATCAAAAAAAACTCCCCCTATTTCGCTATAAATGAAAGAACAAATTTCTTCTCCATGTTGTATTTTTACAGTGCAAAGGCTATCAAGATGTATCTCAGGCAATATTTCATCATACTCATCCACATTTAATTCATTACAGCCAGGGACACCGTCCCCTTCTCCTTCATCGGGGGCGATATCTCCACCAAATCCCCTATCATCATAATCTCCATCGTTGTTCGAATCATATGCCTGTTTACCGTCTTCTCCTACGTCGTCAGTTACGCAATCGCCGCGACATGATTCAATACACTCTTCTTTGGTTTCAAATGTAATGAGCGGGGAAAGATCCCAACTACATGTATCACACTCTTCTTCATTTATTTCGCAGGAAAATAAATGAAGAAGACAATTTGAGCTATTGCACTCGTTTGTACACTCATCCAGAGACTTATAGGATACTGAATCATCAGCACAATAGTAATAATTCCAGTCATTGTCATCGTCGATACAATTATATAAGCTTACTTCATCTAATGGTACAGATTTATCGATTCTAATGATTGCGGTATTTTGAGCAGGCAACATTAGCGCTTCTATTCTTAGTTCAGAATTATAAAAGGAAAAATCACTTGAAAAATCAGTTATATCTAAATCTTTTTCGCAGGCGATGAAATAAAAAACAAAAATATGTATAAGTAAAAACTTTTTATTCATTATAGATTAAACTCCCACCCAAATGTAAACAAAACAGGAAACATACTGTAAGCTGAAACCTGTGATGGTGAAGCCTGATGATTCCAGTTGTACAAAAGAACATTGTAATGATTCGTTAAATTTATTATCTGAAATTTCCATTTTCCTTTCAATCCCCATAAGGTTGATTTTCTAGCATAGCTAATATCTATTCTGAAATAAGCTGGATATCTTCCACTATTCCTCGCTCCGTATATATTTCCAAAATACCGATATGGATTTTCCAGGCTTCCGTATTGTCCAGCTTGATGGACCTTTCCAATAACTGGAGTATATGTTTGACCACTGCTAAAAATTGAGCTTACACCAAACTCATTTTTATCAGATAATTGATAGCTTAGCACCAAATTAAAGGTATGCGGTTTATCATATTTAGCAGGATAAATTTCTTTTTCTTCCCATATTCTTCCATCAGAATTAAGATCTACTTCTCTCTCAATATTTGCAAACGCATAGCTGATCCATCCTGATATTTTATCTTTTTTTAATCGATATAATATTTCTAATCCATAGGATTTTCCTTTTCCTGATAATGCAATAGTTTGTTCTATGTCACTTCCTTCTACCTTTGGATTAAGATCATAAATGTTTCCATAGGTTTTGGTATATAGCTCTAAAGAAAAAATATTACCTTCAGATATCCAATATTCACTACCAACTATTAAATGTTCTGATTGTTGCGGTTCGCTACCCTCGGGTATGGGCTGCCAAAAATCTACAATTCGAAGCAATTCATCTTCCTGATTGATTGTATATAAAAACTGAGAATATTTTCCCCAACTTACTTTTAATGCCAGATCAGAAATCGGATTAAATTTTAGCCCAATTCTTGGATTAAATAAGTTCTTATTATATTGGCTAAATTTAGAAAAGCGTAATCCTGTATTTAAATGTAGTTTTGAAAAAGGTTGCCACGTAGTTGTAAAAAACATACTGGTAATTGATGGCTCTGAATTCAGATTCACTCTCTCTATTCCTGCAAAAGATTCAAAATAATCCATATACAATATTTTGTATTCCCACCCTGTTTTCATAGTCAATTCATCTGAAAAAAATATATTAAGGGTTTGATCAAAACTCAGGTCTGTAACAATGTTATTTATATCAAGAGACAGATCAACATCATTTTCAGATATTTCTTCACTATTGGTGTTGGTAGTATCTGGATTAAAATCAACAGCAAAATCCACGTTGAATATGTAATCCGTTCTAGATAGATTGTTTTCAATAAAATAATTTGAGTTGGGGATGTATTTCCAGATCAAGCTTTTTGTAGAATTTCTCCAATCCCACGAAAAATTAATTCCAGGAAAATCTCCTCCACCAAGGGATAAATATAAATCGTCCTTTCCCGAGAATTGACTGTAAACAAATTGATTATATTTATTGGGGGAGGACTTGAGTTTTATGTGCGTATCCCAGAAATAATAATTAAATGGAGATTCCTCATTTTTAAATTTATAATATAAATTTACAAATTGGTCAAAATAAGTTCTTCTACCTGAAATCATCCAGGAACCATTATACAAAGGTCCTTCCGCCAAAAATTTAGATGATAATAAACTGATGTCACCGCTTATCTTACTGTAGTCCCAATACTTTTTAAGGGGATTTAAATCAGATAATCTGCCATTTTTTGAATCACCTTCTCTTGCTGTTATTTTTAGGACAGATGATAGTCTCCCACCATATTGCGAGGGGAAACCTCCTGCTAAAAACTCCGTGTCAGAAATCATATCTGCATTAAATGTTGAAAAAACGCCTCCAATGTGATAAGGATTGTATACTTCTGCGCCATCGAGCAAAATGAGATTTTCATCTGGGCTTCCACCTCTCACAATTAAAGCAGCATTAAAATCATTGCTGGAACTGACACTAGGTAGAAGCTGAAGAGTGCGAAAAACATCTGCTTCAATAAATGCAGGAGCTCTGCGAATCTCCTGATTGGTAAGATTAATTCTGCTAACGTCTACCCTGTTTTCAAATCTCATTCTTTCAGCAGATACTGTAATTTCATCTAAATTAATTTGAGTTGGATTCAGTTCAATATCAATGCGTTTATTTACATTTGTTATATCAGTTTTAATTTCCTTTGTTTCATATCCAATCATCATAACCCGCAGGGTATAGTTTCCGCTTTTTAAATTGGTTAAAATGTAGTAGCCATTTACATCGGCAGATGTCCCAATTTCATCTATGGAGACAATTATATTTGCGTATGGTAGAGGTTCTCCGTTGCTGTTATCCCGAATAAAACCGGAAATAGAAAATCCTGAAATCTGTGATAGAAGTAAAAATAGAATAGATATTCTGATAAAGTTCAAGATTATAATAGCCTTTTAAATGAAACTCTATTTTTCTGAAATAGGATATTTCTGAAAGTTCAAAGAAGCACTGTTTACACAATACCTTAAACCTGTCGGTTGAGGTCCATCATCAAACACATGTCCTAAATGACCACCACAATTAGAACATTTAATCTCTGTTCTGGTCATAAACAAACTAAAATCTTTGTGTTCAGTTATAGCAGATGAATCTATAGGTCCCCAGAAACTGGGCCATCCGGAACCGGAGTCATATTTTGTATCTGAACTGAATAATAAAGTTCCACATCCTGCACAGTGATAGCTTCCGTCATCATTATGTTTGTAGTATTTTCCGGTTCCCGGTGGTTCGGTGCCTTTTTGTCGTAAAATCTTGTATTCGATTGGTGAAAGGCAGGATTGCCATTCCTTGTCAGTTTTATTTTTTAGGTCCATATTTATTTCTCCGGAATAAAGCGTTTGACTATAGGAGACTGAAACAAAAACAAAAGATATAATTATTAAAATCATATAAGATCAACAAGACTTTTGTAATATTTTCAAATGTTAGACAAAATAAATTGGAAATTATTCAATTTTTAATAGGGAAGTGGTAAATCTAATTATTTATTAATGCAATTCCAATGCCTGTTTTAGATCAGCGATAAGATCATCCATATGTTCTATCCCAACTGACATTCGAATAAGGCTATTAGAGATACCACTATTTTTCCGTTCATTCGTGCTCATCCCTGAATGGGATGTAGTGGAAGGGAGAGTAACCAAAGATTCTACTCCTCCAAGGCTTGGAGCAATAATTGAGAAATTTAGTTTTTCCATAAATTGCTTTGCGGAGCTCATACCACCTTTTAATTCGAAGCTGAGCATTCCGCTAAATCCATCAAAATATCTTTTAGCATTTTTATGGTGAGAGTTTGACTCCAGTCCTGGGTAATTAACTTTATCCACACCAGGATGGTCTTCCAGAAACTGAGCGACTCTTAAAGCATTTGCATTATGACGTTCCATTCTTAATGAAAGAGTTTTAATCCCACGATGTAGTAGAAAGCAAGCATGTGGATCTAAAGTCCCTCCTAAGTGATTGAGCTTATGAGTGATTTTTTCAATAAGATTTTTTGAACCAATGACACAACCTGCAACAATATCAGAATGGCCATTTAAGTATTTTGTACAACTGTGACAGGATAAATCAAATCCCCATTCAGTAGGACGAAAATTAATTGGGGACGGAAATGTGTTGTCTACTATGGAAATGAGTTCATGATTTTTTGCAAATTCAACAACCGCTTTTAAATCTGTGACTTTTATAAGGGGATTTGTTATAGATTCAACATAAATGACCTTTGTGTTCGGTCGAAGTTTTTCTTCCCAATTATTTAAATTATTTCCATCAATAAAATCAAATTCAATCCCCCATTTCTCAATTTCATGATTTACAAAAGTATGGGTTCCCCCATATAATGTATCTTGAACAAGTAAGTGATCTCCCTTTTCTAAAAATGTAAGTAGGGAAGCGGTGATTGATGCCATTCCACTGGCAGTAACCAGCGCAGACTCTGCATTTTCCAGAGCTGCAAGTTTCTCCTGAAGAACAATGTGATTAGGTGTGTTATTCAGACGAATATATTTTATATCCTGATATTTTTCCTCACCGCAATATTCATACATGGCTGACTGGAAAATAGGCATAGAAACAGCACCACCAATCCGAGGGTTTGGCTCTCCAGAGTGGATAAGTTTTGTTTCTATTTTAGTATTTTTTTTCATGATATTAAAACATCAACATCTTTCCAATGCTTTTTCCAAATCACCAATGATATCATCGGAATCCTCAATTCCAACCGATATTCGTACTAATCCGTCTGTCAATCCCCGGGCATATCGTTCCTTTTCCGGAACATCCACATGGGTCATGGTGGCTGGATGAGTGACCATAGTTTCGACAGCCCCCAAACTCTCTGCTAAAGAACACAGTTCAACAGAGTTCATCAATGTTTTTCCCGCTGGGATTCCGCCTTTTAACTCAAAAGAGATCATCCCGCTAAATCCACTCATCTGCTCTTTGGCAATATCAAATTGAGGATGAGAAGGGAGCCCAGGATAAGTGATTTTTTCAACCTTAGGATGGGATTCTAAAAACTCTGCCACTGCCTGAGCATTTGTAGCGTGACGTTCCATCCTGAGATGCAGTGTTTTGATTCCCAATAATGTGAGCCAGCAGTCAAATGGACTGGGAACTGCTCCGATGGTTTTTTGGACGAACTTCATTTTTTCTTGTAAATCATCATCATTGGTTATAATAATGCCTCCTATGATCTGGTTATGACCGCTGATATATTTTGTGGTGCTGTGCATTACGATATCTGCACCGTACTCAAACGGTCGGAGGAATACAGGAGTGGCAAAAGTTGAATCAACTCCAAGCAAAATACCACGGGTTTTCGCTATTTCAGCCATAGCATGTAAATCAGTGATTTTCAGAAGAGGATTTGTTGGAGTTTCTATCCAAAGTAGTTTTGTTTTTGAGGTGATGGCATTCTTTACATTTTCAGGATTTGATGAGTTCACATAAGAGAAGGTCAAACCGTAATTCACTAAAATATTATTGAAATGGCGAGAGACACCACCATACACATCATCAGAGCATACTACGTGATCTCCCTCTTTTAAGAGCTTGAGAACACTATCAACTGCTGCCATTCCGCTGGAAAAACACGTACCATATTTTCCTCCTTCAATAGATGATAAATTATTTTCCAATATCTCCCGTGTGGGGTTCGATGAACGGGTGTAGTCAAACCCTAGATCTCGTCCTACTTCTGGTAAAACATAGGTGGCTGTTTGGTAAATAGGTGGGACTATAGCACCGGTTGTGGGGTCTGGAGAGATTTGAGATCTAACTACTTTTGTATCAAATTTCATGGAGTTTCCTTATGTTTATAATGTAAATGGAATATTTCAAAAATTTGGTGATTGGAGCAAGGAAATTAGACTATTTAAAATTTCAATTCCAATGATTCGATCAATAGTTTTGCCATATATACAATATGGTTTATAAAATATGGAAGATATTTATTTTACAAATACAATCTTTTCTATCTCTTTAACCTTATTTCCTTCGAACATTACAAAATACACTCCGCTTGGAAATTTATTTGCGTTCCACTGAAGGTTGTGGTCTCCCTCTGACAATTGTCCTTTCAAAAGGTTTTCAACCAATCTCCCCTGTATATTATAAATGGACACATCAACTTCCGATATTTCAGAGATATTAAATCGAATAGTAGTTACGGGGTTAAATGGATTGGGATGTGCAGGATAAAGGTTAAGATTTGAAATAGATCGAGCATTAGCAGACTTTCTCAAAATAAATGTTTCCAATTCATTAACTAACTCCAATATCTGAAGTCCTTCACACTTTACCACATTCCCCTTGTTATCTACTATCTCCCAACTACTGCCATCTTTTATATTTGCTTCTAATTGAATCAGTTGGTTGTCATTCATTAGCTCAACTTTACACTCGTCCCAAGTGCAGAGTTTAGTATTTCCTGAAAAACGTATATCTTTAACCCCAGCGGGTGGTAAAGGCGGGAGGGAGAAACTCAACGGGTCTTCGATTTCAATATCAGATCCAAAGTAAAGCGTCTGATTTCCGATTTTTAACGTATTAGCATTATTAGAAATTTGAAATGATTTGATTCGCCCTCCAGATAAAAAAGATGATAACGTGATTTCACCTTCACCGGAACTCCTTATCCAGTAACCATAACCAGGGGAAATGATTTCCACTGATGTGTAGCCACTCTCTTGAAATCCATATAATGTCCCGGGGATAATTAGGTTATCAGTGTCAATGATGTTATTTACATTTAAAGGGGAGGAAATTCCTGAAATCAGATTCCAGTCTGTATTTAAAGATATCGATAGTCCTTCAGTTGGTTCTCCGGTAACTTGGGTTAAACCAGCAAAAGGAAATCTAAGCCAATAGCCAACTCCTGGAGTCAAATCAACTTCCTGCACATAGCCCCCAGAAAATGAATAAAGTGTTCCTTCAACAGCTTCAGGAAATATTATAGTTTGATTGGAATTTTCAACAAAAAGAGGAAGTCCTACCATATTCCAATCGGAAACATAATCAACTATTAAAGTCATATCGTTGTTTTGAGTAAAATAATCAAGTCCGTATTTCTGAGCACGGGCAATCATAATATCATTTCCTGGATGTGTATAGCTCCATTCGACACTGCCTGAATAGTTTACTTCAAAAATATATGCATCATCAGCTTCGGTGATCAGTGTATTTCCGTTTGGCAATCTAAAAGCTCCGCTTTGAACATCTGATTGGACACTGCTTCCAGCTGAATAGCTCCAAACCGTATTTTCAGGTCCGAAGGGGTCATTCGCCGAAATTTCATAGGTACCATTGGAATTTAATGGTGGGGTCAACTCTAAGACTGCTGAAGCTTGATTTGTATGGCCATTGTTAAAGAGAATTAAATTTCCTTCACCGGGATATCCTGATGGAATCCAATTCACACCATGTTGAGCATCCAAAATACGATCTGAATTGTTACCCCGATCATAGTTTTGAGGGTTTCCCCAGCGGAAAAGTAAATCACCACCCACACCAGAATTTCCACCACTGTGTCCAGCGGCTTCTTCAGTTGTCGTGCTATGATCAATGATAAAAATTTCATCTTGATGTCTCGATGATAAAATAACCTGATCTAAATCAGAGTTATAGGCAATGGCATTAATGTGCATCCAATCTGCGTTAGCACCTCCAGGTCCGCCGCTGCTTCCAACATTGCCATTGTTAATATCAAATAGTTCAGGATGTTCAGAAACATCAACATAGTTTGGATATTGACTACTAATATCCTGACAAAGGTGATCCCAGAGATGCCACTCCCACACTATTCCACCTGTTTCAGGATCTAACTCAAGAACCGCTTCAGACCACATTTGATTCAAGGGGTTATTAATTGTTTGTCTTCCCATCGCATATGCTTCCACGGAAGTTTTTCTTTCCCATACGATGATGAGTACATTTCCATTAGGCAGAGGTTCAATGTCGTGGTGATGCTGATAAGTATTATCAGAAAATTGATAATCCCATAATATTGTTCCACCCCAATTATATTTTCTTATCCCTCCTCCTACTCCTCCTGCATTCATTGAAGGGCTGGGCACACGATAAGGATATATAATAGTACTATCTGGGAACAAATAGGGCATGCTTGCGGGACTTCGGTCATGTGACCACGTATGAACAACATCACTATTGTGATCCATCAAATAGGAAGTTGTTGAGTTCCCTCCAGCGCCCCCCTGTCCTGGAGTAAAAATTACATATCCTTCAAAAACATCAGCTTTTGATATAACTAAAAATAGATGAAAAATTATTACAGTTAGCTTATAATACACTTTGATTTCCTTTTTGACTTTTTATATACATGTAAAACGAATAAATAAGTTAACTTTTTTTAATGAACTACTCAATATATTTCAAGTTTAAATGAAATTGCATTGAATATCTCTATTTATCAGCGAGTTATAAAAATATATGTAACCCTTGGGAAAACTTTCGGGAAGTGGATATCACCTATTTTTTCCGGTATATTAATTGGAGGGCTATGGATAGCTGTAAGCTTTGCAATGATTTTGGACAATGTAATCTGGATTTCACTTCGCAGAAAAAAACTGAAAAACCCAATAGTAATTGTTGGAAATCCCAGATCGGGGACAACCTTTCTCCATCGTTACCTGGTTAACGAGAAAATTGGTGCGGGTACGGAGCTTTGGCAATTGCTGTATCCATCCCTGATTCTTCAAAAACTAATCAGGCCTTTCCTTCCTATTTTAGAGAAAATAAGTCCTGCACGCCACCACTCAACAGCTGCCCACAAAACTAGTTTGAAATCGGTTGAGACAGATGATGTCTCCATTTTATTTCATTATTTAGATGGATTTTTTCTTTATGGATTTATACTATCTTGGGCAGATAAAGATGTTTTTAATTGGTTTGATCCACAACAGAGGGATATGTCAAACCGAGATTTCAATTGGCTCAAATCAATTTGGAAGCGAACTCTGAATTCAACAAAACAGGATAGAATTATAGGAAAACTTTTTTCAGTTAGCGCTAATATGCCAAAGTTTCAGATTAAATTTCCTGAAGCAAAAATTCTGTATATGGTTCGAGAACCTTTAAATGTTATTCCATCTGGTTTGAGTTTGGTTACAGGTGTGTTAGATAAAAGATTCGGGTTTTGGTCATTACCAGATGAAATTAGAAATCGCTATATTAAAAGATTATATAAGGCATTGGTGGAGTTGCTAGAAAGATTTCATGATGATTGGGTCCATAATAAAATTGATAGGAAAAATGTTAAAATTATCCATTTTGACCGAATGATGAGCGACTTTGATAAGCTAATGCCGGAAATATTGAAGTTTATTGAACATGAGCCATCGGAAGAATTAATTAGTTCCATTCAGCAAACTGCAATAGATCAACGTACTTTTGTAAGTAAACATAAATACGATCTTAATAAATTTGGGCTTACTGAAAAGCAGATAAGAATGGATTGTTCCTTTATTTATAAAACATTTTTTTAAAGCACCAATAATTATATGTTAAAAAGCAGTTTAATCTATTTATTATTTGCCTCAAATATATGCTTACCATCACCAATCATTGTGCCACAAAACTTAAATGATTGGACCATTTTGCAGGAGTCAGATGTTTGGGTGGCTTGTACAAAAAAAGACAACGTTCAGTGGTGTAAAGCAGAAAAAGTTTTACCATTTAATTTGGAAAAAATAGCAGATATAATTGAAAATAAGGCTAACTATCCTAATGTTTTTAAACGTATAGAAGAAACCATAATTTTATCAAAAGATATTGTTCACGTTATTTTAGATATGCCCTTTCCGTTCGATAACAGAGATTATATTGTACAGTATATATCTGAGAAATCACCTATTGAATACAACTACACATTTACTGCTTATAATGAAATGGAAATTCCCGAACGTAATAATTATGTACGCCTTATTAATGCCGGCGGTAGATGGACACTAGTTCCTATGAAAGACGGAAACACAAAGGTTTCTTATTTATGGAACGGGGAGTTAAGGGGAGATTTTCCTGACTGGGGATTGGAAAGAGCTTGGAAGGTTCAAGGAACTGAAGTATTGAACTGGCTCAATGAAGCTTTAAAATAAGATAGGGGTACCCATGAATTTCTATAAAAATATTAAATTAATGTTCACTACTTTATTGGTTGGATTTAATATGGGTCTTAGTCAAACTTCCTATTCTGGTGATTTAAATTATTATTACTTATCTGCCCAGAATGACAATCACCTAATTAACATTCCTTACCGAATGATTGATTTGCATATTAGGCATCAAAATGAAAACATGGAAGTTTTTGGTGATTTAGCCATGGAATACTTTCCGCAACAACACACTCATTTTTTATCTAGCAGTAACCCACAGGATTTTTTATGGGATCTAAGAGAGCTTTACATGACTTGGTACACAGATTTTGGTGAAATACGATTAGGCAAACAAATTCATACCTGGGGAAGTGTTGATGAAAATAGTCCTATAGATGTGGTCAATGCGTTCGACTATTACTATTTATTTTTTCAGGGAGCAGACAGAAAGCTTGGTTCATACTCAGCAGCAGTTGATCTCTACACAAACGATTTTAAGTTTGGCGCGGTCCTATCTCCATTTCACCATACAAATAGAGTTCCGGTAAATGACCCTGCGTTTCCTATTAGGCTTCCCATTGTCCCACAGGAATATCAAATATATCCAATTGAGAAAGTTCCTATGGAATATGGTGCTTTTATTGAATATCCCCATAACTATGGAGACATTCGATTAAGCGGATTTAGTGGATACGATCGGTTGTTTAATTTATCAGGAATCAATGCATTTTTTCAGAATGAATCCCAAACTGGTAGTCCGGATATTGATATAGTTTACGGATACAGAAAAACCAATATGATTGGAGTCGGTGGGACCTTGCTATTTGAAGATTTAATTTTACGAGGAGATTACGCTTTCTTTAGGACAGAGGATCAAAATAAAAGAATAAATCGTGAAAATCCTAATCCATCGTTAGGCTGGCTATATAGTTATTTAGCTGAGGAATATCCATTATCAGAAAAAGCAGATTATTTTCAAATGACATTACAGTTTGAATATGGACTCCCATGGGATATTACTATAGTCGGACAATTTTTTAGTTATGACACTTTGAAATACCAGTCTAAAGAACTTCCAATAGATGAGGATGTGGACATTCCTGCACTGGAATTATCAGCAGATGAAATAGATCCTCGTAATTTCTTTTCTCCGGGGATGGGAACACCAACTGCAGCATTGATGAAAAAAGCTTTGACTTTCAGTATGGAAAAGACCTTCCTAGAAGATCAATTAAAGATAGGCCTGTTAAGTATGATTGACCTGTATAATCCTTTAGACACAAAAAATCTTAAATTATGGGGTAGCATACTTAGTTTAACTATTGAATATGATCTAAATCAGGATCTCCAATTGATATCTGGAATGACTCAAATTAGAGGAAGAGACAATCACCCTGCTGGAGAAAGCTACCGCCTAAATCAAATGGAAGATTTTTCACATCTCAGGTTTGAATTGAAATATAGTTTTTAATATTAAAAGTGAATATCAATGAATGATAAATCTATAGCTATAGTTGGCTCAGTCGCTCTTGACACAATTGTAACTCCTTATGACCGAAAGGAAAACCTGATTGGAGGCTCGGCAACCTATGCCACCATTGCCTCAGGCATAGATAACGAGGTTTACCCTGTTGGAATTGTTGGCAATGATTTTCCTAAAGAAGGATTTGAAATAATTAAAAAGTATTCTACTGATTTGACTGACTTTCAAACAGTTGAAGGTAATACCTTCCGTTGGGGAGGAGAATATGATCTTACAATGGATAACAGGGAAACGCTATTTACTGAATTGGGAGTATTTGGTAATTTTTCCCCTAATCTGTCTACAAAATGCAGGAATACAGATTTTCTGTTTCTCGCAAATATTCACCCTGACATTCAGCTCTCTGTAATGAATCAAGTTGAAGGTGATCCGGTTATAATTGTGGACACCATGAACTTATGGATTGAAACAACCCGTGAGCAATTACTAAATGTAATTAGTAATTGTGATATCTTGCTTCTAAATGATAGCGAGTCTTTACTTCTCACGAGCAAGAGTAAGTTAGAAAAATCAGCAGAAATACTCTTGGATTTAGGTCCTGAAAAAGTCATCATTAAATGTGGTTCAAAAGGATGTAAGTTATTTACAAAAAGAAATTCAATTTCTGTTGGAGTTTTCGATGTAGAGCGTGTTAAAGATACTACAGGAGCAGGTGATACTTTCGGAGGTGGATATATTTCAGGACTTGCATCTGGAATGGATGAAAGGGAGTCTCTTATTCTTGGTTCTGCTTTAGCATCTGTTTGTGTAGAAGACTTTGGTGTAAATTCATTATTATCATTGACAAATGAGGAATTAAAGCGAAGACAATATTTTATAAGGAATTCGGTTATTTCTTGAATTAACTGTTCTTCTCATCTAATTTCCCCTACTATTTGAGGTATAAAATGTTTTTAAAATCTAAATTATTATTACTGTTATCAATTTTCTATCTGGGCATTTTGGGATGTGCCAGTGAGGAGTTGACCTCTGCAAGACTTTATATTCAACAGGAAAACTGGGAAAAAGCTGAGGAGTTTTTGGTAAAGGCATTAGATGTTGAGCCGGATAATCCTGAAATTCCATATTTGCTGGGAAAGATGGTTTATGCCAAAGAGAAAGACTGGGGTAAAATGAATGAAATGTTTGATCGGGCTCTAGGTATAGATGAAGATAAAGTCATTTTAGAAGGCGCTACCGTATCTGAGTACGTTGACCAGGCAAGGAGTCAATTTTGGATTGACAAATTTAATACAGGTGTGAATAAGTTTAATAAGTTTCGTAAATCTTCTGGAGATGAAAGAAAAACAGCACTTGATAATGCGATTTCATCGTTCAAAGAAGCGATACATATTAATCCGGGAGAGCCTCAAACTTATCCCATTCTTGCTACCTGTTTTTATGAATCTGGAAATAATGATCTTGCAAAGGATTATGCTTCCAAAGGGGCAGTCCTTGCAGCTAGTAATTTTGATGCAAACTTTACAGCTGGTCAAATTTTTAGTTCCTTAGAAGATAAAGAAGGTGCTATCTTATATTTTATAAAAGCAGTGGAAATAGATCCCACAAGCGGCAGCGCTATTCGTTATCTTGCACAAGCCTACTATGATTTAGGACAGAAAGAAAAATCAATCGAAACATATCAAAGTGCCATTAAAAATGAAACGGATCTCAAAGTAAAGGCAGATCTACATTTCAACTTAGGTGTGTTATTTATGCAGGTAAATAGATTCACTGATGCTGAGGATAATTTCATGATGGCTTACGATATGAATCCAGATGATGTTGAGGCATTGGTGGGAATGGCACAGACATTTGAGACAGCTGAAAAATGGTCAAGAGCAGAAAAATTTTATAGAGAATTGATTTTTTTAGAGCCAGATAATTCTAAACATTACAGAGGAATGTCCAGAGTATTACTTCGACAGGGGAAAAAGGATGAGTCAGACTATTATTTGAATAAATCTAAGATGGTTGGATTTTAAAGCAAACATATTTAACCTAATTTGATTCGTTTTCTTAGGTATTCACTTAAAGCAAAATCTAGGTTTAAATCCGTATAAAGTGGAACATAGTCAATCTTTCTCTGACCACATTGTTCCTTATATTTCTTTTGATAATCGGTCATTAAAGAAGTGTAAGCACTTTTTATTTGCCATGGTTCTGTAGTAATAATATCTCCCGTCTCCATATCCTTAAAACGGGTTCGGGAATTAAACGAAAACTCCATTTCCTCCCTGTCCATAATATGAAAAACAATCATTTCCTGATTTTTGTATCGGAAATGTTGTAACCCCTTTAAAATACCTTCCATGTCATCCATTAAATCTGATACAATAATTGTCAAACCGCGTTTTTTAATTCTCTCAGCCATTTCGTGGAGGACAGAACCAAGATTAGTATCTTGTCCGGGGGTGATATTTTCAAGACGGGTTAATAGGGGATTTAGGTGGCTTTTTAATGAACGAGGGGAAATAAAAGAATCAAGTTTATGATGAAACAATCCCAGCCCAACACCATCCTGCTGATTTATCATTAGATATGCCAGAGCAGCGGTTAGATAGCTCCCATATTCAAGCTTTGTCAATGAGCCACTAGAATAATTCATAGAATTACTTATATCCAATAGAATGTGGGAATAAAGATTTGTTTCTTCTTCATATCTTTTAGTGTAATAGCGATTCGTTTTTCCAAATAATTTCCAATCAATATGACGGATTTCGTCTCCCGATCCATATGCACGGTGTTCAGCAAATTCAACACTAAATCCATGGTAAGGGCTCTTGTGCATTCCAATTATATATCCTTCTACAACGAGTCTAGCTCTCAGAGCCATATTCTGTAGTTTAGCTACTGTTTCAGGTTGCAGATATTTTCTTTTATCCAAGATTAGTTTTTGAGATATGAGTTATATGCAATGATTAATTAATTTATCGAATCTAGTAGCTTTAATAGGATATCATCCGTTGAAAGGCCTTCTGCTTCTGCATTAAAATTTGGAAGAATTCGATGCCTGAGAACCGGTAACGCCATTTCTTTGATATCAGAAATATCTGGAGATGGCCGTCCGTCTAAAGCTGCTTTTGCCTTTGCCCCTAGAATTAGATATTGGGATGCTCTGGGCCCTGCTCCCCAATCAATCCAATCCTTAATAAAATCAGGTGCTATCCCGGAGTCAGGGCGAGTTGAGGTTGTTAAGTTTACAGCAAAAGAAATAACGTTTTCTGCTACTGGTACTCTTCTGACCAAATTTTGAAAAGACAACAGTTCTTGTCGTGATAAAATAGGTTTTATATCTTTCTCTAGTTCTCCCGTTGTTGACTGTACAATTTTTATTTCTTCTTCTTGGGTTGGATAAGAAATTTTCAAATTAAACATAAATCGGTCAAGCTGAGCTTCAGGTAGAGGGTAAGTTCCCTCTTGCTCAATTGGGTTTTGAGTAGCAAGAACAAAAAAAGGTTCTTCTAATGTATAGGTTGTCCCAGAAGAGGTGACTCTGTGTTCTTCCATGGCTTCCAGTAAAGCTGCCTGAGTTTTGGGTGGAGTACGATTAATTTCATCTGCGAGAATAATATTACCAAAAACAGGTCCTTGGAAAAATCTGAAATTTCGTTTTCCTGTGGTATGATCTTCTTCTATAATTTCAGTTCCCGTAATATCGCTGGGCATTAGATCTGGTGTGAATTGGATTCTGCTGAAATTTAATTCTAATAATTCAGCCATAGTTTTAATCATCAGTGTCTTTGCTAAACCAGGGACACCCACAATAAGTGTATGCCCCTTGCAAAATAATGCGATTAGAATTTGATTCAATATCTTGGTTTGCCCAATGATTGTTTTACCTATCTCACTTAAAAACCTGTCCTTTGATTGATTCAACTTCTCAAGTAATTCAATATCGTTTATCTGCGGGTCCATTATGTTTTCAATTCTCCTTTCAAAGATTTAAAATAGGGCGAAACTTACGAGCCTCTAAAGACTCAAACAATTTTATTGTTTTATTCACTATGATTTAAGTTTGAAATTAGGTTGTATGAATAACGAAATAAAAAATGAAAAAGTTCCTCTGACAGGAATGACCCAATCAGAGTTGACTCACCTGTGTAAAGAATATGGTGAGCCAGACTTTCGTGGGAATCAACTTTTTAATTGGATTTATTCTCAAAAAGAACGGAATATAATGAAGATGGAAAATCTGCCAAAAATATTACGAGATTCTTTGGATGAGAATTATAAAGTTTCATCTTTGCAGCTTTCTAAAGTAAACGCATCTTCAACCGGACAAACATCAAAATATTTATTTAGTATTCCCTCAGGAGAAAAAATTGAATCGGTATTGATAGAGGAAAAGAAACGAATAACCGTATGTTTATCTACTCAAGTAGGCTGTGCGTTAGGATGTACATTCTGCGCAACTGCAAAAATGGGATTTATGAAAAATTTATCTGTAGGAGAAATAGTTGATCAATTTCTTTTTCTTCAAAACGCATCTGAAAGAAGAATTACAAATGTGGTATTTATGGGGATGGGCGAACCGTTTTTAAACTATGGCCGTGTCATTTCTGCAGCACAACTGTTGAATGATCCAGATGGAATAAAGTTGGGAGCTGGGAAAATTACTATTTCAACAGCTGGAATTGTACCCAAGATAATTCGCTATGCAGATGAAGGATGGAAATTCAAATTAGCGGTGAGTCTTAATGGTACCGTTGATAAAGAGCGTTCTAAAATTATGCCCATCAATAAAAAATATTCTATTAATGATATACTTTCATCCGCTCAATATTTTTATGAAAAAACAGGGTCAATTATAACATTTGAATATGTGTTGATTGAAAACAAAACCGATTCAATAGGTGATGCTTTAAAACTCAAATATCTATTAAAAGGCCTTCCCTGTAAGGTGAATGTGATCCCTTATAATTCATTTGATGATTCATTTCAGCGTCCAGATACAAAACGGATCGAACAATTTCTGAATGAATTGAAATCTGGTTCATTTATCGTTACTGTAAGATGGAGCCATGGAACAGAAATAAGTGCAGGATGTGGACAGTTAGCAGTAATGAATGGAGATAATATTGAAAATTAAAAAAATGGCTGAATTTATCAGAAAGGCAACAGGATTTAGTGGGAAAACCGCAATTGTGTTAGGCTCTGGTTTAGGTGAATTTGCAGATGGACTGGAAGAGAAAAAGAGAGTTTCTTACGCAGACATACCTGATTATCCATTGACAACTGTTCCAGGACATTCAGGTGAGTTAGTTTCTGGTATGCTGAAGGGGAAACAAATTCTGGCAGCCAAAGGAAGATTTCATTATTATGAAGGTCATGACTGGGATACACTTATATTACCGATTCGGCTATTTCATCAATTAAAAGTGGAAACTTTGATTATTACTAACTCTTCAGGATCTATGCGTAGATCTATTAAACCGGGGTCTCTTTTTTTAATTACCAGTTATTTGGACTGCACATTTCGAAATTCACCCCAGGACCCTCAAGTGATAAATATAAGTGATTTATCACCTAAAATTTATAATACTGTTGAAACTATATCTGAAGATCAAAACTATGTGCTCAAGAGAGGAAATTATTGTTGGGCTCTAGGGCCTTCCTATGAAACACCTGCTGAGATTAAATACTTTCGGTCCTTAGGTGGAGATGTAGTTGGTATGAGCACTGTCCCTGAAATGATGGAAGCTGAAAAGTTAGGAATGAATGTACTTGGGATCTCTTGTGTAACAAATTTTGGTGCCGGTTTATCAAAAGCACCTCTGCATCATAATGAAGTACTAGAAACTGCTGAAACAGTTAAAGATGACTTTATAAAGTTATTATCTGAAATAATTAAAAAAGGTTGAAAAATTCCATCCAGAATATTGTATTTTTTTATTGTTTAGTGAAATTTATTGAAACATATAAGGTTTTCAATTTGAACTATATAGCAACTTAAGGTATTAAACTATGGGATACTCTTTCCGAAATCATCAGGATTTGGTTCAAATTAATTTTATCTATTTGTATATTATATATTAGTGAGTAATTTTAACTTTGAAAGGAAACTTACAGAATCATGAACATAAAGATTAGATCTGAAATCGAATTGATTTCAAAAGATATTATTGAATGGAGAAGGCATATTCATTCTCACCCAGAGTTGGGTTTAGATCTCCCGATAACTGCTAAATTTGTTTCGGATAAACTTTCCTCGTGGGGAATTGATGTTCAAACCGAGGTAGGAGTTTCCGGAGTTGTGGGAACTTTAAATGAATATAAAAGTGGACCAATAATTGCACTTCGTGCGGATATGGATGCCTTGCCCATACAGGAGACCGGAGATGTACCATATAAGTCTAAGAATGATGGTGTGATGCATGCCTGTGGACACGATGGACATACAGCTATGTTATTAGGAGCCGCAAAGATAATATCAGAAAAAAGGGAAATATTAAATGGCTCTGTTAAATTTATTTTTCAACCAGGTGAAGAAGGATATTTTGGAGCTAAACATATGATTAATGATGGCTGTCTGAACGGTGTGGATGAAATATATGGTATTCATTTATGGAATTACCAGCCTTTCGGAGAAGTAGGTGTGAAATCTGGGCCTATTCTTGCCGCTGCAGATAAATTCAAAATTATTATAAATGGGATAGGTGGTCACGGAGCTGCTCCTCAGGGAACGGTGGATGCCATAGTTGTAGGGGCACACCTAGTTAATGCCTTTCAGACTATTGTCAGCCGAAACACAAACCCCATTGAAAGTGCAGTAGTAACGGTAGGAAAATTTCATGGTGGAAATAATTTCAATATAATTTCAGATTCTGTAGAATTGGTTGGTACTACGAGAGCTTATAAAGAGGATGTCCGTGAAATGATTATTAAGAAGATGAAAGATATAGTCTCAGGCACAGAAAAAATGTTTGGCGCAAATATAGAATTGGAATATCAAAAAGGTTATCCTCCTACTATAAATAATACATCTGCATATGAAAAACTATTATCATCAGCACAAAAGATTGTAGGAGAAAACGGAAAAGAACCTTATCTATCTATGGGTGCAGAAGATTTTTCATATTTTGCTAATGAAATACCGGGTTGTTTTTTCTTTGTGGGATCAGCTCCTCTGGATCGAGAGCCTTTAAGTGTGCCCCATCATTGCTCCCACTTTGACATAGACGAGAGAGCGTTGTTGGTTGGTTCAAGTATTTTCCTTCAGTTGATTGAAGATTCCTTTATGGTGAATTAGTCCCTAACTCAATAGCCAACAGCTGAATTTTCTCCTCTTGAATCTGCTCCTCCGTAAAACCCATTCTCCATAATTGATATTCCATTTGCCTGACCTATATAACCCCATTTATAATACCTGATTGAATGCCCCTTATTCAAAAGAATTTCCTTTATATCAGAAGTTAATGAAAATGGTTCAATAAAAATTGCATCTGGTAGCCATTGGGAATGGAATCGTGAAGCAGAGACAGCTTGTTGAATTGACATTTCATATACCAGAACATTTAGGATTACCTGCATTACAGTTGTGATAATTGTAGATCCTCCAGGTGAACCAATGATGAGCAAAGGATTTCCATCTCTCAAAACAATGGTGGGAGTCATGGAACTTAGCGGTCGTTTACCGGGTTCAATTGCATTAGCTGCATTTCCTACTAGTCCATAAGTATTAGGCACACCTGGTTTTGCAGAAAAATCATCCATTTCATTATTCAAAAAAAATCCCGCACCTTTAACTACATATCCAGAGCCAAAACCTGTGTTCAAAGTAGTAGTTACACTTACAGCATTTCCATTTTTATCCACAATAGAATAATGAGTTGTTTCTCTGCTTTCGTAGAGATAGGGATCGCCATGAGAAATGTCTGAGCTTAGTGTTGCCTTAGAGGGATGAAAAGATGAAATTCTTTCACTTGCATATTCATCTGATAAGAACATACTAAATGGAACATCCCAAAAGTCCATGTCTCCTAAATGTTCAGCTCTATCAGCGTATCCTCTCCGTTCTACTTCTGTGAGAAGATGAATATAATCTGAAGAATGCCAGTCAATAGAATCCAATTTAAATTGTTCCAGCATGTTCAACATATGGATTAAAACCAATCCTCCTGAGCTGGGGGGTCCCATGGATAATATTTCGAAATCCAAAAATTCACCTTTAATTGGTTTTCTATAAACAGATTCATACTTTGCTAAGTCTTCTAATGTGATAAGCCCATTGAATGACTCCATTTCCGAAACTATGAGTCTTGCTGTCTTTCCAAAATAAAAATCATTTCCCTCTGTCCTTGCTATTCTACGAAGGGTTTTTGAAAGGTCTTTTTGTCTCAGTCTGTCTCCCATTATCCAATCTCTACCATCCTTTCGATTAAACACTTTCTCAGTGTCGTTATCTCTAGCAAAAAAATTTCTTCTGTAATTTAAGCTTTTGGCAAGTCCATTGGAAATTTTAAATCCCTGCTCTGCAAGTTTTATAGCAGGTTTCATGATATTCCATAAGTTAATATTCCCTGAGCCATGGTCTTTCCATGCTTTAATTAGACCATGAACTGAGCCAGGGACACCAGCCGCTAGATGAGAGTATAATGATAGGCCCGGAATAACTTGATTTGAATCATCTAAATACATGTCTTTATGAGCTGACCCGGGAGCCATTTCCCGAAAATCTAGAGTAAATTGTTTTCCATCCACAACTGCTGTCATAAAACCGCCTCCACCAATATTTCCTGCTGCAGGGGATACAACTGCTAAAGCAAAGCCTGTTGCGACAGCAGCATCAACAGCGTTACCTCCTTTCTTCATAATTTCTACTCCCGCTTCCGATGCCAAACGATTAGCAGAAACAACCATGCCATTTTTAGAAAAGGGTATTTCAGCTAAGAGAAAGTGTGAAAAAGTTAATCCCCAAAAGAACAATCTGTTAACTGATTTAAATATCATGAAATATTGCTTTTTTTTGATATAGAGGTATTATTTCTATCGTCTTGAATACAGTTTAGACAGTAATCTTAAAAGTTCAAGATAGAGCCAGATCAGTGATACTAAAAGCCCAAAAGCTCCATACCATTCCATATATTTGGGAGCTCCTATTTCTGCCCCTTCTTCAATAAAATCAAAATCTAATACCAGATTCAAGGCTGCAATTCCTACTACAACCAGGCTGAAAATTATTCCCATGTTAGAATTTCCATGAATCACAGGAACACCTATACCAAAAAAACCTAAGATGAAACTTGTAAGATAGACAAAAGCAACTCCTCCGGTCGCTGCAGCAATTCCAAGTTTGAAATTTTCTGTAGGTTTAATTAATCCTGAACGGTAGGCAAGGAGCAAAGCCCCAAGAGTTCCGAAAGTAAGAAATACAGCTTGGTTCACAATCCCTGGATACATTGATTCAAATGTCCGGGATATCCCTCCCAAAGCTAATCCCTCCAACAAGGCATAACCGGGGACAGTGTACGATGCGAGATGCTTTTTGAATACGGTAATCATAGCAAGAATTAAACCACCAATAATTCCAGCAAACATTAACCCAGTAGCTTTTGGGCTTCCTAAAGGGAGATTCCATGTATATAAAGCAGTTGTCATTAGGAGTAGCAATGACATAGCAGTTTTGTGGACAGTTCCCATTATGGTCATGGTATCTGTAACAGATGCATTAAATTGTTTAAAAGTTGTTGCTGACAATGCAGGATTACCAGAGCGTAATGTCAAATGATTATTCATAAGATACCTCTTAAGTTATGAAATGATTTTTTCATTGATAGCTTCACAGATTTTATCTTGAGATATTCTTATTTGTTTCATTGAGTCTCTCTCTCTTAAAGTAACGGTTCCATTTTCAATTGTTTCATGATCAACTGTGACACCAAAGGGAGTTCCTGCTTCATCCTGTCTTCTGTAACGGCGTCCAATTGATCCCCCCTGATCGAAGAATGAGCTAAATTGTTTTCGGGTCTCTTCAACTATTTTTTCCGCAAGTTCAGGAAGACCATTTTTATTGACCAGTGGAAATACCGCACAGGTTGTTGGTGCAATCTTTGGGCTCAATTTTAGCAGTGTTCTGTTCTCACCGCGAACTTCTTCTTCAGTGTACGCATCTACGAGACACGTAAGAAATGTACGGTCAACTCCGGCTGAAGTCTCTACTACAGCTGGGGTGAATCTTCTATTTGTCTTTGGATCAAAATAGGAAAGTTTTTTCTTAGTAAACTCATTATGCTGGTCTAAATCATAAGTTCCTCTATCTGCTATCCCTTCCAGCTCTGACCATCCAAATGGGAATTCATATTCTACATCATAGCATGCAGAAGAATAGTGAGCTAATTCATCCTTTCCATGAGCTCTCAATCTTAGTTTATTTTTTTTGATTCCCAACCGTAAAAACCAATCCAGCCTTTCTTGATTCCAAAAATCCAGCCATCGAGAAGATTCATCAGGGTGAATAAAATATTCCATTTCCATCTGCTCAAACTCTCTGGTTCTGAATAGAAAATTTCCTGTAGTAATTTCATTCCTAAATGCTTTGCCAATTTGAGCAATTCCAAATGGAATTTTTTGACGAGCTGTTGTTTGAACATTATTGAAATTAACAAAGATACCTTGGGCTGTTTCAGGGCGTAAATAGGTGATATTACCTTCTTCATTTATTGGCCCAATTGTGGTTTGGAACATGAGATTAAATTGTCTTGGTTCTGTCCAATCTGTATTGCCACATTTTTTACATGGTTTTTCCAGATTGATATGATCGGATCGGTATCGGCTTTTGCATTTTTTGCAGTCGACCATTGGATCATGGAAATTAGAAACATGTCCGCTGGCTTCCCAAACCTTAGGGTGCATTAAGATAGATGAGTCCATTCCAACCACGTTGGACCTTTTGGTTACAATTGACTGCCACCAGTCATCTTTAATCCGTTTTTTCATTTCAGTCCCTAATGGACCGTAATCCCATGTGGAGCCAATTCCTCCATATATTTCAGAACTCTGGAATATAAATCCTCTCCGTTTACATAAAGACACTATATTTTCTATTGATTTTAAATCCATAATATCTCTGTAAAATTATTAAAGTTTAAACTCTTTCAGCTCTTTTTCAATCACATCATCAAAGGGGATTTCAGGAGAGCTGCTTGCTATTGATCCCGAGACAGGTTTCTGTTTTTTTATGTAAACAATGTAAAAAGTAAATGCAAAAAAAGCGAGAACAGGAGGTGCCAGCCAAACAGCAGCATTAAACCCTTTGGCTATCGGTGATGACAGTATCCTTTCTCCATGGAGTGAGCTATAATATTTCAGAATTTCAGCTTTAGTTTTATTCTCATTAACAAATGCTAAAATTTCATTCTCCATTTGATCATGCCCATGGTCATACACCGTACCACTCCAACAGCAGGGCGCCATAAGAGATTTTTGTATATCTTTTATGAGAGGATCTTGTTCATTACCTGCTATTAAAAACGAAACGAAGCCAATAAAAAGGAGACGTTTCATTTTTTCCTTCTTTTTCTTTTTTGCTTTGGCGCTGCTCTTTTTTTATTTATTAAATCGACAGCGATATCAAGAGTGAGGGAGTCAGGTGATTCGGTTTTTGGTAGAGAAGCATTTACTTTTCCATCTGTAATAAATGGGCCGTATCTACCGTCTTTTAAAATAAGCTCTTCCCCAGTGTCGGGATGTTTACCTAAAGTAGATAATTCAGAAGATTTTTTATTTCTCTGGGCTAGTGCCGTTACAGCTTCGTCAAGTGTTACTGTCAATGGAGTCGGTGGAGGTTTCAATGGAGCAGTAGATCTTCCACTGCGAATATAGGGTCCATAGCGTCCATAATCAGCGGTAACAGGTTCCCCAGTTTCAGGGTGAGTGCCAATTGTTTTTGGTAAGCCAATTAGTTTGATTGCAAACTCTAGATTAACATTTTCTATTTCCATACCCTTTGGAATGGATTTTCTTTTTGTTGATTCTGATGTTTCAATATAGGGTCCATATCTACCATTTTTTAACAACAGCATTTCACCGCTTTCTGGATCATTTCCTAGCTCTACAATTGAAGATTCTATTGGGGTGCTTAGCAACTCCTTCACATTTTTATCAGATAGATCGCCCAAAGAAAAATCAAGAGGAATCGAACGACGGTTGTCCTCTCCAGCATCTATATAAGGTCCAAATCTTCCTAATCTTGCAATAAATCCTTCACCATTTGATGATGGTATTGGCATTGTGCATGCCTTTCGAATATCGATATCTTCTTCCAACATTTTTTCGAGCCCTTTAATCTTACTATCACCAAAATAAAAGTCATTCATAAAAGGAAGCAGGTTTAGCTCTCCTCTTGAAATTTGATCTAACCTATCTTCAAGGTTTGCTGAAAAATCAATGTTAACGAGTGGCTCAAAATGATTTTCTAAAAGCTGAGTAACTGCAACGGCCACAAATGAGGGCATCAGCTTTCTTTTCTTTTGGTTAACATAATCCCTTTTTTGAATACCGCTGATAACAGAGTGATATGTAGAAGGTCTCCCGATTCCACGGTTAGCCATTTCCTTTATAAGAGAAGACTCCGAAAATCGAGGAGGTGGTTTAGTTGTATGAGAATCAACAGTTAATTTTTCACATGATAATTCATCTCCCTTATCTATTGGCGGTAAAACATCTTCATCATTGGACCTTCTCTCCGGTTGGCTTTCAATATATGCAAGTCTATATCCAGGGAACTTAATCACTTTTCCTGTCGAACGAAATACAGCTTTTTGGTTTTGTAACAGAACGATAGTGCGTAAAATTTTTGCTGATTTCATTTGACAAGCAAGAGTTCTCATACGAATTAGTCTATATAGATTGGCTGCATCATCCCCCAAAGAATTCTTAACCTCTTCAACGGATTTTATGGAACTGCCCGCAGGGCGAATTGCTTCATGAGCTTCTTGTGCATTTTTTACTTTTGATTTATAATAAATGGGCTTTTCTGGAAGGTATTCTTCGCCAAAGTTTGATTGTATGTAGGACCTCGCTGCTTGGACAGCTTCTGTGGATAGTTGAACAGAATCTGTTCTCATATAGGTAATAAAACCACTCTCATATAATTTTTGAGATGTTGACATAGTTCGCTGAGCAGAGAATCTAAGTTTCCTTCCCGCTTCCTGCTGAAGAGTACTAGTGATAAACGGAGGAGGAGGGTTTGAATTTTGGGGTTTTTCTTCTTTATTTAAGACAACCCAAGGTCCCGGATTTAATTCATCAATGAGTACCTTGGCCTGAGATTCACTAAGCATCATTACATTGTTTTTTTTCAGCTCTCCTGTAGAAGGATCAAAATCTTTTCCGATTGCAAGTTTCATGCCTGAAAGAGAATAAAGTACCGCCGTGAAGGGCTCTCCCTTATCTGTAAGCATTTCTGCTTTTAAATCAAAATAGGTTGCTTCCTTGAATCTCATCCTCTCCCGTTCACGATCCACAAGAATTTTTACTGCTGCAGATTGAACCCGCCCCGCAGAAAGCGATGATTTGAGATTTGCAAGAGTTTTTTGAATTGTGCTCCAAAGTAGTGCTGAAATTTTATATCCTACCAATCTGTCAATTATTCTTCGGGCTTTTTGTGCTTCCACCAGATCATGATCTAGATCTCGGGGGTGTTTCATACCTTCTTTAACTCCTGAGCGGGTTATCTCAGTAAATTGAACTCGTTCGACCTGAGAGCCATCCACCTCTTGAGCTAAATGGTGGGCAATCGCTTCCCCCTCACGGTCAGGGTCTGTTGCCAGATAAATTTTGGGAGCTTTTTTTGCTTTTTGTTTTAGTGATTTAATAAAATCTTTTTTATCAGAATAAACTTCAAGTTTGATAGAAAAGTTATTTTCTACATCCACTGCTAATTCATTTTTTGGAAGGTCTTTAAAGTGGCCAACACAAGAAATTACTTCAAATTCATCTCCAACAAACTTTGATATAGATTTTATTTTAGATGGAGACTCTACAATTATTAATGATTTTCCTGACATAATAGCAAATAATTTAGTTTAATAAAATTAGTATAAAATATGATTAATCTTCTTTTCTTTTATAAAGAAAATGATTTTTTAAAGAAAGATGAAATTGAATTTATATCTATCATTGACTGGTCACTGGAACTCATTTGTTTTACGGTAACTTTATTTTGTTTCATCTCTTCTTCTCCCAAAATTAAAGCGTATTGAGCTCTCAATTTATTGGCTTCCCTAAATTGAGACTTAACACTACGACGGAGAGAGTCCATTCCAATATAAAACCCCTCTTTTCTCAATATGTTTGAAAGAGAAATTCCCATTTCTAGAGAATCTTTAGACATAGTGATGATAAAGATATCTGTTCTATTGGTATAGTTTGAAATTTGGGTTTCCCCTAAAGCAATTAAAATACGTTCAACGCCTGCAGCAAATCCCATTGCGGGTGTTGGTTTTCCCCCTAAAGACTCAACTAAGCTGTCATATCTCCCTCCACCGCAAAGGGCATCCTGCCCTCCCAATGAGTCAGATGTAATTTCAAACGTTGTCCTACTATAGTAATCTAGTCCTCGCACCATTCGGCTGTCTAGAATAAATGGAATTTCCATAATCTCTAACAGCTTAACAACATCCTGAAAGTGCTCTTGATCTTCATTTGTAAGATATTTGGTTATATCAGGAGCGTTTTTAAGCAAATCGATTTCTTCAGGTATTTTTGTGTCCAAGATTCTTAGGGGGTTTGTTTCAAGCCGCTTTTGGCTGATTTTTGAAAGTTTATTTCTAAGTGGTTTTATAAAATTTACTAACTCTCTACTGTACATTTCTCGGGCTATATTTGATCCGATACTGTTTATTTTTAACTTAAGTTTTGAGAGCCCAAGATCTGAGAGAAATAAATAAGCTGCAGAGATGATCTCAGCATCCAATTCAGGGAAAGGTGACCCGATTGCCTCTATTCCGAACTGGTGGAACTGGCGCTGTCTCCCTTTTTGGGGCCTCTCCCTGCGAAATAAAGAGTCAAAATAATATAATTTTGTAAGTGGCAATTCTGTTCCTAAATTGTGTTGAATGTAGGCACGAACTACTGGAGCAGTGAGTTCTGGTTTTAAGGTCAGAGAATCTCCATTGCGGTCTTCCCATGTGTACATTTCTTTGGTTACGATATCAGTTCCTTCTCCGACTCCTCTTGCAAATAATTCAGTTTTTTCAAACACCGGAGTCCTAATCTCTCGATATCCATATCTATGAATAAAATTTCGAAATGATTTTTCTATTTTTTGCCACTCTGAAGATTCCCCTGGAAGAATGTCTTTAGTACCTTTAACAGATCGAATTATATTTTTTGTCATGGCTCAGGTTCCTGATATGCCCTTAATAATGTCTTGCGTAATATTTCTGTAATTTTCAGGTATAAACACAGAAATATTTGATCCGGTTTGATTTCCAGATATAACCCCAAATGCAAAATCAGTTTTTATATAATGTGGAATCTCGTCAGCTTTTAGTATTTCACAAATCATATCAGCACAAATTCTATTTGTGACCGGCCCTAATTTTACCCATTTAATTTTTGATAAAGGTTTTTCTTTGGAAAGAAAAGAAACTAGTTTTTTATCACAATCAATACAGTTTTTAGTCCCCTTAATATATTCCGATTTACATTTTGGGCATATCATTTAAAACGCTCTGCGACCATAAAGTCCGCTTTTTTGTTCAATTTTTAAATCTCTTAACATAGGAGATTTTACATTGATTTTTAAATACACTCCCTGCCCAAAACCGGAGGGAGTCCAGTTCAAAGATAGCTCCCAGCAGTGGAGATCTCGATAAATTGAGAAACCATGGCTAACCAATTCTTTATCAAGAATATTAAACCGTGCAGAGTATTTTACCTTCCAGTTTTTTGTAACTTGAATATCAGTATTTGTGTTGACCCAAAATGTTTCTCTGGGATTTGATGGGTTAGACTTATTGAGTGAATAGCTGAGATTTAGCGTTGTTGACCAAAAGTTGCCTGCGTTGTTTTTTGAAAAAATAGAGGAGTTTACATTATTTGTTTGTCTTGATAATTCTAATTCATCGAAATCAAGGGTGTCTGTTTCCGCCGTTAGAGCTTCTGTATTTTCAGAATCCACCAAATTTCCTGAGAAACGAAAGCTCGTGGATATTCTTGCATTAATCAATCGTGGGAGTCTGTTCAATTCATTAATTCGCTTAAACTGATTATTACTTTCTCTGATTTTGTAAAAGTCATGTGTCATAGATAAATCTAAATTTAGTTTGTTCCCCAGTTTTGTTCTCACCGATGATCGGAGATTTGAAAGTTTCAAAGAGTCTGCAACAAAATTGTAGCTTGTGGACATGTTCCAACTGAACAGGTCAATTTTTTTTTCATTTTCATCTTCACCAACTTTCGCCTGAAAAACATTGTTCAGTGACAAGCTCATGCTTTGAGATTTTGATTTTGGGGTGCTACCTGCGAGAGTCCCCTTGAAGCGGTCATGGAGCAAAATTTGTCCGCTGGTATCTGGGTTTTCCTGAAAATATCCAAATTTATATCCAAAGAGAGGCTCTGAAAAATCAGGAGTATATGAATACCCAATAGACGGAGATGCAACATGCCTCAGCCCCTTTAATTCACCAAAGATTAGTGGAAACATTCCGTAAAACTGAGTTCTTAAATTTAATCTAAATGAGCCTGTAGTTCGTGTAGCAAATCCCTGATTTTCTGTTGTTATAAGTGAATTTGTTAATGGATTTAAGTGAGAATCGAATGTTTTATTTACCCAGACATGCTTGAGGGATAAACTTGGATTTAGTGAAATGTATTTAAATATTTTCTGTGGAGCACTTATCCCAAAATTATGTGTGGCAATTGGGTCAGACTCAGTATATACTATTCCATCAGACCCGTCCATTTTCCAATGATATGAATAGGATGAGTCAGCCTGCCATAGTGTGTCAGACTCAAACTCAGTTCGCATTTTGTTAATGAAACTTGAAGAATAATTCCATGAAATATTGTTGTACCATTTTTTAAAAGTTGACTTTTCCGGAAACAATTGACTTTGTCCATGACGAAAAGAGAGAGAAGGAAGGGTGTTATTTGTTATATTCATTTTTTGACCGGCTTTGTAGGGCTCTTGAAAAAAGACGGAGGTGGAATCAATTTTGTCTTCTGCCATAAGATCGTGGGTTGAAGACAAATTGATGCTAATAGAATTTTTCCACTTTTTCCATTGCTTACTGTATGTTGCATTGGATACGGCCTGTTGTTTTAGTCTCACAGTGGGGTCAAGGCCGGTACTGCGGTTGTACTCACCATTGCTGTAGTATCGTGCTCTAACATTAAGTTTTTGATCATTTCGCAAAACTTGGTTGTGATTCCAAGCTAAAACAAAATCCGTCTTTTTGTCATCGCCAATTTTTGTTATATCTTCCTGCGTTGATAGTAGTTGTCTTGTCTCGATGTTTAGATTTCCTCCATACTTATAACGTTTTTTGTATGAATTATATAGCTTGAATGTGAGACCCTGTCGGTCAGCAAAGCTTAGCAGCGCTTTGGAGTCCCAATAAGGACTAGGGGCCCAATAATATCCTAATCCATCAAGAAATTGGCCCCTGGAACTTGATTCTCCATAAGTTGGCATAATCCATCCAGAGTTTCTGTCTCCTTTTTGGTGGGGAAAAATAGCAAACGGAACACCAAAAATGGGGATACCTCCTACATAGAGGATTAAAGGTTGAGCAACCACCTTATCATCATTAATCATTTTCATTTTATCGCTGGAAAAGTGAAAATGGGGCAGCGCTAAATCACAGGTAGTATAAATACTTTCATCAATATAGTAGGTGTCTTCTCCCCAATTTCTTATCTCTTCCCCATAATAAAGCCCTTCTTCCATTTTGGTTTCTCCCATTACAATCCGTCCGTTTTTACTTTCGAGGTTATATAAAATTTTGTCCCCTAACATTGGTTCTTTCCCTTTTTCGTTTACGGTAGGCCTAATGGGAATAGCTGTTGTATCATTTGGTGTGACTGGTAATGCATTTAATATATTTGATTTCATATCCATATTCATATAGCCCGCTGTTAAATTCATATCCTGAAAATCAATGGAAGCATTTTGTTCCAAATGTGTCACCTCTTCAGCGTTAAAGAATTGGATATTTTTGGATGAATAATTAATGGGAGATTCCGTTTTTTTATTTGAGGAATCGGGGATAAATGTTCCCTGAGCTCCTCCGGACACGACTATTTTTTCCATATCCTCTTTTTTGAACAGCATGGTGATCGTATCACCAGACACCTCGTTTGCTCCCTTGTAAACTGAGTCTTCAAAAACATGATAAAGAGAGGTCGCCATTCCCGCTAGTCGAAGTGAATCTAGTTTTCCATTAATGAAAAACCCTTTGAGAGTTTTACCATTCAGATCATTTACTATTTTTACAGAATCTCTTTGTATCAGACTATCGCTAACAAATTGTCTCCACCCAGACTGCGGAGAGGCCATATGTGCTTTTGATGGGATGAAAAGAGTTTTAAGTTGTTCATTTTCGTAGTTAAGTGAAATCTCAGAGCCACTAAGTTTTCTATCTCCATCAATAATTTCCGGAGAAATTTTCAACATGGTTTCACCGTTATCTTTGCTATATAGCGCATGTCCGCAGGTTGCAACTCGTTCTGCTTCCTCAATGATTACATTTCCAATTGCTTCATAAGAGACAGCGTTTGATTTAGATTTTTTATGATAGCGAAGAGCATCAGCAAAAATGGTCTGATTTTGTTGGACCAGTTTTGTGTTTCCATCGGCATAACCGCTATCTGATTCAGTTAAATAAATCAATGAATCCGCTTTAAGATCATAGTCGTTATCCCAGATATGAACGTTTACAAAGTTTTTTAAAATATCTGCTCTTGATAAAAATAACAATGAGTCGCAGGTGAGGGACATATCATTTTTAACAACCTGCGCATTGCCTGTAAGTGTCGCAATACCAGACTCTTCATTAAAAATGGCCTTTTGACAGGACAGTTGTAGCTCACCTTTTTTGAATAATACATCACCCCTGAGCTCTTGTACAGAGCCCCCGGCAATAGGCTTGTTTTCTAGAATATCAGCATGAATTAACCTTAAACGATCTTCAGATAATAGAAAATTGAACAAAATAATAAACAGTGATATTTTTTTTGAGCAGATGGAAAAAATATGCAAATTATTCATCCTTATATCTTTTGGGCCAATGTCTTTTCATTCGCTTTAAAATATAGGACTCATATCCTTGACCTGTAGGTCTATAAAATTCAGGTTTTATCCCTCTAGGCAAATAATTTTCTTCAATAAAATGATCTTCGAAATTGTGGGGATATTTGTAGTCTTTTCCGTGGTTCAGCGTACGCATTAAATCGGTTGGTGCATTTCTTAAGTGAGTAGGGACATTGGGTGCAGGGTTTTCTTTTGCTTTTTTTTGGGCTTTAAAAAAAGATTTATAGGAAGCATTAGATTTTTTTGCCCCTGCGAGAAATGTTGTTATCTGGGCAAGGATAATGGATGCTTCAGGCATCCCGATCAGGTGGACTGCCTGGAAGCCTGACACAGCGAGAGGTAACCCCTGAGGTTCTGCATTTCCTACATCCTCAGATGCGAGAATGACCAAACGCCTGGCAATAAACTCAGGCTGTTCTCCGCTCTCCAGCATGACAGCTAACCAATAAACAGCAGCGTCAGGGTCACTTCCTCGGACAGATTTAATAAATGCGCTGATAGTGTCATAATGGTAGTCCCCGGTTTTATCATAAAGTTGTGCTTGGGACTGGAGAGCTTCGCTAAGTACTGAATCTGTTATATCCCCTTCGCCATTTAAAAGTTTACAGGATATATCGAGTGTATTTAACATTTTACGGGCATCCCCGCCGGATGACTGAACTAGCGATTTTCTGTTTGACTTGGAAAGTGAAAATTTTCCCTTACTTAGTACAACATCAGCGTCAAATGCGCGATTTAAAATAGTCTCTAAACTTTTATTTTCAAGAGGCTTTAATACCAAGACTTTAGAGCGGGATAATAGTGGGTTGATAATTTCAAACGAAGGATTTTCCGTTGTTGCTCCAAACATGATTAGTGTCCCATCCTCCACAGCATGAAGAAGAGCATCCTGTTGAGATTTACTGAACCTGTGAATTTCATCTATAAACAGGATTGTCTGGATATTAATTGACTGATTTGCCTTACCTTTTTTAATAATATTTCGTAGATCTTTCACTCCACTGGAAACAGCAGAGAGCTCGTGAAGTTCTGCTTCAGCATGACGGCTAACAAGTCTAGCTAAGGTAGTTTTTCCTGTTCCAGGAGGCCCCCAAAATATTAGTGAAAAAAGTTGTTTACTTCCACAGAGCATCGATATAATCTTTTGTTTGCCGGTAAGGTGTTCCTGTCCCGTAAAATCATCCAAAGACTTTGGACGCACCCTCTCTGCCAGGGGTGGTAAATTAGAACTGAATAAAGATTCTAGAGGGTTCATAGGTGGGGAAAATTTATTTTTGATTTAGTTATAATAAAAGTAATGAAAAGAAAAATATCTTACCTGATTATTAATTTGTTGTATAATTAAAGCAGACACATAGTTCCAGAAAATGATTGAAGTACAACAACTGACAAAAGAATTTAACCTGAACAGAAAACAGAGAAAAGAATCTGGAAATTCTCATACAAGAAAAGTTATAGCGGTTAACAAAGTCAGTTTTCAATGTAGGCCTGGGAGAATTTTTGGCCTTATTGGCCCAAACGGAGCAGGGAAAACTACTATTTTGAGGATGATAGCTACCATGCTTCGCCCAACGTCAGGAACTATTTTTATTCAAAATGAAGATAGTGTGAAGCATCCCGAAAATGTCAGAAAAAATCTTGGGTTTCTTTCAAACAACACCGGGCTCTATGACCGTTTAACTGCTGAAGAAATGATAAAATATTATGCAGATTTAAATGGGATGGAACCACCAAAATTTATTAAAAGAAAAAGTGAATTATATAGGCTTCTACAGATGGAGGATTTCATTCACCGGAGAATTGCAAATCTTAGCTCTGGGATGAAACAAAAAGTTTCCATCGCCAGAACTATTATTCACAACCCTCCTGTGGTTGTCTTTGATGAGCCCACAACAGGGTTAGATGTATTGTCCTCCAGAGCTATTGTAGAATTAATATTGAGATGTCGCGATGAAGGGAAAACCGTTATTTTTTCATCCCATCGGATGACGGAAGTAGAAAATTTGTGTGATGACATTGCAATATTACATAGGGGTAAAATATTTTTTCATGATACAATTGAAGCATTCAAAAATCAAATGAAAACATCTACATTGGAAGAGGAATTTATTCGACTAACTCGGGGAGATAATAGGTGAACCGGATAGGGATAATCTTTCAAAAAGAATTAAAAGACATGCTGAGAGATAGGCGGACACTTTTTTTTATGATTGTATTTCCAATTATTATAATTCCACTGCTGATTGGAGGTATACCAAAAGTTATGACCGGTATCATGAAAGAAAAAATGACAGAAGAAATCTCAATCGCTGTCATCGGAAGTGAATATAGCCCTGAGCTAATATCAGTCATCTCATCAGCAGATTCAATTAATTTAGTTTTTAATCTTGAAGAAGATTCTCTAGAAGTTTTTATTCGAAATAAAGAGATTGACGGAGCTATAAAGATTCCCAAAGAGTTTACAGACACAATTGAATCATTTGGCACAGCTGAATTAAACATGATTTACCTATCATCAGGAGATTTCGAGGCGGTAAAAAAACGGTTGGAGATAGCTGTGAATATGTTCATTAACGAAAAGCGAGCTGAACGAATGGAGCGATTGGGTGTTCAGCCCCAAGATTTGGAGCCGGTTATAATTTCCCATAATAATATAGCTACCAATCAGGAACAAATAGGAAAAGCTGCAGGAGGGTGGCTGCCCTATATGTTTATTTTATATTGTTTTATGGGAGCCATGTATCCTGCTTTAGATCTTGGTGCGGGAGAAAAAGAACGGGGAACGATCGAAACTTTACTTGCCTCCCCCGCGGGACGGATGGAAATATTAATGGGAAAATTTGGCGTCATTTCTTTGTTTGGATTTTTATCCGCAATATCAGGGGTTTTGGGTTTGATCTTTGGCCTCCAATTTATAACAGACATTCCAGCTGAAATTGTTGAGACGGCAAAAGAAATTATACAGGTAAAAACCATTGCCCTTATTTTTTTAATGATTGTCCCTGTGACGGTACTCTTTTCTGCGGTTCTTTTATCTTTTTCGTTTTATGCGAAATCATTCAAAGAAGCACAGAGCCTCGTAACGCCCATAAATTTTTTAATAATTGTACCGGCAATGGTGGGGATGATTCCTGGGATTGAGCTGAACTGGAAGACAGCGCTAATCCCAATTGTAAATATTTCATTGATTTCAAAAGATATTCTAGCCGGGACGGTATCTCTAGGGATGCTTTTGGAAGTGTTTAGTTCAATGATTTTTTTAGCTATTTTGAGCTTAATTTTCACTCGCTGGTGGTTTAATCGAGAAGAGGTTATATTTAGAGGATGATAATTATATTATAAAACGTTGACCAGCAACATCCGAATGCATAGAGAGACAGTCCAGATTGTTTTAACAATTACTATTTTAGGTAGCACAAAATTATTTTCGCAACCGGAAACACCCATGGAGGGATACACTCTGTTTTCTCCTAGCACTCCATCTCAAAACCCCGGTGCGCCTTTTTCCACTTATTTATTGAATACCGAAGGGGAAACGATACATTTATGGGAAAATGAATGCGGTCCTGCAAGCATGCCCTATTTGCTCCCTGATAGTTCTATTATACGCCCTTGCAGAGTCCCCGAACCCACTATGATTAACGGTGGAGTAGGAGGCAGAATTCAGCACATCACCTGGGATGGTACTGTTCTCTGGGATTATATTATATCAAATGAAATCTATCAGCACCACCACGACATTCAGCCCCTCCCAAACGGGAATGTTTTGATCGTAGCTTGGGAACGTCATACGTCCGAAGAGGCCTTTGCAATGGGTAGATTGGAGATTGAAAACCCACTAAATGAATTTTGGGCTGAAGCAATTTTTGAGGTTCAGCCAGAGGGATTGAATGGGGGGTCAGTTGTTTGGGAATGGCATGTCTGGGATCATTTTGTTCAGGATATAGACCCGGAGTTGCCAGGCTACGGAGTTATTTCTGAGCACCCGGAGCTGATCAATATCAACTATGCAACGGTAGGGAGCAGCGGTGGCGGTGGTGGTGGACAGCCTCATGCTGATTGGCTTCATATAAATGCTGTGGATTATAATGAGGAGTTGGACCAAATAATTTTTTCTTCACCTAGGATGAATGAATTTTATATAATAGACCACAGCACTACATCCCAAGAAGCTTCAGGACATACTGGCGGAAACAGCGGTATGGGAGGCGATTTTTTATATCGATGGGGAAATCCCCGAGTGTATGATCGGGGAACAGAGGGAGATCAAAAATTTTTTGTAATTCATGGTGTAAATTGGATTCAAGAGGGAGCCCCGGGGTTTGGTAATATACTTTACTATGTGAACGGAAACAATCGCCCTGAAGGACAGTATTCAACAGTGGAAGAGTTAGTCCCACCAGTTAACAGCCAGGGGCTATATGAAATTAACCCCAATCAGGCATTTGGCCCAGAGTCAGCTCACTGGGTTTTTGATGATGATCAGGGGTTTTACTCACAGATGCAGTCTGGTGCATTTCGTCAGCTAAATGGAAATACTATTATATCGGTTGCCCAGTATCGAAGAATATTTGAAGTTAACATGGATGGAGCTATTGTGTGGGATTACGTATTCTCTGCGCAAGAGGGTATAATTGCGAGAGCGCAAAAATACGCCACAGATTATTTTATTAGTTCAATTACCCTGACCGTATCAAATATTGAAGGATGGAATTTGGTAGGACTTCCAGTAGTGGTATCAGATCCTTCGCAGATTGAAGTATTCCCTGGATCAATTCAGTCAACAATGTATGGATATGATGGGAGCTATTATTCTACAGAAACTTTTACACTTGGCAGAGGTTATTGGCTCATGTTTGGAGGGGAAACAAATACTCAAATAACAGGGACAGCAAATAGCTCAGCAGTAGTTCAATTAAATGAAGGGTGGAATCTAATCAGCGGGAGCTCTAGCTCAGTTTATACTTTAAATATTGTTGATTTAGAAAATTTAATTATTCCAGATACAATTTATGGTTTTTCTGAAAGTTACATCCAGACAGATGTTTTAACACCCGGGTACGGATATTGGCTAAAGAGCAGCGGAGATGGAGTTATTATTATTGAATAATGTAAAAAACATCGATAATTTTCTTTGGAATAATTTAGATAATATAATCTTTTTATTTTTTGCCACCGTAGCTCAGCTGGTAGAGCAGTTCATTCGTAATGAACGGGTCGGAGGTTCAAGTCCTCTCGGTGGCTCAACAGGAGAAATGATAGATGCAGCCTATAATTGAATTTTTTTCCGCTCAGCCAGTTTATTTAATTGTTGCTGTTATTTTAGCTATTGTTATTTTGTTCAGCTTTATAAAAAAGTTAATCAAGCTTGCAATAATTGTGGCTGCAGTGTTTGTCTTATATATTGCTTACCTGATGTGGACAGGGAACGATGTTCCGGTTTCCTATGAAGATGTAACATCAAAAGTCAAAGAAAAAGTTGATGAAGGCATCGAAGCTGGGAAAAAAGCCGGACAGGAGCTGATAGAAAAAAGCAAAGAAAAAATATTAGAAGAAGCGGAAAAGAAACTTGAAAAAATAACTTCGGACTAGCTAACCCAGGTCATGATTGAGACATAGGGGTTCGTAGCTTCACGTAAAATATCAAATAATGCGACCCCAAATACCAGAATAACTGTTAGGATAATTAATACAAATAGAAACATCACAATGAACATAATTCCATTGAAAAACAGATATTTTTTTAGATTTTCCAGTGCGAGAATTATAGTTTCCTCGTTTGGGTCCTGAATAGAGTATCTGAGATTAGCCGATGCGTTAGTAAGGCGTGTCCCCAAAATAATAAAAAATACACCTATAACTACAGTGGGTATCATAAACAGAAAGATAGAAAGACAGTATATTATTCCCAATACTATGTGAAACATTCCAACAATTTTGCTCCACTTTACAAGCCCCGATAAAACATTGATATTTTTCAGGGTGAGTGGAATTTCAATGTTAGCCTGATTTGAATCTATGATCTGCGGTGATTCCATTAATTATTTTAGTCCTGTTTGGGGTTGATAAATTAGAATAATCAGAGTCATCAGCAGAATTATAAGAACCAACATTCTGAATGTATTACGAGAAAGGGTCTTGCCAAAATCTGCATCTGTGCTCTCTTTGGGCACCTCCATTCCATATTTTTTCCGGTTGTATGCCATAAGTTTTAAGCTAAATATCATTAACCCAAAGCAGAGAAGCACTAGTCCGATAAACAGGGAAGTATCCATATAGAAAATTAGTGTAGATTTACCCAACAATCAAAAGTCGGAGACAAACATGTTTGAACCACAACTATTAAAAGATAAGGTAATCATCATCACTGGAGGAGGAACGGGTCTTGGAAAATCTATGGGGATGAGGTTTGGTGAATTAGGAGCAAAACTTATTATCACCAGTAGAAAACAGGATATTTTGGATGAGTGTGCCGAAGAAATGAAATCAGAAGGGATAGCAGCGCTACCGGTGGCTGGTGATGTAAGGAACCCTGAGGACGTTGAAAAGGTAGTTCAAAAAGCAAAAGAGACATACGGCGCTATCGATGGATTGGTGAATAATGCCGCAGGAAATTTTATATGTCCGACAGAGAGCTTGACCCCAAATGGGTTCAAAGCGGTTACAGATATAGTTTTGGGAGGAACATTTAATTTTACATTGGCAGCCGGAAAAGAGATGATCAAATCTGAATATGGGTGTATTTTAAATATTGTGACAACATATGCGTGGACTGGCAGTGGCTACGTTGTTCCATCAGCAGCAGCAAAAGGTGGTGTGATAGCAATGACCCGCTCTTTAGGTTCGGAGTGGGGCAAATATGGTATCCGTACCAATGCAATTGCGCCGGGCCCATTCCCCACAAAGGGCGCGTGGAAGCGGTTGGTTCCCCCTGGATTGGGAATTGAAAAGAAAATGAAAAACCGTGTCCCTCTTAAGCGATTTGGTGAACACATTGAGCTCGCAAATTTAGCTTCATTTATTATGAGTGACTATGCTGGGTATATCAATGGGGAGGTCATTACGATCGATGGAGGAGAGTGGTTGAAAGGAGCCGGACAGTTCAATGATTTAGACAAATTGCCTAAAGTTGCGTGGAAAACTATGAACCTGATGCGAAAGAGAAAGAAATAACCTTCAAAAGGAAATATGTAAAAATAAAAAAAGTCTAGAAACCAAGCCCCTCAATAAAACCAGAGACTATGTTCCCAAATGTGAGATAGGAGAGAACTGAAATGGGGAGCGCCAGAGCAAAAAAGCCAAAGGGACTTATCCTAACGGTTGGGGCAAAGGGCTGGTCTTTCCGATAATCGTTGTATCTGGAGAGACCAATTTTAAGTAAGACTATTGAAACCAGGCTGGAGATTAAAAATAAAATTATAATAGTTATCTGATCGGCGATCGATAGTGAATTGAGCCAACGAGAAAAGTCCATTATCCAATTTCACCTAACAGAGCTGCTCCAAACACACCCGCAGAATCTCCTAATTTATTTTTCAAAATTGGAGTATCTATAACATCGCTGAACACCTGATCATACACTGACTGCTTTCCCTCATCATAAAGAAAATCAATATTGGAGAGACCCCCTCCCAAAACAATCGCCTCTGGATCAAAAATGTTTATGATATTAGAGAGAGCCTGACCAAAATGATTTAAAAACCTGCCCTTCCACTTTAAATACGTATCCCTATAATCTTTATTATTATATAATGGGATAATATCTTTTAAAATTTTGGGCTCACCTGTCTCTTCCTTCCACTCCTTTTCTAATGCTGGACCGCTTATATAGGATTCGACACAGCCTTTATTTCCGCAATAACAGTCCCTCCCATTTTTTATAAGAGTGTGATGTCCCCACTCTCCGGCAATAAAGTGACGACCCCGGTGAATCTGTCTGTTAAAGATGATACCCCCACCAACTCCGGTACCCATGATAACTCCAAAAACACTATCGTTTCCCTTCGCTGCTCCGAGTAATGCCTCAGCTAGGGCAAAACAATTTGCATCATTTTCCATATAAATATTTTGGTTTAGGCTGTTCTCTAGGTCTTCTTTTAGTGGCTTCCCTATGAGACATTGGGTGTTACTGTTTTTCATTACCCCTGTAGCTGGGGAAATCACTCCTGGGGTACACACTCCAATAGATAGCTCTTGTTCTTCATTTGGAATAAGAGACTGTACAAGAGATATAATACGATTTAATATTGAGTCGTATCCTTGATCTCTCAGTGTGGGGATACGGTTTCTATTTAATTCAGTACCGCTAGAGTTCAGAAGGATTCCCTCTATTTTAGTACCGCCAAGGTCAATTCCAATGTGATTCATTTAAATTCTTCTATTGTGTATTTTAATTCTGTTAATATTAATGCCGTTGCTCCCCATACCTTGCCCTCCTGGTATGTATAGTACGGCGATTTATAGGTTGTACCATTGTATTGTCGAGCTTCAGTGAAACAGATAGAATTATCCGATAGAGAACTCAGATTCGGGGAAAACACTTGTTCAACCTCCTGTGGGTCAGGACTAATTTTAGGGAGAGAGTCAGACCAAGCAATGAAAGGGTATATTTGAAATTTTGATACAGGGATATTAAACGGGGTTAGTGATCCAATTATGGAATCAGAACTCAGCTTAACCCCCAGCTCTTCGTGGGTTTCTCTTAGAGCAGTTTCTCGAATTGTTTCCCCTGCCTCCTTTGAGCCACCAGGAAAAGAGATCTGACCTTTGTGATGTTCAACTGTGTTTGTTCTTTTTGTAAGGCAAAAGTGGATGGAATTATTTTTTGGGAAAAGTAAGATTAGGACCGCTGCTGGTTTATAGTTGCTGGTATTTGTGTCACCTGTTGATGAAATATTATGGTTTATTTTTCTCCACTGAGGTTGGATGCCCTTATGGAGAGTGGGGAAAGATAATTTTGATTTTAATTGGTTAATAAACTGTGAATGTGACATAACAAAGCTTTGAAAATTAAGGATATTTTCAGTAATCTATCCTTGGAAAAAGATTAATATGATCAAGTGTAAGCATATAATATGGGATTGGAACGGAACTCTACTTGATGATGTGTGGTTATCAGTTCAATCCATTAATAAAATATTGATAAAATATAAACTTCCAAAAATATCTGAGTCACGGTATTTGGAAAATTTCACATTCCCTGTTATTGACTATTATGAGTTGCTTGGATTTGATTTTAATAAATATTCTTTTGAAGAGGTGGGAACTGAGTTTATTAAAGAATACACGGAAAAACAGTTTACACCAGGTCTCCACAGGGGAACTATAGATCTTTTAAGCTCACTAAAGGATTTAAATATTGATCAGTCCATAATCTCGGCAGCAACTCAGAGAATGCTGGACCAGCTGATTGAATACCACAGAATAAATGACTTTTTTGTTGATATAATTGGACAGGACAATCATTATGCGTATGGGAAAGAGGAGACTGTACGAAAATGGATTGACGAAAAGCAGCTAGACCCTTCTAGTATCTTATTTATTGGAGATACAATTCATGACAATGAAATTGCAGTTAAATTAGGGATGAAAAGTATATTGGTATCCCATGGTCATACAGACTATAAGCGATTAAATCAATCGGGAACAGTCATATTGGACAGTATGAATTCCCTAGAGAGTTGGATAAAGAATAATATATACCTGTAATAAATAATTAGGTTATAATTATATATTAAAAAATATATTATATCCCTATATATTATTTTTTTATTCTATGGTATATTATATTATAATACTTAATTATAATTATTTAATTAATTTATATTATATTCACCCTTAATATTATTATAAATAACAAGGGATAATTATATCATATAATATGAACAACGATGACTCTGCGCAGGATGTTTTTAATCATCAAAGTTGGGTAGGAAATACGTCTATATCTAAAGAGGAGATTTCTTTGATATTAAATGAGCTATCAAGAAAGTCCTTAAATTTATTTAAAAAGAGGGAGCTACTGGTTAGTCAAAAAACAAGAGTGGATTCCGATTTAAAAACTACAGAAAATGAGATAAAGCAAATTAATGAGAGACTTGGATATATTACAAAAAATGACAAACGGGTTTCTGTTTCGCTTAAAAAACAAAAATCTAAGCAATATATAAAAGGAAGGTTCTGGTGGGAGGGGAAACAGAGGGATGTGCAAATAGGCTCTGAAAAATCTGTTTTAAGTTTTATAAAAGTTTTGGAAAAAAATAAGGTGGTCAACAAATTAAGATTAGGAAAAGAGCACTATTTAGATTGGAACACAATTCAAGATAATAAACATGTACTAGAGGCCATCCAGAAAATTGGAGGGATAAAAGCAGCGGGATATATTTTAAATAAAGTAAAAGAAAGTAACTCCAAGCCAAAAAAAGAGACTGAAAAAATTAACAAACAAGACAGTCTATCTTCTGTAACATCCATAAAAAAAGAAAAAAAAGAACTAGATTGGTATGAAAGCTGGAAAAATGAAAACTTTATAAAAGTATAATGAGCACAGCTTCCCCAAGACACGATAAACAACCAGCTCAACTTGTTGAGCTTGAAATAAATTATTTAAGACAGACAATCAATGTTTTACGTGATGAGCTTGAGAAATCTAAAATATCTGAAGAAGAGAAAATACAATCGGTTAAAAAATCATTTAACAACGAACTCTTTCAGCTTAGAGATACAGTAAACGATTTAAGAGACACACTAGAGCAGTCTAAGATAGGCGAAGCAGAGCGTATCCAGCAGGCAGTGAGCAAGGCCAACGATGAGAACCGACAGCTGAAGAATACGGTTAATGCTTTGCGTGATGAGATGGAGCGCACAAAGGTAGCCAAGGATGAGGAAGTTCAGAGGGCAGTATCGTCAGCCAATGATGAGATCAAGCAGCTAAAGGAGACAGTCAACTCACTGCGGGACAATCTGGAGCGTTCCCGAATAGGAGAGGATGAGCGTATCCAGCAGGCAGTGAGC
>DEAI01000016.1:53881-119839 GCA_002346675.1 Fidelibacterota bacterium UBA2986
CGATGAGAACCGACAGCTGAAAAAGACAGTGGACGCTCTACGCGGAGAGATGGAAAGAACCAGATTTATTTTTACCGATCAAATTGATAAAAAAGGACTTGAATTTGAAGGTCAAATGATACAATTAAAAGACACAATAATTATTTTACGAAAAAAACTGGAAAAAGCCTATGCCTAGCACACATACAAGGTCTCGGACTCAATCCCTGACAAGAAAAGAAAAATTCAATGAACTACTACTGCAAATCACAAATGATATGGCCGCTAGCCGAAACCTGGATGAAGCACTAGAAACACTAGTTGAAATTACCACATCTACTATTGGAGGAGAGAGAGGCACGATATTTCTTAATGACGAAAATTCCCAGGAATTGTATTCCAGAGTTGCTCAAGGGAATTTTCGCCGGGAGATTCGTATAATGAATACCAAGGGTGTTGCTGGCTGGGTTTTTTCGAAAAATGAAGGTGCCATTATCTTGGACGCATACAAAGATGACAGATTTGATAAGTCAGTGGACATGAGGACAGGATACCGAACAAAGAGTATCCTTTGTGCACCGCTTAAAACGGTAAGCGGAGAAATTATAGGAGTATCACAGATATTAAATAAGATAAACGGAAAATTTTCTGATGACGATCTGGAAATACTTCAGGCCATGACCCAGCAGGCAGCCATTGCTATTCAGGGAAATATTATCGTGGAACAAATTGAAAAATCACGAAAACAGGAATTAGAGTTCCTGGATATTGTTTCCCAGGTCTCATCCGAGCTAGAGCTAGGACCCCTACTGCAGCGAATAATTGGAACTGTCACAAAGATGCTGAATGCAGAGCGATCTACTCTATTTATAAATGATGATAAAACAAATGAACTTTATACAGAAGTTGTGGAAGGTGTAGGAAAAAATGTGATTCGCTTTCCCAATCATTTAGGAATTGCTGGAAGTGTTTTTGCGTCAGGGACACCATTGAACATACCTCATGCCTATGCTGACCTACGATTTAATCCAGGCTTTGATAGAACTACCGGATATTTCACAAGGTCCATTCTGTGTACACCTGTGATTAACAAAGAGGGTAAAAAAATTGGAGTGTGCCAGGTACTAAACAAGCGAGAGGGTCCATTCACAGATGAGGACCAGAAAAGGCTTGAGGCGTTTACCTCTCAGATTTCCATGGCAATTGAAAACGCAAAGTTGTTTAATGATGTACAAAATGAAAAAAATTATAGTCAGGGGATGCTGTCATCTATGTCAAACGGCGTAATAACAGTTGATGAAGAAGGAAAAATAGCCACCTGTAATCCTGCGGGATTGAGTATCTTGAAGTTCTCAAAGCTGAAAGAGGTCCTCGGTCAGGAGATCAAGGAACTATTTGCAGGACCGAATGCTTGGCTGGTAGAAGCAATTCAGGATGACAATTCAGAGGATAATGATGATAAGGATGAGGATGATGAGGACAAACCGAAAGAGAAAGGTGAAGATACATTTATGGATGTGGAGCTTGAGTTTAGCGGTGAGACCGTATCAGCAAACATCAGTGTGCTTCCACTACTAGGGGTGGAAAGTGAGTCACTAGGCTCCCTGATTATGATTGAGGACATCAGCAGTGAAAAGCGGATGAAATCTACTATGTCAAGATACATGGATCCGGGATTAGCCGATAAGCTTTTAGAGGAATCTGAAGAAGATATCATGGGCGGAAAGGAAAGTATAGGTACGGTTTTATTTTCCGATGTTCGTAGCTTTACCACGCTGACAGAATCCTTGGGGGCCTCCGGAACTGTTTCGTTATTAAATGAATACTTTACCATTATGGTTGACTGTATTACGGAACAGGGCGGGATGCTGGATAAATTCATAGGTGATGCAATCATGGCTATTTTTGGGACACCATTTTCACATGATGATGACCCTGATAGAGGTGTTCGTGCAGCCATCAAAATGATGACGGAGCTTTATATATTGAACGATGCACGAGAAAAAGCAGGGCAAATTCCCATTGACCACGGGATGGGTGTGAATACGGACATGGTCGTTTCAGGAAACATCGGTTCACCAAAACGTATGGATTATACAGTGATCGGTGATGGCGTGAATCTTGCTGCCAGACTGGAAAGCGCGTGCAAGCAGTATGGGGTCCGAATCATAATAAGTGAATATACATTTGACGGATTGAAAGCAACCTATCGCACCAGAGAGATTGATAAGGTCATTGTGAAAGGGAAAACGAAACCAGTGAGCATTTACGAGGTGCTAGACTATCACAATGATAATACATTTCCGAATATGATTGAGGTACTGGGAAATTTCAATAGCGGTATTGAATATTATAAAAATGCCCGCTGGGATGATGCAAAGAAACTATTTAATGAAGCGCTCAAGGGAAACTCAGAAGATAAATGTTCAAAAATGTATATTGAACGGTGCGACTATATGAAGCAAAACCCTCCGAAAGGTGAGTGGGATGGTGTTTGGGTAATGAAAACAAAATAAAGCTGAGTTCAATTAAGATGGCCAAAAGAGTTCAAAAGATAAAAGCAAAAAAATCAAAGGGAAAAAGCATCAAGATGGATGCTAAATCTCACCTTGAACGTGCGATCAAGATCAAACCAGATTTCTTAAATGCTTATTTTGAATTGGGGTGCCTTCTCATGGAGGAGGGTAACCTGAGTGATGCTGAAAAACAATTTAATCAAGTAATTAAATTAGATAAAAATCATGCTGACAGCTATTTTAGACTTGCTCTGATCAAATCAGAGTGCAAAAAGATAAAATCTGCACGGACTAATTTTGAGAAAGCAGTTACTCTCAAATTTGATGACCCGCAAATTCAGTATAGCTACGGTCTTTTCTTAAAAAAACATAAAAAGATTGAGGAGGCAACTGAACACTTCAGTAAAGCAATTGAAGCTGAACATAATTTTGCAGAAGCCTATTTTGAGTTAGCGATGTTATTGAAAGATCCTGAAGAATATGATAAAGCAAAAAAGAGCTATGAGACAGCAATTGATATAAAACCAGAATATGTAGACGCACTCTACTATTTAGGTAAACTAGTTATGTCCGGCCTCCAGAAGAAAAAGGATGGGACCCTCACCTCTAAACCAGAAACAGACTATGCTATCACCTGTTATAAGAAAGCACTGACGTTTGATGAAAATTATTCTAAAGCCAATCTTAGACTTGGAATAATTTTTTCAGAAAAAGGAGAATATGAAACAGCAGAGGCACACCTCAAAAAAGCCCTAGAGCAAGACCCTAAGTTTTCAAAAGCTCTCTATCATTTAGGGTTAGTTTCAAGCCAGATGGATAATAAGAAAGATGCCATCAAGTTATTAAAGCGCTCCCTAAAATATTATTCAAAAAGTCACCTTACTCATTTTCATTTAGGACTTTTAATAGCAGAAGACGATGAGATTGATAAGGGAATTTTTCATTTAAAAAAAGCGATAGAACTGGATTCTGAATTTGATGATGCATACTATAACTTAGCTCGAATCTTGGAAAAAAAGGAAGACTTTGAAACTGCAAAAGAACATTATTTAAAAGCCCTAACAAGAAATCACAAACACCGTGATGCTTCCTTTTATCTGGGGTTATTGATGAAAAGACTGAATGTAATGGAGGAAGCAAAAGCGTACATGGTAAAAACAATAGAGATTGATCAAAACTTTACTAAAGCATACTACAAACTGGGACAAATTTTAAATGACCCTGCAGACTACGCAGAGGCAAAGAAATGCTACCTAACTGCTATTGATATTGACCCAAAATATTTAATGGCACACTACCATCTTGCTAACTTATTGAGCTCAGGAAAAAGGTTGAAAAAAGATGGGACATTAGAGGTAAAGAAAGAATTGGATCGTGCAAAGAAACATTACATAGAAGCTCTGAGATTAGACCCGACATTCCACAAAATACATTACCACATGGCCTTGCTTCTAGAAGAAGAGGGGAACCTTGAGGACGCAGAGAATCATCTATCAAAAGCTATTGAATTAAACCCTGACTATGCTAAGGCGCACTACCGGCTGGCTCTTTTATTTAGGAATAAAAACTAAATGAATAAAGTCATGCATCACTTACATCGGGCAATTGAGTGTGACCCTGAATTTTCTGATGCTCACGTCTCTCTTGCAAAAGAGTACAAAAAAGAAGATGATTTCCCACACTATGTAAAGCATTTGAATAAAGCCATCAAAATAGATAGAAAGCAGATCCATGAGTCTAAGGAGCAGCAGAAGAACTATGCTCATCAAAACCTCTTTGGTCTAGTGAGAAAATTATTTTTCCTCGAAATGGACCAGAAAAGGCATCTATCCAATCTACTTGTAGAGATGGGGACATATCATTTTGCAAAAAATGATATTAAAAGAGCACAGAAGCTATTTAATGAAGCTGAACTGGTAGACCCTTTGAACGGGGATGTTTATTTTTATCAGGGTATAATATCCCAGAAAAATAGAAAATATAAGAAATCCTATGATTGTTTTATTCAATGTATTGAGATAGATATTAAACATTATAAAGCCAATATTGAATTAGGAAAATATTATCAAAGAAAAAAAGATTTTCAGCTTGCAGAAGTACATTTTTTCTGTGCACTGGAATCCCATCCCTATGATCCCTCCACTCACATGCTTATATCTCGGTTGTATGTTATGATGAAAAAAATAAATTCAGCCAAACATCACTACGATACCGCTGTTTCTTTGGATGATTTGTTTATAGATAAAAAACTGAAAGACAAGCTCGATATTTAACTAATTAGCTCCAATTAGGTCTAAAGGTATAAAATGGAGAAAAACATGAAAAAATCAAATTTATTAGTTACGATCTTTCTTTCAACTGTAATGGTGCTTAGTGGGTGTGCTACTTCCCAGCCAGACTATGTAATTTATGAAAAGCGCTATAAACACCGCATAGCAAAGGTTATCCCTGAGGCAAGAGGAAAGACTGTTCATGTTCATGTGCACCATCACGGAAAGTTGACCAAAAAGGAGAAACGGTGGCTGAAAAAGATGTACACTAAAAAACACAAAAGGAAAAACCATAAAGTAAAGGTTGTGTTCGTTTACGGATAATATCCCCTTGTTATAAATCTAAATTCAATTGGATTTTTTCCTTTCATAATGAACAATAATAAAGCCCCGTTATACTACGGGGCTTTTAGTTTATTAATACATAACCAAATAGATTCAATTGAAACAAAATATTGAACACGCTTTAACCTTTAAGATTTTGGTAGAAAAAACTAAAATTACATAATACTAGTACCCGGTCTTCAGAAATCAGCTGGTATATTTTACGCTGTGTTTAAAGTAACCCTTTTTTTACTTTAGACACTCAAATTAAATTTCCTGTCCATTCTACTGTTTTCTTTATGAAATGAATTCAAAATCTAAAACAGTCACCTATCAGGATTATTTAAAAATTCCTGAACTGCTTAGGCTCCAACAGCCTCTCAGTAAAGAGGCGGGTGAGTTAGCCCACGATGAGGTATTGTTCATCATCACTCACCAGGTATATGAATTGTGGTTTAAGCAAATTCTTCATGAACTGGATTCTGTACTAAAATTATTTCAAAAGGAATCAATCAACGAACGGCATATGGGGATAATAGTTTCCCGCTTTGAGCGTATCATCGAAATTCAGAAAATACTAATTGCTCAGGTGGCAGTTCTGGAGACCATGTCCCCGGCAGATTTTCTGGAGTTCCGTGACCTGCTGGCCCCTGCCTCAGGATTCCAGAGCATCCAGTTCCGACTCTTAGAAATAAAAATGGGGCTGATAAAGGAGAGACGGATACTTTTTGAAAGGCAGACCTTTTCCAGTGAGCTGAGGGACGAAGAGAGAGCAATACTGGAGGAAACGGAAAAAGATCTCTCTCTTTTTGATGGTGTGAACCGGTGGCTGGAGAGGACACCCTTTCTCGACTTTGATGGATTCAGTTTCTGGGACAGTTATAAAGAAGCTCTGGAGGAAAACCTAGATAAGCAAAAACAGTCCCTTGACTCAGGCCACCTTTCCGCTGAAGAGAGGGAGCGGATGGAAAAAAATTATGAAAGCACCCGCAAGAATATTGAAGCTATCATGGATGAAGAAAAGCACAACGAGATGGTTGAAACTGGACAGAGAGAGCTCTCATACAGGTCACTTCAGGCAGCCCTTCTTATATTTCTTTACAGAGACCAGCCGGTTCTTTATCTGCCATATCGATTACTTACGGGATTAATTGATATGGACGAATATCTAACATCTTGGCGCTACAGACATGCACTCATGGCGCATCGAATGATCGGTAGAAAAACCGGAACAGGGGGGTCATCAGGTTACAGCTATCTTCGGGCAACAGCTGAGCGTCACAAAGTTTTTAGTGATTTTACCAACTTGACAACTTTTTTTCTGCCCCGCTCCAAACTACCTACACTCCCTGATGATATTCAAAAAGCTCTTGGATTTTACTATTCCCAATCAAAAGGAGATTTATGATAATTGACCTATCAGGAAAGCGAGCTTTAGTTGCGGGCAGCACAAAAGGTATGGGAAAGGCTACAGCCTTGTTGTTTTCGGAGCTAGGTGCAGAAATTATATTAGTCGCGAGAAACCAGGATCTATTAGACAAGGTTAAATCTGAGCTCTCGGTTTCCAGGGGTCAGTCCCATGACATTATATGCGCAGATTTTTCCAACCCTGACCAACTGAATATTAAGGTGAATGATTTTATGTGCGAATTCCCTCCCATACATATTCTGGTTAACAATACCGGGGGCCCTCCGGCAGGAGAAATCTCAAAAGGAACAACAGCTGAGTTCTTAGACGGTTTTAATAAGCATTTGATCTGTAATCAGATTTTAGCTCAGTCAGTGGTCGCCGGAATGAAAAAAGAAAAATATGGTCGAATCATTAATATTATCTCGACCTCTGTCAAACAACCCATAAGGGGATTGGGTGTGTCCAATACCATTCGGGGTGCTGTGGCAAGCTGGTCAAAAACGTTAGCCAGTGAGGTTGCTCCGTTTGGAATAACTGTAAACAACATTCTCCCGGGTGCAACTAATACTGAACGCCTGTACTCCCTGTTTCATTCTATGTCAGAGAAAAGAGGAGTCGAACTGGAAGATGTAAAAGCAGAGTGGATACAAGAAATTCCTGCAGGAAGAATTGCCGAACCTGAAGAAACAGCTTATGCTATTGCTTTTCTTGCTTCAGAATACGCGGGATACATTAACGGAGTTAATCTGCCTGTGGACGGCGGTAGACTTCAATGTCTGTAATGTTGGAATCTCAAGGAGACCCGATTCAGATATCCAGATTGACCACACTACCTCCTAAATATGTAAAGGAGAAAATAGATTTTTTTTTAGATGAGGACGCTGGGACAGAGGATGTTACCACATTAGGCACCATACCAAATTCTGTGAGAATGGGAGCTCATATTGTTGCAGAGGAAAAATGTATAGCTGCTGGGACATCATTTCTGAAATATTGTTTTCCTTCTGAAATTAAAGTTGAAGTAAAAAAGCAGGACGGAAGCAGAGTCGAAAAAAATGAGATTTTGGCAACAGGAGTTGGACCTGCCCAGACCCTTCTCTCTCGGGAGAGAGTCATATTAAATCTACTGCAAAGGCTCTGCGGGATTGCGACAACGACACAAAAATATGTCAATATTGCCGAGAAACACGGATGTAAAATTTTAGATACAAGAAAAATGACACCGGGCTTGCGGTTATTCGAAAAATATGCAGTTGCAGTGGGAGGAGGTTTTAACCATCGACTGAATCTAAGATCCGCTGTTTTAATAAAAGATAACCATCTTCTTGCGGCAGGGGGAATACACAATGCAATCCGGAACTTAGCTGAATCAAAGCCTGCTGTCCCAGTGGAGCTGGAGGTGGACACTCTAAGTCAGCTCACTGAGGGGCTCAATTGTGGAATAAATGGTTTTTTATTAGATAATATGAGTCCGAGTGAAATCAAAAAATCAATTCAATATGTAAAGGCACATTCCAATGGGCAGAGAATATTTATGGAAGCATCCGGAGGAATCACCTTAGATAAATTGGAAGAATATGCTTCCACGGGCATTGAAGCGATCTCAATAGGAGCCCTAACAACGGGAACAAAAAACATCAGTTTAAAAATGGAATTCAAAGCAATATCAGAATGAAGCAGATACTTAACTATATAAATGGAGAGCTGATTCTGCCTGTTAAACGGAAATTAATGGATAATGAAAATCCGGCCACCGGTGAAATATATTCTGTGTGTCCGGATTCAACGGAAGAAGATATTCAGTTGGCAGTGGACTCAGCAAAAGATGCATTTCCAAAATGGTCAGAGCTATCAGTGGAATCTAGAACAAAATATTTGTGGAACATAGCCGACAGCCTAGAAAAACAAATACATGAGCTTGCCGAAGCAGAGACAAGGGACACAGGAAAACCCATCAACTTATCAAAGACAGTAGATATTCCGAGGGCAGCAGCTAATTTCAGATTTTTTGCGGGTGCCGCTTTAAATTTTTCCAGTGAATCTCATCAAACCGGGAAAACAATTTTTAATTATACTCTTCGTCAACCTCTGGGTCTTGTTGGCTGTATTTCACCCTGGAACTTGCCTATATATTTGTTTACCTGGAAAATCGCACCAGCCCTGGCTGTGGGAAATTGTGTTATTGGAAAACCCTCAGAGTTAACACCTATGACTGCGTTTCTCCTTTCAAAGATTTGTATGGAATCAGGGCTGCCTGCCGGGGTGTTAAATATTGTTCATGGTAGAGGAGATAAAGTCGGGTCAGCTTTGGTGAACCACTCAGATGTTTCTGCGATCTCTTTTACCGGTGGGACTGAAACAGGAAGGTCTATTGCAAAATCTGTGGCAGGAAAATTTAAAAAAGTATCATTGGAAATGGGCGGGAAAAACCCCGCAATTGTATACCCAGACTGCAACTATAAAAAAACCCTTTCATCGCTGTTAAAATCCTCATTTACAAACCAGGGACAAATATGCCTTTGCAGTTCAAGGTTGCTGATTCACAAAAGTATTTATGACAAATTCAAATCGGATTTTATCAATAAAGTAAAAAAACTATCAGTGGGAGATCCCCTAAAAATAGAGTCAAATATGGGTGCCTTGATCTCTGAAGATCATTTGAATAAAGTTTTGAGCTATATTGAGTCAGCAAAAGAGGATGGAGGGAAGATTTTGATTGGAGGGAATCCGTTGAAGCTGGATGGAAGATGCAGCAATGGGTGGTTTATCTCTCCAACAATTATTGATGGATTAAAAAATGACTGCAGGGTGAATCAAGAAGAAATATTTGGGCCTGTGGTGACCCTCATTCCTTTTTCAAGTGAAGAGGAAGCTATAGGTATAGCTAATGATTCACAGTACGGACTATCCGCAACTATCTGGACACAGGATATAGAAAAAGCCCACCGAGCAGCTGAACGATTGGATGCAGGAATTATCTGGATCAACTGCTGGCTTGTACGTGACCTGAGAACACCATTTGGAGGGACTAAATCTTCAGGGGTGGGACGTGAAGGAGGGAGTGAAGCTCTCCAGTTTTTTACAGAGCCAAAAAATGTTTGTGTAAAAATAAATTGATCATGAAAAAAGGTATTATAAGTGAAAAAGCACCAAAGCCGGTCGGGCTATATCCTCACTCAAGAGAGGTGGGGAATTTACTTTTTCTTTCCGGAGTAGGACCGAGAAAACCAGAGACCGATGAAATCCCCGGTGTGGAATTGAATGAGAATGGACAAATATTAAGCTATGATATTGCACAGCAGTGTCGCTCTGTGTTTGAAAATGTTCGAATCATATTGGAAGCATCAGACAGTCAATGGGAAAATCTAGTTGATGTAACTGTGTATCTCACCAATATAAAAGATGATTTTGAGATTTATAATAGAATATATGCTGAGTATTTCAAAAATAATCAGCCATGCAGAACTACTGTTGAGGTTACCTCTCTACCTACTCCCATTGCCATTGAACTAAAATGTATAGCAACCCTAAATAGGAAATAAAACATGCAGATAGCTCCCCCAATTAATATCAAAGCCTGGATTGAAGAAAACCGCCATTTGCTCAAGCCCCCGGTGGGAAACCAGGTTGTGTACAAGGACACAGAATTTATTATTATGGTCGTAGGAGGCCCAAACACCCGCAAGGACTATCATGTGGATGTTGCGGAGGAGTTTTTTTATCAGCTAGAGGGGGATATGATTTTAAAAGTGTACGAATCAAATTCTTTTCATGATATTCCAATAAATGAAGGAGAAATATTTTTATTGCCTCCGCTTATTCCTCACTCTCCACAGCGATTTGCTGATACAGTTGGGTTGGTTATAGAGAGGAATAGAAAACCAGGAGAACTAGATGGATTCCAATGGTATTGCGATTCCTGTGGTACCCTGCTTTATGAAAAATTCATCCAGCTGAAAGATATAGTAGCTCAGCTTCCCCCTCTATTTGAAAACTATTGGAGCAATGAATCTCACCGTACCTGTGAGCGCTGCGGTGAGATCCAACAACCACCGGAAAAACAAAATGATAAAAATTGATATACATACACATATTCTCCCTAGAGAATGGGAAGACCTTGAAGAAAAATATGGATATGGTGGGTGGATTCAGCTGCATCATATGGAAAATGGATGTGCGACAATGGTCAGAGATGGATTTCATTTCAGGGAGGTAAAGCCCAATACATGGGACCCACTAATTCGTCTGGAGGAATGTAATCATCACTCTGTAGATGTCCAGGTTTTATCCACCGTCCCTGTCATGTTCAGTTATTGGGCAAAGCCCGAAGATACCTATGACCTGGCTCAATTTCTCAATGATGATATTGCCCAAACCATCTCTCAGTTTCCCCATAGATTTATTGGGTTAGGAACTATTCCAATGCAGGACTCTAACTTGGCAGTTAAAGAACTTGAAAGGTGCATCAAAGAACTGCATTTTAAGGGGATTCAAATTGGGACCAATATAAATGGGAAAAATTTAAACGAATCTGAATTTTCAGATTTTTTCAGAGCTGCAGAGGATCTGAATGCATCTATATTTATACATCCCTGGAACATGATGGGTGAGCTCGATATGCAAAAGTATTGGCTTCCATGGCTGGTGGGGATGCCCGCTGAAACATCAAGAGCAATTTGCTCCATTTTGTTTGGGGGTGTTTTGGAAAAATTCCCCAGACTAAAATTAGCGTTTGCACATGGCGGGGGTTCATTTCACGGAACGCTGGGACGTATAGAACACGGATTTATGGTTAGACCTGACCTGTGTGCAGTGGACACATCAGTGAACCCAAAATCTTTTTTAGGGAAGTTTTGGGTTGACTCTCTGGTTCATGACAAAAACACGCTTGAACAGATAATAAAAATATTTGGTGAGGAAAAAGTAGCACTGGGTACAGACTATCCATTTCCATTGGGCGAAGAAAATGTGGGAGAGCTAATAGATAGTAATCAAAATATTTCTAATGATATAAAGTCCAGACTATTAGGCCAAAATGCGCTAGATTGGCTGGGAATGAATCAATCAGATTTTATCACAGGAAAATAGATGGATAGTTTCATTAGTGTGGGTGGTCGACAGTTTCAGGTTGATGTAAGCTCTCCCATTGATATCTCTATTCCAATAAGTTTTAATAATACCCAATTAAATTTTTTTGGTGTTCCAAATGCCAAGGCAGCTCCCTATGAAAAAGGAAACACTCAGGGCAGTACAGAGTTGGGGGGTGGCTGTAATTTTGATACCATCTCTCTCATCCCTCACTGTCACACAACACACACCGAATGTGTCGGACATATAGTAAATGAACCTATCTATATAAACCAGTTTCCACTTAACGGGCTGAGGTCTGCCTATCTTATTACTGTAGAGCCGGAAGCTGTTTTAGATAAAAATGAAAAACATTCAAAATATCATGAAGTTTCAGATGAGGTTATTACAGGGAGCCAGCTAGAAAATGCAATTGGAGAAGTTAACCTGGAGATTGAAGTATTAATAGTTCGTACGCTTCCAAACTCAGAAAAAAAACTAACTATGAAATATAACGAAAATTTTATTCCTCCATATTTTTCCAGTTCGGCCATTGAATTTATAAAGAAAAAGAAAATTCTTCATCTTTGCACAGACCTTCCATCGATTGACAGAATTTTAGATGGAGGAACTCTTGAAGCCCACCATTTATTTTGGGATATTCCTCTCCATGAAAAATCATTAGGCAAGAGCTCTGTTTCACCTTCTACAGTTACCGAGCTCATTTATGTTTCTAACGAGATAGAAGATGGCTTATATTTTATAAACCTGCAGGTAGCAAATATAGACCTGGATGCAGCTCCTTCAAGACCCATTCTCTATCCAGTGATACCATGAGCTTCTCTACCTTAGAGTCCTTTGCCCATCAAATGGATGGCGAGGATCCTTTAAAAAAATATAGAGATTGTTTTCATATTCCCCCCTCAAAGGAAAGAGATCGATCAATTTATTTCTGCGGAAATTCACTTGGGCTCCAGCCTCAAACTGCCTACACCTTGATTAAGGAAGAACTGGATGCCTGGAAAAAATTGGGCGTGGATGGTCACCTTGCAGGGCAACGTCCCTGGCTTCCCTATCATGAATTTTTAACGCAACATTCATCTGAGCTGGTTGGCGCTCTAGAAAAAGAAGTAGTGGTGATGAATTCATTATCGGTCAATTTGCATTTACTTATGGCATCCTTTTACAGACCTACTGGGAAAAAGAAAAAGATTCTTATTGAAAACAATGCCTTCCCCTCAGATAGATATGCAGTACAATCGCAGTTAAGGTTTCATCAGAACCATCCAACAGAAGATTTATTGATCCTCCAACCCGATGAAGGTGAGTTAATAACCACATCCTGGATTTTGGATTATTTTGAACACCACGGAGATGAGATTGCCATGGTGCTCATGGGCGGAGTGAATTATTATTCAGGTCAAGCTTTTGATATGCGAGCGATTACACAAAAAGCCCACGAATACGATTGCTTAGTTGGGTTCGACTTAGCCCATGCCACTGGGAATATGGAAATGAACCTCCATGGCTGGGACGTAGATTTTGCAGCATGGTGTGGATATAAATATCTCAATGGCGGGCCGGGAGCACCATCAGGTGTGTTTATCCATGAGCGACACTTGGGACGTAAGGATATTCCCCGCTTTGAGGGATGGTGGGGGCATGATAAATCAACGCGTTTTAAAATGCCTGATGAGTTTATCCCAATGGATACCGCTGAAGCGTGGCAGTTATCTAACCCTCCTATTTTTGCAATGGCTCCCCTATTGGCCAGCTTAGAGATCTTTAATGAAGCGGGAATTATTAAATTGAGAGAAAAATCTATTCGACTCACCAACTATTTAGAATTTCTAATAAAAAACACTTTGGATTCAAAAATTAAGATAATTACCCCATCTAATAAAAATAATAGAGGCTGTCAACTCTCTTTACAGATGATAGATCCGATAGATAATATCATGGACACATTACATAAAAATGGTGTAACCGCAGACTGGCGGGAGCCAGATGTCATTCGCGTTGCTCCTGTACCCCTTTACAATACATTTCATGAGGTATGGGAATTTTCAAATATTTTAAATGATATACTGTGAACACGGGGAAAAATGAAAAAGTAATCATAGTGGGTGGCGGCTTGTCAGGTCCGGTTATGGCGATGTATCTGGCACAAAAAGGATACAATGTAGATGTCTATGAACAGCGAGCAGATATGAGAAAACAAAAATTATCTGCCGGTCGTTCTATTAATTTAGCGCTTTCCAAAAGAGGCATTAGAGCATTGGAAGAGGTTGGAGTTTTTAAACAAATCTCTCCATTTTTGATTCCCATGTATGGCAGAAAAATCCATGACGCTAACGGGAGCACGCGGAGTCTTCCCTATGGTAGGAAGGGACAACACATCAACTCTGTATCCCGATCTGATTTGAATAAATTACTGATCTCTGAGGCGGAGCATACAGGGAAAGTCCGATTTTTTTTCAACCATACCTGTACAGGAGTGGATATCGAATCTGACATAATATATTTTATAGATAATCAAAGTGAAAAGAAAATTAATGTAAGACAAATACCTGTAATTGCTACGGATGGTGCTGGCTCAACAATAAGAAAATCCATTAGCAGTCAAAAATTTATTTTAGAGGTTCTCGAACCGCTAGGTCATGCATATAAAGAGCTCACTGTCCCTCCGGATAAAACAGGGGATTTCCAGCTAGATCCAAATAGTCTCCATATCTGGCCCCGGGGACAGTTTATGCTAATCGCTCTTCCAAATATGGATAGGTCATTTACAGTCACACTTTTTTTGCCGAATAATGGAGAGATCAGCTTCGAATCAATTAAAACAAACAGTGAGCTTGTTTCACTGTTTAAAGAGAAATTTCCAGATGTACTATCCTTAATCCCAGATTTAACACTTGATTATTTTTCAAATCCAACTGGTCATCTGGGGACAGTTCGTTGCCAACCTTGGAACATTAAGAATTTCCTTCTTATTGGTGATGCTGCCCATGCTGTTGTTCCCTTTTTTGGACAGGGGATGAATGCATCTTTTGAGGATTGTACGGTTTTAAATGAGATGATGGAGACGTGTGAAGATTGGGAAAACCTTTTCGATAATTTTTCTAAAAAAAGGAAAATAGACGGCGATGCAATTGCAGATATGGCATTGGAAAATTATATTGAAATGAGGGATTTAGTAAATCAGCAGTGGTTTTTAGCGCAAAAGGAACTGGAAAAAAAAATGGAACATCAATTTCCAGGTCAATTTATTTCTAGGTATTCAATGGTATCTTTTCATCAAATTCCTTATTCAGTTGTTCAGGAAAGAGGTGAAACTCAAAAAAAAATAATGGAGTGGATCTTAGAAAACGAAACCTCTGGGAAACCAATAACAAGTGAAGCATTAGAAAAAGAGATCAATTTAAAGTTGCCGGTTTTAAATTAATCATGAAAAATATGTATGTAGCTAGAGTTATCATTTATTTTATCGGATTTCAATGGTTTTTATTTTCTCAAAACCCGGGAGATATTCATTTTTCTGAATTTATTGAGATGAGGTCTGCAGATGAGATTATTCAGGAATTAGAGTCTGGGTTTTCTGAATATGATTTACCTCTTGATATAGAGTACGGTGTTTCTCTTTATCGTATTGAATACCACACGGTTGACCCTCATGCGTTGCCGACTATTGCGTCAGGTGTCCTCGCTGTTCCGTTAGCACAAGCTAATCCACTTCCCTTTTTTAGTTTTCAACACGGAACTGTACTAAAAAGGACAAGCGTCGCATCTGTTCAGGGATTTGATGTAGTAAGTATGTGGCTAGGAGGCAGGGGATTTATCACTGCAATTCCAGATTTTCTTGGGTTGGGAGTCTCTGAGATGCTCCACCCTTACATGGTTTATATTTCTTCTGCGACAGCGGTTGTGGATATGATCAGGGCAGGGCGGAACCTATGTGATTCTCTTGGGATAGCTTTTTCTGGGCAAACATTTTTATCAGGATATTCTGAGGGTGGCTACGTAACAATGGCCGCTCATAAATACATCGAAACTGAGCTAGCTGGTGAAATACTTATAACTGCATCAGCACCTTGTGCAGGGCCATATGATCTTTCAGCTGTCATGCTAGAACTGATGTTAACATCAGAACCATATAACGCACCATTTTATTTACCTTATACTATTTTTGCATACGATGCGGTATACGATCTCTATGATTTTCCGTCGGAATTTTTTGTTTCTCCCTATGATACCTTGCTTCCCCCTTTGTTTGATGGGGATCACTCGGGTAGCGAGGTAGATGAGGTCATGCCTGAAATCCCTATTAATATTGTTCTCCCAGAAGTTATAGAAGCAGTATCCACAAATATGAATCACCCTCTTCGGGTTGCTCTTGAGGAAAACGATGTTTATCTTTGGGCTCCCCAGTCACCTGTGGCGCTTCTTCACAGTACTCAAGATGAGTTAGTACCAGTAGAGAACACATTAAACGCATATGAATATTTTATAAATAATGGAGCAGAAAATGTTGAGATGTATGTGGATGATCTGGGCGGGCACGGTGATGCAGCAGGTGTGCTGCTACTGGCTGCAGCGGCATGGATTGAGGAATTTGTAGTTTCATCTCATTATTTTTCTTATGATTATGGATGGAATATGATTGGAATTCCATTGATACCCGAAAACAATTCTGTTGAATTTTTATTTCCCGAAGCTATCGAAAATTCTCTTTTCAGTTATGATAGTGGAGAATATATTGAGCAAACACAGCTATCCTCTGGAAAGGGATATTGGCTACGATTCAATGATGAAGACACAACTCATATATCTGGGGATGTGTTTAATGAAATTATAATTTCTGTAAATGAAGGGTGGAACTTGATTTCAGGTATTTCAACTGAGATCAATATTGATAGCCTTAACAGTGAATTGATTGTTTCTGGTTCAATATTTGGTTTTCAAGGTGAATATTTTGAACCGCAGTATATTGAACCAGGAAAGGGATATTGGTTAAGGTGTATCAGCGATGGACATATTAATTTTTCGGTTATTCATTAGAAGAAAATATTTAATCTGCTAAAAATTATTCACTATTTATTAAATCAAACCAAGGAGTTCAAAAATGGCACATTTCGGTAAATTAATAAAAAAGAGTGTTCATATATGGCTAGTGATAGGCTTCTTTGTTGTTTCCTCTCTCTCAGCAGAAACTAATAAACAAAACTTATTAGAGAACAAGCCCATCAAGAGTACAGAACCTTTTCAAAAACCAACAATTTCCGAGATGCAGGTTATGGGAGAGAAATTAATTGAAATAATTGGTGAATCTCCTCAAACTCAAAAAGTAAACAAAAAGGATAACCCTAAACTCTCACAGCCACTTAGCCCGCTAAAAAACACCCCAATAAATTTAGCTCGCCAAATTAAAAAAGATGAGTTTAAATCGAAATTCAAGGTCACCTGGAATAAGCTAAATGATACTCCTGTTTTTATAACAGGCTCAGAACTAGCAGAGTTTAGTAGCCAATTCTCTGGAGCTTCCTCTGCTCAGGAAGTCACAAAGGAATTCATAAATATTAACAAAGAGGTATTTCAGCTTGAGGATTCCTATGCAGAGCTGGAAACAATAAATGAATTCAAAGATCGGTTTGGAAAAAAGCATATAAAGTTCCAACAGGTTTATCAGGATATACCGATTTGGGGAAAAACAGTTGTCTCGCACTTTGAGCCTGAAGGTAAATTATATTTGATCAATGCCCGGTTTTCTCCATCTCCAAAGGATTTGGATATATCTCAAGTCAATTATTTAAAAGATCAGGCAATTCAGATTGCCCTTGATGATATAAGCGCCTTCACCACTGTGATGGATTTTAACGATGAGATGAAAACACTTTTATCCTATGATATGCCAGTTGGAAAACAATATATTTGGATCAATCCAGTGACAGGGAACTCTCATATGATTTGGCATGTTCAGGTTCGTCCAAACTCAATGGACAATTGGTATTATTTCATAGATGCTGTGAGTGGAGAAATACTTGAAAAATATAATAATACCCAAACAGATGGACATGCAACGGGTACTGCCAATGATTTAAATGGTGAGCAGCAGACCATCCACTCCTATGTAATTTCAGGGTGGCATTATATGATTGACGGCTCACGTGAAATCTGGCAGGATAGTCAGGGAGATAACTTACCTGGTAATCCGCTGGGAGGATTGTGGACACTCCGATATCAGGACGGGAGTTTGTACTATGTTTATTCAAGCGATGCCGATACTTGGGAGCCAGTTCAGGTTTCCGCTCACAGCAATACCGGCTATGTGTATCAATATTTTTATGATACCTTTGGACGCTTGGGAATTGACTCAACCGGTAGTACGATCATCTCTGTGGTAAACGTAACAAGCAACGGCCAACCTATGGACAACGCTTACTGGAACGGAGCTTACATGGCCTATGGAGATGGCAATACATATTTCACACCATTGGCAGGAGCCCTTGATGTTGCGGCCCACGAGATGGTGCACGGTATTGTAGAGCGTACTGTCAATCTAGAATATAAATTTGAGTCAGGAGCACTGAATGAATCCTTTGCTGATATATTTGGTGCCATGGTTGACAGGGACGACTGGCGGATGGGTGAAAATGTTGTTAATACTCAATACTATCCAAGTGGTGCACTCAGAGATCTAGCCAACCCTAACCAAGGAGGAGAAAACTACACCGATCCTGGTTGGCAACCAAAGCACTGGAATGAGTTTTTAGATTGGGACATTACCTACGATAACGGTGGTGTCCATTATAACAGCGGAATTCCAAACAGAGCATGCTATCTCATCGCTGAAGAAATTGGTAGAGAGAAAACAGAACAGATCTACTACCGAATTCTGGAAGCAGAATATTTGAACTCTCAGGCAACATTTGTAGATATGCGCCTAGCTGCAATACAAGCTGTAATTGAGTTATATCCGAGTGATAGTACGGCAGTAACGGATGCCTTTGATGCAGTGGGGATTGTTGGATCGGAAGGTTCCACTGCTCCTGAAGATCTCGATGCAGTGCAGGGAGAGGACTGGATTATTGCAGTTAATAATGAAGATGGAGATAACAGTCTTGTTTTAGTTAATCCTACGGATAATACCATTGTAAATACCTTGACAACAACCCAAGTTTTCACAGGGACAGGTAACCCGATATCAATAAATAGCCTTGGGACAAAAATTTTGTTTATCAGCAGTTCCAATGATATCATTGGGATCAATCCAGATGGATCTGGTGAAATTAATATTTCATCTTATGCAGGGCTCCCGGAAATTTGGCATTCTATTGCAATAGCGCCTGACCTTTCAAAAGTTGCAGCAACAACAATTGCACAGGATTCAACGATATGGATTATTGATTTAACAAATTTATCAAATTATCCTATCCACCTTTACTCCCCCACTACGGTGGAAGGTGTGAACTCGGAAGTTGTTATCTATGCAGACGCCCTAGACTTCGATCCCAGTAGTACCTACCTAATTTATGATGCATTCAACAGGGTTCCCCAGAATGATGGACCGGATCTGGAGTATTGGGATGTGGCGTTATTAGATGTGGGTAATGAGATTATTTATCCGGTTTTTGGTGCGCTTCCCTCAGGAGTAAGCATGGGGAACCCATCATTTTCCCAGCTGAACGGAAATTATGTTGTAATGGATTATATTGATCAGAACTCAGAAAATGTATGGATATTGGGTCTTGACCGTTACGAAGGGAGTTTGGGTTGGCTTGAAGATAATGGAACAAACTCAAGTTTTCCCCGGTACTCTCCGGATGATTCCCATCTCATATTTCAGAGAACGGATGGGGAAGGAAATACTACTCTTCGTAGAATGGCACTTTCTGATAAAATTACAGCAGATGGTTCATCATCAGAGTTTACTGGTAACAAATTATTACCATCCTGGTTTGTAATTGAAGGTGAACTGTCTACTCAGAATAATACACACTTACCTCAAGATATATCTCTTTACCAAAACTATCCCAACCCATTTAATCCGGTCACCCAAATAGATTTTGAAATTCCATTTTATTCTCAGGTCTCAATATCTATTTTTGATGTTTCCGGGAGAAAACTTAAGACTCTTGAAAATGGAAGGTTAAGTGCTGGAAGACATTCAGTACAATGGGACGGGACCAATCACTTTGGAAAGTTTATGGGTGCGGGAGTTTACTTATGCAGGATGGAGACCAATCAGTTCGCCAAAACCCGTAAAATTATTTTGCTAAAATAGCTGCAGTTCAGCCATCATATTTTCTCAGTAGAGTTAAATATAGTGCTGATGAAATACCGGTGGACCCGAAGATCATACACATGACCATGATTTGATATTTTACCGCTATCAATGGAGAGATTCCAGATAGGATCATACCTGTCATGGTTCCAGGAAGTGAGACCAGTCCAACCGCAAATAGAGAGTTTGTAATGGGAATGAGAGATGCTCTGAACGCAATATTTCTCTGTTCTTCAAAGTTCAATCCGCTTTCTTTTTCATTTTCAAAGCGCTCTGCTGCCAAACTAATTGAGTTCATACAGTTAGCAAAAATCATCCCTCCAAGAGGAATCAGAAAGTGAGGGTTAAACCAAGGGTTAATCTGGATTACATGCTGAGTTACAATGTATAGTGTAGCTGTTCCACAAATAAAAATTGAGATTGTTGAAACTATGTAATTTGAGAGACGTTTATTTTTTAAAGGTCTTGGAGCAATGTACCCTGCTATGATAATCATTAAAGCTAAAATCAAGAGTATAACAAACGGATTTTCACTATTGAATACATACTTTAGACAGTATCCAATTGCAATCAATTGGATAAACATTCGAACATGTGCATAAATTACAGTTGGAAATTCTAGCTTCCACTTGAAGTAAATAAAAATGACAACACAAACTGGGATGAGAATATAAATTAGGTTAAAATAAGATATAGATTGCGCAGCGTCGGACATAAAATTATATTTAATTCAAAAGGGTAATTAATACTAGAAACTACTTATAGAAGAAGTGACAAAAAAAGAGTACTATATGGTTATCATTTTTTCATGTTATTTATAGAAAAGAACATTCTATTATTAAGTGATATCTAATTTTTCTTATTTATCCTCATTGTTAGGTATTCTTACTGATTATTTTTTCAAAGAATTTAGATGAACAGTTGATTTAAATTGTGACGATAAACCTCCGATATTAAAAGTGAGCCCTGGTGTTTATTAAATACTAGAGTAATTTTTTATCAGTACAATTGGAAATTGCTACATTCCCAATGAATAAAATAAATAGGAATGAAATATGAATAATGGAATCTTAGGTATCAGAGAAGTGGCAGATTATTTAAATATGAAAGAGCAAACGGTGTACCGGTTGGTACAGCAGAGGAAGATTCCAGCATTGAAGATCGGTGGTCAGTGGAAAGTTAAATCCGAACACTTGGATAAAATGTTTGATGAAATGCTTCAAGAAAAATTGAGAGAAATTCAAGCAGGATAGTTTTACATATAAGATTCATCAAAAAACCCCAATTTAATGTTGGGGTTTTTTGTTTGTGGTAATAAGGATATATTTCGAGCGCTGTCGTTTATTAGATTTAAAGGATAATTATTATAAAAGATAACCTGGTTCTATGAGCAAAATACGAGAACGAATTAAGATCATTATATTTGGAGTTGATACCTGGGCTGGAAAATTATTTGATGTTGTCTTAATTTTTTCAATTATTTTGAGCATTATCGTTGTTTTACTTGACAGTGTAGATACATACAATCAAAAGTATGGTAACATCTTGTTCACAGCAGAGTGGATTTTCACTGTCATGTTTACAGTGGAGTATTTTCTTCGGATTTATTGTATCAGGCTGCCTTCCAGTTATATTTTCAGTTTTTATGGAGTTATTGATTTTCTCGCTGTAATTCCTACATATTTAAGTATGCTGATGCCGGGGACAGAGGTGTTTGCTGTGATTCGTGTGTTAAGAGTTTTGAGAGTTTTCAGGGTTTTGAAACTTGTTCAATATATGGGTGAAGCAGAATTCCTGGGGAAAGCACTATTGGCAAGCAGAAGAAAAATTTACATCTTTCTATTCTTTGTGCTGAATATTGTAGTTGTCCTTGGTTCATTTATGTATCTCATTGAAGGGGACAATCCCGGATTTACCAGTATCCCAAAGGCAATTTATTGGGCGATTGTTACCCTAACAACTGTAGGCTATGGAGATATAACACCCGCTACGGGTTTTGGGCAGACCATCGCAGCAATTATAATGATTTTGGGTTATTGTATTATTGCAGTTCCCACAGGAATTGTATCATCAGAAATAAACTTTATTGCAAAACGAACAGAAAAAAAAGAGTGCATTGTATGCGAAAAGAGAGGATTGGATGAGGACGCCAATTTCTGTAGTGAGTGTGGCGCGAAGTTAATAGATTGATTTAGTCAATAATCATAATTAGACCCGAATTATTGGTTCGAACCCAATATCCTTTTCCTGGCTCAATAAGTTCAGAGCTTGAATATCCCCCATAAGAAAATTCGTAAAATGTCCCCTGAATAATAATAGCATCTGGATCTTGTATGTCAGAGATATGAGTTACAGTATTAATTCCTGATATAATATTCCATCCTTCATTTAACACTATAGGGATCTCACTGATCAGAGTTCCGGAAATCACAGAGTAGCCATCTTCAATGAATCTCAGCCAATATCCTGTTCCGTTTTCTAATTCACTTTGCTGTGTATAACCATCATTGTATGAAAATAGAGTGTTTTCAACTGACCCCGGAAAGATAGATTCAACACCTGGGTTTTCAACTATAAGAGGCAACCCAACCAAATTCCAGTCTTGGATATTGGTAATTTCAACTTCAGTATCTCCATTATTTCCACACTCCAAATTGGTTAAATATTGTGAAGCTGTTTCGGGGGACTCTAATAATGCTTCACAGGATGAGTCATCTTCAAAAAAATTATGGTTAAGCCAAAGTTTGATATGTACTGCAATTTCTTCAGACGGATATGCAGAAAAACCATGTCCACTATTAGCGCCCTCAAATAAAATCTTTTCAGTAGTTTCCGGAGTATTATTGTAAATATCTTGTCCTAGTAAACCTGCATAATCAGGGAGATCATTTAACTCAAATTCGCCTGCAAAAATTAGTGTTGGAATATTATGATCTAAAAACTCTGGGACAAGGCAAATACAGTATTCTGAATCTGGACATAGCTCACAATCCTCAAATATGATTGTAGGGTTCAATGCAAAAGCGGCTACTGTGGATTCATTAACATGTGGATTATCAAGAGTAATAGCAATCTGTGATGCGCCACCCCCCATAGAATAACCCCCAACAATAAAGCTCATTGTATCAATCATACCATAAACTGGAGAGTCTGTTCTCCAGTGCTCGGACTTAACAGTCTCTATACCATCAATAAGGCCTTCAGCTCTTTGATGATGGGTATCATTAATTTCATCGTTTGGACCTATTGCCAGAGCGATAAAACCATAAGATGCAAAAAACTCACCCCAGCTAGACATTGATGAGCTCTCTTCTCCCCATCCTGGAGTAATAACTACTGATTTGTATGGACTGTCTGCATTAATAGGATAGTAGAGTACACCATCTTTATAGTCAGGGCCATCTCTCAGACCATCAGGCTCTGTTATTATCCCATATGCATATGGACCAAGTTCAGGTTCACCTCCACCACCTCCAATATCTTGGCATTGCCCTATTTCTTCGTTCCACTCGCAATAATCAGGCCACTGCAGACACTCTTCATAATTCAGTTCACTGCAATCAGCAAAAATATAATTTATAAAAACCAGGTTTAAAAAAAATAAATATGTTCTCACTAAATCAAATCTCTAGATATATCTTTATAAAATAATCTGTTTATATATACAATAAAATATTTTGACATGTTATTATCATCGGTTATTCCGTTTAATTATAAATTGATCTGTAAATTCTATAATACAATCGACAGCAAACAGTGTAGCAGAGTATTTAAGCGAACTCCCTGATGAGAGAAAGGAATCAATTTCAATAGTTAGACAGACCATTTTTGAGAGTCTTCAGGTGGGCTATGAAGAGGTAATGAATTGGGGTATGATAACCTATGAAGTTCCACTAAAAACTTTTTCTGATACATATAACGGTAAGCCATTGATGTATGCTGGATTGACTTCTCAAAAGAACCATATGTCAGTTTATTTAATGGGCTGTTATTTAATGCCTGAAATTCGAAAAAAATTTGAAGATTACTATAAAAAATCAGGGAAAAAACTTAATGCCGGTAAATCCTGTATTCGTTTTAAAAAAGTCAATGATTTACCATTGAAACTAATAGGAGAAACGATTGCTTTAATGAGTGTAGAAGAATTTATAGAATTTTCTAAACAATAAAATTGAAGATATAAAAAGCTAAATTATTCTTGCCAACTATTTTTTACTAAAATACTTATGGGGGTGCATAAATGGGCCCCCATATCTATAATTGGTAATTCAACTCTAATACACCAAACCTTCTGGAACTCGGAGTTCCAACCAGCCTTACATCATCTTTATCAGTTAGATTATTGATAGACAACTTTATTTTCAGGTTTTGGGAAACATCATAATTTAGTTTCATATCTAAAATTGTATTTCCGCCTAGTGGTCCTTGATTCGAATAAAACTTATTCGCAAAGCCCGGTCAGCCACAACCTGTAAAAAGATAGCTCTGATTCTGTTCATCCTCTGAGTAAACCCATCCACCGCTCTCAAAATTAAACTGTGAGTTGTACTTTCCAGATAATTCAAAGTATAGGCCCTGAATAAATAGATCATTGACAGAAACACCAAATGTATATTTTTCAGTAGGAGCATTGAAATGCATAATATCATAGGAAGACATACTTCTGGTTCCCTCAATATATTCAGCCCAAGCCCAATCATTTCCAATATAGCCTGTCTCTCTTTGTTTTTCAATTAGATCAAAAGTGTTATAATAAGAATAAGATGAGCTCAGTGAAGTTTTGTTATTTAACTGATATTCCATTGATATATCAAATCCTAAATATTCAATTTCTTCTAAGTTTACATAGGTAAATAAAATATCTCTGTTATCTGTTTCGGTATCACCGATATTGGTCAATTGATTTGCCCTGTATGGGGGATCATGAGGAAATATTGTTTGTACATATTGTGTAGTGCTGATCATATTTTTAAACTTTGAATAGTATAGATTCAGCTCCATAAACAGATTATTAAGAGGTATCCCTTTTATCCCAAATTCATATGAATCGACAAGCTCTACCTTAAGCGGGTCTATATGAATCGAATCATCAAGTGTAAATCCATTTCCATTTCCAGCAAATAAGGGAACATATGGACGTTGTACAGTAGAACCCGCATCCCCAGAAATACTATTTCCATGGATATCATAATTAGTTGGGTCCTCTCCTTGAAAAATGTTTCCATTTATATCTTCGGTTAGCTTGATGACGTTTTGCTGGTAAATATGTCCAAATAAATGAAACAGAGACGGGACCTGGTGGGCACGATTATAGGTAAATCTGATGTTAGCGTTTTTCAACCCGCTCCATTTAAGCGCAACTCGGGGGCTAAAATAGAAATCGTCATAATGGGAATGTTTATCAACTCTAAGTGCCAAGACTGTTTCAATATCATTTGACCAGTCTGCTGAGCGCTGAGCAAACATTCCATATTGAAAAATGTTTATATCTTCACCAACGGTTGAGTCGGGTAATGGTGAACCATCAAAAACAAACTTTTGGCTCGAACCTCTATCTCTCAAGATGCTTCGATTTGTTTGAGGAGCATCATAACGAAAGTCCATCCCATAGATAAGAGATTTAGTCGTACCTGAAAAATCTCCGTATGTTGATACAGTATTATATTCTTTTAAGAATGGTTCCTTCGATAGTAAAGCAACTGACCTGTCAATATCGCCATTGAATAATTTCAGAGCTGCATTGTACAATTCTTCACTGGTTATTATTTCACCATCCATATAATCATAGGTTAACGAAGCAGAAAAATTCGGACGCACAAGTTTTGTTGAAAGGGTTGAGTAAAGGGTAGTGGTGAATAGATATCCCAAGTCATAGGGGATATAATTCTTTTGTTTGATGAGTGAGGGCTCAAACGATAATTCAGTCTCACTGTTCAACTGATAATAGAATGAAGTTAATAATTTCCTGGTGTAAATATCTTTCTCAAAATCTGATTTAAAAAGTTGGATTCCTTCAGCAATTGTATGGATTCCATCTCCATAATCGGGGTCCCATCCTTCGTCCCCTTCGCATAAGTAATTTCCACTGTTATCATATCCGCAATCTGTGAATGGTTCCGTCATATCATACGTACCATTTCCTCTTTCAATCCAGTTCTCTCCTTCATCATACACCCCGTTTCCATTTGTATCCGTAAACTCTTCTCCTTCATTCCAGATTCCATTTCCTATATCTCCCCTTTCGATAGGGATGAGATTATCAGAATCATATGCTACGCCGTTAAGGTCTAGAATGTATGTGGGAAGGTCTGTTACCGGGTCAATTTCACAACCATTAAGGAAACAATATTCTTCAATAGGATAGTCCGAGGAGTATACACCGTCATGGTCCGCATCATAGTAAAGTTCGCTGTCTGCCCTACCATTACCATTTTCATCTACAAAATCTTCTCCCTGAAATAAAAATCTACCATCATTATCAATGTCTCGTGGTGCATATATCCTATCATGGTCCCACTCTTTATATTGACTATTTTCTACATTTATTTTATAACTGAAAATATCTCCGGCCTTTGCATATCTCAATCTTTGTGAATTAAAATTTGAGGAGCCTTGTGTATAGGATAAATCCAAACCGGGCTTCTCATTGGGGTGCTTAGGTATTATATTTATCAATCCATTGTGAGCGTTAGGGCCATAGAGAGCGGAGCTTGGACCAAAAACCACTTCCAATCGCTCAATATCTTCCATTATGGTTGGATAGGTGTTGTTGTATGCTGTTCTGAAAATCGGGTCAGAAAACTTTTTTCCGTTTAGCAGTGTGACAAAACGACCACTAAATACTGCCATGAATCCCCGTGTGTTAATGTTGGTTCTGCCGTTACCTGCCTGGTAAACATCAACTCCCTTAACCTTACTGAGAGCGTGGCCAATATCGTTTCCAGAAAATTCCTTTATCTTCCTTTGGCTTACCATTGCAACGGTTATTGGTGCATCAAACACTTTTTCCTCTGATTTTGATGCAGATACGATGACCTCATCATAGTCCAACAGCTTAGGAATCAGTTTGATTATGACATTTGAAATATTTGCACCTTTTAATATTTTATCATCGCTCCCTTCAGCATCTATTCCAAGCTTTTCAATATTCCCCCGCTTGTCCGATTCTTCCTCTTCAGTTTCAAACTTAGAAATATAGAACTCAATACTCTCTCCATAATAACCAATATAGTCTACTCTCAGTTCATATTTACCTACGTCCAACTGTTGAATTTGAAACTCTCCGTTGATGTCTGTCGTTGCTCCAGCGCTTGATCCCTGAATAAGTACATTTGCGCCGGGCAAAGGTTCATCTGACTCGTTCAGAATGACACCAGATATTGTTCCTCCCAAGAGAGTACAACAAAACATTGCAAAAAAGATTAGTGTTTTATTAAGCATATTTTTTCTCATTTTTTTATTTCGGTTTAATTTCTTGGTCTTCTTTTCAGGGTTTTTCCTGCGGGAACCACGCACTCGCCTAATTCTTCATCCCAGACACCGCAATCACCACCATCACAGTCAAACACATATCCTTCAACTTCCAGGCAAGCGAAATTAACTCCAAAGGTTCCATCGTCACACCAGCCATCTCCGTGCCAATCTGTTATTACCCCATCACCATCAATATCTGTGCAGCTCCCATCATCTTGATCAGGATCATAATCGCAGCAATCTAATCCCCAAGGAGAATACATCGTACACTCAGCGCTATTATTTTGAAAACATGCTCCGCTGCAGTCTCTACGGCAACTGCACGCTCCATCCTCACCTAATTCACTATCCCAAACACCACAATCACCGAGGTCGCAACCAAATTTCTCACAACTAAAATTTACTGTACCTTCCTCATCACAGGTCCCATCACCAAGCCAACCTAAATAGTCAAGATACGAATTTTCACCGGTACAATCCCGACTTGTATCAGATATATCAATGTTTAATGTGTAATCCACAAAGGAAGTGTCAGACGCAAACTCCGAACAAGTACCGCTCCAATCCAGGCAAGCTTCAGAAGCTAAAGATGTTAGGGCATCAAAGTTTTCCTCACCCCAAATTTCCGTTAGATCGCAATTGTCAATTACCTCAGTTAGATATTTGTTGCAGGTGACAGTTAGGTCCATACATATGTTACCCGGGGAAATTTCTTGGTAATCAAAACAGTCGCAGGATTGAACTCCGGGGTTCGAAATACAGTCTGGTATATCACATAGACTGTTATGGGTTATTACAAAAATATTGATATCCTCCAATGCGTCACACACTGATGCCGGGAAAGATGAAAAACTATTATTGTTGATCGCAAGGGACACGAGGTTTTTATTTTTCCATAGAGCTTCAGGAACGGATCCAACAAATCTATTTTTCTCTAAGTTAATTTCCTTAAGTCGAGACATGTTTTTAATTTCTTCTGGGATAGTAGATATATAATTATGATATAATTTTATCTTATTTAAATATTGCGCTCCCTCGATCTCACTCGGAATTTCGTACAGATAAAAACCCTCTTCCCCGTGATAGGGGACTCCACCCTGGTGATATAAAGTCCTCAATCTACCGTCTGTCCATATCTGGTGTCCAACATGTAATGGATCTAGAGAATCGGGAGGGGGATTCCCATATCCTTGTGAATTATCAATTAATTTTTGGAGAAATAGTATGTCCCGGTCATCATAACCATCACTGTTGGTATCAATAAGATCAGCCAATTCTGGTTGAAAAATTTTATCACAAGCTGGGAATAAAAAAATAAGATTTAGTGCAAATACCATAAAAACAATTTTTTGAATTGGAGTTGTTTTATACATAAGCTGTCCTATCCATGTAAGTTATTTTGAAGAATTGGTTAACTAGTTTGTAGCATAAATCATTTAGAATAAAAATAGGCATTTCTTTAGTGATATGAAAAGAGAAAAAGTGAGCTTAGGAGATAAATGATTGCACAATATGAAATTCCCTCTTCTTTTATTCGGAAAAATGGCCTCATAGGTACGGAAATATTACACTACTTTATCAAAAATATAAACAAGAAATTTCTATGCACCATTTTATATAGTGAGGATAAAAATAGATAAATAAATATATTATTAAAGAAAAATCAATAAAATACGATAATAATAGTGACAGTATACTTGTTTATTTTACATGTAGGTTTACCGTTTTTAACATGTTTTTAAAATATAAAGCGGGTGAGAATATTTTTGCAGAATTAATTTATTCTGTACCAACTAAAAATAACTGTAACCCCATTCCTATGGGGTTTTTCTATTTCATTATTTCTCTGATCCTCAATTATTCTGAGAAAAAAACTTTTGCTAATAGGGATAAAGATTAAACCTTTATAAAGATATTTTTCCTATACATATAGTAGAGAACCAGCCACCATACTACAGCGTTTGATAGAGCAAACAGAAGTGAGCCATTCAGGTTACCTGCAAGAGGCTGAAATACGGTCTGATACAGATATGTGTATCCAGATACAGTTTTTCCATTTAGGATAAATTTAATTTTAAGAATTGTTTTGACCCATAGACCGGAAGCGACAAACAAGAAAATAGAGTTTGTACCAAAAACTATGAACGGCTGCGCTAATTTTTTGAGCCCCTTTATATCTACAAAAAATATAATAATTGCCAAGGCCATGATTGCAAGACCACCAGTAAATAGTACGTAAGAGCTTGTCCAGAGCTGTTTATTGATAGGGAATAGGAAACCCCAGATCCACCCTATAACTGTGATTGTAGCTCCCATTTTCAAAAGATATTTTATTTTTTTTATACCATTCTCCATTTCTTGTATAGTTTTTCCAGTAATATAGCCAATTATAACTGTAGTGATAGCAGGTAGCGTACTTAAGAGACCTTCAGGGTCAAAGGGAATTCCTGTTCCATGATATAAATGAGAATCACCAAAGAGAACCAAATCTATCCACCTAGGCAGATTAGATTCGAGACTATAGGGATCCAAACCACTAAAAATACCAAAACACCACAGAATAAGCCAGTAGAGCAAAAGAAGAGCTCCAGAGAATATAACAAGCTGTCTATGATTCAATTTGAGGATCAACAACGCCGCACAGCCATAGGATAATCCGATCCGTTGTAGCACTCCCATGATTCGAAAATTTTCCCAGTTCCAATCCTGTCGTATGATAGGAAAGGCTGAAAGCAGAAGGCCCAACGAGAAAATAGTAAACATTCTCACCAAAATCTTTTTTGTAATATCAGGAGAAAAGGTATAGTCAAATCTTTTTAGAGAGAACCGCATGGCTACACCAACGATAAACAAGAAAAAAGGAAACACCAGGTCTGTTGGTGTACACCCGTGCCACTCAGCATGACGTAAAGGAGCATATACATATGCCCATGTCCCAGGAGTATTAACTATTATCATAAATGCAATGGTTATTCCGCGGAAAGCGTCAAGCGCCGCTGATCGATTTGTATCCATAATTAGATTATATATTTATTTAGTTGTTTATTCATCAATAATACCCATAATAATATTCCTTTTTCAATTAGCCAAATATAATAACAGCTATATAAATGATGTAGCAAGGATGTCTTAGTATAAAGCTATTCTGTACTACTTTATCAAACAAATCTTTCTTGATATTTTCACATCACTCCCAATTTCCATTTGAACAATATAAATACCGCTGGTACACTCAAACCCATTTCTATTTTTCCCATTCCAATGAGTCTGATTATATCCAGGTATTTCATTCCGATTTACTAAAGTTGTAATATGCTCTCCCAATAAATTTATTACCTCAATTTCAATTTCTGCGGGAAAGGGAACTGAATATGGGATGGTAGTTTTGTAATTGAACGGGTTAGGATAGTTCTGATACAAATTAGGTTCATCAGGAATAGGAACGGTACTAGCCATCACGACTGAAGATAGGATAGTCTCGTTCCAAAATCGATCTGCTTGGGTAGCACCGTACAAAAGAACTGAATCTCGGGAAGCCTGGAAACCAGTTCGTATTGTAAACGGTGCATTGCTAAAATGAATGTCCACAACCTCTGCCTGAGCGGGGTTCAGTTCTTCTCCTGATGAACGGTACAATATAAACCAGGCATCCTGACCGGGATCAGATGGGACCACAGTTATATCATGGGTGAGAGAGTCAATGGGAGTTAATATTAGAGTTGGGGGCGTAGCTGAATTAGTGCTGCTAGCAGATATAGGTCTTATTTTTGCTTTCAAATTGAAGAAAGAACTTCCTGCGCTTGACCAATAGCTACGGTCCTCCCATGAGCCATAACTGAAAAACTGAAATCCATCGATCCAGGGAATCAATCGACAGGTTTCCACAATAGACTCATGATTGCTCCATACACTGTAGTCCTCTAAAATGTATGACCCAGGCCCAGATGTAAATAATCTCCCAGCGCTGACCCCGGGCTGGATAAACTGCCCCCAGCACTCCGGGCAATCACCTTCGAGCATTCCATAGAACCCTCCAGAGGTATACCAATGGTAGTGCATTGGCATTAGCTGATCAATATAGCCCTCATTATACCAAAGCGCTGCATCCTGATATACGGTACCATATCCCTGCCAACCTGACCAGTTATATTTCCCCAGCGCTGCAACTGAAAGCCGAACGTGAGGCTTGACCGCCTGTATAGAATCATGGAGGGTCCGAACAAACTCTGTAACAGACCATCTCCACCAGTCCTCCCATGTACTAAAGCCTTCCGGTATTCCCGCGCTGTATGGATGCATATAATCATAGAGATATCTACCTGAACGCATGGATAAAGCTGCGAGCTCTTCATCGGTGATCGTTCCATCTGTTCTTAGAAGTTCATCAATGTGATCTACTGATTCCCTGTTAAGACTATTTGTATGTTCATTCCATCGAATATAGTCAAGATGTAGGCCATCAATATCATAGTTATTGACGATCTCCATGGCAACGTTAACGGTATAATCTCGCACCTCTGATAGCCCTGGGGAGAGGGATCGATAGGAATCCATGGTAAATCCATTTTGATCTCTGCAAACCCACTCGGGGTGTTCAGCAGCTGGCGCTCCAGGTTGAGTGCTTGATGTTTGGAAAACATTGAACCAGGCATGAAGCTCTAGCCCCCTCTCATGTGCCTGTTCAATGGCATACTCCAAAGGGTCATAACCCGGATAACTGTATCCTGCATAATATCCCCATGGCTCATAAGATGATTCATAATAGGATGTCCCACCCTGACGTACTTGAAAAATAACTGCATTCATATTTGCCTGCTTGTGATTTTCCATGATCTCTCTCACCCTAGACTGGTTGGTAAATGATGAGGCATAACGATCTATATGGTTCCAGGTTATAACCCAGGTTGAGCGGAACTCTGAGTTAGAATCAATATTGAGAGCACAAAGATTTGACAATAGTATAAAAAAATATATCTTTAGGGGATTAGTCAAAGTATTAACTCATTTTTAGATATGTGAATATTCCTTTTAATTTAGCTAGAATATTAGAGAAAAAAAAAGCCCCCGATAATTCGGAGGCTTTTTTTGTGTTATAAAAACAGTTATTTGATTAAGGTCATTTGACGGGTTTTGGAAAAGTTTCCGTATTTCAGTTCATAGATATAGGTACCGCTTCCCACTTTCGCTCCGTTCATATCAGTACCATTCCAAAGAATGTTGTGAGAACCAGCTTCTGTTTGTTTATTGTTAACCAGCTTCACAATTTCCTGCCCAAGCATGTTGTAGATAGTCAGGGAAATATCGTTGTTTATAGGCAGATAATATTCAATTTTCGTAGTGGGGTTGAATGGATTCGGATAGTTTTGTTCCAGTCTGTAATCGTCCGGCATAATCAATGTAATATCTCTTATGGACATCTCTGAATTCCACTCAGCTACTCTTACGCCAAACGCACCAGTATTTAAAACCATGGTAGTATCTGTTCCATCAATGACTTGGAGACTGTCTGTTACACTCATATATGCGAGAACAACCTCATGTGAGCCATTGCCATCGAAATCAAATCCTGAGCCAAGTTTTGCAACAAATCCTGCATTTGAGTTATCAAGGCCATAAGATGATAGGGTCCAATGAGTGGAGTCGAGAGGATTGCCACCATCAGCAAGGTCAATTTTATGAATATCGCTTCCACTATTTCCACCAACAAAAACACCAAATCCAGGAGTTGCGTGCGCTCCATGTGCTGGCCCTGATGCTATGACTGCAGTTTCGGTGCTGTCAACAAGGTGTGTTGCATCTCCATTCATATCCATAATTGTATAGAGACGTGCATCATAATATCCTGCAACATAAACTTCATCTATACCATCTCCATCCATATCCGCGGCTGTAGGTGCAAGTGTCCAATCATCTGTCGCTCCAAGTTTAACGAATGAAGTGTCACCTATAGTGTATGCATCTGGTCCGGTAGCCTCAATAAAAAACACAGCCAGATTGTTCCAGGAAAAACAGGCTGCCTCAAGAAGGCCATCGCCATCTGTATCACATACAACCGCACCCTGTGGACTGCCACCACCTAAAGCATTTTCTCTCACACCATCTTTATCAGCATCCCGAGGAGACATTGAAAATTCTTCCACAATAGCAGCACCAAAGCCACCTATATCACCAGTAACAGACATAATAATAAATCGATCCTCAGAGTATGCTGTTGAGCCATCTTGAGTTCCATAGCTTGGGTTAGTGCCTCCATTTGATGCCATTATTATTTCATCTTTTTCATCGCCATCAATATCTGCCACAGAGAAATGTTCAGGTCTTGCATATAATAGAGAATCATTCAAGCCTGCTAAAAAATTTACATGGAAATCTGCGGTAGTACCATATCCATTATCTGAGCCATCCCACTCATAGACATGAAGTCCAGCGACCGGGTCTGTTTGGTCATTACCTATAAAGAAAATTACCTCACCATTTCCATCGCTATCTAAATCACCTGTTTGTACCCACCGAGTTCCATATCCATACGTAGATGCTGTAAGTTCAGAAGTCCAGACAAGCTCCAGCGTATCAGACCCAGATTGTTCAAAACAATATACTTGACCACCATTTGCATAGGATGTAGCCCATATTTCATGTTTACCGTCACCATCCAAATCTGTCCCTGCCAAAACAGCACGGGCACCGGTTGATACCGTCCCCCCCCATAGCGAATCACTTCCTATCACTGCAGGTGCAAAGTCTTTTTGAACAAAGCCTCCTTCAGCAAAAACAAATGAAATCATAAGGAAAAGGGTTGCCCAACTAATAACAGTTTTTTTCATATATTCTCCTTGGTTAAGTTATTCGTGTCATTTCTTTTTGAGCAGGAAATTAAGAATATTTTTCATGGATATTTAGATTTATTTTTATTGTTTTGCACTATTAGAGGTAAACTTCAAACTTATAATTATTGAAAAAGCAAAAGATTATATTAATGATTCAAAAACGTAAACTCATTCCCTCTATATTGTTTATTTCTTCACTTATTGCTTCAGGCGGAAAAATTTCTGGTCGGATAACTAGTGCTGAAACAGGTGAACCTCTTCCAGGGGTAAATATTATTGTTGAAGAAATTTCCTTGGGGACATCAACAGATATAAATGGAGAGTACGTAATTCTGAATGTTTCTCCCGGTGCCTACACTCTCCGAGCTATGTTTATTGGATATGCTACGCATCGTGTGCAGTCCCTTACTATAAATACCGGGATGACCACCCGACAGGATTTTATTTTAAAACAAGAGGTCATTGAAGGAGATGTAGTGACGGTGGTGGCAGAGCGGCCACTAGTTCAAAAGGATCTAACCTCTTCTCAGAAGATCCGTACCGGTGAGGATATCAAGGATATGCCGGTTGAATCTTTTTTGGGTGTTCTAACAACACAGGCTGGGGTAAACCAGGGTGCAGGTGGTGAACTACATATCCGTGGCGGCCGCTCGAATGAAGTGGGATACTACATAGATGGTGTCTCCGTAGCCAACCCGTTTTTTACAAACAGCCTGGCAGTAAATATATCCAACAAGGCTTTGGAAGAGATGAAGGTCGTCAGTGGTGCGTTCAATGCAGAATATGGTAATGCCATGAGCGGAATAGTAAATCTCCAGATCAAAGAAGGTGGATCAAATTACCACGGAAGTGTATCGACATATACAGGCGATTATATGTCTGGCGATACGGACATATTTATGAATATTGATGATGTGGATTATTTTTCGAATAAAGTCTTAGAAGGGTCTCTGAACGGTCCGGTTCCTCTGCTTTCGAGAGGAAATAAATTTACGTTTAATGTCAGCGGAAAATACAGTGACAATAAGGGATATCTTTATGGACAGAGAGAACATAACCCAGATGACTTTGCGGATTTCAGAGTTTCTGATTATTGGGTTATAGAACTCGGTGGTGACAATGAATACGTCCCTATGAATCCATCAAATCGTCTGAACTTTCTGTCCAAGCTTACATACCGATTTTCACCAAAAGTAAAACTCTCTGCACAGCTACTCCATGATGGCAGAGGCTGGAAATCCTATACCCATGCATATAAATATAATCCTGATGGGACATATAATTATTTTACCCGAAACAATAATTACTCACTCAGATTAACTCAGGCCTTTGAGCGATCCTATTATGAAGCAAATATTTTCTATTCAACCACAGACTTCAAGCAGTATTTGTATGAAGACCCCAATGATGAGCGATATGTATCTACAAACTGGATCCTCGGATCACCGCCTTCCACGACATTTGTGTTTGGAGGGACCCAGATGGGTCACTACTCCAGAGAATCTAACTCAAGAGGCGGGAAGTTTGATCTAACAAGTCAAATAACAAGTAAGCACGAGATAAAAATTGGAGCAAATGTCAGGATAGATAATCTTGAGGAAGACAACTTTACTGTGCTCTATGATGGCTATGAATATCCCCAGCCAACTGTGCCACCGGCAAATGAATCTCCAAGCCACAACTATTACAATAAACAGGCCCTATTTGCTTCCTCCTATATTCAGGATAAGATTGAGTACCCAGATATGATAGTTAATGTGGGTGTTCGCTATGATTTCTTTGACCCCAATGATGATTATATATCAGACCTTCTGAATCCTGAGGGAGAAAGGAAAGTAGCCAGTAAAAAATCAATGGTATCTCCAAGGTTGGGGGTCTCATTTCCTATAACTGATGAGGGCATCCTTCATTTCAGTTATGGTCATTTTTATCAGATTCCAACACTACGGCGGCTCTATAAGGCCAGTATTTTTGGTGCCAATATTTCACCTACTGTTGGAAATGCAAACCTAAAGCCAGAAAAAACGGTACTCTATGAGTTCGGTTTACAGCAACAGTTCTCAAGGATTCTCGCTATCGATTTGAGCGCTTACTATAAGGACATTCGCGACCTGCTAGCACTACAATCCATAGATTATTTATCACCGACCTATGGACCTGCGTCATACTCAATTTATTTGAATAAAGATTATGGAAATGTAAAAGGATTTACCCTTAGCCTTTCAAAGCGCTATGACCGTATTTCAAGAACTTCTATGTTTCTGGATTATTCATATCAGGTAACTGAAGGCAATAGTGTTACCTCCGGGGCCTTTTATTTTAATGCTTTAACAGGAGAGGAGGAGGAAAAAAAGATAGTACCGCTTAACTGGGACCAGCGTCACGTTATGAGCGCTACTCTGACTATCAGCGAACCGGGCCAGTGGGGTGTCAGTTTTATTGGGAAACTATCTCAAGGCTGGCCATACACGCCAAACATTCCATTCGCAAACTATATACCAAACCCCAATAGTGCAAGAAAGCCGTGGCAGAACAATGTCAATGTGAGAGTTCACAAGAACTTAGACCTCGGTAGAATAAATGTAATTTTATTCATGAAAATATATAATCTCTTTGATACCAGAAGTGAGAGATATGTATTTAACGATACCGGACGGGCAGGTTATACTTTTGTGAATAGATCTTCACAGGAAACGGAAGCTTTCAAAGATCACTACGGAGAGCCAGGGGTACACACCTGGGAGGAGTATCAAATTAGGCCATACTATTACAGTTCGCCGAGGTCTATACTGGGTGGGATTTCAGTTGACTTTTAAATTTGCTTTAGATTTAGATGAATAATATTATTACATCAATTTATAGAAGTGTAATAACCATATTATCCCTTACTGGTTTGCTATTATTTTTTACCAATCCGGTTTATGGTATTTGGCCGTTTAGTGAAAATCATGATGGTCCAATATCAGAAAATCTTGTTCCGGAAAAGGAATGGACAGAATCGCAATATCAGGAATTTTACAGATGGCGCGAAAATATTCTCTTAAAACAAATGAATGAGGATGATGACCCACAACTTCTTAGGAGACAGAAGGCTATTCTTAACGGTAATAAGATAACAACAGAAATATGGAATTATGGGAGTATTTCAAGCCCTGGAAATAGAGTGACCGATATTGTATGGGAGGGACTAGGATATGGATATGAGTTTGGACCATTTATTTGTGCTGAGGTTGAAGTAACTCCCAATAGCCATCTAGATGCCTACATCAAGAACGATGAATTTGGAAATCCAGTTGTCAACGATGATGGTGATACTGTTTGGGTGGCAAAAGTCATAAGTGATGGTATTGTTTCTTTGGGAGGAGAAGTCTCACCTGATGGTAAAGAAATTTGGGGATGGCAGCCTCTTGCCTATAACCTGGAAGGTGTTCCATATGCAGATCCATTAAGCAGCTACATCCCTACATCGAATGACTTGGACAGGGATGGAGATGGGAAGCCAGACAGCTGGGCTGAAGGATGGTACAATGAATTGCTTAAGGAGTTTAAGTGGCCTGGAGCTTTGCGTCAGGGAGCATCCAACTCAGATATGGAATCATTTTTTGTTGTGGATGACCGTACAAATAAAGAATTTGAGTACTATCCTTTTCCAGAAGATTCCACACACAGGGGATTGGGTATTGAGATAGAGTGTCGCTACTACCAATGGGCGAACCCACTTGCAGAAGATATTATTTTTCTTATTTATAAGGTCACAAATAAAAGCCAAAAAGATTTGAACAAAGTAATATTTGGCATGTGGGGGGATCCACACATAGGTGGTCCATCAAACTGGCAGGATGATCTATCATTCTTTGATCAGGAAAATAATATGGTTTATTGTTGGGATGAGGATGGGCAGAGTGATGTTTCAGGTCGTCAGCCAGGATATTTTGGATATAAGTTTCTTGAAAGTCCGGGGGATCCTTATGACGAAATTGATAATGACAGTGATGGTATGGTTGATGAGAGCAGGAGCGATGGAATTGACAATGATGGTGACTGGGATCCGGAAAAACATGATATAGGTGTCGACGGATTACCAAATACGGGAGACTACGGTGAGGGCGATGGACTACCAACTGCGGGTGATTTATTTGATATCCGACAACCGGGAGAACCAAACTATGAGTGGACAGATCTGGATGAAGCAGATATGGTAGGCTTGACAGGCTTCTCATCTCCTGCGTTCGGAGGGAATAACACTATTTCAAATGATCAGTATGTTTTTGATAATTTTCTAACGCCTGGTATCTTTGACACCGCTAATGCAAACGTGGCAGGTGATTATATTTTTATATACAGCTCAGGGCCAATCGATTTGCCTGCTGGGGAGGCCCGGAGATTCTCGATCGCATTGCTGGTTGGACAATCCTATGAGGATCTAACGCTCAATGCGGTGACGGCACAGAGTATTTATGAAAGAAATTACCAATTTGCAAAGCCACCGGAAAAACCCCATGTGACCGCAGTCCCTGGAGATGAGAAAGTGACACTCTATTGGAATGATATTGCGGAATATTCCATTGACCCTATCTCAGAGAAAAATGATTTTGAAGGTTACGCAATCTATCGAAGTACAGACCCCCAATTTCTAGACCAGCAAACGATTACTGATGCGTATGGCTCTCACTTTTTGTTTACTCCTCTTGAAATGACGGGTGGGTCTCCAGCAAAATTCGATTTAGTGAATGATTATAGTGGGTTGAGCGATATCCCATACACAGGGCACGGGGTCCCCTATAATTTGGGCAACAATACCGGAATTCGACATTCTTTTGTTGACTCAAATAATGTTATTAATGGACAGGCCTATTATTATGCGGTGGTCTCCTATGACCATGGAGATGATGATTTGCAAATTGCACCAACAGAGTGTTCAAAACAGATCACCTTAAATCCAGAGTCAAATGAGATTTTTCTAGATGTCAATACAGTTCAAATCATTCCAAGGGTTCCAGCAGCTGGTTATTCAGCTGGCAGTTTAACCAGTTCAGGTATATTCCATAAAGAAGGCATTGCTACGGGCAGTGTAAATATTGAGGTCATTGACCCGATGCAATTTGAGGATAGTGACACTTTCCGTGTGACATTCAAAGAATCACCAATACGCTACTCGGTTGAAGACACAAAGCCCGTTGAAGATATTTTGATTGCCAATATTGATAAATTCATTGGATTGTCCTACGGCAACATTGTTGAACAATCATTTCTCCTGACAAGTTTGGATGGTTCTATGGTATATAGTGACAGTGCAGACTATGAATTAGATTTGGACTACGGTAGGGTACGTGCGATTTCCGATATATCTGGAGGAAGATTGGAGGATGGAGTAGCCTATCGAGCAAGCTATACTTATTTTCCTGTTTATGATAGTGAGCTGTTAGATAACGAGGAATCAAACCCAGTTTTTGACGGAATGAAAATTTTTGTGGAAAATCATCCTTTGGAAATAGATGATACACAAACAGGGTGGAATATCTTCAGCCCGACTAATTATTCTGGGGTAGTCGGAGTTTATTCTCAAGGGGGGAGTGCCCATCCAGCAGACTATGAAGTTCGGTTCTCATCGACAATTGTTGACACTGGAACTTATGCAGGAATTTTAACTCCATTTGAAATATATAAAACTACAATCGGAATGACCCCTGAAAAACAGAGGTTTGCAATTATCAAAAAACCTCCTAATGATAGCAATGACACATGGGACACACATGATGAGATTGTGCTGTTTGAGGGAGAAGGGTTTGGATCACCAACTTGGATGATAAAGTTTCTGATTCCCTCTCAGGGGACGGCTGTCCCACCAGCTGATGGAGATATTTATTATATTGCAACTTCACGCCCTTTTTCCAATGAGGATATATTTACATTTGTCACAACAGCATCTAAAATTGATGAAGAAATAGGAACAAATGAATTGGACAAAATCTCTGTTGTTCCAAATCCCTATGTTGTTACAAATGTTCTAGAACAGTTAGACAGGCAAAACCCTAGAGACAGGGGGCCAAGGCGTGTATATTTTAATCATTTACCAACCGAATGTACCATTCGGATATATACTATGTCTGGAGAGCTTGTGAATACGCTGACCCACCAATCAACAATTGATGATGGGAAAGAATATTGGGATCTCACTACAAGTGATAATTTTCCTATAGCTTATGGAGTGTATCTCTTCCACGTCGATGCAGGTGATCTAGGAGAAAAAATAGGTCGATTTGCGGTGATCAAATAAAAAATACCCTAAAATGAAATGATAAAAATAATTCATAAAAATAAAAGGGAGATCATCGCTATTCTTGTAATGATTTTTCTGGTGAATCAGAGCAGACTACATGGTCAGTTGAATAACACGCAATCAATGACAAAATCAGGGACCACTGCTGCACAGTTTCTAAAAATTGGAGTTGATGCCCGTGCCACAGCGATGGGAAATGCCTTTACCGCAATGAGTGGTGATGTGAGCTCAATATTTTGGAATGCAGCTGGCATGGCAAATGTACAGAGGTTGGAAACCATATTTGTAAATAATGATTGGCTTGCAGGGGTCGATTTTAACTATCTCGGATTTGCTTTTCCTCTAAGGCATGTTGGTGTTCTCGGGTTGAGTGTTACGAGTCTAACCGTGCCAGATGATAAGGTTCGCACAGTTACCAAACCTGAAGGTACGGGTGAGTATTGGGGTGCTCAGGACCTCGCAGTTAATCTTTCCTTTGCAAAAAAACTAACAGACAAATTTAGTATTGGGGGAAATATCAAATATATACAGCAAACAATTTGGCACTCCTATGCCAATACAATTGCGCTGGATCTGGGAACGCTATTCATTACCCCGTTCAATGATATTCGTCTTGGGGCGAGTCTATCAAACTACGGTGGAGAATTACATTTGACCGGAAGAGATCAGAAACTGAGCGTGGACCCAGATCTCAGCAATCAGGGGAATGTTGAGTTTGTTAACGCACTCTATGAAACTGATGCCTTTCCCCTTCCACTTATATTCCGAGTTGGGATATCTGGTGAATTGCTTGAAACAAAATTGCTCCGCCTAAGTTTTGGGGTTGATGCTCTTCACCCAAATGATAACACTGAAGCTGTGAATGCAGGTCTTGAACTCGCAGTGCGAGAGACATTTTTCATACGTGGTGGGCATGGGAATCTTTTTAGAAAAAATGCTGAAGAAGGAATAGCACTAGGTGGTGGTTTTCATTATCGCCTAAGAGGAACTCAGGCTATCTTAAGGATTGACTATTCCTATGTGAGCTTTGGTAGATTTAAAAATGTTAAACGAATATCAATAGGAATTATTCTTTAATTCCGCTTTACTCAATAGATTTTATAGCGTCTTTTTATTTTTAAATAATTATTTAATTGATCCCCAGCTGAAGTCAAAATCAAATTGGCTGAATTATTTGATTTGATTTGTGTTGCCAAACTGTTGGAACCCCAAAGCCTATCAATAGAAGCTAAAAACTTGAGTGAGTCTGGATATAAACTCTGTACTGTTGATATAAGATGTACGCCCACCGAAATACTTTTATAGATATTTCGGTCAACTATAGTAATTTCAATTCCAGAACACTCCGCTCCCATGTATTTTGGTTTGATGGCCATATTAGGAATTTCCACCGGAGTAAATATTGCCGGCTTGAATATAACTCCAGAAAGGTTGATTCTGTTTAATTCTTGTGATAATTGTTCCCCATTGATCCATGGAGCTCCAACTATTTTAAAGGGATTTAGAGTCCCACGGCCCTCGCTCATATTTGTACCTTCTACCAGGCAAACACCAGGATAAATTATAGCCGTCTCAAGGTCAGGGATATTTGGTGACGGCTTAACCCAAGAGAGGTTTGTATCATCAAACCACATATCTCTTGACCAACCTTGTAGTTTTATGATCTGCAGCTTTGGAGAATTGGGAATCCATTTTTCTTTGACGATCACATTCGCCAACTCACCAATGGTTAATCCATATTGTATAGGGATTGGATAATATCCCACAAATGACTTGTAATCCATATTAAGAATAGGTCCCTCAATACGATCCCCTCGTATTGGGTTTGGTCTATCTAGGACAATGATTGGGATTTTGAGTTCACCGGCAGTTTCCATAACTAAGCCCAAAGTGGAAATGTATGTATAAAAACGTGCGCCAATATCTTGTATGTCATATAAAATTAAATCAATATCAGCTAACATTGATTTTGTTGGTTTTTTAAGCTTACCATAAAGGCTGACCACTCTAGGGAGGTCTCTTTTTTTTTCAGTATATGTTACTTTTTCCCCGGCTGCAGCCTCACCAAACAGACCATGCTCAGGAGAAAAAACCACCTTGAGATCGACACTTTCAATTTCCATTAATCTGATATAGTTAGGTATACCGTTTTTATCAGTACCGGTGTGGTTGGTAACCAGAGCGATAGATTTGTTTTTAACTATTTCTATCTGTTGATTAAGTAGAATATCTAACCCAGTGAGCACAGAGACCTTTTCTCCAATTGGATTAAATTTATTTCTGTGCTGTTCCTGTTGTATCTGATGTACGTCGATATTAGTTTGACTTAATACAAAATTCGAAAGAAATATAATAAGAGCGTAAATGAAAAATATTTTTATGCTGGATTTTGAATCAAACATTATACTTTTTATAAAATACAATTTTTAAAGATATCATTGATTGACTCCCTTTGTCTAATCAAAGTTGAAGATTTGTCATTCAAAATAATTTCAGCAGGTCGGGGCCGTGTGTTAAAATTATGCGACATAGAAAATCCATATGCTCCTGTATCCATAATTGCAACCAAGTCTCCCTCTTTGGAATTGGGGAAATGTCTCTCAGTCGCAAGCCTATCTGTGTTCTCACAAATTCGACCGGTAAAATCTACAGTTAGTTTTTTTTCATTATCTGAAGATCCAATTTTATAGATGCGGTGGTAGGCGTTATAAAGAGCCGGTCGCATCAAGGTTTCCATCCCGGAATCGAGACCTATGTATGTTATATAGCTTTTTTTTATTCCAGTAACCTTTGATAATAAAATACCAGCGTCTCCTACTAGGTATTTCCCTGGCTCAATCCACAAAGCAGGGGTATGTTTTCCATCTCCAAAGTAGGATTTAAATATTTTTCCTAAATCACTAAACACGGTCTCAATGTCCAGTGGGGACTCATTTTCGTGGTAGGGTATTCCAAATCCACCGCCAATTGATACATAGTCAAAACGTATTTCCAGCTTAGTTTGAATTTCAACGACAGTATCAAGTATAGCCGTTAGCAAAGCGGGGAAATAATTTACATCTAAAACCCCAGAGCCGGACATACACTGAAGACCAAATTTATTGACTCCCGCATATTTTGCGAGCCGATATGCTTCAAGAATATCTTCTTTTGGTACTCCAAATTTTGCCTTTTTCCCTGCTGTTGTAATCTGGGGAAAGCTTCCCCTACCAAAACCTGGATTAAGTCGATATGAGATCTCTTTGGGGATTCCAATTTTTTTTAATCTATGGAAAGAAGAAATATCGTCCAAGTTTAAATGGCAGCCTGAATCAAATGCTATCTGCAGGTCACTAGGCGACTCATAATTGCCTGTATAAATACATTCATTAGTATCAATTCCAGCTAACTTAGCGGCGTGGAGTTCGCCAGGGCTTGAACAATCTGCCCCTAAGGATGAGAGATAGTTCTTCATCTTTTTAATCAGAACAGGATTACTGTTTGCTTTCAGAGCATAGCAAATATGGTATTTACTAAAATTTGCTTTCAATGCATTGTTCAATCGATCAAGATTTTCCAATAGTCTTTTTTCTGAATATATATAAAGGGGTGTCCCATAGTCCTTTTCAAGTGATCTCATAAGATTAGAATTTTGAATCAGATAATATAATGGGTGTGTATTCATTGTTCTACCAAGTAAATTAGCTGGGGGTAATTTAAAGTGGATTATAATAACGATTAAGCCAATCATTAGAGATCAGAACAGAAAACCCAAGGTAAATGCTAATTATTCAATATATAGTATTTACCCGTTTTTTGGTTTAATATGTTAATATTCAATTTTCTAATTTTCATCCATGTCTCATAAATATAAAATACTTTTTATTACTTTTTTTATTATGTTCACAAGAGGATTATTGTTTGGTCAGCTGGAGGACATATCACATAAAATACTTATCAATGTTATTCAAATGGAGAAATTGGGAGACAAGTTAGTTGTTACCGGAAATTCAGAGACCTACCCATCTGAAAGCAAACCAGAGGGTGTGGCTGTACTGCTGGATAATTCAACGGTAAATATAGAAGCAATGTTTAGATTTTTTGATGAAGAAGAGAATTTGACAGAATGGATACAGGGTAGTATTATTACCATACCTTTTTCTAAAAGGAGTATAATATATATTCGTGATGAGATTTGCCAAACATCTACAATGTTTGAGTATAAGGTTATTTCTTATATAGAATTTCCAGAAATACTTAGTGCAGGAATATTTCTTCCTGATATAGAGGAATACCCTGAAGGTGATATCATTGGAAAAAAGACTGATACAGATTTACCTAAACCAGTGATAATTCCAAGGTCTGAATGGGGGGCAAGGCCGTCAATCCATGGTTATTCAATGCACCCTTATTTCATCAACCTGACATTGCACCATGCTGCAGGGTTTTCTGCAGAGAACCTTGAAGAAGGTAAGGAACAGATGCGTGCCATACAGGACCTCCACCAATATGTTAGAGGTTGGAGTGATATTGGTTATCATTTTGTAGTTGATAAAGCGGGAAATATTTATCAAGGGAGGCCGGAGACTGTCATAGGAGCTCATGTCTTGAACAACAATACGGGTAATATAGGAGTATGTGTTTTAGGCTGCTATCATCCACCGGAACTATATTGTGGTGATTGGCTTACAGAGGCTACAACTAACTCCCTTATTTCCCTATATGCCTGGATCTCTGGTGAATATAATTATGATCCAAATGTTTTGAGAGGACACAGAGATTATCCCTATAATCAGACCTCCTGTCCAGGTAACAATGTACACGAAGAACTTTCTTGGTTTCGTGAAGAAATTAAAAGATATATGGATATAGGAGGACCTCCTCTGGAGTTTAATATTTCAAGTAACTATCCAAATCCGTTCAATGGAGCAACTCATATTGACTACCAGGTACCTGTAAATAACCATATCAGCATTATTATTTATGATATAATGGGGAGAGAGGTAAAAACACTTATTGACCAAGTGCAACTAAAGGGGACGCACACTGTAGATTGGGATGGAAAGTCTGAAAATGGTAAATTGGTTGGCACCGGAGTTTATTTACTTCAATTCACATCTAATAACTTTTCTGATAAGAAGAAAATGATTTTCTTAAGATAACATTAATTTCCAATATTCAGTCATATTATGATACATAATAAACACCTTATGGTTATTGATCCAGCGGTAATAAAACCTGAAATTGAGGCCTACAACCGAATTGTTCTCACCGCACCATATCCAGTGACCTATCATTTACCAGCTATGTATGGACTCACTAGTATAGAAATAGCGAGTAAAAATATATCTGGAATTATAGTCTTGGGCAGTGCCGCATCGGTACACGATGGTCATACATGGCAGGATGCTATTAAAGAATTGGTCTTTGATGCTTTTGATAATAATATCCCTGTGTTGGGCATATGCTATGGACACCAGCTGTTAGCTCACATTTTTGGGGGAACGGTAGGTCCACTGTGGAGCGGAGAAAAAAAACTAGGGCAAAGAAACGTAGCTCTTAAGAAAAACATACTTTGGGGAGCAGCAAGATCTGGTATGATGCTCTTTTCCCATCAAGAGGGTGTAACCAAATGTCCAGATGAATTCGAGATAACAGCTGTGAGCGATATGGTAGCCATAGATGGTCTTGCAAGCAAAACAAAACCTATTTGGGGATTCCAGACCCACATTGAAGCAACACAGACATTTATTGATGATCACAATATTCCTAATACAAGCTCATTTGAAGTCTTTAAATTAGGGCACCAGATACTGGACAATTTTATTTTATCCTTAACCTGATTAGTGCAAATTTTTAGACAGTATAGTTTACTCTTTTTTGTATGGTTTTTATCATGCTCTCCGCCTAAAGCTCTTTTCGAAAACAGTGGAAGTTTTCAGTTAAAGAAAAATATTAACGAACTAATCTCATCCTATGGCCCAAATGTAAACATGGGTATCAAAATATTATCTTTGAAAACAGGAGAAACGCTATATTCATTAAATAGCCATAAACTGCTCATGCCTGCCAGCAACAATAAGCTATACACTTGTGCCGCTGCGTTAGAAAAGCTTGGTTCTGATCATCGGTTTAAAACATCTGTACTTCAACATGGTAATAATTTGATTATTAGGGGTGGAGGTGACCCTGATCTAACAATTGAAAATCTGGACTCTCTAGCTAAGATCACAGCCAAAAAGACCAGCATTATTGATACATTGTTTGTGGACGAATCACTCCTTGATTCTCTGCACTATGGTCCGGGTTGGATGTGGGATGAGGGGGCATGGTGGTACGCTGCTCCCATTAGTGCAATGTCACTCAATGATAATTGTATTGATTTTCATATAGAACCTGGAGAATTAGGTCACCCGGCTAAAGTAAAAATGGTGCCAGAAACAGAATATGTACGAGTGATAAATCAATCAATTACGGTAAATGAATCAATCGATAATAATAAATTTAAAATTGATCGTAACTGGGCAGGTAGAACTAATATGTTTATCATCAGCGGTGAGGTTTTAAGTTCAGCATCTCCCGATACATTACAGAGGAATATATTTGATCCTGTTTTCTTTTCTGGAACTGTGTTTAAAGAGCAATTAGATAAATATGGTGTGGACGTTAATAATATTGTAAAAGGAACAGGCGAATCAGATGCATCAATAATAGCAATTCACACATCTGATTCATTACAATATTCAGCCCATAATTTGATGTACGAGAGTGATAACCTAACTGCTGAATTATTTACAAAGAGTATGGCAGTAAGTGATAGCACTGTGGGGAACTGGAAAGATGGTCTGAGAGTCATCAAGTCCTATTTGGCAGATTCTGCAAGTATAGATACATCTCTTTTGCGTCTTGCGGATGGGTCAGGTGTATCACGCTACAATCTTTCTAGTGCAGACCAGTTTATTAAGCTTTTATATTTTATTTATCATAGCGATAAGAAAGATGAATTTATTTACACACTCCCCAAAAGCAGATCCAATAGTACCCTAAAAGACAGGCTGGTATTATCTGAAGCAAGAGTCAGAGCAAAAACAGGACACTTATCCGGAGTAAGCTGTTTATCAGGTTATATATTTTCCGAGCAATTTGGTCCCTTAGCTTTTTCAATGCTTATGAATGGATATAGAGGGTCAGCAAAACCATATAAAAAACTGCAAGATAAAATAATTAATTTTTTTAAATGATTAAGCCAAAACAACTTAAACATGGAAACCATATCGGTGTGATCAGTCCATCATATTGGTTTGAAAAAGAGGATATCAGTATGACGATAGGATACTTTGAGAAAAAAGGATATTCTATGGTGCAGGGAAAAAGTACTTCCATGAAGTGGGGACCATTTGCGGGGGAACCTCAAAAACGGGCTGATGATATACACTGCATGTTCTCTGACAGAAACATTGATGCTATTATCTGTGCTCGGGGAGGATATGGTGCTAACAGGGTCCTTCCCCTTTTGGATTATGATATTATTAGAAAAAATCCTAAAATATTTATGGGCTTTAGTGATATTACTGCATACCTTACCTCCATCACTCAAAAAACCGGTCTGGTCACCTTTCATAGCCCTATGTTAATTAGCTATAAAAAACGATTTGTGAATTATAATTTCCATATAATGGAACAGATTTTAAGCGGTGAAACGGATATTAAAATAGAATATCCGAAATCTCTATCTCCAAGGATATTAAGTCAGGGATCTGCAAGCGGACCTATATGGGGAGGAAACATGACATTGCTGATCAATCGACTGGGGACTTCCGATCACATAGATACAGATGGTGTGATTCTTTTTATAGAAGACCTGGATGAATATCTTTATGCTTTCGAGAGAATGCTGGTACATATGCAAACAGCAGGAATGTTAAAAAAAATTGCTGGATTGATCATTGGTGAACTCCATGATTTCAAAGATCAGGATGTTGAATTTGGGAGGGACTCAGACCAGATTGTAATGGATATCTGCGGTGAGCTGGATATCCCAATTATATCTAATTTCCCCTGTGGGCACGGAACCTACCAGGCTACCTTGCCCATTTCCGTACCAGTTGAATTAAATGCAGTTGGGCAAAAACCATATCTAAAACTGCTTGAACCAGCGGTGATAAAGGAATAGATATATGTTAAATTATATCTGGTTTGGTATGATGTTAATATCTGTGGTTGTAGGAACTATCGCAGGAAATATTGATGCTGTCACAGAAGCAGCAATCAATATGGCAAAAACTGCAGTGGAAATTTCCATTGGCCTTATCGGAATTATGGCCCTATGGCTGGGTACCATGAAAATCGCTGAAGAGTCAGGTCTTGTTCAAATTATTGCGAGAGCCTTACAACCAATTACTATCCGCCTCTTTCCTGATGTCCCGAAAGATCACCCCGCCATTGGATCTATCGTACTTAATATGGCAGCAAATATTTTGGGACTTGGTAATGCCGCCACGCCTTTGGGACTAAAAGCAATGGAAGAGCTCCAAGAGCTAAATACCGAGAAAGATACTGCGACCAATGCTATGTGTACTTTTTTAGCTATTAATACCTCTAGCGTTCAATTAATTCTTCCGGCAACGGTTGTTGCGCTTATGGGAGCGGCATCTAACCAGATTTTCATCACCACAATTATTGCCACTGGACTGTCAACAATAGCGGCAATCATTGCTGTCAAAACACTGGAAAAAATGAATCGTTTTAAGATAAATAGGGATAAATAGCGTGATCGATTATCTGGTGGCATTTACCAATGAACTTTCCCGCTACATTATTCCTTTATTATTGGTGGGGATTCCATTTTATGGTTTGGTAGTTAAAAAAGTAAAGGTTTACGAATCATTTGTGGATGGGGCTAAAGATGGATTCACTATTGCGGTACGGATTATACCATATTTAGTTGCAATTTTAGTGGCCATTGGCATGTTTCGTGCCTCAGGTGCCTTAGATATGCTCCTGATCTTTCTATCACCAATGTTAAATGCTATGGGTTTTCCGCCAGAAAATCTGCCCTTGGCTCTGATGCGACCGCTTTCCGGAAGTGGATCTTTGGGTTTGTTGACGGACCTAATTAATGAGCATGGAGCTGAATCCATCATAGCAAAGATCGGGGCGACCATGTTTGGTTCCACAGAAACCACCTTTTATGTATTGGCAGTTTATTTTGGTTCAGTAGGAATTAAACGATCCCGCCATGCCCTTGCAGCGGGAATCATTGCAGATACAGTTGGTATTATAAGTGCGGTATATTTGTGTCAACTGTTCTTTGCGCAATAGTTTTTAATCGTTTCTAGCTAAATCTTTTTATTAGGTATTTGGTTTATTCAATTTATCTTCACTGAATGTCACATTCTCTAAACCAATTTGTTGGACAACTTATCATCGCTGGCTTTCGTGAGCACGAGGCTAAATATAACTTAGATATTGTACGATATATCCGTGACTTAAACCTAGGTGGTATTATCCTTTATGATGAGGACCTTGAGATTGGTGGCCTCGGAACACGAAACATTAAATCAAAGGATCAAATCTGGAAATTAACTCAGCAGCTTCAGTCTTATTCTGATAATGGACTCCTTATTGCGATTGATCAAGAAGGTGGGTCAGTTACTCGTTTAAAACCAGAGTATGGCTTCGGTAAACTTTGTTCATGGAATCATATTGGTAATATGGATGATCTACTTATTAGTGAACAATTTGCCAGTAGTATTTCAGATGACCTGAAAGCATGTGGCATAAATCTAAATCTTGCTCCTGTTCTTGATTTGAATTATGGAGCCGAAACCATTATTGGAAAGTCAAAACGCGCTTTATCCTCAGAACCCAAAAAGATCGTTAAACACGCTAGGATATTTATTAACATATTAAGGAATAACAATATTATTTCTTGCGGTAAGCATTTCCCTGGCCAAGGCTCTGCGTATGGAGATACTCATGAAGGAATTACAGATGTTTCAGGAACGTGGAACGATAAAGATTTAGTGCCATACAGTGAGTTGATTCAATCAGGTGATTTAGATATGGTTATGGTGGCCCATGTATTTAATAGGAACATAGACCATAAATTTCCAGCATCCCTTTCGAAAAATGTTATCAATAATATTTTGAGAAAAAACCTTGGATTTACTGGTCTCGTTATATGTGATGATCCCAGTATGAAGGCAATTTCTGATAATTATGATCTTGAACAGGCTTTTGAGCTTATGTTAAACGCAGGTGTAGATCTTTTTTGTTTAGGAAACAATTTGAGATATGATAAAAATTATATATCAAAGTCGCTCTCAGTTCTCTCTAACCTTGTTGAAACAAACAAAATATCAGAAGATCGAATCTATGAGTCAATCAACCGAGTAAATATGTTAAAGGATAAGTTTAATATTAACAAATGATTTAGCAATTTTCGTAAAAATAGTATGAGCACAGAAATCAAATTTTAGACTTCAATCAACTAAATATTTCCGGTAACTAAATCGATAGATTAAAAATAATAATTAATCCAATTTCGATTGGTAATTAATCATTATTAAACTTTACACTGCTTTATTATGAATAAATACTTTCTTATCCCTTTAACTATTTTACTGGTAACCATTTTTACTGGCTGTGTTGGCCCCAGACAGATTTCACATCAAAAATCCTGGGCTGAACTAACTCTTAAAGAGCTTTCTCTTCGGGAAAAGATTGCCCAGATGATGGTCTATCACATGAACATGCGTTTTCTGAATGAGGGAAGCCCGAAGTGGAAGGAAATAAAATTATTACTGGAAACTGATGGTATTGGAGGTATACATATCTGGTTTGGAGATGTGGGTACATCTCTTACACTGCTCAACCAAATTCAGGAACTTTCTAGGGTTCCGGTGATTGTTGATGCAGATATAGAATATGGAATACAAAGACGATTTCCTTCAGGTACAGACTTGCCTCCCCTTATGGCTATTGCTGCAACAAACAACCCAAATTATGCATATGAAGCAGGAAAAATATCAGCAATAGAAGGAAGGGCGCTTGGAATTCACTGGAATTTTTCCCCCGTAACGGATGTAAATAATAATCCTAATAATCCAATCATAAATACAAGATCATTTGGTGAAGATCCGGATGATGTGGGTAAATATTCAGTGCAATATATAAAAGGTCTCCAGGAGCATGGTATGTTGGCAACCGCTAAGCATTTCCCCGGCCATGGAGATACAGAAACAGATTCCCACACAAGTCTTGCAACCATACCGAGCGATTCATCTCGACTATGGTCTCTGGAATTGAAACCCTTTCAAACCGTTATTGATGCCGGAGTTGATGCGATGATGGTGGCCCATGTTCATGCCCCAGATTTTCAGCCCAATGCCAACTATCCTGCGACACTTTCTTCTTTTTGGGTGACCGATATTTTAAGAAAAAAAATGGGATTTAAAGGTGTAGTTGTAACTGATGCAATGGGCATGGGGGGTGTCTCTAGAAATTATTCTGATTCCTATGCTTTGATTCATGCTATCAATGCCGGATGTGATTTTATTCTTCAAAATTATAACCTGAAGAAGTCAATCGATAATGTGGAAAATGCTGTGAAGCAGGGAATCATTTTAGAGGAACGAATTAATGATGCCGCTCTAAAAATGCTCAAGCTAAAAGAAAAAGCAGGTCTCAATCAACAGCGCTATATTTCTATGAGTGAGACGAAGAAAGTTCTTGGTAATAAGGAGTTCAATCTAAAAGCAAATGAAATTGCATCTAAATCAATCACGTTGGTAAAAAATGAAAATTCTTTTTTACCATTAACTGTTGGAGAAAAAGAAGAAATAGTTGTGATTGATATTTATGATCGCCCCAATAATCATGAAGAATCAACCACTACAAAAAAGTTAAAACGAAGCGGACTGCCTATACGGTCACTTCAGGTAGACGAATCAGATACCAAAATGTATTATGAGTCTATACTAAATACTGTCCCAGATAATGCCCCAATTATTTTGAATGCATTTGCAAGTCCTTCCGCTTGGAAAAACAGAATTTATCTCCCTACTCCTCAGATGGAATTTATTAATGCGTTAAACAAAAAATCAGATAGGCTTATTCTTATCAGTTTTGGGAATCCTTATTTAATCCGGGGTCTTCCGGAAACGCCTGCATATATCTGTGCCTGGAAGGGAAATGATGTAATGCAAAATGCGTTGGTTGCATCGTTGATAGGAAAAACCAATTTTACCGGTAGACTTCCAATCACTATCCCAGAAATCGCTGATAGGGGATTTGGCATTCAGTTAGAACAGAAAATGATTAAAATTCCAACTAAGCCAAATTCCCCGGGTAGACTGGTAAAGTATGTAATGCCATACGAGATAAAAGCGAACATTAGTGATATACATTCATTATTAAATGAAGCAGTTTCAGATTCAGCGTGGCCTGGTGCGGTCTTATTTGCTGCGAAGGATGGAAAAATATTTATCCATGATGCTGTTGGTTACCAAACTTATAATCAAAAAAAGGTCACACACAGATCGGACATCTTTGATTTGGCTTCCATTACAAAGGTGGTAGCAACTACATCTGCAGTTATGAAGCTTGTGGAAACCGGGCAGATTGATTTAGATGAAAAAGTAGTGACATATCTCCCTGACTTTATAGGGAAAAAACTAAAATATTTTCAACAGAAAAGTAAGATTACTATTAAACATTTGCTAACCCATACTTCAGGGCTCCCGCCGTACAAACAGTATTTTTTAATGGGTGGTGACTCAAAAACACGTTTGGATAGTGTGTTTAACACAGAGCCAGCCTATGGCGTTGAAGAAAAAACAAAATATTCAGATATTGGATTAATAACCTTAGGCAAGGTTCTTGAAAAAGTAAGTGGGGTCTCCTTAGATATACTGGTGGATTCTCTTGTCTTTAGACCTTTGGATATGAATACAACTTTTTTCAATCCACCATCTAGTAAGATGAGGAGAATAATTCCTACGGAAATTGATAGTGGGTATAGAAATGGTTTAATACATGGTGAAGTTCATGATGAGAACTCTCACAGTTTAGGTGGTGTCACTGGTCACGCAGGATTATTTTCCACAGCAGACGATTTGGCTGTTTTCTCACAGATGATGCTAAATGGTGGAATATATGGCTGGAAGAGAGTTTTTAAACAAGAAACGATTAAATTGTTTACTACCAAAGCCAATGTAGTGGAGGGTAGCTCACGCTGTTTGGGGTGGGATAGTCCAGGAGGGAAAGCCTCTGGAGGGGTGTATTTGAGCGATAGCAGTTTTGGTCATACTGGCTACACGGGAACATCACTGTGGATAGATCCCGAAAACAACATGTTTGTTATTTTGCTTACGAATGCAGTGCATCCAAACCGCTCATGGAAAGACCCAAAATATTTTGATTGGAGACAAAAAATTCACTCAGAGGTATACGAAGCGGTGGGGATATCCAAAAAAAATCAAAATTTTGAATGGAGAAGAAGATGGATAAAGGAATAGTCGCTGATTGTAAAGCATTTATCAATGACAGTTTATTTTGTCTCTTAGCAGAATGAAGAAAACATGATTCACTGGATAGACTATTTCGTTATTTTTCTATTTATATTTGGGTTTTCTGTATATGGGATATTGCAAAGCAGAAAAAACCAATCATCGAGAGATTACTTTTTGGGAGATCGCAATTTACCCTGGCCCATCGCCATGTTTTCTGTTGTAGCCACCGAGACCTCGGTTTTGACATTTATAAGCGTCCCTGGACTGGCTTATCGCGATAACTGGTATTTTCTGCAATTGGCTTTGGGATACATTATTGGTCGTGTTTTGGTAAGTCTAATACTATTACCTCAATATTTTTCTACAGGTATTATTTCCATTTACGAAGTATTGGGGAAAAAGTTTGGAAAGAATATACAAAAAATAGCGTCAGCTGTTTTTCTTGTTACTAGAGTGCTTGCAGATGGAATCAGATTTTTAGCAACTGCTGTGGTAGTGCAAGTTATAACTGGATGGTCTTTACCTGCATCCGTATTAATGATAGGAATCGTTACATTAGGATATACATTATCAGGTGGTATTCGGACAATTGTTTGGATAGATAGTATCCAATTTGTACTTTATTTATTTGGTGGTGTCCTAACAATATTATTCTGTCTCAATCATCTTGATCAATCTTTTGCTTCCATATTGTCCTCACTAACATCTGAGGGGAAATTGGAAATCTTTAATTGGAGAGGTAATCTATTTTTTGACTCAAGCTTTTTTATTAGCGCGTTAATTGGAGGGGCACTCCTTTCTTTAGCGTCACATGGTGTTGACTATATGATGGTACAGAGGGTATTGGGGACAAACAGCTTAGACTCTGCAAAAAAGGCAATGATTGGTAGTGGTATTTTTGTATTTTTCCAGTTTACTGTTTTTCTTATGGCGGGCTCTCTCATTTTCGTTATGATGGATGGAGTAGAAATCGCTAAGGATCGTGAGTTTACATCCTTTATTGTGAATTATTTACCAGTGGGATTAAAGGGAGTTTTACTTGCTGGAGTCCTCTCTGCAGCAATGTCTACTCTAAGCTCCTCCATTAACGCGCTTGCATCTTCCACTATAAATGATTGGATGGGAGGGAGCTCATCATTAAAACTATCTCGATTCATAAGTTTAGCTTGGGCAACAATATTAATTGGTATAGCATTATTATTTGATGAAAGTGATTCAGCTATTGTGATTGTCGGATTGCAAATTGCATCCTTTACCTATGGTGGTTTGTTGGGATTATTCCTATTAAGTAAGTTAAAACATAACTTTCATCAGGTCAGTTTGATTACAGGATTGGTAACCAGCCTATTAATTGTTTTTTACTTAAAACAAGTTGGTATTGCTTGGACTTGGTTTATTCTTTTATCAGTTTTTATTAATATCTTAACTGTATATATTGTTGATGAATTAAGAAAAAGGCTAAATATCAAAAGGAAGCTTTCTTGATAGATTCATTAAGTGAGTCATCTTATTAAAAGGTTCACTACTGTCATCTCATTCCTGAGCTTGGGTGGAAGAGATTAAAATGGCCAAGTTATAGTTCAATCTAATTGAAAAATTATCCTTGATATTTCATTTATTTTGTAAATGCCATTGTTATAAAATAGCATCATTATAAGAGATACATCTTAACCGATATATTAAATAACACGATCATTCTATTTAAAAGAAAACTATGTATATATCCACTACATTGCATTTATATTTATATATAGTTAAAATATATGAATGGAATAATTAAAAAATCAATGACTCCCAATTCAGTATCAGTTATTATTGTTAGTTTTAATGTAAAACAGTATTTGATTCATTGCCTAGAATCAGTGTTACAGACAAATTATAAGGGCAAAGTAGAAATTATCATCGTTGATAATAACTCATTTGATGGAACTGCTGATATGATTCGGGAGAGATTCTCAAAATGCAATTTGATTAGCAATCAGAAAAATGTGGGGTTTGGAAAAGCAGTAAACCAAGCGATAAAAATAGCATCAAGTGAGTATGTTTTAATTTTAAATCCAGATACGGTATTACAGGAAGATACAATCTCCACTTTTGTAAAATATTTGAAATTAAATTCTGATGTCGGGTTAGTCGGACCAAAAATTATAAATCCTGACGGGACTCTTCAGCTCGCATGTAAAAGAACGTTCCCTTCTTTAAGTGTTGCCCTACCTAAACTACTGGGTTTATCAAGGCTGTTTCCCCATTCGAAATGGACAGGAAAATACAATTTAACCTATTTAGATTCGGATGAAATTCATTCGGTGGACGCTATCAGTGGCTCTTGTATGTTTCTGCGTGTGTCATTATTCAAAACCATAGGTGGTTTTGATGAACAATTCTTTTTATTCGGAGAAGACTTAGATTTATGTCACAGGATAAAGAAAGAGGGAAAGGAGGTACATTATCTCCCAACAACACAGATCATTCACTATAAAGGAGAATCTGTAAAATCTGCTCCTTACGATAGTATCACTGCTTTTTACAACGCTATGCTTCTGTTCTATAAAAAACAATTATCTAAAAGCCAGAATCTCTTATTTTATCTAGCGATTCATTTAGGTCTAAGAGTTCGCAAATTTATTTCTTTCATAGCTGACCGGAAATCTCAACTTCTTTCGGTTTTTCTTGATAGCTTTGTTGTTTTATTGGCTTTTGTCGGATCAATATTTCTTAAATTTTCTGATTTTGATCCAATCTATTTGAGCCAAGGACTTGTCCCAACTGTTTACATTTTTTTCTGGTTAATTATTGGATATTACTTTCAATTATATGGAAAAAATATCCTCTCTTATTCCGCAGCAGTATTATCATCTCTGACAGGTTTTTTTGTAGTGGTAGCTTTTACATATTTTTTTAAACAATTTGCTTTTTCACGTTTTGTTATTCTTGCTGCATCAGGAGTAATTACTCTATTTATACCAGGATGGAGGCTTATCGCCCATTTTATTATGTCAAGGGGCTATGTGAATAGTATCAAGGATAAACACAACATCTTATTTACCAAAAAAACACTTGTAGTTGGTGCAAATAAAAGTGGAATAGAATTGGTAAAAAAAATATATCATCGCGTTAATTCCGGATTAAATATCATTGGATTTACGGACTCTAAATTACAAATTGACCAGTCAGAACTACCCGTACCCTTTCTAGGGTCTTTAGACGATATCAGGGCTCTTGTTAAAACATACAGAATACGTGAAATTATATTTTCAGATAACGCTCTACCGTATCAAAAAATTGTATCTTTGATGGATTTTACAAAGGATCTACAACTCACCTATCGAATGGTCCCCAGAGAACAGGATTACATTATAGGTAAGGGTTCCATAGAAGAAATAGGAGAGTTATCCTTTTTAAATATAGAATATTCATTTTACTATAGTATAAACCAAGTTACAAAGCGCATTTTTGATATAGTATTTTCCTGTATTTCCCTTTTACTTTTTTCCCCTGCCATAATAATAAAACTATTATCAGGGTCAAAGAAGGAAATATTATTTTGGGGAGAGAATAATAAAACATTCACTGCTTTTTTATTTCAATCAGAAAGGCACTTCATCCAGAGACTACCTCTATTGTGGTCAGTCTTAAAAGGAAATATAAGTTTTGTTGGTTCACCGCTTATTGAATGTTCTAAAAAAGACCCAAAGCTTATATGTCCCCCCGGACTGTCTAGTCTTGAAAAAATCAAAGAAACTCAAATAAATACATACAACCGTCAACTGTTTGACCATTACTATGTACAAAACCAATCTATTGGACTAGATATTGAAATTTTATTGAAAGCCACTATTATTTATTTGAGGAACGCTTAATTACTTAATATGGTTTCTTTATTCTGACTGTGCTATTTATAATAACCTGTCCTACTAAACCAGTATTATTGTTATGACCCAATATTTATTTAAATTTAGCTCTATTACAGTTTTATTTATGAAAAATCTTTCACAATATCTGGCCATTCTATTTCCGATTTTATTATTTTCTCAAAATGATTTTGGATTAGAAGATCTAAATTATAATTCTGAAACATACCAACAAACAGTTGGCCCTTCATTTTTTCCAAATAATGTCTGTATCGTCTATTTTGGTCATGAATACTGAGGGACTTGCCAAAGCCGGTTCGGTTTTTTAAATAACATACACCTAGACTTAATCTCTGAGGGTATAAACGATGTTACTTTTATTGGAGTAGGGAAGGATCAATACAATCAATATCTCAATGAAATGATAAATGGAAGAGTCATTGGATGGGTTGAGGATAGTGAGTCAGACGGATATCCCGTTTGGTCATCTTGGGATGCATATCAAAGAGCAATTTATTTTTTGAATAGGGACGGTATTGTAGATACCACATTCAATTTTACTCCGTACAATGAAAATGATGAGAATTATAATTTTTTATACAATCTGATTATGGAGCTTCGTGATGATATGGGGACCATACTTGAAGTAGACTACTCAACGGACTGGAATATAGTAGGATTACCAGTTCTGGTTGATGACAATTTCTATCAATCAATATTTCCTAATTCTGTTTCTGGGACATTATTCAGTTTTAATGGCATCTACGTACAAGAAGAGACTCTGAACAATGGAGCCGGGTATTGGTTAAGGTTTGAAAACTCAACCACCAATAGTTTTAATGGTAACCCTATTGTTGAATTGGAGCTAACCTTAACTGAAGATTGGAATCTTATATCAGCAATAAGCACTGCTTTTGATATATCAGATATACAAGATCCGGATGGAATTATAATCACTGGTACGGTTTATGGGTTTGCTTTAGGTGGTTATTCAAACGCAGAGATACTGGAACCAGGAAAGGGATACTGGGTTCGGGCAAATAATGTTGGTAATATTTACATTATAAGTAATACCTCATCTGATTGAGTATTATTTGTAAGTCAGCAATATCAAGAAAGTGAGCTTACACTAATTTATAATATTTTATATATTGAAAGATTAAGTTTAAATAGACTCCAATACTCTTCAGGTTTAAATCAAGAACAAGATTAATTACTTGATACTATTTTATTAGAATCAGATATTGATTTATCGCCCACTCCATAAAATAATCCTTTACCATTAGTTATATTAATTAATGGAGGAGGATTTCATACTGGAATCAGTTAAATTTGATTGAATGGTATTTTTATCTTGCTTATGGAGAAAGCGCACCTTTTAAACACTTCACTTATTTAACGAGTTTAGATCAAAACAATTGGTATTACGTTGAGTTGATAGGTGTCAATTACAATTTAAATAAAACTCAAATGAAAACATTATAATTATTGAATACGAACCGGATATTCGTTGGCTTTGGGGCCTCCATCTGAACCATTCTAGTTTTTATCCACTAAACGCAGGTGATAGAAGGAAAGTTATAAATATGGAATATAAAATAAGCTAAGATATTTATAATTATTAGTTTTCGAATAATGGAACTACTAAAACTGGAAAAATGATACTGGGTAAATAATATTTATTTATTTGATTGCTGATCTTTAAGTTTTATAAATATTACCATCTATATCAATAACATTATCCTTTGCTAGTAGCCACTCACCACAATGTTTGCTAATCCTTTGTTCAGTAAAAAAGATTATTTTTCTTTAGTATTCTAAGTGGTCAAGAGTGGTTTAATTATATCTTTACAAATTAGTGGGGATAGAGTAACCTGCGAATCAAAGTAGCCTCGATAATAAATAAGGAGAAATATCCGTTAAATTATAGGTGGTTGAGATAGTTGGGAGTTAATATTAAAAAAGGGGGATTAGTTTTTTTGTTTATAGGATAGTTGATAAAGTAATTACGATATTTTTAAATAGTTCAGAGTTTTCAAGATAACCATAAATAAATTAAAAAAATGAATTTAATTATTGACATATATAATATTATTAAAATAATTTTTTAATGATAATGATTCTCAATAGCAATAATAATAAGTAATTCAGGGACTCATCAATCTTATACTTAAGATTAAAAGAAAATATCCGAAGAGTCCCAAAAAATAAAGGAATTTATATTGACTGAATTGATTATAGTTTTTAGAGAAGTTTTAGAAGCTTCGTTAATAATAGGCATTCTTTATACTTACTTAAAAAAAATAGATAACGGGAACGCAATTAAACAGCTTTGGAAAGGTGTTAGTTATGCACTTATAGCTAGTATGGTTGGCTCTTTTTTATTTCAGATATTTGCAGGAGGTTTTCAAGGAAAGGCCGAAAAATTGTTTGAAGGGTTTGTAATGATAATTGCATCAATTACCTTAGCATCTATGATAATTTGGATGGCAAAAAATCAAAATATAGCGAATGAAATTAAACAAAAAGCAGAAAAATCAATATCTGAGAATAAATTGGGGGTTGGAATCTTTAGCTTAGCGTTTATCTCTGTTTTTAGAGAGGGAATTGAAACGATATTATTCTTATATGGCATATTTATTAAAGACGGGAATGTTTCAATTATTTTGTCCTTACTAGGTGGATTATTAGGTCTAAGCATTGGATACCTAATTTTTATAAAAGGTAAATCAGTTCCAGTAAAAACATTCTTTAATGTAAGTTCAATTTTGTTAATATTTGTGGCATCAGGTATGCTTGCCTATGGTGTTCATGAATTAGAATCCGCGGGGATAATTAAGGATTATGGTAGAATATGGGATATAAATCCAGAATTGAATTCAGATGGGTCGTATCCCTTGTTTCATGATAAGGGTTATATAGGTGGATTTTTTAAGGGAATTTTTGGATATAATGGTAATCCTAGCTTAATTGAATTTTTAACATGGATGATTTCTTTAATTTGTTTTTTCTATTTATATAATCTATTTCGAGATGTAAAAAAGCTAAGTTGAGATGGATAAAAATATAACAATTAAAATTGATGGTTCTTCAATAGCATTAAAACAAAACGAGTTTTGGTATTTCAAAAAAAGATTAGAAGAAATTGATTATTTTTTTAAATCCTCTACCGATAAATCAAAATCCATTTTAATTAATATACCCCCAACTAGTTTATATATAAAAGTTAATTACACTCTTTACCAAATATTAATTAAAGAGGTCACTAAAATATTTAATACATATAAACAATCACTTCAAATAAAATGAACAGAATATTTTCACATACATGGTTAATAACTATTATTCTTTTTTCACTTCTGATTACAGGATGTGAAGATGACCCTATAATTTCTCCTCAAACTGGAGATGCAGATGATGGAGGCAGCTATGGGAACCTATCTTTTCCTGGCAGCGATAATAATGATGTTAATAATCCTGAGACATTTTAATTGATTCCTACCTTATGCAATTATTAAAGACCGTTATAATATTAATATTAATACTTTCCTATTATGTATATGGAGTTAGTTCAAAATCAGTTATAAACGGAACTATTGTTAAAAATGATAGCAACTTACCTTTGCGAGGAGCAAATGTATTATTTGAAAGTGAAACTGGAAATAATTACGGTGCATCAACTGATGATAATGGATTCTATAGTGTAAGTGGAGTCTCAGCTGGTGATTATACAATAAAAATAAGTTTTATTGGCTTTGAAGATTACAAAGAGAGTATCATAATCGAAGAAGGTAAGAAATATAAAATTGATGCAGCACTAACCATACAACCAATATTAATGGCAAAACTTGAGATTATTAGTAAATTAGATAAGAGCTATGATGATCTACCTGGCGCAGCAACTGTTTTAGATATGCAAACATTAAGGCTTGTAAATCCTATCGGGACCCAAGAAATGTTAGAATATATTCCAGGTATTAATGGCTTTGCAGATGATGGTGTTGGAAATTCAAGGATAAGTATTGGCATCCGCGGGCTTAACCCTAGAAGAAGCTCAAGAACTCTTATTTTAGAAGATGGTGTACCAATTCAGCCTGCACTTTATGTATACCCTAATATGTACTATAATCCTCCATCAGATCGGATTGATCAAATTGAGGTTATAAAAGGTAGCAGTTCGATATTATATGGACCGCATACGATGGGAGGGGTAATCAATTATTTTACAAGGAGACCTCGTGATTTGTTTGGTGGCTCATTCAAGTTTACAGGTGGCCAAAATGGATATACTAGTCTGTTTACTGAAATTGGAGGTTGGGGAAGTGATAAAATTAATCCTGAAATTCAGTTTCTTTTGAAAAGAGGAGATGGTTTCAGACAGAATAATGAATTTGAACAAATTAATACAACTCTAAAAATAAACTATAATCAATCCCCAACAAAAAATCTATACTTCAAAGCAAATTTTAATTTTGAAAACTCTAATGCTACATATACAGGATTGACGGAGTACTCTTTTTATAATGATCCAAAATTTAATCCTAAAGAGGATGACAATTTCCGTGTATACAGAACTGCACTTGATTTAATCCAAACAGAGCAAGTGAACACTGACATAATTAAAAACACTACCATTTTCATTAGTTTTTTTGACCGTCGTTGGTGGAGAGAGTATGATATGTTTATAAGACCAGGCTCTTTAAATAATAAAAATGAATATGATGAAAATGATGAAGTCCCATCAAACGATTACATCAATGATTATATTGATTTGGTTCGTGTTGGGGGCGGTACTAGTGAATATGGATTTAAAAACTTTGGAATATTAAGAACATTTTATGTTGCTGGGCTTGAAAGGTCCTACAATATTAAGCATGACCTCTTCAATTATTCATCAAATATGGATGTAGGTTGGAGAGTATATTGGGAACGCTTCATTGATGACAGAAAAGAAGGTGAAGAGCCAGAATCAAGAGACGGTGTATATTACATTGGTGATATAGATTCAGCAACTATCGTTGGTAAGAGTCAACATTATGAGACAATGGCCTTTTCAGGGTTTATCTCAGAATCAATTGAGTTCGAAAAAATAATGATTAGGCCAGGTCTGCGATTTGAGATTTTTGAGCAAGAACGTATTGATCGCTTACAGGGCTCTATCTATCTTGATAAAACAGAGTATGTTATTTTGCCTGGTTTAGCTTTTACAAGCTCTCTGTTCGGGATAAATCTATTTGGCGGTATCCATAGGGGTTACACTCCCCCATCAAGTGGGGCATTAAATATTGTTAATTTCGGTGAAAACTATAAAGATGGGGGATTAGATGTAGAGCCCGAGATGAGCTGGAATAAAGAAATTGGTTTTAGAGGAGTATCTCGTTTAATGGAATACGAGGTAGCAGCGTTTCATATAAATATTGAAAATTTGATTGCAGCTGGTAGAGGAACTGCATTTTTAAATCTTGGTACAGTTACAACAATGGGACTGGAAACTAGAACACATTTTTTTCTTTCAAACATTTCAGCTATCATTCCTGATCTAAATATTATTTATTGTCTATTAAATACAAGGATTGATGAAGGTGAAATACCATCTGCTATATACACGGTGAATGCAGACCTTAATGGGAATGTACTTCCTTATTCTCCTAGACACACACTTACACTTGGGCTCGAAACCAGATTATCTGATAAAGCTCACATTCGTTGTGATGTTAAATATGTGGATAAGGTTTTTACAGATTTTGAAAATATTGAATTTCCTATGAATAAAGGAATTAGAGGTACAATTGATAGTTATACTATCTTAAACCTTTCAGCTAATATTTCAATAAGCTCAAGATTAAACATATTTTTATCTGGTAAGAATGTCACTGATGAAATCTATATTGGTTCTAGGCTGCATTCTAATCCAAGACAAAAACAACCAGAAATTAGTTCTGGAATTTTACCTGGTCCGAGAAGACAAATTAATGTAGGTATTGGTTATTCTTTCTAGGACTGAAATAGCAATTTAAAAAAACAATAACAAATAACAACTTAATTAAAAAAGGATAAACTCGAATGATAAACAGCACAAAACTCTTCTATTTTATTTCGTTCCTACTTATGTTAACCATAGGTTGTGAGGATACGAAAGATGATAATGAGGATACAACTCTTGAACAGCCTACATCTTATACATTTCCAAGTAGATTTGTTGATGGTGAAAGCAGTGTAAGTTATACCGGTCAGGTTGTAAGAAATATGCTTCATAGTGATCTTAAAACAGCTACTGACCGTGCAGCTGAACAAATGTATATTAGTGAAGCGGTCTTAGATGGTCTTTATGATTACAATGATACTGGTGGTTCAACATACATCCTATATGGTCAAACACCAACAGTTTGTGAAGCAACATATGAAAATATTTCTACTGGTAAGAACCTAAAAGGTAAGACCAATACAGCTGTAATTAAAGGCTTTGGAAATCTTACAGCCGTCACCGCTGTTGAATCTTGGATTGATAATATTGGTAATTACTATATAAACAGTGGTGATACGGAAGCATCTTATCTAGCCTATACATCTGCTGAAGGTCATAACTTATCTCAGATGATTAACAAAACACTCTATGGCGCAGTTGGCGCTTCACAGGCAATTGGTAACTATCTTGCTAAGTTTCAGGAATCAACATTTCCTGAAAACAATACACCGAGAGAGGGCAAGGGCTATACGGACGCAGAACATTACTGGGATGAAGCCTTTGGTTATTTTGGGGCGCATCGTGATTTTCTGGGTTCCCAAACTCAAGGTACTACATGTATAGATATTACTTCAGAGCATAATTTTGGTTGGGCAGAATATGCTAGAAAAAGAGATGAAAACCCTGGATATAGTTTCAGCTTTAGGACAGATATTTTTACAGCATTTGTTGCTGGTAGAACCATTGTTCACAATGGTGGTGGTCAAGATGAATTAGCGACACACATTGATATGATAAAAACAAGATGGGAGCAGCTAACTGCTGCAAATGTAGTATACTATATCAATAAGCTGGTAGGAACTGATGGTTATTTACCAGCCACAACTGAGACGAGTATAACTGCATTATCTTCGGCAGCTACAAATTATAATAAGTATTGGTCAGAAATGCGAGGTTTTGTTATATCACTACAATACATTCCTCATAACCTAAGTGATGCTTCACTTAATACCATAGTGGAACATGTCAGGGCTGCGCCATTATATCCTGGACAAACAGGCTTTGATACATATAAATCTGATTTAGAAACTGCAAGAAATCTATTAATTAGTGAGTTAAGTCTTAATTAGATCTTGAGTATATAAAAAGATAGAAATTCTATTTTCTATCCAAAATTAGTAAGGGGGTCTTATTTTAAGACCCCTTATTTTTACTTTTAATTCCATCAATGTTCAAAAAGATCACTGAAAATCAGTCTTATTCAATATTATTTGTGGCATGTGTTATTTCGCGTATTGCTACGAGTATTTATTATATTGAAGATATAGATAGTCTCAGATTTTATCTTAGCCTTGATGATTATAATCTCTCCAGGTTACAACCCCACTTTCCTGGATATCCTGTATTCTGTTTTATTGCCACCTTATTATTTTTGATAATTGATAGTAAAGGAGCAACGTTTTCCTTGATTGGAGCTGTATCTGTTTTTGTGATTATCTATTATATACTAAAGATTAGTAAAATAAAAATAAATAATCGAGTTGGTATATTCTGCTCTTTCCTAATTTTCTTTAATCCATTGATCTGGCTAATGAGTAATCGTTATATGCCAGACCTAATGGGATTTGCGCTTGCTATTGTATGTCTCTATTATTTAACAGAAAGAAGAAATAGAACTAAAAATTTAATCTGTGGTTTCATTATAATAGGTCTATTGTCTGGTGTTCGGCTATCATATATACCTTTAATTATAATTCCATTTATTAACCATTTAATTTTTCATAAACAAAGAGTATATCTATTTATATCATTTATTATTGGATTATTGATATGGTTTTTACCACTAATATTAATAACTGGATATGAGGATTTATATATTCTCGCAAATAAACAATTTATAGGTCATTTCACAGATTTTGGTGGCACTTTTATTACTGAGAATAATTTATATATTAGATTTGTCAGTTTTTTAAAATCGATATGGGCTGATGGTTTAGGTGGA
>DEAI01000016.1:120145-133507 GCA_002346675.1 Fidelibacterota bacterium UBA2986
ATATGGGCTGATGGTTTAGGTGGATATTGGCCGGGAAGAGCGTGGCAGACTATGATTCTATCAATTTCATATATTTATTTTATTTATTTTGGGATAAGAGGTATTAAAAATCATCTTAAAAATGATGAAAACCTGGTGATAATTATATACTGTGTTGTATTGTATATGCTCTGGGTATTTTTTTTCCAAAATATAGTTTATAAGTCTAGACACATTATGCCTATTCTTATATTGATATTTATTTTAGTAACCATAGGTCAAAAATATTTTTCTGATTCAAAACAGATTTTTTTTAATATTTCATCGTTGTTATTCTTTGTTGCCTTAATTACAATCACATCAAACTTAGTAATACAACATAAAAATCCTACTGCTATTTCTAAATTAAAAGACAGTCTACTTTATGAGCATTATGGGATAACGATAATTAGTACACCTTTAATTAATTATTATCTAAAAAGACATGGTGTAAAAGGTGATTTTATTAGTGTTGAAGATAATGAACAAATAATAACATTCAATTCATCCGGTAAAGATTTAGCTTTACTGATAGGGAGTTTTGAAAATCTATTTAATAATAACTATAGAGTTAATTATGATAGTACATATTTTCATAATCCATATGTAAATAGAATGTGGTCTGCAATTGAAACTTTTAAACTAGAAAAAAAATGATATGGTAGATAATTCAAAATTACATATTCTTGGAGCTGGCCCTGCCGGTCTTGCTACGGGTTATTATGCAAAAAAGAATAATATCTCTTTTAAAATATACGAAAGGTCAAATCAGGTTGGTGGAAATTGTAAAACTATATGTGATGGTCACTTCAGGTTTGACACTGGTGCACACAGATTCCATGATAAATATGATGATATAACTTCTGATATAAAAAATTTAATGGGTGATGAATTAAAAAAAGTTAATTCTCCCAGCAAAATCTATCATCAAGGGAAGTTGATAGATTTCCCATTAAATTTATTCAGCATATTTACTAACCTCGATAATTGTACAATAAGTAAAATTATTATCGAGAATATTTGCAATATGTTTACACGAAATTATCATTATAGTAATTTTAAGGAGCATGCTTATCACACATACGGAAAAACTTTATCTGAATTATTTCTCATAAATTATACCGAAAAGTTATGGGGTAGTCCTGCTGATAAATTAGATATTAAAGTCTCAGGTAATAGATTAAAAAATCTAGATATTAGTTCATTATTTAAACAATTAATTTTTAGTTCTGAAAGTGTTAAACATCTGGATGGTTCATTTTATTATCCTGTATATGGTTTTGGCACAATATTTGAAAAAATTAAAAATAGTATGGATCATGCTTCAATATGCTATAATGCTCCGATAACCAAATTATATCATAATGGTAATAATATAATAAAGATATCTGATCGTAATAATACAATTCAAAATATTGAAAAAGTGATAAGTACCTTACCAGTTGATATTTTGGTAAATGCTTTAGAACCAGGTCCGCCAAAAGAGATCAAAGATATAGTAGATAATATACACTATAGAAATTTATATCTATGTGTGATTTATTTAGACACACCTTATTTCACAAATAATGCATCAATTTATTTCCCAGAATCCATATACCCATTTACACGTATATATGAGCCAAAAAATAGAAGTATTAAAATGGCCCCAAATGATAAAACATGTATTGTTATTGAAATTCCTTATGACCATGAGTTGTTAACATTTACATTAAAAAAAGAACAAATATATTCAATGATTTGTGAGATACTTTTGAGTAATGACTTAATTAAGAATGAGCAAATTATAGGATATAAGGTAATGAATATAAAGTATGCCTATCCAACTCTTAATATTGATAGCGAAAAAAAATTAGAACATGTTTTTTCATTTTTAAGTAATTTTGAAAATTTATATACTATTGGTCGTAGTGCTAAATTTGTGTATACGCATACACACGATATTTTTAAGCAGGCTGATTTGCTTATAAAAAAAATATTATAATCACCAACCTTTAATACTATTATTAATTATTGAATATAGCAATTTTATTTGATTATCGCCATCATTCAGACAGGGTATATATTCAAACTTTTCACCACCATTAGTAATAAATAGTTTACGATACTGTATATTTATTTCTTCCAATGTTTCTAGGCAATCTACTGCAAAGCCCGGTGAAATAACCTGAATATATTTTGTACCACTTGTTGCTTCATCGATTAACAGTTTGTCAATGTAAGGTTCTAACCATTTATCTGGGCCGAACCTTGATTGAAAAGCAACATCATAAGAATTCTCATTAAGATTTAACTTTTCAGAAGTCAAACGGGCGGTCTTTTGGCAAAAACAATAGTAAGGGTCACCTTTTTCTAAATAACGATATGGCATTCCATGAAAGCTAAAAATCAATTTATCGGGCTTACCATTATTTTTAAAGCAGGCGTTGATGGATTTAACTAAGGCATTTATGTAATCATCTTGGTCATGGTATCCTGATACAAATCTTAGTTCTGGCATCCAAGGTATATCTTTTAAATAGTTAGCTACGGCATCAAATGTACTAGATGTAGTTGGTGATCCTGTTTGTGGGTATAATGGCAAAACTAATATTTTAGAAATTTTTTCTTGCCTAAATATATTCATTGCCTCAGATATAGAAGGCGAGCCATAACGCATGCCAAGAGCCAATGTAATTCGTTTATCCAATATTGTTGATAGTTTTTCTACAATTTTTTTCGAAAAGGATAGCAGGGGAGAACCTTCATTTGTCCAAATGACTCTATATAGTTTCGCTGATTTTCTTGGTCTTAAATTGAGAATAATTAATTTAAGGATTGGAATCCATAATATCCTTGGTAAATTGATTACTCTTTTATCCATCAGAAATTCATTAATATATTTCTTTAGATCTTTTATTGATGTAGAATTAGGAGTACCCAAATTGGAAATCAAGATTCCTATTTTATTATTAATATCTAAATAATCATTTTTCATTTTATAAACTAAATATTTTTCTGAAGACTATTGTCTAATAATTGCAATGTACCTCATTCTTATATTTGAAGTTAATGGAAAATAATTTAAAAATTAGATACGATTCATTTGGAATTATAAAACTATCGTTTTACTTTTCGACTCATCATTCGAAAATATATTTAAGTATTTAAGTATTTTATAATTAGTATGTCAATTTCCCCACGTCAATTAGAAGAAAGGAAAATGCGTCAAGAACGTATTTTGGCTGGTGCTCTATCAGTTTTCAAATCTAAAGGTTTGGATGGGGCAACTATGGATGAAATTGCAAATACATCTGGATTTGGTAAAGCTACAATTTATTATTATTTTAAATCAAAAGAAGATGTTTTTTCAGCCATTTTAGTTGATGGCTGGAAGAATATATGGGAATCATTAGAGCCGGTTATATCTGAAGATAGCTCTCCAAGAACAACCTTTGTTAGTGTATTAATAAAAATAGCTGAAAATGCACAAAACAGACCCGGGCTATTTGAATTTCTTTTTGATGTTCCTAAAGCAATTAAGTTAGATAATCAACCATGGAAAGAATACCAGAATCGACTCTATGCAATTATACAAGGTCTACTAGATGATGGAATCAAACAAAACGAATTTCCCCAGATAAATCCGAAGCTTATGTTTAAAGCTCTGGGCGGGCTTTTTATGGGACTTGTATTTATGGGAGATAAAAAAGATCCAGTGACTGACAAAGATATTGAGAGTCTACTTAATGAATTAATCAGGGATCCCAAACTAAATAATTAACTTAAACAATGTATTATTTGAGCTCATTTCTAATATTCACATCCTTTGTGAGCGGCTTATCTATTTCAGGTACAGTTTCTGATGCAAAATCTAAAAATCCATTAGAAAGTGTAAATATCATTATTGATGAATTACAGATTGGTACGGCATCTGATAGCAATGGCTATTTTCGATTAGAGAATCTTCCTACAGGCCATCACAAATTACTTTATTCTTTAATTGGTTATAAACCATTCACTCAATTATTACATATAAATGATACAAATCAAACACGTTTAGATATAAAACTTGAAAAGAGTCCAATTCAATGGAAAGCAATTAATGTAATGGGATTTATTCCTTCCAAACATTCACCAGAGACAACGGAGATAGTAGAAAGAAATAAACTAACAAATACTGATCAAGAGACTCTTTCTGCTCTCCTGACCAATCTACATGGTATTGAAGTTCAGAGTGCTCATGAATATGGGCGAAATGTGAATATTTCAATTAGAGGTTCATCTGACTTCAAGCCAGGTGGCTACAACAATAGAGTTTTGCTGCTGCTTGACGGTTTCCCTGTTTCAATACCGAACTCTGGTTCATCAGATTGGAATGCAATACCATTTGAAACTATAAAACATATTGAAGTTATTAGGGGCCCTGCTTCATCAGTCTATGGTCATAATTCTATGGGGGGGATTGTTAATTTAGTAACGGAAACAGGTAATCATTCAAATAAATGGTACCCAAGGTTACGTTATGGTAGTTATAGTTCAAACGCCCTCTCCTTATCATATACTGGAATTATTAAAAATACAAAGATTGTTAGCTCAGTTGGTTATGGTAGTTCAAATGGTCACAGATTTAATTCAGGCTATGAACAAAAACGATTTTCCATCAAGCTAAATAAATCAATATCAAATAATCAACAGGCTCAATTTTCATTCATCAATGCAAATAGTTTCAATGGTCAGCCTGGTTTTGTTTATCCAGATAATCCAGGTTTAAAATCTTACAGAGAGTCTAACCGATTGAGCAGTTATCTGCAGTTTTATTACAAAGCACTATTAGGTCAGAGTATAGCTTCTGTTTCAATAGCTTCAAATCAGTTTGATACTGACTATAACGATCGTAATGATGCGCCGGAAAATAAAATCCTAGGTAGGACGCATTATCGGGACAAAAGCTATATTATTAGAGGCCAGCTACAGAGGTTTTTTGATGAAGAAACCAACCTGATAATAGGCACAGAAATATCCTTAGAACGGTCCAGATCCAATGTTCTGCGAAATATATATGTTCAACCAGAACAATTCACAGCTGCAGGTTTTGCACAATTTAGAAAACAGATTTTTATTAAAACTATATTCGATTTTGGTTTAAGATATGATTTTAGAGAGGTAAAGGGTGGAGATGGATATAAGCCTAAATTATTTGAAGCAATCTCTCCAAAACTAAATCTATTTTATAGCCTGAATTCAAAATCAACAGTTTATATATCAATTAATCAAGGATTCAGAGCACCTTCTATTTCAGAATTATTTTTAGAATATGAAAGTAGTTATGGTCTTCTGCTACTAGGCAATCCTACTTTAAAAGCAGAATCATTAACAAATATTGAAACAGGATTTAAGCATCAAACAGAGTCAAATTTATCATTCTTTGGTAATCTTTTCTTCAATCGTTATAGAGATATGATTGATTTTGTTTACACCATACCTGTCAGATCTATCAATCGTGGAACAGTTCATGGCAGCGGTTTTGAATTTGGTTCTAACATAAATTTAATTCGAACCGGTTCAATAATTAATTTTAACTACAGCTATTTGAAAATGGAAAATATAAATAAAGATTTTCCATTACTGTATCGTCCGAATCACAAAATAAGATTCACCTTTTCACAGAAGATACCTAGTCTTGATTTTTCATTTTCAACTAGATATACCAGTACACAATTATATGAAGACTTTTTAAGTGATGACCATCCAATTGAAAATAACAAAGTTATTTTCCCACTAGAGACCCTTCCTGCAACGATAATTACTGATGTGAGTTTATCTAAGACTATATTGGAATATGATTTGACAATTAAGGTCAAGAATCTTTTTGATAGGCAATATGTACTTATACAGCATTACCCAATGCCTGGTAGAAACTTTGAAATATCAATTAATAAAGCAATAAAATAAAGGAAACATTAATGAAAATATTTATAAGTCTAGTATTATCATTACTTTTACTAATGTTAGTTTCTTGTGAAGATAAAAATAATAATGAAGAAACCTTGCCCGAATTTGGTTCAATCTCTGGAAATATTGATTTCTCTGGGACATGGCCTGATAGTGGTGAAGTTTTGGTTACTTTAGATACAGTTCATCCGCCACAAGGTCCTCCAGCAGCATTCGCCTACATTACAAGTGATAATGTACAAAATGACACTTATGGTTATAATTTTAGTAATCTTTCTTTTAGGAACTACGAGGCCATCACCGTTACTTACTGGCCGTTAGGGTATGAAACTGCTGGTACTAATTATAGTTTAATAGGTAGCTATATAAATAGCATAGACTTAACGCAAGGCAATCCAAACCTTACTATAGATATTGATGCAAACTTCAATTAAAATATGGTTATCAGTAAAAATTTAGTAGTCAGATATTTCTGGATCATAATAGGTATTCTACTATCTATTATTGGTCTAATTGGAATAATATTACCTGGTTTACCTACCACACCAGTAATGATTCTTGCAGCGGCATGTTTTTTTCGTAGTTCAAAAAAATTATACACATGGGTCATTAAGAATAAATATTTTGGACAGCATGTTAAGAATTTCCGTGATTATAAAGGAATACCAAAAAAAGTTAAGCTAATGATAATAACATGGATGTGGATTTTTGTTTTAATTTCAGTACTATTTGGTATCCCAGATAATTTTTTATGGGCTAAGGTTTTAGCTTCACTAGCAGCTATCACAGGTACAGTATATATTATTACCCTCCGGACGATTTAATCATTTTCCACTCAATATTTTAAATGAGCTTATGTAAATAAGAATAAGTTTCAATTTATACTAATGCAAAACAATTACCTCTATATAGTAAATATTCTTGGATTATTTCTTTTCGGTGGTTGTACTAGCTTTTTATCATTACAGAAATTTGATCCATTATATAATCATGTTAAATATCTTGCCTCAGATGATTTAAAAGGTAGATACCCTGGTACTAATGGTGGATATTTGGCAGCAGATTATATTAGAAATGAATTTAGAAGAACTAATCTTACCCTTTTAGGTGAGGATGGTTTTCAATATTTTGATATTGTTTCTAAAGCAGAAATTGGTGAGTCAAACAAATTAGTTTTTAATAACAAAAATTATTTACCGGGTATAGATTTTATTCCATTATCTTTTGGTAAAAACATGTCATTATCAACTCAATTATTTTTTTCGGGTTATGGATTTTCAATAGCCAATGATAGTTTAGATTGGGACGATTATAAAAACTATGATATTTCTCATAAATGGGTCATGATTTTAAGAGGTTCGCCTGATGGTGAGAACCCTCACGGTCAATATTCAGAATTTAGTTCACTTCGCAAAAAGGCTTTAATTGCAAAAGATAATTTTGCGGCCGGTGTCATTTTTGTTTCAGGGGAAAAATTTAATAAAGAGGATGATTTAATTAAATTATCCTATGATCAAAGTCAGCAAGATATTGGAATTCCAATTATACATATAAAAAGATCACTTGCTAATGAAATATTAAAAGGGAATAATACTTCTATAGAATTGCTTGAAAACAGTATCAATGGAACTTTAGAAAATTCTATCAACTTTTTTATTGAAGATTCTATATCAGTTAATACAGATATTATTTACAAGAAAGCTAAAACCCAAAATGTAGTGGGATTATTAAAAGGTAATGACTTGAATTTTAAAGATGAATATATTGTAATAGGGGCTCATTATGATCATCTTGGATACGGTGGAGATAAATCTGGTTCGAGAAGACCCTATCTTAATGCTATTCACAATGGTGCAGATGATAATGCTTCTGGGGTTTCTTTATTAATTGAATTAGCCAAGTTATTAAAAAATTCAAAAACGAATAAAAGATCAATTTTATTTATTGCTTTTGGAGCAGAAGAAATGGGCTTGATTGGCTCTAAGTATTTTGTAAACAGTAAATTAATTCCAAATGAAACTATTCAAATAATGATCAATATGGATATGGTAGGAAAATTAAATGAAGAAAAAATATTGAATGTTAGTGGAACAAGAACAGGAATTGGTTTAGAAAAACAACTAAATCAAACATTCAATTCATTCGGTATTAAAACAACCTTTAATTCCCAAGGGTATGGACCTTCTGATCACGCTAGTTTCTATGTTAATGATGTACCGGTTTTATTCTTTTTTACTGGTGCTCATTCAGATTATCATACACCAGCAGATGATTATGAAAAATTAAATTATAACGGGATGAAGATTATTCAAAATTCACTTTTTTCTCTGATAAATACTTTTGATAAATCGGGTAAAATTATTTTTCAAGAATCAGGTCCAAAAGAGCAGAACAGACCAACTCGTTTTAAAGTTACATTGGGTATAATGCCTGATTATGTTTTTAAGGATATTAAGGGTTTAAGAATTGATGCCGTGATTCCTGATAAACCAGCATATAATGCAGGAATAATTGATGGAGATATAGTCGTTAAAATGGCTAATAAACCTGTTAATGATATATATGAATATATGCATAGATTAAGTGAATTTAATTCAGGTGACACAATTGATGTAACTGTAGTCAGAGATGGTGTTGAATTAGTTTATAAAGTTACATTTTAAAAAATGATAAATATACTTTTTAAAAGCGTGATCATTTTTATATGGGTTGTTATCTCTGGTTGTAATCAAATAAAAATAAAAAATAATTATAGTAATAAATCATTTTGCTTAACTCACACAAAACAGTTAACATTCACCGGAGATAATGGAGAAGCTTATTTTTCAACTAATGATGAAAGATTAGTTTTTCAATCAAGAAGAGATGGTAATCAGTGCGATAAGATCTATACCATGTCAGCTGAAGGTGAAAATATCCAAATGCTCCCTTATACAAAAGGTGCTTTTACCTGCTCATATTTTTCAATTAATGATCAATATATTTTCTTTTCTTCAACCATGCAAGATGGTCCGGAATGTCCTGAGGTTTATAAGGATCCAGATTCTAGGAAATATATCTGGCCTTTAAGAAATTTTGATATTTATAGAATATCGAAAGATAACAAAATTAAAAACTTGACTCTCTCCAATGGATATGATGCAGAGGCAACCGTACATCCTGTTGAAAATAAAATTATTTTTACTTCTTTAAGAAATGGTGATATAGATTTGTATGAAATGGATTATGATGGAGGTGACTTAAAAAGGATTACAAAAGAATTTGGATATGATGGAGGTGCATTTTACTCACCAAATGGAGAAAAAATTGTATGGAGAGGTTGGCATCCTGATACTGAAGAAGAAAGAATGCAATGGATAAAAAATATGAACAATAATTATATTGAATCAGTTCCCCTAGATATTTTTATTGCTAATAGAGATGGCAGTAATAGAAAACGTTTAACCAATAATGGTGCAACCAATTGGTCACCATCTTGGCATCCTAGCGGTAAATATATTGTATTTTCTTCGAATATGGATAATTGGTTAGAAGAGCATAATTCCTATGGACCTAATTTTGAATTATACCTCATGGAAATAGAAACTGGAGAATTACATAGATTAACATCTAATAATACATTTGACTCATTTCCTGTTTTTTCTAAAAATGGACGAAAACTAGTTTATTCATCAAACAGAAATGCAGATAATCCTAGGCAAACTAATATTTTTATCTCTGAATTACATTATACAACCAATTTATTATCTTATTAATAAAAATTTCTCTTACAGAAGACAGGGATATGATGTCAGTTCTACTATTTCTAATTTATGTTACAAACATACAAGACCCAAATAATACAATACAGTCTGTCACAATCTGTGGATATAATGTATTATACTATTAACCAGAATCACTTAATTCGGGGGAAGGATTTTGGATTAGAGCAAATGCTGATAGAGGGATTACCTTGGTAAGTTCTGGGGGATAATATTAACTATCCTTTAAGTGCTAGCGTATATCTCTACCAGATACAGGCTAGTGAATTTGTGCAGACCAAGAAGATGGTGTTTTTAGAGTAGTATCTCTAAAAAAAATGGGGATAGGATAAATTGAAGAGATTTTTGTTTGTAGAATAAAGTATAGATCCAGATATGAAATGGATTACAAAATGCTTTAAAAATATGCCATTTTTAATGGTAGAGCGAGCAGAATTGAATGTCCCTATATTTTTTTGTTACTTTTGTACGTGTTTTCTTCCTTTCCATTGATTTGTGGATGGATTGGGAATTACCAAAAATATGCGGGATACCATTTTCAATAGATTGGATCGATAGAATACCATTGTTACCTTTATTTGAAACTTCTCGTTTATTAACTGCGCTTCCTGCATTTGAATTTGTAGTTAGAAGATTAAATGATTTAAATAAAACGGGATGGTGAATTTTGTTGATATTTACAGGTATTGGAATCATACCAATTGTTTATTGGTGCTGTTCTATAAACGGTGATGAAGATGATTATCAATATGGCTTAAGTTTTGCCAGATAGCAGTTTTTTTCTTTTTACATCTTTGTAAAAAGGGGCTATGTAATAAATGAGACCACCCAAAAACATAAAACAGGAACCTTTTTAATCTGCAAGTGTAAAATACTTAATTTTTGCCTTCTGGTTTATATATTAAATTTTAATTTAGAAATTATAGGAGTCACAATTGTCACAGCAAACTTTCCAAACTGAGGTCAGTCAGTTATTACATTTAATTATACATTCTCTCTATTCACAAAAAGAAATTTTTCTGCGAGAACTTATTTCAAACTCTTCAGACGCACTTGATAAACTCAAGTATCTAACTCTGACACAAGATGAGTTCAAGCCATTAAAGTTTGAACCAAAAATAAATCTATATTTTGAAGAGGGAGATAATCCAATCCTTACCATCAAGGACACAGGTATTGGAATGGGAAAAAAGGATCTAAAGGATAATCTGGGTACTATCGCGAGATCTGGTACAAAAAACTTTCTTTCTAAAATGTCCGGAGATGCAAAAAAAGACTCCAATTTAATTGGACAGTTCGGTGTAGGATTTTACTCATGTTTCATGGTCGCAAGCAAAGTCGAAGTCATTAGTAAAAAAGCAGGACAAAAACAGGGCCACAGATGGGTAAGTGATGGGAAATCTGGTTATGAGATTTTTACAGATAAAACAGAAGAAGTAGGGACCACGATCATCCTTCACCTCAATGATGAAGGAAAAGAGTTTGCAAGCAGATGGAAAATACAGAGTACCGTAAAAAAATACTCTGATCATATAGACTTTCCGATTTTTCTGTCTTATGAAGAAACAGAGTATGATGATGAAGGAAAAGAAAAAGGAAAAACGTCTAAAACCGATCAGGTAAATGATGCAACTGCATTTTGGAAAAGACCAAAAAATGAGCTCAAGGAAAAAGACTACAATGAGTTTTATAAAACGCTATCTTATGATGGAGATGACCCTCTGGACTGGATTCACAGTACAGCAGAGGGAATACTAGAGTTTACAATTCTCTTTTACATTCCGAAAAAAGCCCCTTCAGATATATATCGTGCTGACTACCAGCCAGGTGTAAAGTTATATGTAAACCGCGTGTTTATTACTGACGATGATAAAGAATTACTGCCAACCTGGCTTCGCTTTGTGAGAGGAGTTATTGACTCCTCAGATTTACCACTAAATGTGAGCAGGGAAATACTTCAGCAGAACCGTATAATGGCAAAGATCAGGTCAAACTCTGTAAAAAAGGTTCTCGATAAAATTAAAAGCATATCCAAAAATAAAGAAAAATATGAAGGATTCTACAATGAGTTTGGAAGGTTAATTAAGGAGGGAGTATACCAAGATTTTGAGCACAAAGAAGCGTTGACTGATCTCTTAAGATTTAAATCAACCAAAGAAGATGGTTATGTTTCCCTTCAAGATTATGTAGACCGTATGGACAGTGATCAAAAATCAATCTACTATATTACAGGAACAAATGAGTCAGCACTGCGTGAGTCTCCACTTTTAGAAATGTATAGAGATAAAGGCATAGAGGTTCTGGTCCTTGATGATGAGATTGACGAAATAATTATGCCATCAATCCCAACATATAAAGAAAAGGATCTCAAATCAGTGAACCGTAGTGGGGCAGCAGACGAACTAAAAAAGGAATCAGATAAAGATAAAGAAAAAGAGGTAAAACCTCTGATAAAAAAGATAAAATCTGTCCTTGGTGATAATATTAAAGATGTCAGAGCATCTAATAGGTTGAGTAACTCACCTTCTTGTATTGTTGCAGATGAAAACGACCCAACTGCTCAGATGCAGGAGATTCTAAAAGCGACCGGCCAGACTGGCATGCCAGAGGTAAAGCCGATTCTTGAAATTAATCCAGATCATGAGATTGTCAAAAAACTTATTCCCATGCGTAAGGGGAAATCTTTTGATGATATTGTATTACTGCTTTACGAACAGGCTCTCTTGCAAGGAGGTGTAAAACTGGACAATCCAGCTGGCTTTGTAAAAAGACTTAATAAACTTATGGAAAAAGCACTCTAATCTAAAAGATCACCGGATACAACCAAAGTACCGGGGAAATCTTTTGATGCATTAGCCTTCCAGCTTTTACAGTTTGAAAGACCTGACTTCAAAAAAATATCAAGCCAGTCCTGCTCACTTAATAGGCTCATGTGAACATTAAGATCTTTTGACCAACTGTAGCTATCTGGATTTCCAATGTAGTGATCAAGTCCGATAACTAGCTTTCCATTAAATTTTAGCCAATTATTTACTATATGGTCTGTAAGGTATTGAGGATCTTTAAAATAATAAAACACCTCCATACTGTGTACAATATCAGCTTTTTGATCTGGAGTCCAGGATAGAAGATCATCAAGATAATACTCCCCATCAGGATCCACATTTTTTGCATTATCAATCATCGACCTCGCACCATCAACTCCTATTGCCATACTGCAGTAAGGTATTGAACGAACTTTGCGAACAACCCAGCCATTACCACAACCTGCATCAATAAATGTAAATGAAGTTTTATGATATTTTAGGATGTTATCCAAAATCTCACTGACCGCTGGGTCATGAGAATCTGCCATCCCCTGATCTCTACCCACTTTGGCCCAATTGCTAAAAAGATCAGTGGCTGTATTTTGCCTCAAGGGATGGAGAAATTAAATTAGTAAAAAAGTTTAAATGACAAGTATCCATACCATTTAAACTAAGTTTCTCTTTGGTTTCATTTCATAATATCTGATATATTGAAAACAAAACAAGGCTTCAGGACGAAATTTTGTATTTTGTTATCTCTCATCGTGAAACCTTATCATTTGATTGTGGCTCGGGCCGGAATCGAACCAGCGACACAAGGATTTTCAGTCCTCTGCTCTACC
>DEAI01000016.1:133809-151178 GCA_002346675.1 Fidelibacterota bacterium UBA2986
AGGATTTTCAGTCCTCTGCTCTACCGACTGAGCTACCAAGCCTACCAAAATCTCAATTATAGTGTATTGAAAATAGGTAAATATTAATACTGAAATTAGCAGAGTGTTTTGCATAGATAAAAGACTAATTTCCGTATTATTTTTTATTACAAAGTTTTGTCTAAATTGACAGCTCATTATTTTATATGAAATTCTCCTTTTTATGATAGTCATTGCAACTCACAACAGAGATAAAGAAAAAGAGCTGAGAGCTGTCCTCAGAGATTTCCCTTTAGAGGTAAAGTCCTTGGACCACTTTCCTGAGATTGGCGATATAGAAGAGACAGGCTTAACTCTTATGGAAAATGCAAAGATCAAAGCAGAAACCGTTCAAAAGATAACTCAATTACCTAGTTTGGGTGATGACACAGGATTGGAGGTGGATGCTCTGAACGGAGCTCCGGGAGTTTATTCATCTAGGTTTGCAGGGGAAGATGTGACCTATGAGAAAAATGTTAAAAAATTACTTTATAAACTGGTGTCAGTTCCAATTGAAAAACGAACTGCTCGATTTAGAACTGTGATTTATTATACGGATGGAAAAAGGGAACTTTATAGCGAAGGTGAAATAAAAGGTATTATTACAGAAAAACAGATTGGGAAGAATGGGTTTGGTTATGATCCGGTATTTTATATACCCGAGGTAAAAAAAACCATGGCAGAGCTTTCTCCAGAAGAAAAAAACAAGTTAAGTCATCGTGGACAGGCAATGAGAAAACTTCGTAAACTTCTGCTAGACATCATTCCTTAAATTTTTTAATTATTGGAGTAATATATAGATAGATTGATATCGTTTTTTTAGTTGAAATACAATTAAATATAATCAAATAAAAATGGTTTCATTTACAGGACGGGCAGTAGCTCTACTGATATCGGTCTTGATATGGGTCTATCCCGGTGATGTCTATGCCGATGGGGATTCAACCTATTTTAACTCCATGGGGTTCAGGATAAACACTCCAGGGGTAGTTGATCCGTTTCAGCATGAATTTTATTTTGGTCTCTACAGAGATACGTTAATCTCACCAATTGGATTGCTAAATGTTCCTCTTGGTGAAAAAAAAACAGATATATCTGTAGACCCAAACTGGGGGCACATCACCTTTACAGAAAGGCTAGACAAACGCATTTATAAAATACCATTCACTGCCCCCATAGAGTGGTATTTGATGCAACTAGTACGACTGAATTACAGAAAGAAGCTCCACGAAATTGCAATGAAAGGCGCTAAAGATAAGAGCAAGGATTCTCGAAAAGGAACCCGCGCATTGGAAGTGGTTGGTATGGATATTGGTACACTTGGGAGGGCATCGCTGAGAGTAAGAGGAAATGTGAATATTTCTGGAAAACTTGTTTTTCAAGATCAAGAGTTAGTGCGCTCTAGTATTAATGAAACACAGAACACTCACATTGAATTTGATCAGCGTCAAAATCTGAATATTGAGGGGAAAGTGGGTGACAGGATTACCGTACTCATGGACCAGGACTCTGAAAGGGATTTCGATTGGGAAAACAATATCAGAATAAGCTATCAGGGAGAGGAAGATGATATCATACAAAAGGTCGAAGCGGGTAACATTTCCCTATCGCTACCCGCAACACAGTATGTAACCTTTTCGGGGCAGAACAAGGGTCTTTTTGGATTGAAGGGAATCTCTAAAATCGGTCCCATAGATATAACATCGATTGCGTCTATCGAACAGACAAAAAAAGAACAGCAGAGATATACAGGTGGCTCTGAAGCCCAGACGACCCGAATTAAAGATTATGAATATGTAAAAAACCAGTATTTTTTTGTGCATGAATGGTTTAGAAATGGAGTGCACTCTGATACTCTTACCATCGATGATTCAGGACTACCCTACCAAGGAGAGTCCTTTGTAATTCCTAGTTTTTATCCTTTGCGTAACGGTCTCCATTTAATTGGTAATATAAAAATTGCAAACTTTGAGCTTTACAAACTTGATCTGAGTAATAACCCTGCTGCTGATATAGGAGTTGCCTACATTGACCCGGAAAATACCGAACTATATCCTGATGACAATAAGGATGGAAATTTTATCAGAATGCTTCGAGGGTCAGATTATTCTGTCAGCGAAGACTTAGGTTATTTCCGTCTTAGGTCCAGGAGTATGGACGAGATAATTGGCTGCCATTTTGTTCTGGTGAATAGAGATAATGGTGATACACTCATGACGGTCGGTTCCGGTATCGCACTGGGAGATACGGTAGGAACCTTGAGCTTAAAAATGATCAAACCTCAGTCGCCTCACCCCAATCATCCAACGTGGGACCTCATGTTTAAAAACGTGTATTACCTTGGGACCACAAACATTAATCGTGAGGGATTCGAAATAAAATTGGTCAATGAGCGCTTGACCCCGCCCAGTCATCTTGACCCAATTGGTCTACCTTATATTCGTCACTTTGGTTTAGATAGTCTCAGTGAAGCAGGCGCAACTATCCCAGATGATATTATAGATATGGATAATCCAAATATCATAAATATGGTAACGGGAGAGCTAATGTTCCCATCTCTTTATCCATTTGTATCTAAAGATTCTCTGGCAGGGGGAAACTCTAATGAGAATTTATCTGTTGCATTGGGGGAGGGGAAGATGTACACATCTACTATTAGTTCGGATTATACTGGAGACCAGAGGTTTACCATAGAAGCGGATTATTCAAATCCAAGTTCATCTATTAATCTTGGGTTTATGTTGGTTGAAGGGAGTGAAGAAGTTTTGATGAACGGAATCCGTCTTAGCCGTGGGATTGACTATCAAATTGATTATTTTTCTGGTACAATTATTTTAGGGGAGGCAGCTACAGACCCCAATGCAAACATTGAAATTTTGTATGATAAGCACGAATTAGTCTCTTTTGATAAAAAAGTAATTTTAGGAAGCAGAGCTCAAATGGATTTAGGAGAAAATTCATTTATTGGTGCTACGGCTCTATTTTTTGATCAATCAGTGATAAACGAAAAAGTCGAAGTAGGATACGAACCAACCCGGAATTTTATATGGGATTTAAATGGCCGATTTGAACTGGAAATGGATGGGCTTACCCGGGCCCTAGATGATTTGCCAATTATAGAAACAGAAAAAATATCAACCTTTTCGTTAGAAGGTGAAATTGCTCAGGTAATTCCTAACCCAAATCCAGTAAACAATGCTGAGACAGGAGACCCAAATGGAGTTGCGTTCATTGATGATTTTGAGGGTGCTAAGAGGACATCCTCGCCACCCATTCAAAGACGAAATTGGAAAGAAGCATCTGCCCCTCTAAATAATTTTGAAACAAAAAAACAGTTTCAGCAACTATATAGATTAAAAACTAACTGGTATAACCCTTATGGTCAAGTGCGCACCAAAGATATCTGGCCAAACCAATCCACTTCTATTAGAGCTCAAAATGAAACCACAGATATTATGGTATTAAAAACAGAAAAAAAACCATACCAGGAGTCTATGCATCCGGATAGTCTATGGGGGGGTATTACAACCTCATTTTATTCCGGTGACCATGACCAGACTCAGAGCAAGTTCTTTGAAATATGGCTAAACGGGACACAGGGTAAATTAACCATTGATCTAGGAAAGATAAGCGAAGATAAAAATGGGGATGGAAAGTTAAATACCGAAGATATCCCTGAAGCGGGGCTGTCCTTAGGAAACGGTTTTTTGGAAGACAATGAAGACGTTGGTATTGATGGGTGTAGTGATGATATAGAAGATGGATTAGGAGGTTGTTTTTTTGCAGATAATGATGGTGATGGATTAATAGATGAGGATGAATTGAATGGAGTAGATGACGACGGAGATGGACTCATTGATGAGGACATTGATGAGTTAAATCAAGTGCCGGGATTTTCAGCAGACGATCCCAATGGAGATAATTGGAGCTACTCCGAGGGGAGCTCAAATTATTCTCATGTAAATGGAACTGAAGGGAACGGAACCGGAGCACAAATTCAGGAAGGGGGCAAATATCCTGATACAGAAGATTTAGATCGCTCAGGATTTATTGACAAGACCAACGATTATTTTTCAAAAACGGTATCTCTCGAGCCGAACCATCCTGATACGGTTTATCTGGGAGGTGAAACAGAGAAAAACGGAGTTTCTACAGGCTGGAGACTTTATCGAATTCCTCTAAGTCACTTCACCAAAGTCTCCAATATTGAGTGGAATGAAATCCGATATCTCAGGTTGATACGTTCTGGCTTAGATAATGAATCAGATAAGCTTTTAATTGCTCGTATAGAGTTGGTAGGAAACGAGTGGCAGGAACTGGGAGTTTCAAAAATATCAGAGGAATCATATGAAAAAAATGACAGTACTTTTTCTATCGCTGTTATTAATACTGAAGATAACGCAGACTATATTCCACCAAAAGGGGTAAAGGGAGAATATGATAGGATCAATGAAATTCAATCTAAGGAACAATCACTGGTTTTAAAATTTGATTCTCTTCAGGTAAATCAAAAGGGAGCAGCTCAGAAAAATTTAATTTCTTTATCTGGGGACAGAGCCAAAAGTTTTCTCATTTATGATAAAATGAAGATGTATGTTTATGGGAAATCCAGTGATTGGGTTCAGCAAGATATCTCATTTGTAAATGTTTTTTTGAGGTTTGGTTTGGGAGACGATTATTATGAAATTACCCAGCCCGTTTACGAGGGATGGGACGAACAATTGAATAGAAATAAAATAGAAATAAACTTAGACTGGTTGACAAAATTAAAAGTTCAAAATTCAGGAAATGTAAGTAAAATTAGGGATACTGATTCGTTAATTGTAGATGATGATTTGAGAACCTACATATTTACAGATGAGTCAGGAGATACCACAGGTAAAAAGGTAACGATAAAAGGACAGCCCTCTCTTTCAAGAATTCAATATTTTTCGGCTGGAGTTGTAAATAAACATGAATCTCAGCCCATTTCCGGAGAAGTTTGGATCGATGAATTGAGGCTCAGTGGAGTGAAGAAGGACAGAGGTGTTGCAATGAGAATGCAGACTAAGTTCCATTTAGCTGATCTGGGTAATACGTCCATTGTTTACAGTCGTAAAGATGCCGATTTTCATGTGCTTCAGCAGCGGTTAGGCAGTAACAGCAGCAGCGAAGATTTGCGGATCAACACTAGCTTTAACGTACATAAGCTTCTCCCCAAATGGATGGGGCTGAACATTCCACTGAGTTCTTCTATTTCGAATGTTGTTAGTCGTCCAAAATTCTATCCAGGGACAGATATCTATGCAGGACAGACAGCTACCCCCGATTCTATCATGAATAAAACACAAAGTGTCAGTTTTAATTCTTCCATTTCAAAGTCAAGTAAGTCTGATAATAAATTGGTTAGAATAACTTTAGATGGATTAAAAGGTAACTTTAGCGTGTCACGTTCTCTAAAGTCCAGTGAAATTATGGAGAGGGAAAAAAGTCAGAGCTACACAGGGAAATTGAGCTATGGTTATTCTTTCGGAAGGGAGAACTTTGTTAAACCATTTAGCTGGATGAAAGATGTTCCAATTATCGGTAAAAAAGTGAGTGATTTTCAGACATTTTATACGCCCTCCTCTGTATCTGCGAATATGGATTTTAGTGAAAAGTTAACTGAGAAATTATCAAGGGCAGGGCTTGAATCTCCTGATGTATATAATTTGGGATTGAACCGTTCATTTGGATTGGACTATAAAGTATTTAGTAATTTAACTGTAAAGTATAACCAATCAGCAAAATCCAATATGGATGAATTTCGTGGATATATATGGACAGCAGTAAAAGAAATGAATCCTGGAACAGTCACCAATATCACAGAAAACCTCACTACAAATTTTAGTCCACAACTTTCCTCATTCTTCAAACCAAATATTACCTATTCCGCAGGATACCGCTGGGACAAACCCCTCAGCAGTACAATTGATGGGGCAGATATTGGTACTCAGCTACGTTTCTCTACAAATTTTTCACTTAGTCCGGTACAGATATTTGAATCGGTATATAAGCCGCCTTCCAGCCAAAAATCTGGTTCTTCACGTAGTAGAGGTAGAACCCGTACTCGGGTTGAATCGGAGAATAAACAAGAGGATAAAGGTGAAAAGGATAAAAAAGGAAATTTAATTTTGAATGTAGTACATGGTTTTTTCAATAGGTTCGACCCACTAAACCTTACATATACTGAAACTGTTAATCGTACGGCAAAAGGTGTTCAGGGAGATGTCCCTATTGGATATAGATTTGGCTGGCAATCCGAACATGGCTTAAGTCAAGATTCAGCAAGTATTGGATCTAACTTAGGCAGTTTTGATCATAAGCAGGATGTTTCCCTTCGCTCGGGCTTTAAATTAACAAAAAAAACAAGTGTTAATCTTTCTTTCGGTGAAAATGTATCTCAGACTATTGGCGGTTCAGGAGTACAGCAATTATCTATACAGAGGGACTACCTTCCGTGGGGAGAAAAGTTAGACCAGGGACTGCCTTTTTTTGGATGGAGTTTGCGAATGTCTGGGCTTGAAAAATGGCCCATATTAAATAAATTTGTAAGGTCTGCATCTCTAGACCACTCCTTTAGCGGAAAAGAGAGCCGTTCTTGGCAGTTTGAAGATATTGAGCCGGGGACAGTGAACCTGATGGATCTGAGCACATTTATTGATTCAAATAAGGACTATGAAAAACAGGGGAAAGTAAACGCCAGTTTCTCTCCACTGGTGGGGATGTCTCTATCATTAAATAAGGGAATTTCAGTACAAATTCGTCAAAACATGAGCCAGTCTGTAGATGAAATGCCAACAGGCCTGACCTTGAAGAAAGAACGATCTCTTACAGCGAGCGCTAGCTACAACCACAAAGGAGGATTTACAATTCCTCTACCCTATTTTGAAGATATGGATATACAGAACAATGTGAACTTTACATTGAACTTTGATATGAATAACAGCGAAACGTGGGGGACAAAAAATAAAACAGAATTGGCTCAGCAGGCTCTATCTTCAAGCTGGAAAATAGGAAGTCGGATATCCTATTCATTTAATCGAAATGTGAGTGGTGGTATTATCTATGAATATCGTGAGAATGAAACTAAAACCACAGGCCGAAAAATTGATAAAGACTTTGGGTTTGATATCAATATCTCAATCAGCGGATAATTAATGTTCATGAGATATTTTTAAATTTTAGTATCTATTCAGAGTATGATTGAAATGAAAATTTTTCCCCCCAAGCTGTTAGCATTTTTTTCTATCCTGATAAATTTTGGATGTATTTCTCAAGTCCCAAGTTTTTCAGGAGAATCTGCTTTTCAATATCTTGAAAAACAATGTTCCTTTGGTCCACGAAATCCAGGTTCGGAAGGATATGAGCTGTGTAAAAGTTTTCTTATAGATGAGCTTTCAAAATTCTCGGATTCTGTATTTACTCAAAAATTCAACCAGCTCATTCCAGGCACTAATCGTACAATGGAAATGACAAATATCATTGGAAAACTCAGCGGAAGCGGAGCCCGACCAATTTTGCTGGGAGCTCATTGGGACACCCGTCCAACTGCTGACCATGATGCAAACCCTGAAAAGAGAGATAAGCCAATCTTAGGGGCGAATGATGGTGCCAGTGGGGTTGCAGTACTTTTGGAGATTGCACGTGTTTTATCTCAATATCCTCATGATGAAACTGTTTATATTGTCTTTTTTGATGCCGAAGATTTAGGTATAGAAGGTGAGCACCGTTCCTATGCTCTGGGAGCCCAGTATTTTGCCAAAAATCTTCCAATCAGCAAGCCAGAGTTGGCAATTATATTGGATATGGTGGGGGATGCAAATTTAGAATTGCCTATAGAAAGAAACTCTTACTATCAAAACCCTCAGTTAGTAAAATATTTGTGGAATTTAGCAGATGAAATTGGGCTGACAGCTTTTGAAAAAAATTTGGGATATGAGATCTATGATGACCATGTCCCTTTATGGGAAAACGCTAATATTCCTGCTATTGATATCATAGATTTCAATTATCCAAATAGATGGTCCAATTTCTGGCACACTCACGATGATGTCCCCGAAAACTGTTCTGCGGAAAGTTTAAATCAGGTAGGTACTTTGCTGGTACATTACATTTATGACCGTTAAAATGAAAAATAAGATAACATGGATTTTTCTTTTATGGGGACTGTTAATTTTGCCTTCTTGCGAAAAACAAATACCAGTAGAAGAGGAAATAAAGAACCCTATTAGAGATCCTCAGTTTGTGTTTATGAGGGAATCTAACCTCCTTTACTTTGCTGTCTCCTGTGAAGAAGAATTTGAAGGTGAGTTGATCTCCTCTGTTTTGGTAGAGTGGTATGGGCAGGACTCTACACATAAAGACTCTATCTGGTTAAATGATGATGGATACTTTGGGGACCTGATTTCAAATGATGGATTATACTCCCGTAAAATCTCCAATGAAACCAATTCAATTATTAATATTATTCAGCCAGATATTGTTGGAGAGGTTTTATATAAAATATCAGGGAATTACGGAGCAAGAAAGTTTGAAATATTTCAGACATCATTTATTCAAAATATACATCCGGTAATTTTATCTGTTACCGCTCCGGATACAATTCAAAGGCCCGTGGGAACAGAAATAGATTTTATCATTATTGCTGCTGAAGTATTTGATGAAAATGGGCCTGAAGATATATTTTCCTGCGGGTTCACCTCCCTCCATATAGAGCCGGATACTTTATTAAATAACGGCGATCAAATCCTAATGTATGATGATGGGGGTACAGTTGAAATTTTCCCTAGCTATTTTAGTGGAGATGATATGGAAGGTGACGGAAGATTTAGTATTCAAATACCAATTTTTGGGTCCGGAAACACAAACCCTGCACAACAAACAAAAACAGGAACATTTTTATGGACTTTCAGAGCCAAGGATCAGTCCAATGACTATAGTTTTCCGATAGAGCATAGGGTAGTAGTAGAGTGAAATTATATTTAAGATTTACCATTATTTTATTTTTTGCCTCATCTTATTCTCAGTCAATTTTACCTGATAAATTTGAATTAGATGAAGATTCAATTTTAACCAAAACATTTTCGTTAGGATTAAAAAGTAACAGCATCAGTGAAATTGTATTTCAGGGCGACTCAAAGGTTTGGTTTGGTACTGGTAGAGGGATTTCTTATTTGGTGGATTCAGCTTCTATTTATACCTTAGATACGTTACTTTTAAATACAGGGAATACATATCTCATGTATGATGGAATTTCAGGGATTGCTAATTTTAATGATCATATTATGTTTGCAGGTGCATCTGGAGATGAGCTGGGTGATTTTGGTACTGGAATATTTTATAATGATGGCTCGGGGGAGTGGGTTCATCACGCACAGCCCACTGAATATTCAGAGGAATCTTCCATTCTTCAACCCATAGGAAATGGATATTTTGAAATGTTGCCCATTACAACTCATTATAGCAATATTTCGTATGATTTATCAGTTACACAAGACTATGCATGGATTACAAGTTGGGCAGGTGGACTTAGAAGAATTGAACTAGACTCTCTTCGCAATGATAATGCGCAATGGTTTCCCATTCCTCTGCCCGAGGATGATCAGCTGAATTTATTTACATGTGATGAAAATATATTTGATGACAGTCTGAATGTTATCACTGGATATTTTCTGAATCCACGAGATCCATTTGACGGAGGGAATCACAATCACAAGGCTTTCTCAGTTATTTCATATAGTGATACGGTTTGGGTCGGCACAGCAAACGGAATTAACCGTGGGATATTAGGAGAAAATGGCTGTATAGATTGGAATCATTATTCATTTCACCATCATAACTTATCCGGTAATTTTGTTGTAGGGCTAGCGTATCAAAATTGGAACAACCACCGGATAATCTGGGCAGCGAGTATGAATGCAAATAACCCCGGAGAACAAAGGGGTGTAAGCTATACGATTGATGATGGAGAAAATTGGCAAACTACCTTGATAGGAGAGAGAGTTTATAATATTTCAGCAATGGACTCTCTGGTTTTGGTAAGCTCTGAGAGTGGATTGTGGAAGACTATTATCCATTATCCTAATGATCCTTTAGTGTGGGCAAAGTATGAGCCAATGGTTGAACAAACGGAATTTTACAATCTAGAAATACTTTCAAATGGAGTATTTACTGCAGTCGCAGATAATAGACCCTACCTCCAAAAAATGACACTGTGGGTAGGAACCTCTGATGGTCTTGCAAAACTTAATAGTCAAGATGGAATGAATTGGAAAATTTATCGAACTGCTCTAGAACAGAATTCAGTTTTTGCCTATCCAAACCCCTTTTCCCCATCTGTAGATAATGTAGTAAATGGAGACGGATACGTTCGCTTTTCAACAGGGAGCCAGATAATTGAAAAAGCAAATATGTTTATCTATAGCTTTGCTATGGAGGAAGTTTTGTCCAAATCATTTGATGTAAATATAAATACAGGAGAGCTAAAGTGGAACGGAAAGGATAATTTAGGTAAATCAGTATCAAATGGGGTTTATTTTGTGAACTTAGAACTATCTGGAGGTGGAAAGTGGAGTGAACACTGGATGAAGGTGATTGTGGTTCAATGAAAAATATATCCTCTATTTTCTCAACAAGTTTAGGTATACTTTTATTTATAATGACGATGATTAACGCTCAAGATTTTGCGCGGTTTCCTGGTGCATTTTTGCGAATGGGAATTACCGCCAGAGAAGTGAGTATGGGGAGTGCACTTGTTGCGGACATTTATGGTGGAGTTATAGGGGTGTCTAATCCTGCGGGGACAGCATTTTTGGAACAAAAACATGGGACTGTAGGTCATCAAATATTATCTTTGGATAGGCAGCTGTCTAGTGTTGGTGTTTCAATGAAACTTCCTCCTACGGCAGGGATTGGAATTGCGTGGATTCATGCAGGAGTAGATAATATCGAAGAGAGAAACTCATTGGGAGAGTATTCCGGAAGATTAAGTACAGGAGAGGATGCATTTATAATCAGTTTTGCCCAAAACTATAAAGGGATATTTTCTGCTGGGCTTAATGTAAAAATTTTGTCTCACGCTCTCCCTGTTTATGGAGAGACATTAAACGGCTCTGCTGTTGGATTTGATTTAGGCTTTTTTTATAAGATAAACGATTATGTTCAAATAGGCGGAGTTGTCCAAAATCTCAATGCCAAATATAAATGGAAAACAAATTCAATCTTTGAGGAAACCGGAACAATTAACTACGATAATTTCCCGGTGATTTTTAGATTGGGAGTGAAAGCTAGATATGAAAATTTAAATTTTTTATGTGAAAGTGAGCTTATTACAGATGATTCATATTTATTGGGTAAGCGTTTAAATGGCGGGATAGAGTATTCTATAAATGAAACCATAAAATTAAGAGCAGGACTTGGAAAGGGAAAAATTGGTATGGGATTTGGGCATACTTTTAATAAATTTCAAGGATATGAGATTACCGTTGACTATTCTTCAGTATTTAATGAAGTACAAAAATTCAATAACATAGCACATGTAATTACATCATCAATTACTTTTGATTAAAGTGTTCAGGTTAGAAAAAATATATATAATAAGTTTAATATTTGCGGTCTGTGTAGCAAAAATTTCAGGTATTGGTACGCAGTTTGTAAATGTCCCTGCCTCGGTGGATGAAATAAAATATGGGACACAAAATGCAATAATTCAATTCCCCGTAAATCAATTGGGAAAAACAAGTGTTTCCATCAGTCATAACGACTGGTATGGAGGTTTTTCAGTCTTTTCTATGAAAATCTCAAACCCTATTTTGGGTGGTCAAGGAATTATAAGATTAAAATATGGGGGCTTTGAGAACCTTGAACTGAGGAGCGAGGCCCCTTCAGATAATCCTCTAGGTATTTATTCTGCTTTTGGCTTAGATATAACAAGTGGTTTTCAAATTCAATATCATGATTATCAGATAGCTGCACTCTTACGGATGATGAAATTGAGAATTTATACTCATTCATCAACGGGTATGACGGGATGTATTTCCATATTGAAAAAAATGAGTAGAGATTGGGGATTTGGGTTTTCAGTGGCTCAATTTGGATACATGTCACCTTTTATTGAAAATAAATCTAATTTACCTGTGAGCGCAAATATTTTACTAATTCACAAAACAGATTTTAAACAATTTCGAAATTTCTTTTCGTTTACCGGTGGAGCTATTTCAGCCACCGATAATTATATTTTTTCTGCAACCAATTCTATTAAATGGAAAAATGTAGATCTATCTTTGGCATCTCACATATCAAAAAATGTAACTGAGATATCAGGAGGAGTATCTTTTTTATTGGGAATTTATCAGATAGAATATGGGTTTAGAATTGCAGACCACAAACTGGGGATTCCCCAGGTTCTAGAGCTAACTGTTATATTACCATGAGTTTTGTAAATAACCGTTTGTTCCGTGAACGGATCTTTTACAATGCTTTAGGTGGTTTGGTCTTAATAATAATTTTTGGTTGGATTTTATTTTGGTGGACTGAAAAGGGACAAAGCTCCACATCAGCTTCAATAAATAAACCCTGTATTGCAATTGTAATTGATGATTTTGGATATAGAAATGACCACATAGTAGATGGGTTTTTATCGTTGGAAGTTCCCATGAGTTATGCGGTTATACCCGGACATAATTATAGCAGTGATTTTGCCAGGGAGGCCCATTCGAAAGGCTTTGAGATTTTAATACACATGCCTATGGAATCTCATGAAAAGCTAGAGAGAGTAGAGCCCCTTATACTTACATCATCTATGAATAGTTTTGAGATTGAAAATGCGATATTAGCAGCTTTTCATGAGATTCCTGAGGCAGTGGGTATGAACAACCATCAAGGATCAAAAGCAACTGAGATCAATTGGATGATGAATATTGTTGGAGGTATTTTAAAAAGGGAGAACCTGTATTTTCTGGATTCCAGAACAAGTCCCCAAACAAAAGCAGAAGAGACAATAAAAAAAAATCAGGTAAAAACTGGACATCGAAATATATTTTTAGATAATAAAGAGGAGAGAAATTATATAGAAAATCAGTTGAAGAAAATAGCAGCTTTGGCTAAAGCTCAGGGGTTTGCAATTGGAATTGGTCATGCGAAGGAACTAACTCTTGAAGTTTTAGAAAAAAAAATTCCTGAACTATTGAAAAATGGTTATCACTTCTGCTTAGTTTCTGAAGTGTTAGATAAATAGAAAATGAGGTATATTTTTGGATATTTTTTGTAATGTTTACAGGGGTAGCGAAGTTGAGAGTGTACACCAAGTTTACGCTGTAGCGGTGGATTCTAATGGAGATATTCTCCTCTCATCAGGAGACCCTCAGTACAAAACTTGTATTCGCTCCTCTTTAAAACCTTTTCAGGCCTCTGTATGTGTTGAATCAGGAGCTGCGGATGAATTTGGTTTTGATGAAGAAGAATTAGCGGTTATGTGTGCCTCTCATAATGGAGAAGAGATTCACACATCTACCGTTTCCAGGATGTTAAAAAAAATAGGAATAGATTCTTCATATTATCAATGTGGGTCACACCCTCCTTATGATAAAAATACAAGACAGTCTTTATTAAAGGAAAAAGTAAAACTATCTCCATTACATAATAACTGCAGCGGGAAGCATGCTGGAATGTTAGCTACAGCAAAACGATTAGGACATGACCTTAAAGATTATATTCATGTTCAACATCCGATTCAGCAGAAAATACTCTCTACCTTAAAAGAGATTACAGGTGAGAGTGATTTTATCCTAACCACTGATGGATGCAGCGCTCCTACTCCATTTATGTCACTTTATCAAATCGCGGTTATGTTTCAAAAGTTAGCTTCAGAGAATTATCCAATTTTATCCAGACTATATAGTGCCATGGTAAGCTATCCATATTTAGTTGCAGGACGTAAGCGATTTGATACAGATTTTATGCAAGTGATGTCTGGAAGGGCAGTGACCAAGGTAGGAGCTGAAGCAGTGAGAGGTGTAGGAATTAGACAAAAAAATGGTAACCCCATAGGAATTGCGGTGAAGGTTCTTGATGGAAGTCAAAGGGCAAACCCATCGGGAACCATAGCTTTTTTAAAAGAAATGGGACTATTAAAAGACAATGAATTGAGTAAGTTGTCCAGCTATGAAACAGTTGAATTATTTAATTACAGGAAAATTATGGTTGGTAAAATTAGTGGTTCAATTCAACGATAAAATTAATACCCGGATATTAGTGATTCTGAAGGAATCATTACTCTAGGAACATTTCACACTTTTGATGATACCTATGTATTAATTTATGACCTAAAACCTTGGGAGGGGTACTGGATCAAGACAGGTTCGTTGGGAATAAAAACACTCACATTTTCTGCATTTTAAATATATTATTCCTTAATTTCCAGAAGAAGAATTGCGGAATTTTGAACCATTGTTCGATAGCACTTCAGTTCAACTTAATTTATATTATTTACATTTGATTTTATAAATATAAAACAGGAATTATTAATTATGAAAAATTATGTCTTATTTCCACTATTATTGCTATCTACCCTATTAGCTCAGGATTTATTTTTTTCAGAATATATTGAAGGAAGCAGCTATAATAAAGCTCTGGAGATTTATAACCCCACTGACGCAACAATTGATTTAAGTGAATATCAGCTTTGGCAAATCTCAAATGGGGGAGATTGGCCTGAGTATACAGTGGATATCAGTGGACAATTAGCACCTGGCGATGTTTTTGTTGTGTGCCATGAGGATGCTGACCCAGCTATGACAGCTCATGCAGATTTACTTATTACACTCTATCATAATGGTGATGATGCTCAAGGATTGGCAAAAAATGATGGGTCTGGAAACTTTATTTTGATTGATGCTATAGGGGAGTCAGGTGATGACCCTGGAAGCGGTTGGGATGTGGCTGGCGTGACAAATGGAACAAAAGAGCATACGCTGGTTAGAATGCCAAATGTTTCTCAAGGGAACACAGATTGGGATTCCTCTGCTGGCACAACAGCATCTAACTCAGAGTGGTTGGTATATCCACAAAACACTTTTGATTATTTAGGCTCACACGATTATGGTGGAACTGTTTTAATTGTAGATGCGGGGGATGACCAGCTGGTATTACCAGGGGAATTGGTTTCTCTTGATGGCTCTGGATCTGCAGGTGATATCATAGCTTATATATGGACTCAGATCTCTGGTACATCTGTTTCAATAAGTGGTTCTGAGAGTGCGGAAGCGACATTTACTGCTCCAAGCGAGGGAGGAGCGCTAGAATTTGAGTTGACAGTTTACGATAGCGAAGGCAATTCAGCCACAGACGTAACGTCAGTAAATGTCATAGATCAAATGTCAATTTTAAGCGCAAGGAATATGGGTGTTGGGGCAGCGGTAATGGTCCAAGGAGTTGTTATCTCGATTAATTTTCAAGAGGGAAATGGGAATACAGAATATGTAATTCAGGATGATACGGCAGGGCTTGTGGTTTTTGGAGTTGGTTTTGATGTTGATTTGAGCTACGGTGATTTGATACAGGTCTCAGGATTAACAGATGAATTCAATGGAAAATTTGAAGTTCTGGTTTCTTCAGAAAATGATATAGCGGTTCTGGGACAGGGGACTCTCCCAGAAACTCAGCTGGTAACTGTTTCTGATTTATCAATAAATGGTGAATCTTATGAAAGTGAACTGATAACAATTCAAAGTGTGACAGTTATCGATGGCGTTTGGCCCTCTGAGGGGTCTTCTGAAAATTTAACTATTGTTGATGGAGGTTCAGGTACAGCGACCATGCGGATAGATAGCGATACTGAGATTGATGGAACTGATGAACCATCGTGGCCTGCAAACGTAACAGGAGTTGCTGGTCAATATGATTCGTCTGAACCCTACACTGAAGGATATCAGCTTTTACCTTGTTTTACAAGTGACTTTGTCGCAACGGGCGGAAACCAGCTTCCGGTCGCAAGTGCTGGGGAAGATCAGATGGTCGAGCACGGAGCTGTCGTTACCCTGGATGGTAGTGGAAGTTCAGATCCTGATGGTACAATTTCAGGATTTTTGTGGGAACAGATTGATGGGGAGAGTGTCTCTCTGAGTGATTATGAAGAAGCAATTGTTACCTTTACTGCGCCAGATGTGAGTACAACAATGGTATTTAGATTAACCGTATTTGATGATCAAGGTGCTATGGATACGGATGAGGTTTCTATTTTAATTTTAATGGCAGATCAAACTATATATGATTTACAGTACACTACAGAGCAAGGTGCCTATTGCTATGAGACACCTTTGGCTGGCCAACTTGTTACAACATCTGGAATAGTTACTCATGTTAATTCAGCCAGCAGTCCAAATTTCTTTTTGCAGGATCCAAATGGAGCTACATGGAGCGGTATTTATGTTTATGACACATCGGTCTCGCCATCGGTTGGCGATGAACTACAGATAACTGCAACTGTAAATGAATTTTATAGTTTTACACAGTTAATAGATGTGGTATCCTCTACGGTAGTTTCTTCGGAAAATACTATCTCTCCTATTCCAGTTTCAGCTATTGATATCGGGATTGAGTGCTCCGAATCAGGAGAGATGTATGAGAGCATGTTGGTAAGCTATTCGAATGTAACATTTGAGTCTGTTGATGAGTATGGAAATTGGACAATAAGTGATGGGACAGGCACAGCAATGGTAGATGATTATTATTTTGATGGTAACTGGCCGACCATCTCTGTAGGTGATTATTATGATAGTATTACCGGAGTTATCGGATATAGTTATAGTGAGTTTAAGCTTTATCCTCGTAATAGTGGAGACATGGGTGGAGACACAGGTCCCAGTGAGATAAGTATATATGATTTACAGTATACTACAGAGCAGGGCGACTATTGCTATGAAACACTTATGGCAGGTCAACTTGTTACAACATCTGGGATAGTTACCCATGTTAAATCAGCTGACAATCCAAATTTCTTTTTGCAAGACCCAAGCACAGAAACCTGGAGCGGTATTTTTGTTTATGATACATTGGTGGTTCCATCGGTTGGAGATGAGTTACAGATAACTGCAACTGTAAATGAATACTATAGCTTTACACAATTAATAAGTGTGTCATCAACTTCTTTGATATCTTCAGGAAATGATTTATCTCCTACTTCAGTTACTGCGGACGAAATAGGTATTGAGTGTTCAGAGTCTGGGGAGATGTATGAGAGTATGTTGGTAAGCTATTCGAATGTAACATTTGAGTCTGTTGATGAGTATGGAAATTGGACAATAAGTGACGGGACAGGCACAGCAATGGTAGAT
>DEAI01000004.1 GCA_002346675.1 Fidelibacterota bacterium UBA2986
TATAGACGATTTGATGACCAAATACAGAACTATTATGTTCATCCCATTGTTGTTGATTTAATAGTGACTTTTCTTGAAAATTATTTCGATATACCGGATACACTAGAGAGTCAATTGTAACAGAGCCTCTAAAAGAAAGATTCTCATAATCATTATCATACTCATATACTGAATGTATCATACTATTATGAAAATATTCAAAAACCTCAACCAAAGGAACTTCTCCTGAATTATTTATACCAATCAAAACTTCATTTGAAATGAGTGAATGAAAATAAGTACGAGAACTGTCATTGATATTCTTTATAAACCATAGTGAGTCCAAGCCACCAATCAATAATATAGTTGATCCAGCATTATCTAATGTAAAAAAAGCTCGATAATATGCGCTAGAATCACTATATCCATACGGCTTTAGAGTATTAATAATATTAAACGTGGCCGTGTCATGTGCTGACCCTATATTTTCTATAGAAATGTGACTCTTTGAACCATTGTTTGAGCTCGTGTTTGGGTAAGAATTATCATAAAATGAAGGCAGTGAACCCTTACTCTGAGGGTTTGCCCTATAATATTCCTCATTCTCAGCAAACCACATATCTCCAAAATACCCCGATGATGGATCATTAAACATAAAAAACGATTGTTGTCCGATATCTTGAGCTCCGTCAGCTTCTTCAATATCAATTCCAGGTAAATTTATATCTTTATTAATTGAATAATCATCAATTCCGTGTTGAATTCTGTTTTCATCAATATGCCATATGAGTAAACCAGAACCTGGAAGTCCAATATCATAGTCTGGTATCCTTGTTATTACACCATTATTATCACTCTCTATACTCACAGAGTCTTTTAAACTTTTTATGAAAGAAGGGTAGTTATCTGTATCTTGCCAGGTTTTAAATCTAATTGAGTCTAGACTTACACCTTTTCGGTAATGATTTATTCTGTTTTCTATTAAAAAGTATTCTGTCTCATTAATATCAACTCTAATAATTTTATTCTGACTTATTTTTGGGAGATTAACCTGAGAATTATCAGTAACGATAGTTGGTAACTCCCAGCCAGCATGGATTCGGGACCAAGGATCTGGAGGTGAAGGTACAATTCCTCTTCCATTGTTAGACCCTTGATCCATCAGACCAAAAACACCAATTCGACTTTTACCACTTTCAATATCCCAAAGTGGAGGTAAGCCTACTGCAAATCCAATCATTAGTGATAAGGTTCCGGTTAATCCATACTGATAATCACATGGATCAGACTCACTAGCGAACATAGAATTAGAGATTGCGTAGTTGAGATGGTTTTGGGTCTCTGGCAGAATAATTCCTTTATCTATTGTAGATGATCCAATTGTGATACCGTTTTCACCTGTAGAATTTTTTATCATATTAGGATCAACATATGTTGATGGAATATCTTCAGGAGTAGGGTCTAAAAAAGGAAGTGAAAAATCCTGCCCAATACCAGCGTGAAAAACAATTACAAGGTCATAAATAGAATAATCTATAGCATCCGCTATAAAAGCTGTTTCAATTGACTCTTTAAATAGTTCTACAAGTCTATCTTCTGAAATATTTTCTTCATTGTATGGGTAATAGTAAGACATAGATTGTGATAATTCATATGATGCAGATGCTCCTGGATATATATCGCTATCGGTAAGGTTAATCCCAAATTTCCCATATGAAACAGACTGAAAATAATTATTGGCTGCCTTTAACTGAGAGTGAAAGTACATTCCGTCATGTGGCGGTGAATCAATATGATAGGTTCCACAGTCAATACCTTCTATGGCACTTAAAAATTTTCCGTTTCCCGTTGTGCTCTCTTTATCATCCTCTTGAAAACTAACCATTAAAGCGCAAATACGGAGTTCTCCAGATATTTCAGCACTTGTAATTGATAATAAAAACCAGGAATAGAAAAAAATCCAGTTTTTAAACAAACTAAATTTCACAGAAAATTGACTAATATTCCATATTGAGTGAGAATCTCATCGTATTTGTTAGCGGATGTCCTGGCTCTCCATATGTGTATCCAAAATCAAAACCATAGCCAGCAAATCTTAAACCTATCCCAAAAGTTGGGTTACTTATTTTCCCTGTTTTATCATAATAATAACCAGTACGTATCGCAAAATACTTCCCATACCAATATTCAAGACCAAAATTATGGACTAGTTTATCTAATTCATCCGAAAGGCTGCGATCTTCGCTATTACCAACCTCTTTCTGGCCCCATTCATTGTACTTTCCCCAGCCTTGATCGCCAGGATTAATATCATCTGTTCGGACCATTTCATTTGCATCGGGCTTATTATTTTCATTAAGATCCATCGACTCATCCCAGGTCCACCCTCCAATAATTTTGTCTCCATACTCGCCTGATATTGCTCGGTCAATATCACCACCTAGAAACCAATCATCTACCCATGAGGTAAATAATGCTAAATATATAGGATCTGTATGAGCAATTTCTATCTGTCCTTTTTTATTATAATCATTTCCAGGACTCTGGTTCCCATCTTCATCATAGCCACCAATATATCCATTGTCATCCCAGTCCATATCAGGGTAAGAGGCAACAAGCAATTTATCTACATCATAAACTAGATTTAGTTTATTATATTCAGTATTTACAATCCCATAGTTTAATCCCAAAGTCAGATTTGTCGGTTGAGGATCTGCTTGGTCCGGATCAATAAAGGAAACTTTTGGTCCGATGTTAGATAAATTAAAACCAATATCAAGGTCATCGATTAGCCAATCTTTTTGTAAGTAACCAATATCAAAACCAAAGTCTAATGATGTACCTTTTCCTTTTTCACTTCCTGCTCCAATTTCGACCAAATGCTGGTATGAGATTTTTGCATTAATTCCAAAAGATTTCTTTTCAGATATCAAAGCTCCATAGGACAATGAAAATGCTGTCATATAGCTTGTGAAGGTTCCAAGCTCTTCACCAATCTCGCTTGTCCTTACCTGTTCTCCAAGATTAAGAAATATGATGTGACCTCCCAAGGTACCTAGAGTATTGTAATGTTTTCTAAATCCAAAGAATTCATAATACATATCATCGGCTAAACCGGGTAGCCAATTCACATGCATTAGCGCCGCTTCAGATCCTTTTAAAAACCCTAAGCCTGCCGGGTTCCAGTAGCTGGCATATGCATCGTTTGCGACTGCTACCTGTGCTTCTCCCATTCCACCAGCTCTAGCGCCAGGAGCTATAAGTAGAAATATCGCACCAGCCTCACTCTGGGCGATGAGCAGACGTGTAAATATATGTAATACAATGAGTACTACGATGAAACGCTTCATGGATGATCTCCTTGATAGTATTAATTTAGTGTATTATCCCCTCTTTCCTAGGGGATGAAAATAGCGTTTAGTCTATACTAGTACTCCTATAATTTGGACGGCAAATATATTCCATGAATAATCTCAGTGTCAAGAAATGTTTATCTTAATAATTTTAGTTATTCTATAATAACCAAAGTGTCAATTGTGGGAAATAGGTTATAAATAACACCGCAACCAGCAGAACGATAAAAAACGGAAAGGTTGACTTATATATTTCAGGCATCTTTTCATCAAACCTATATGCTGATAAAAAGAGGTTCATACCGACTGGAGGCGTCAGATATCCGAGCTCTAAATTAGCAATAAAAATTATTGCCAGATGAATTGGATCTACGCCATAGTGCAGCCCCAATGGAGCAATCAGAGGTACAACGATAATGATTGCACTAAAAATATCCATCAGGCACCCAATAATTAATAGAAAAATATTTAACAGTATTAGAAATACATATTTTGAGCTTACCAGCTCTTTCATTACAGATAAAATCTTCATCGGTATTTGCGCATCAACCATGTAACTAGTCAGACCCATAGCAGCACCGATAATTATCAATACTCCACCAACTAAAGTAGCACAAGAAACAATTATATTAACAATATCTTTAATGTTTATATCTTTGTAAATAAAAGTCTCAATTAGAAAAATATAAACTACTGTAAAGGCAGCTGTTTCTACTAATTTTGCATGCCCACCAAAAATACCATAGAGCACTATGAAAGGAATAAATAATTCCCACTTCGTCTCCCAACAGGCTTTAATTGACTCATTCAAATTGAATTTCTTTATTTCAACCTTATCTAATTCGCCAGAGTAAAATGTCCATAGTGATAATACTATAATTAAAAATATACCTGGAAAAATCCCAGCAATAAATATACTTTTTATCGAAATACCTGCAGTTACACCATAAAGAATTAGAGGTAAGCTTGGAGGAAATAATAAACCAATTGAACCAGAAGCTGTAATTAGGCCTAAGGAAAACTTTTTCTTGTATCCATCTTTTATCAGCATTGGGAAAAGTAAGCCCCCTAAGGCAAGAATAGTCACACCAGATCCTCCAGTTAGTGCAGTAAAAAAGCCACATATTAATAACACTATCACAGGCGTTCCACCTGGAAGCCAACCAAATAAGGCTTTAAAAACATTAACCAACCGGTCTGATGCTCTACTCTCGGCTAAAAAATATCCCGCAAGTGTAAATAATGGAATTGTAGCTAGGTGTGGAGAAACAACGATACGATATGCTTCTGCAATCACAGCTGAAATGGGTACATAATCAAACCAAAAAAGTAGAACTCCAAGACCTGCTAGAACTGTGAAAATAGGAGCACCATTTAACACAGAAAAAATAAATATAATTATACCTAGTGTAAGAATAAATCCATTTTCTCTAAGAACATCCTGAGACACCAAAAATATAATAATCAATAGAATAGTAAGTAGGCCACTCAAGGAAAAAATATTACATCTCATTTTTCCTGCTATATGAATAAAAATAATAAAATATCCTAGTGGCATGGCGGCCTGAAATATCCAACGAGGTAAACTAGGTGCAATAAAAACTGGATATTGGAAAGACAGTTCAATAAGAACTAGGTCAAGACTGCCAATAGCCAAAAGTAAAACAGTAATAACGCTGACCCATTTGGTAACGTGTCTACTAAAACCTGATACTTTATCATTAAAAAGTGACGTATTGGACAGCGATAACAGTTTATTATCTCTAGAAGCAATAACTGCACCACTAAAACCAATCAAAAGCGTTAAATGAGAAACTAAAGTTTGTGATGCAGGGATTTTTGCTAATCCGGAGAAAAAAGGACGAATTATTTCTCTGATGATTAAATCAGAAAATGGGAGTAATACTAATAATATGAATATTATGCATGCAACAAAATTTTCAATCTTATTAATAATTTTCAAAATTGATTCAATATCATTATTGCTTGGCAGATGGCATGCTGTCTTTTAGCTTGATGACTCGATCAAATATTTCTTTCTGAACAATATTACCTCTAATGAGTGGATACATTGACTCTACTAGCGTATTCCATTCATTTAGCTGCTTAGCTGTTAAATCATGAACCTTAAGCCCATATTCTTTCATTACCTCAACAGCATTATCTGCCTCTTGGCGGTTATTAAGTTGATATTCAATACCAATCTCATCAGAGACCTTAGTCATTATTTCTTGATATTTA
>DEAI01000001.1 GCA_002346675.1 Fidelibacterota bacterium UBA2986
TATATTATTATTAATACCAAAAATATTATTTGGGTCTTGAGATTTTTTAATACTTTGTATCATCTGTATGCTCCCATTGGAGATCGTATCAGGCATAAAATCTTTTCTTAATTTGCCTACTCCATGATGGTGCGAGATAGATCCCCCATTTTTAATAAAACATTCTCGAAGTGCGTGTTCAATTTTGCTAAATACTTTTTCAGGGTTATCGATACCTCTTACATTTATGGCAACCGTATTATACATACATATTCCAGAGTGATATACTTTTGAAACTCTTGAACAGAAAAATGGCTTTCCAGGAAGATTATATTTTTTATGTAGATCAACTAGAAGTTTATTTGCTTCATCTTTGACCTGATTGATGTTTGACCATGGTACGGCTGTTTCTAGGGTCTCACCAAGTATACCTTGTGGCACAAAAAATTCCCGGATATAGGCAATTACCATCGTGATATTATAACCAACTTTACCCTCTTTTCCTCCGCCAATAAGACCACCATATTTTTTAGATAGCCTTTTTATATTTTTTCTTTGGTATTTTACTTCTGAGGTAGAGCCCTCTAGTTTAAAAACAGCTGCAACAAATTTATCAGGATCAAAACCTTTTAACTTGAACACGAATTTTTGCACTTTGCTCATGAACTTGGCGAAGTTATCTTTTTCTGGTTTGAGCGCACTTCCAAACTGAAAATGCAGGCTGTCAAGCATTCTAGAGCTGGCCGGAACAGAGCTTGAGTGAGCGATCTCAAACATGAAATTTATTCCAGTGTCCCAGTCTCTAAGTACCACTGATTCATAATCTGAACACTCTGGGAGCTTGTGCATCCTGAGTGTAGCTTTTGTAATGATTCCTATATTTCCCTCAGATCCAAATAATAGATTTTGTGTTTTAATACCTATGGAGGATCTAACAAGTGGTTCAATCTGATTGATAGAGCCATTTGGGGTGACCATTGTAACATTCTGAACAATGTCTTCAATATTCCCATAACGATTCTTTTTCATTCCAGCGGCATTTGTAGATATCCATCCACCTAGTGTAGAAAGCTCAATGCTGTCAGGCTCGTGCCCTACTGTGTAGCCTTCTTTTTGCAGCTTTTCTTCTAATAGTTTGCCAGTAATACCTGCCTGGACCGTGACCAGTAAATTATCTTTGTCCAAAGATTCAATCTTATTCATTCTTCTAGTGTCAACAGAAACGATCATTCTATTTTCTTTTTTTGGAAGCTTTAGCGCGTTTGTAACGTTAGTACCTCCTCCAAATGGGACCAGACAAACGTTATGCTTTTTGGCCAGATCAATTAATTTTTTTACGTCATCCTCAGACTCAATATAAAAGACAAGGTCTGACAACTTTTGTAGTTTATTGTACAAGACTTTGAATACTTCATCCGGACCATTTTGACCATGGCTATGAAGTATCCGCTCACTATCTTCAACTGTATACTGGTCACTGTTGAAGCTAGATTTAATTTCATCCATAAAGGCTTGATTAATATTCTTATCGCTAACCTGCTTCTTTTTTATTTCATGGAAATATGGTTTTGTTTTTATTTTAATATCCAGGATTCCTTCAACAAAGGGCACCAAATATGGCAAATTCTCCCCTGAAACGCCTTTGTATCTGTCTCCAGTAAAGGTCACAGATCCATCATCATTTATAATGAACTGAGAGTCTTTGAAACCCCATTTATGACCCCATAAAGAATCATTCACTCCAAAAAACTTAGTGTCTTTATTTTCACTCATTTAAATCTTTTATTTTCGTTTTTATTCTATTTTCTAGTTCTGCTGTCATTCGTTCTGCTACGCCAAAGAGATCTTTTTTATCTTCACTATCACTATTGATAAATGATTCCGGATACAGAGCCTCTAGAATGTAAACATGAATTTTACCAGGTCTAAAAAAAATCTTTCCTTTAGGCCAAGACCTTCCCGAACCGGTGATTACCGCTGGGAGTATTGGTTTATTAAGGCCAATCGCTAGTCTTGCAGGGCCCTTTCTAAATCTTGTCATAACATCTGGTTCACCTCTGCTCCCTTCAGGGAAAATAATGATGCAACGTTTACCAACGTCCATAAAACCATTTGAAAGTTTTAGAGTCTCTTCAAAGGTAATATCTTTACCAGAGCCTGATTTGCGTCCAAGCGGTATCAGGTTCATAACTGGCTTCATTATATTTCTTCTTAGCCAACTATCAAACCAATAGTCTTTCGCGGCCAGCATGCCAATATGATTGAAATTTTTATCTGCAGATAAGGATAGAGCAATAACGTCTAAGTGGGCATTATGATTGCTGCAAAAGATAAAAGACTCATCTGGTATATTTTTCTTCCCGGAAACCCGTAAGGGTGTGTACCACATAAAAATAAATTTTGCCCAGTTATATAATAACGTTTTTCCGATACGGTGATAGAAAGGTTGACGCTTTAATAAATGAGAATACTTGGGGTTATCAAGTACGTTCATACGGTGGTTGTTTTATTTTCTACCGTATTTCATATGGGCACTGGTCCATGTGTGCGACATTATGGCTGAGCCTAAGGAAATTTCAAGCCCCAGCGCTGCAGCGGCAATAATCTCCGCTAGTTTTCTGGATGTGTGTTCACCATTATCACAGCCTAATAGTTGTAGATTTTGTTGTTGCTGATTTAATCTGGTTCCGCCTCCAACAGTGCCAACAGTAAGTGA
>DEAI01000027.1 GCA_002346675.1 Fidelibacterota bacterium UBA2986
CCCTGTTCAAATTGTTAATCTTCGAATGATTGGTAAAAGAAAACCTGGAAAGGTGCTTTTGCCAAAACCAAATTTTGCAAAAAATTTAAAAAACCAAACAAAACGCAAAGTTTATTTTGGCCCATCAATTGGGACTAAAGAAGCACAAGTAATCAATAGAAGTTCATTAAGTAAAAAACCTTTGGAGGGGCCAATAATTATTGAAGAATATGAAGGTACAGCAGTTGTTCCCCCGGGCTGCAAAGTAACAATGGATAAATACTTTAATGTTGTTATTAAAATCAAGTATTAAATATTAAAATTTTATAATGAAAAAAAAATCTACTAAATCATCTATTGAAACTGATTCCTTTCAGAGGGAAATTATTAAAAATTGTTTTGATACTATTGCAGATGATATGGCCATAACTTTAATGAGGACAGCTTATTCAGGAATTGTTAGAGACTCTCTAGATTTCTCTACCGCAATTTGTGACCCTGATGGTTTGACTCTGGCACAAGGAGTATGCACCCCTATGCATATGGGAAGTTTTTTTGATGCAATGAAAGCTTTATTGAATCAATACAAACGAAACGTTTTCCCGAACGATATATTTATATTTAATGACCCATACGCAAGTGCAGGTCAACATTTACCAGATATATATATTGCTATGCCGATATATTTTAAAAAAGATATTTCGGGATGGGCAGTTACAATAGCCCATCATTCAGATGTTGGTGGAATCGTGGCGGGTAGCAATGCAATTGGAGGAGAGGAAATATTTCAAGAGGGACTTAGGATTCCAATAATTAAATTTAGTGAGGGTGGGATACCAAATAAAGCTGTTTGGGATATGATTTCTCTTAATGTTCGAACACCGGATGAAGTACTTGGAGATCTCCAGGCACAAATTGCTTCATGTAAAAGTGGTGAAGAAGGAATGTGTGAACTTTTTGAAAGATACGGAGTGAAACAAATTTTAAATTATGGTCGACAAATTCAGGATTATGCGGAACAAATAACAAGAGCAGAAATTTCAGAATTCCCGAACGGGGAATATAGTTTTACTGATCAAATTGATGGGTTAGGTGAAAGCCCAAAAACTATAATTATTAATACAAAGGTAATAATAGCAGATAACTCAATCACAGTTGATTTTGATGGAACTTCGCAACAGGTAGCCGCGGGTATCAACCCATCTTTTCCATTTACCAAAGCGGCTACATACGCCGCACTTAGGTCTGTCATGGAATCTGACATTCCAAATTGCCATGGTTTTACATTACCAATTGAAGTTAAAGCTAAGTTCGGATCATTAGTAAATCCCAAGTTCCCAGCTCCATGTGGAGCACGAGGAATTACTGGTTATCGTATTATTGATTGTTTGTTCGGAGCTCTTTCGCAAGCTCTCCCAGATAGAATTACTGCTGATACTGCTGGCGGTTCAACACTTCCAACGATTTCTGGATACGAAGATGATAAACCATTTGTTTTCTGTGAAACATTTATGGGAACTTGGGGTGGTACTTCAAAACACGATGGACAATCTGGAGTACCACATATGGGAGCAAACCAGTCTAATGTATCTATTGAAATGATAGAAAGTAAATACCCTATTAGAATAAACAAATACGGATTTATAAAGAATACAGGTGGCGCCGGTAAATACCGGGGTGGATTGGGGTTATTAAGAGAGTACGAAATATTGTCAGATTCAGCTAATTTAAATGTAAGATCTGACAAACGTAAGTATCCTCCTCATGGTTTGTTTGGAGGTAAGCCGGGTTCAAAATCTTACAACATAATTAATCCTGAAAATAATAGGAGAATCTTGCCTGTTTTGATGACAGAGGTTGAGAAATTAAATAAAGGGGATATATTTCGTCATGAGATGTCAGGTGGTGGAGGTTTCGGAAATCCATATGAAAGAGATGAAGATTTGGTTCTGAAAGATGTCCTTGAAGAAAAGATTGATATCAAGAATGCTAAAAAGGAATATGGAGTAGTTTTTAAAAAGAATAAAAACAAAAAAATAACTGTTGAAAAAAATCTTACTAAAGTTTTACGTAAAAAGTTGAGTAGCAAAATTCGCAGAAAGAAAAAATAAATGAAAATTAGGTCTATTAAAGCTCATTTAGTCCGAGTTCCAGTAACTCGTATTGCTGCATTTGCTAAAAGAAAAATGACACATATGTTCTCTACTATAGTTGAAGTAGAGACTGATAACGGGATACTTGGATTAGGTGAAGCAAGGGGTGATTTTTGCGCAAAAATAATTAATGAAAAATTTTCTCCACTATTAAAAGGTCAGTCCGTTTATGACTTCCATAATTTAAAAGATTTGTGTTTGGCAAAATCTCCTTTTGATTATGGCTATCCTGAATATCCATTAGAGTTAAACGCCTTTGCAGGATTGGAGATAGCCTTATGGGACATAATTGGGAAAGAAACTGGGCAAACTCTATATAATCTTTTAGGTGGAGCTGCAAGAGAAAGGGCTCTTTTTGGAGCTTATGCTTATACTGTAGATCCAGATGAAGGATTATCCAATAAAAAAATTGCCCAAACAATGGCAGAAATTGCAGCAACTTCAATTAAGGAAACGGGTGCCGGTTTGTTTGAATTTAAGGTTGGACTTCACTCAACTTCTTGTGAAATTCAAATTGTTAAAGAAATTAGAAATTCTTTAGGACCAGATATTGAAATTGCTGTAGATGCGAATATGGGTTTTTCAGTCGATCAGGCTAGAAGATTTCTGGAAGGTACAAAAGATTGCAATTTGTGCAACATTGAAGAACCTGTTGCAGGTTTAGGTGCTATAGCAAAAATAAGGGAAATCACTGGTGTCCCAGTATCAACTCATTGCATAGATTTGGATGCACTTAGTTCCGAATCGTCTATAGATTCTGTAGTTAGTGATCCTTCTCTTCTGGGTGGAATAAGTAATTTGAATAATTTCATTTCAAGTGTTAACGCTCTTAAAAAACGCTTCTGGCTACGTGCCAGGTGGGAACTGGGAATAGGGTGGGCTGCTATGTGCCATATTGGCATAAATAGAGTTGAAATTGACCGACCGAGCCAGGCACTAATTAATTGGGTCGAGGATGATCTGATTCTTGGAGACACTTGGTTGGTTAGAAAAGGAGGTGTAAGACCTCCTGATAAACCTGGACTGGGAGTCGAATTAGACAGAAAAGCTTTAGAAAAATACAAACTAGAATGATTTACAAATTTTCTGGTTAATTTAAAAAGCTAATCTATCCTCTGTTCCCACCATAAGCTCCTTCAAACAACTCTTTCTTTTCAATTCTATCAAATGAAAGTTTTTCAAAGTCTTTTTCGGTTTTCCCATTAATTATCCATTTAGCCAGCTCACAGCCTATTGCAGGCCCAATTTTAAATCCGTGCCCACTACCTCCGTTGGCATCAAAATATCCATTTATGCTACTCCTTTTTCCAACGAAAGGATACCAGTCAGGAGTTACATCGTAAAGTGCGGCATAGGAATTAATTAATTTCATATCCTTAAGAATTGGGAACCGGTCTTCTACAATTTTTTTAATATTTGAAATAAATTCATCGTCAGCAGTTAATTTGTAATTGTAAGGATCTACTTCAAAATATTTTTTTGGAAATCCTTTGCCGATTAAAAACCTTTTATTTCCTTGAGGAACAAAATAAATTGAATCTACGGCATTGGAAATTGAAAGATTTGGCAAATCACCGCTTATTCTTGATTCCCAAATTGTATCTTGTTCTCGAAAGGATTTTAGTGGCAATTCTATACCTGCTTGTTCTGCTATAGGTTTGGACCAAGGTCCTGCAGCATTGACAACAACATCTGAATAAATGATCCCTTCATCCACAACAACTCCAATTACCCTTCCAGATTCTTTTATTATCTCTCTGCAAAACGTTTTTGTTCTTAACTCACCTCCTAATTCTGTAAATTTTTTCAAGTAACCTTCAGTTACCCTAATTGGATCAGCGCGGCCTCCTTTTGGTTCGTATATTACTCCGGAAACATTTTTAGTATTTAGCCAAGGAACAAATTTTTTCCATTGAGATTTTGGCAACCAGTCTGTTTCAATTCCCACATTTTTTTGCATTTCTAAATTATTTGCTGCTTTTTCCATCAATTCTTCCGGAACAAGCATAATATAACCTGTTTTATAAAAAGCATTATCAATATTTAACTCTTTATTCATGTTTTCAAAAAGAATTACGCTATTTAAAGCAAGTCGGGCCATTAATTCTGTTGAATAATGCTGTCTTACTATGGCGGCGCTTTTACCTGTTCCACCTGAAGCAGGTCTATGTCGTTCTAACAAAATTACGTCTTTCAAACCAAATTTTTTCAAATGGTATGCTGTACTGGCACCAGTAATTCCACCGCCTATAATTAATGCGTCATATTTATCTTTCATGGTAATATTTTGAAATAATTAAATATTAATGTTTTGTATTTGAATCAAGAAGAACATCTTTATATTTTTTTCTTGCATATCTTTCTGTTAAATAGCCGTTTTTTATATCATAAAGAAGGTTTTCTAATTTTCGATTTTCTGGTTTCCCCCATCCTCCTGCACCTGGAATGATAAATCTTACTACTTCATCCGGGTTTAAAATAAATGTAACCATCGGAGGTAACACCTTTTCTTTATTTGTACCAGGATTTAAAATATTTTTTGATAAACTTCCGTTCTCTCCATTGTGGAGGCCATATGGCGGGGTATAAGATCTATCGGATCTGATTTG
>DEAI01000034.1:0-1468 GCA_002346675.1 Fidelibacterota bacterium UBA2986
AGTTATCCTATCAATGAAAATCTTGAAAGAAGCTTTACCGGGATTGTAAAAACAAAAAATCAAGAAGTTGAATCTTGGAAAGAAAAAGGGAGTCATGAAGATCTAGTGAAAGATTTCAAAGATTTCAACAAAGATCTTTCTTCACTTTTTGGCTCAGCCAAAGAAATCTATAAATGGGGTATCTTTATAAGACCACCCCTCAAAAGTATAACAAAAGAAAACATAACACTGATGGGAGATGCCGCTCATCCAATGGTACCTTTTCTTGGACAAGGCGGGTGTATGGCTATTGAAGATGCTTATACCTTCGGCTATCTGTGCCATGAATTAAAATGTGATTTTATTAAAGTTCAGAAAAATTATCAGCTTTTAAGAGTAGAAAGAAATAATAAAATTCAGCAAATGTCTCTTATGCAAGGGAGACTCAATCACATAAAAAACCCTTTTCTTGTTTATTTACGAAATCAACTAATAAAGAAAACAGGAATTGTTTCAAAACGTTTGAAAACTGCCCATACTTATGATGTACACGATAAAGTAATTGGAGAATTGCATTCTTAATTTTTACCAATTCCCCATCGAATACCTCTACGCAAAAACTCATAATAGACTTCTGTATCCCAGGCACATCTTTCAACAGTGACTTCATCCACGAAAGGTCTCATATCATATTTTCCTCTGCAATGACCAAGTAGCAAATATAGAACCTTTCCTTTTCCAACATTATGCAAATACATTTGAGGGCGCGGATCATCATTAGGAGGATCAACAGCAACATAAGCCTCAGCAGGCTCTGAATATTCAGCATCCAAAAGGACATGGATTTTATCATCATATTCACAATAATAAGGTTCGTCATACACCTCAAAATCATCAATACCTTTTGTTAATTGATGTTCTTTATCCTTAACTCTTACCAAAAAATCCATGTTTGGAGGATGTGAAATAAAACGGCTTCCAAGGAGTTCCATATATTCTGGACATGTATTTGGCGTATCCGCTTTTCCACCAGCAAATTCCAAAATTGCATTGGTTCCATGCAAGGCAAACCAATTTCCACCATTTATAAGAAACTCTTCCATGTGTTTTACATCTTTGTCTTCGGGTTTGAGGTCGCAAGTGTATGTAATTAGAAGATTTTTCCCTATATGATTTTCAAAATTATCATATGTATCCGAAACAGTTGTATATATATCGTCATGTTCGGATAGAAGTTTTAAAATTTCTAAACGCGCGAAATCACTATCATGGTATTTCGCGTTACAAATTAGATGTACATGATATGGTTTTAATTCTTTATTCATAATTCCCCCTATTCTGATAAAGCAAAAGCTATTAGATGATCAGATGCAGGTGAGCCAACAGCCCAATGCCCTCCTGCTGCAATAACAACAAATTGTCTCCCATCCTTATTCTGATAAGTCATAGGAGTGGCGTGCCCACCCGTAGGAAGCCTGAACTTTGCTAA
>DEAI01000034.1:1822-9039 GCA_002346675.1 Fidelibacterota bacterium UBA2986
TAATCACTTGTTGCAGCAATAAATGTTACACCCGAAGCAGTAACTGTGGGACCTCCTAAATTTGGAGCCCCCTTAATCCACCAAAAAGGAAAGGGAGCGAGATCTTTAGAAGTTCCAAGTGGAATTTGCCACAAATGTTCACCAGTATTGAGATCAATAGCTGTTAAATTCCCCCAGGGTGGTTTTGTACATGGAACTCCTAAAGGAGACATAAATCCATATGCACGAAGCGTACAATAAGGTGTCCCATCATTTGACTGCAGTCCTGAAAATCTTGCCTGAACACTGTCTCTTGCTAAAGCTTCAATCGCACCACCTTTAATTTCACCAGTGTTCGCCTTTTTTGAGTTTTCTATAGCCTTATTACATTCATCTCTTGGTATCATCACAATAGTGCTAGATAAGTTCATAGTATTGGCTATGAGAATATTCCTTGAAGCATCAATAGCTGGTCCGCCCCAATTAGCGCCTCCTATCGCACTTGGATAATGGACGCTTCCCTGAATTGACGGCGGTGTATAAAGGCCCTCATTTCTTAGGTCTTTAGTAGCTTTTTTACAATATCCCTTATCCCATGGAGTAAATCCAAAAACATCTTCAGGATTTAAATATGTTGGTGTAAGTGGAGCTGGCTTCGTTGGAAATGGCTGAGTTTTAGTAACATAATCACCCTTAACAGCACCTTGAGGAACTTCTCTCTCTTCTATAGGGAAAATAGGTTCACCAGTTTCACGATTTAAAAGAAAAACAAGACCCATTTTTGTTGTTTGAGCTAACGCTTTTATTATTTTCCCATCTTTTTCTATATTATAAAAAGTTGGTTGAGAAGGAACATCATAATCCCAAATATCATGGTATACAGTCTGAAAATGCCAAACAACTTCACCCGTTGAAGCATTCAAAGCAACCACCGAACTAGAATAATAATCCAAACCATTCCTATGACCGCCATAATTATCTGCAGCTGTGTTTCCTGTAGGAAGATATACTAAATTTAATTCTTGATCGGCAGAAATAATTGACCAAACATTAGTTGTTCCTCTCTGATATAGTTGCCTTCCTGTATCATCAAGAATTGGTTCTTGGTTTGGAGGAATCGGATCCCAATACCAAACTAATTCCCCTGTTCTAATGTCATATGCACGAACTACTCCCCCTGGAACAGTAGTACTAACATTATCCGCTATAGAACCACCGGTTACAATTAAATCATTTATAATCGCAGGAGGAGAATTGATATAATAAAAAGCGGCATTATGGTCACCAAGCCCAAATCTTAAGTCTACCCTACCGTTATCGCCAAAATCTTCACATAATTCTCCAGTCTTACCATCTATAGCAAAAAGCTCTGCATCAATTGTACCCGTAATAATGCGATGATAACATTCATCCCCTTTAGACTTTTCTTTATCAATCCAACTACTCACCCCTCTACAATGTAAAATTCCTTTTCCATCAATATCAATTTTGGGATCAAAAACCCATTTCTCTTCACCAGTCTCAGAATCTATTGCAAAAACTCTATTATAAGGAGTGCAGTAATATAAAGTCTCATTAACTAACAACGGTGTAGCCTGGAAGGATGTTTGTTGACCGCTATTAGGAGCAACATCTTCAGTCCAGTTGTTACCTTGATGATAATCACCTGATCGATGCACCCATATTTTTTTTAAGTTTTTAACATTATCAATATTTATTTCACTAGCTTTAGAATAATGACCCCCGCCTGAATCCTTTCCGTAAGTTGTCCAGTCATCTTCTTGAGCAATTATATTTTCTGCAAAAAAGGAAACAAATAGGAACAAAAATAATCTTTTCATAAGAACGACCTATTATTTTTCAGGCAAAGCAAATGCTATAAGATGATCAGATGCAGGGGTGCCAATAGCCCAATGACCACCTGCTGCAATAACAACAAATTGCCTTCCATCTTTATTTTTATAAGTCATTGGAGTTGCATGACCGCCAGTTGGCAATCGAAATTTCGCTAATTCTTCACCTGTTTCGGTATTAAAAGCACGTAAATAATAATCACTTGTTGCGGCTATAAATGTTACCCCTGAAACGGTGACAGTTGGTCCGCCCATATTAGGTGCTCCTTTAATCCACCAAAAAGGAAAAGGGGCAATATCTTTTGATGTTCCAAGAGGAACATTCCATAAATGATCTCCAGTATTAAGATCAACTGCAGTTAAGGTTCCCCAAGGCGGTTTAGTACAAGGAACCCCTAAAGGAGAAAAGAATCCCATAGATCGTAAATTACAATATGGTATACCTTCATTTTGTTCTATGGCTGTAAATCTAGCTTGAGTATCATTTATCGCGAGCTCCTCAAGTGATTTATCACAATCCGCACGTGGAATCATAACAATTAAACTTGCCAAATTCATTGTGTTAACAACCATAACATTTCTTGAATGATCTATAGCTGGGCCTCCCCAATTATTACCTCCGATAGCACTTGGATAATGGATTGAACCTTGAAGTGAAGGCGGTGTATACAATCCTTCATTTCGCAATTTTTTGGCAGTTCTTTTACAATACCCCTTGTCCCAAAAAGTAAAGCCATAGGCTTCATCAGAATCAAAATTAATAGGGTTTAAAGGTAGCGGCTTTGTAGGAAAAGGCTGAGTTTTTGATAAATTTTCACCTTCTAGAGAGCCCTGAGGCACTTCTCTCTCCTCTATAGGGAAAATAGGTTCACCAGTCTCACGGTTTAACAAGAAAACTAATCCCATTTTTGTTGTTTGAGCTAACGCTTTTATTGTTTTCCCATCTTTTTCTATATTATAAAAAGTTGGTTGAGAGGGAACATCATAATCCCAAACATCATGATAGACAGTTTTAAAATGCCAAACAACTTCGCCCGTTGAAGCATTCAAAGCAACCACCGAACTATTATAATAATCTAAACCTTTTCTATGACCTCCATAATAATCAGGTGATGCATTTCCAGTTGGAAGATATATCAAGTTAAGATCTGGATCTGTAGATATTATTGACCAGACATTAGCTGTTCCTCTTTGGTAAAGATGATTTCCATCATCATCTAAAACCGCTTCCTTTCCTGGAGGAATTGGATCCCAATACCAAATTAATTCCCCTGTCCTAATGTCATAAGCTCTAACAACTCCGCCTGGAATATTAATGGATAGATTATCTATTACACTTCCGCCAACTATTAGTTTATCACCAATTATCGCTGGTGGGGATGAGCTCCAATAATAAGTATCTGGATGATTGCCTAAACCTTTTCTTAAATTTACTATTCCTTTTTCACCAAAATCATCACACAATTTTCCAGTCTTTCCATCGATAGAGAAAAGTTCAACATCCATCGTTACTCCAACAATACGATGATAACAGACATCAGATTGGTTTTTATTTAAATCTTTCCAACTGCTTAGTCCCCTACAAGTTTTAAGAGGTCTTCCAGCAGGATCAACTTCAGGATCAAAAATCCATTTTTCTTGCCCTGTTTCAGGATTTAAAGCAAAAACTCTATTGAATGGAGTGCAATAATAAAGGGTTTCATCAACTAATAAGGGAGTAGCCTGAAAAGAAGTTTGTATTTCATTTGATATTGTTCCCCTTGTATTAGCGCCGTCTTGAAAATCACCTGAACGATGAACCCAAGCTCTTTCTAGATTATGTACATTTTCAGGAGTAATTTCTGAAGCCTTAGAATAGTGACCGCCACCTGAATCCTTTCCATAGGCAGTCCAATCATCGACCTCGGCATTAACTTGAAAGGAAAATAAAATAACAGCAAAAATAAAAATAAAGTTTTTCATAATATTTACTCCTCAGCTCCAATACTAAAAAAGGTATGTTTAACAATCTTCCATAGATTATCTTCCTTTTTCATATAGGTCTCATAATAACCCCACAAAGTCACTGAATGATCAACACTATCATTGTAATAACCTCGTGCATTCAGATTTGTTCGGACTTTAATTAATTCATTTTCAATGGTTATTAATGGATTGCCTATCAAATGTTGTGATGTCCTGTATAAACTTCCTGCTTCTTTGATGTAAGCTAAGTACTCTTTTTTTCCCTTTATAATTATATCTTCTCCGCCAAAAAAAGTAGGATCAAAAATTAATCTTGCCTCCACATCATCGGAAAAAAGGGAGCCAAGCAGTTGATAATCTTTGGCATCAACTGCTAAACCATATTTATTCATAATATCAATGATATCTAGTCTGTCAGCAGTACTTAGATCATTTGCATTAGCTTCAATGTTAAAAAATAGTAACAAAATAAATATGAAATTGTTTATAATTCTTTTCATTCCTTCATCCAGATAGCTACACGTAAATATTAAGTAATATTTAAAAAAACGCCAGATAATAGTGATTTAATATTAGCTAAAACATTATATTTAAAGCCAGAATCTTGACAGTTCGAATATTTTTATAGTTAATACGGTTGGGAATTAAATTAAGATTCAATCATGGCAGAAATAGAAAAAGATATTCTTGAAAGGGAAAATCCTACAGAAAGAGAATTTAAGGCAAAACCTTTTGTTCCTAGAAAACCAATACCTGATCTTGGACAAGAAAAAATTGACGGCGAGAGGTTTTATTCAAGAGAATTTATGCAAAAAGAGTGGGAATCTATCTGGACTAAGACTTGGCAAATCGTTTGCAGAAAAGATGATCTAAAGTATGAGGGTTCTTTTATCACTCATGAAATTGGCAAAGAATCTTTTCTAATTGTAAAAGGGAATGATGGAAAGATCAGAGGCTTTTACAATGTCTGCCAACATAGGGGAAATAAATTATGTCAGATTGAAGAAGGTGAATTAGATACCTTCTCTTGCCCTTTTCATGGATGGAAATGGAATAATGATGGAACTCTGAATGCTGTCTTTGCGCCAGAATTATATAAACAATTTGAAAATGGAGTTCCTGAAGACGAATTAGGATTGCAAGAAGTAAAACTAGATACCTGGGGTGGTTGGTTATGGCTTAATATGGATGAAAATTCTGCACCACTAAAGGAATGGCTTGGAGAATATGGTCAACATCTTGAAAGTTACAATTTTGAAAATTTTGAGCTAATTGATTATCAAACATTTGAATGGAATGGAAATTGGAAGCATGCAGTTGATGCTTTTAACGAAAGCTATCATTTTACTGCTTTGCATCCAGATATGATTGAATTCGGTGAAGGTCATGATATACCAATTGAATTATCTGGTCCTCATTCAAGAATGATTAATTTTAATGATACCGTCAGTCAAGTCGTCGAAGACAGAAAAAGCTTCACCCCTCTTCGTGAACAGATGATGGGTGATCGAAAAATGGGTGGTATGGATGATATTGATGAAAATTTTGAAGGACCAGCTAAAGACCTACATCTTTATTATATAAAGAAAAGACGTGAACAAGAAAATGAAATTGAATATTATAAAGATATGAATGATGAACAACTCATTCATCAATATCATTACTTTTTCTTTCCAAGTGCTGTGTTTACAAATAAACCAGAAGCAGCAAATGTATTTCGGTACAGACCTCACGCAACGGACCCTGATAAATGTTATTACGATTTCTTTATATTGCTAAATAACCCAGAAGGTAAGGAATTCCCACCAAGACCTGAACATAAAATTTATAGAGGTAATGGTCCGGAACTTTATGAGGAAGCTTTTAAAGGAACTTTTCCTCCTGTTTTTTGTAATGTTTTAGCTCAAGACGGTTCGAATATGGAAAGTATGCAATGGGGAAACAAATCGGATAGTTTTAAGGGCGGTATTCTATGTGAACAAGAAATTAGGTTAAGACACTTTCACCAAACAATAGATAAATTTATAAAAAATAATAAGGAATAAGATTATGGCAACTTTAAATTTTAATACAGGAAAAAATTATATAGTACCATCTGAAAATGATACTACTTACAGGGGTTTAGCAGGAGATGATGTTTATATAATCTCACAAGCCACAGAAGATAATGCTGTTATCAAAATAATAGATACCGAAGGTTCCAATGTTATTCAATTAGTAGATGGAATTACCATTAGCACATCCCTTTTTACTAAGAATGCCGCAAGACTAACTCTTTCAAATGGGGCAGAAATAACTATCAATGGGGCAGATAAATTTACATTTGAAACTAGTGGTAATGCTACATCTGGAGATATTGGAGCTAATAGAGATTATTCTGATTTTGTAAAAGGAATGGGTATAGTTGATGGACCACCTTCATCAGGATCAGAAAATGGGACATCTAGCTTAACCGTTTTGGATTCTTTTGGATGGGTTGACTCTAAATATTTTGGATCCAATGGAAAAGATGACATTACACTCACAAAAGGTACTTCAAATGATGTTGATACCGGGAAAGGTGATGATATTATTCGTAATGCTGAAGCCACTGACAATGTTAATGCTGGCCCAGGTGCAGATACAGTTTATATATCTTATGTAACATTAGACCCTTCAACAATCACTACCACTATAGACGGGGGTTCAGAAACCACTGATTTTGATTGGATAATTTGCGATTTAAGCGCAAACTCGCAAAAAGATTTTACTATATGTAGAACAGCTTTCAAAAATTTTGAAGGATATGATTTTACTGATAGTGAAAAACAAACCATTACATTAGATGAAGATGATTTTGTTACAATTAATGGCCAGACATTAAAAATATCTGGTGATTCTGTTGATACAATAGTTCTTCCTGCTGGCGCTACATTAAGTAAAACTGAAGATTCATACAATTATTACTCGTTAAATGGTGTTGAAATAGCTATTTCAGATAATATAAGTATGAATGATTCATCTTCTAATTACACAATAATAAATATTAATGCATCTTCTGATACAACCTTAACAGGGACAAGTGAAGCTGAAGATTTCCGTTACGAAATAGATAACGCAGGTGTCTCAAAAGAAGGGGCTTTTACTGTAACTATAAATGATTTTGATAAAGCTAATGACAAACTTACTCTTATTATAGTTGGAGGTTCCTCTAATCTTACAACTCAAGAATTTGATTCACTTACTAATGTCGAAGTAACTTCAGATGGTATCAGCGGAACTCAAATATTTTTTGCTCCAGATTCTAATGCAGAAAGCGGAAAATTAGTATTACCTAATGTAGAAGAATCTTTTTCAGATACATGGGTCGCAAATTCTTATACTGTTGAAATTATTGCTGATGTAAATTTAGTTTAATTTTATTTGGTTGCGGGGGTAGGA
>DEAI01000034.1:9347-9681 GCA_002346675.1 Fidelibacterota bacterium UBA2986
CCTTCAGGTTATGAGCCTGACGAGCTACCGGGCTGCTCCACCCCGCGTCAATCTCGTGAATTCATGTGAAAAGAAAAATGTAATTTATAAGCCTGGCAACGACCTACTCTTCCACACCTTAAGATGCAGTACCATCGGCGCTGAGAAGTTTAACGGCCGAGTTCGGGATGGGATCGGGTTTAGGCCTCTCGCTATAATCACCAAGCTAATAAATTACATTTTAGTAGAATTTTGTATCCAATGGGTATTAAAGATAAGAAAGATCAAGTCAATCGAGTTATTAGTACCAGTCAGCTCCATATGTTACCATACTTCCACACCTGGCCTATCAACG
>DEAI01000019.1 GCA_002346675.1 Fidelibacterota bacterium UBA2986
AAAAGTGGGGATGGGGTAAATTGAAGAGATGAAACCAAGGAGATAAAATGAAGAATACTAGTTTAATTATTATTATTTTATTACTAAATATTAGTTTTTCTCAAAATGATAATTTGATTAATAGATATGGAAATGATATTTTAAGCGAATCTCCTATTAATCCTATTCCAAAAGAAATGACCTTTGATGAATATCAGGATATGAATAGAAGATTAAATGTCGGTTTACTTCTGGCAGCTATACCTATTCCGGGAACGATTCACCACTATGCTGGAGAAAAAAAAATAGCAAAAAATATACGTTGGGTCGCTGCTGGAAGTATATTAGCTATCATTGGAGGCGCGATGTCAATGAAAGAAGATGGCTGGAGGAAATCACCTTATGACATATATATTGAAAACCCTGGAACAGATGATGAGAAAAGATACCAAAAGATACCAATAGGTGAAACCGGAGGAGCAATTGACTATAAATATGTTGAATTGGGAAAAAAGTACTCTGGTATGTCTTTTCTAATCCCATTGGGGATAGGTGTACTGATTGGAGATTATTTTTATGATTATATTTATGGAATCAGAATTATTGAAAGTAAGAGGGATAAAGTACGTTTTAAATATGGAAAGACTTTAGATTTTAGTTTTACCCCAACATATGATTTAAAAAATAAAACTGCGGGAATTAATTTTACTTACGATTTTTAAATCAGTTTGAAAACAATATGAATTTTCTTAATTAACCAATCCCTAAAGCAATTATAGAAGAGTGGGAGAAGGTGAATAGCCCACCTCTTTGTAAAAAAGTGGGGATGGGGTAAAAGTAAAAATTATGAATACCATTCTAAAATAATTTTGTACATTTTGGAATGAATAATATTAATTAAAGGAAAAGTATAGTGGAATTAAAAGATAAATTGAATTTATTGTTGAAGTTTCTATTTTTGGCTGTATTTACGTATGGTGTAATTAGCGTCACATGCTGTAAGAAAAGTTGTTCAACTTCTTGTTCAAAACAGTCGGGACAGGTTACCTCATGTGGGAAGCAAAATGTTAAGCAACCTTGCGATTCAGGTTGGGATAAACCATGTTGTAAGAAAAGTTGTTCAACTTCTTGTTCAAAACAGTCAGAGCAAATTGCCTCATGTGAGAAAAAGAAGGCTAAGCAGTCTTGTGGTACAGATTGCGTTAAACCATGCTGTGCAAATAAATAGATTTAAACTATATAAATTTCTAAAAGTCCCACATTCGTATTATTACCCACCTCTTTGTTAAATATTGGCGATAGGTGATAAATTGAAGAAAGTTTTGCATTTGGGTTGGTGGGTAGCTTTAGACAGAACAAATCAACTTTAATTGATATGAAGGTGTTTGGTACAGGGTTTGGGCGTACAGGAACAATGTCCCTAAAAATTGCATTGGAAAAATTGGGAGTGGGACCATGTTATCATATGAGGGAGGTTGTCTCGCACCCATCTCACATAAAAATTTGGTATGATACTTCTCTAGGGGATGCCCCAGACTGGGGTCGTCTGTTTAAGGGATACAACTCTGCTGTTGATTTCCCTGTATGCCTATTTTATAAGCAACTTGCAGATAAATTCCCTGATGCAAAGTTTATATTAACCTTGAGAGATTTTGATAGGTGGTACACAAGTACATCCAATACTATCTATAAAGTACCCAATATCCTACCAAAGTGGTTTGAACGTCTGGTTTACCCCATCCGATTATTTATAGCAATGCAGGTTAACTTAATTTGGGTTGGCTTATTTAACAATAAATTCTCTGATAGAGACTCTACTAAGGTATTCTTTCATAAACACATAGAGCTGGTAAAAAAAACGATTCCCCCCGATAAATTACTAATCTATCATGTAAAAAAGGGCTGGGAACCATTATGTGAATTTCTTAATGTTTCTGTACCTGATATGCCTTTTCCAAAGGTTAATGATACAGCTGAAATGTTGCGTAAACTAGCGCTGATCAAATCGCTTCCATATGTGTTTATTTTAACTATGATAATTATTTTAGCAGTAATATTTATATAAGGCTATTTATATATAAATAAGATTCCACCTCTTTGTTAAATATTTGTTATAGATTAAATTAAAGAGATGAAACGCCTTTTACTTATATCATTAGTGTTAAAAATAATTTTTTATTAACTATAAAGAAAAAGATATGAAATTATATAGAGTTTATGGGTTAAATGGGTGCAGAATGCTTCTCAATGATAAAACTACTAAATATAAAATTACTAAAATAGATATAGTACAAGATATTGTTAATAATTTTGGAATTTCTATATTGAATACATTTGATAATGTACATACTCATAGTAAGAAAGTATTTAAGAAAAAATTTAATAATATTAGAGCGCAGGGTATTATTATCGAATTCCTTGCAGACTATGATAGTAAGTTTGATTATAATACAGTTTTTAATAAAGAACATTGTATAGTAATACTTGACAGTATTACTGACCCTCAGAATCTTGGCCAGATTATTCGTACCTGCGAATGCGCTGGTGTAGATTCTATAGTATTACCTAGTAATAGTTCGATATCAATTACAGATACAGTGCTGCAGATAAGCCAGGGAGCTTTTACAAATGTGAAAATATATATTGAGAAAAATATCAATCGATTTATTGATAAAATAAAAAAATATGATTTCTGGATTGCAGGATTTGAGAATAGTATATCAGCATCTAATTGGTTTGATATAGAAATGAAAGGCAGAATATGTTTTGTTTTTGGGAGTGAAGGTAAAGGTATTAAATCTTTAACCCTTAAGAAGTGTGATTATATTGGGACCATCCCAATGATTGGTAAAATAAACTCTTTAAATGTTTCAGCCTCAGTGAGCGCTATTCTTTTTGAAAGAATTAGACAGATTAAAACTCAATAAACCTAACATATTTTTTATTATAAGAGATTTTAAGGTAATTAATCCACCTCTTTGTAAAAAAGTGAGGATAGGGTACCTTGAAGAGGTAAAAAACTAATTAATCAAAAACCTCAAAAGGTAAATTTGAGATTTATTTCTACAGCTAAATGGGAGTAATTTCCTACATGAAGCTATTGAAAACGATTCGATTTATTACATTGTGTTTTCTTTGCATATTTAATTTTCAATTTGTACAAGCACAACCTGTACTAAGTTGGGCTCAATTCTATGGTGGTAGCAGTTGGGATGAAGGACATTGCGTCAGAGAAACTTCAGATGGTGGGTTCATTATTGGGGGCCTAACTATGTCCTACAGTGTAGGGCTATATGATGTTTATCTGCTCCGCACCGATCATAATGGTGAACTACTTTGGACACAATCCTATGGTGGCACCGGTTGGGACGAAGCACGGGTAATTCAAGAGACATCTGACGGCGGCATTATCGCTGCTGGACGAACTACATCATTTGGAAACGGAGACAGTGATATTTATATAATCAAAACAAATGAAAATGGAGATCTCCTTTGGACTCAAACTTACGGCGGAATAGACTATGATGATAGCCAGTGGATCGGAGAAATTCCTGGAGATGGATATATCATTGCCGGAGAAACATTTTCTTATGGTCACGGCGGGAGTGATATCATATTGATAAAAATTGATTTGGAAGGGAACCTGATGTGGTACGAAACCTATGGAGGGGCACTTGATGAAGATGCACAGTGGGCACAGTTCACTTCTGATGGAGGCATAATCATTACTGGGTCTACCCAATCCTTAGGTGCAGGAAGTGATGATGTATTCCTTATAAAAACAGATATGCAAGGGAGCATGATATGGTCAAATACTTTTGGGGGGGCAGAGGCAGATCTCAGTCTTTCCATTATAGAGTCATCCTCAGGAGGTTATGTTATTGCAGGACAGACAGAATCTTACGGAAATGGGAATGATGATGTATATTTGATCAGGGTTAATGAAGCTGGAAATTTACTGTGGCAAAAAACTTTTGGTTATGATCAGGCTGATGCAGCTTCTTCAATTGTTGAAACTTTAGATGGTGGGTTTGCTTTTGCCGGTGTACTTACCACAGATGAAGGAGGATTTGATTCATGGGTCGTGAAAACAGACGCCCAAGGAGATTCACTTTGGACACAGGTTTATAGAAGCGGTCCCGGATGGGATACATGGGACATTGCATTTTCTATTCAGCCTACTATTGATGGTGGTTATATTGTTGCAGGTATGACAGGTCTGTATCAAGAATTCAACGTTTTACTCATGAAGTTAGCCCCTGATTCCAACCCGCCATCTTCTGTTATAAATGTTCCAGATGATTTCCCTAATATTCAATCTGCCATCGATAATGCCATTGATGGAGATACTGTCCTTGTGCATCCTGGAGTTTATTTTGAAAATATAAATTTTAGCGGAAAAAATATTGTGGTGGGTTCTCTATACATGACCACTGGGGATAGTTCATACATTTCTCAGACAGTTATAGATGGAAACGAATATGGAAGTGTTGTTCTATTTGAAAATGGAGAAGATTTTTCATCTGTTTTGAGAGGATTTTCTATTACAAACGGTAGCGGAACCATTCTCATAACACCAAGCTATGGTGGAGGAATATTTTGTTATTTTTCAAACCCTACGCTTCAGGATTTAGCCATATACAACAATCACACTGGTTTAATTGGTGTTGGAGGTGGTTTAGCATTGTATAATTCAAATTCCCTCATTGAAAATGTAACTATTCATGGAAATTCGGGTGCTGGCGGAGGTGGAATATTTGGATTCAATTACAGCGGTATAATCAGGAATAGCAAATTGATAGATAATTGGACCTTTGGGAATTTAGATGCTGGTGGAGGTGGTATGCTATTTCAGGAGTCAAATCCTCTAGTTGAAATGGTTTTTATTCAAAATAATTCATCAGGAGTTGACGGCGGAGGAATTGGCTTAACGGACTGTGATGCTATAATGAACAACATTACACTTGGGAATAACTCGGCAGAAAACGGCGCTGGAAGCATTTATCTTTTTCAATCTAATTTGGCTCTGAATAATTCCATTCTATGGAATGATGAATTGGATTATGAAGTACACTTTCATGATTTTGAAAATTGGGGGACTTTCACAGTTTCTTATTCAGATATTCAAGGTGGGATGGATGCCATAGGTAACAGCGGAATGGGCACTGTTGTTTGGGGAGAAGGTAATATTGAAAATGACCCATTGTTTGTAGACCAGGAAAATGGCGACTACCATCTGCAGGCAGGTTCCCCCTGTATTGATTCTGGAGACCCAAATATGCCGTTTGATCCGGACAGTACAGTTTCGGATATGGGAGCTTTTTATTTTCATCAGAACACTGAACCACAGTTAGTTGAGATATTTTATATGGAAGACTGGAACCTGGTAGGCCTACCTGTGAATGTGGAAAATGCTTCATATTACGCTGTATTTGCAGATGCAATAGAACAAACACTTTTTTCTTTTGGAGAAGGTTATACTCTTGCAGAATACTTGGTTCCAGGAATTGGCTACTGGCTCAGATTTCCTGAAGATGGAACAGTTTCAGTTGAAGGTCCTCTATTTGGTGAAATACTCGTTCCTTTGAATGAAGGATGGAATCTCATGTCTGGTATTTCTGGAATGATCCATACCACTGATATAATTGATCCAGACGGAATTCTTATTGAAAACACATTTTATGGTTTTAATGGAAGCTATTTTCAAACAAACAATTTAACTCCAGGACTGGGATTTTGGGTTAGGGCGTATGCTGATGGATCGGTATATTTAACTAGTATAGGACAATCAACAAAAGTGTCCGGCACCCAGAATCTGAATATACAGGATGGCAATAAACTGGTTTTTTCAAATAATAAAGGGTATTCAACTACCTTACTGATAGGACAGTCTATGAATAATATGAATCCTTTAAGCTATAGTTTGCCTCCGGTACCTCCTTTTGGAGCTTTTGATGTCCGTTTTGCTGGAGACTTAAAATATTCTGAAAATGGCGGTGAGATACTTATCCAGAATATTCATTATCCTTTAACGATCCATTATGATGGCATAAGCTTAATTCAAGATGGAGCGGAATGGATACTTTCCAACACAGAAAGTGGACAGGAGTTTCCTATCTGTGAAAGTATGGCTGTTATTCATAATCCAGTTTCAAAACTTTCATTGAGGAAACAGACTGTATTGCCCTATGGTTTTACCTTGCATCAAAACTTCCCTAATCCTTTCAATCCCATCACAACTTTAAACTACGACTTACCTGAGGATGCCTTGGTTAATCTTAGTATTTACGATATGATTGGAAGAGAGATAGCTCAACTGGTAGACACAAACCAAGAGGCGGGCTTTAAATCAGTACAGTGGGATGCCACGGACAGCATGGGTAGACCTGTGAGTGCAGGAGTATACCTATACCAGATAAAGGCAGGAGCGTTTATCCAGATCAAGAAGATGGTGTTGTTGAAGTAGATTATTTTTGTCAGTTGATAGGTAGATTCAGATATGGTTAAGCGCATAGCACTACTAATGCTTTTCGGTTTGGTTTTAAGTCAACAAATGATGGGTGACCCTAGTCTGCATTATAAAAATTACAAACCTGATCCATCTGACTTAATTATTTCTCGTTCAGATTACGCAGATAAATTGTATGGATTTTGGTTGGGCCAATGTATTGCAAATTGGACCGGCTTAGTAACCGAAATGGATAAGATCGGAAATATTGGTGAAATTAAAACAGGTAAATTTTATACTAGAGAAGATTGGGGTAAGCCTGATCAACCTAATATCTGGAGTGATGGTAAACTCAGTAATTTATCACCTACCATAGATTTTGTATTTGTAGATGAAGGCGGTATTTGGGGATCTGATGACGACACTGATATAGAGTACATGTATCAATACTTGCACTATGTAAATAAATCCAGCATTTTAAATGCAGATCAAATAAGGGATGGCTGGCTCAAACATATAAAAAAAGAAGAAGAAAACTATCTTTGGGTTTCAAACCAAACTGCTTTTGATTTAATGTATCAGGGGATGACTCCGCCAGCTACAAGTGCACCTGAAAATAATCCTAACTATGAGATGATTGATGCGCAACTTACAACAGAAATATTTGGTTTTTTTTCACCTGCTCGTCCTGATGTTGCTTTAAAACTTTCGTATTTACCTATTCGGACAACTGCGAGGTTAAACGCAGAGTGGATTTCTGAGTTTTATGTGATAATGTATTCTCTTGCATCTTATGAAAACATATATAAAAATATTAAAGATAAAATTTTATGGATGGCGAAACAGGCTCGGAAGAGATTGCCCATGGATTCATATTCAGCTAAGATGTTTGATTTTGTAAAAACACAATATGAAGCAAACATCCCCTGGGAGAAAACTAGAGATATGGTCTACCATAAATATCAGGTTATGCAGCATGATGGATATGACCTAACTTCAAAAAATTTACATTGTAATGGTTGTTTTGCTGCCGGAATAAATTTTGCTTCCAGTATTATTAGTTTGTTATATGGTGAAGGTGATATACAAAAGACCATAAAGATAGGAACTTTATGCGGATGGGATTCTGATAACCCTACATCTACATGGGGAGGATTGATTGGGTTCATGATAAGAAAAGAAGGAATTGAAAAATCCTTCGGAAGAAAGTTTGGCGATAATTATAATATTCACAGAACTAGAATTGGTTTTCCAAATAAAGGTATGGACACATTTTCTAATATGGCAAAAATGGGAGTATATGTTGTAGATCGCATAATTCAGGAAGAAATTGGAGGAGGCATAGATTTGGAAAAAGATTTGTGGTATGTTCCTGATATAGAAATTAACATAACCTCAGGCTTATTAAAAGATGAGTAGGTTGGGGTAATGTTGAATACAACAAATAAAAGGCTTTAACTCATAGCATTAGTATTAAATACCGATCAGTAGTAATGTTTTTAAATTTAATTTCATTAAATATGATTCAATGGTTTTCAAAACTAATTGATTTTTAAAAGGAACCTTTTATGCCAAAACTCACAATATTGCCTGATAATAAAACCCTGGAAGCACAGGATGGAGACTTGATTCTTGATACCACACTCAATAATAATATTGCCCATGCTCATGCTTGCGGTGGAGATGGTAAATGTACCACCTGCAGGATATTGGTCTTGGATGGTTTAGATCATTGCTCATCCATTTCAGAGAAGGAGAAAATTATCAAACAAAAAATACATTCCACTGAAGAGTTTAGATTGGCTTGTCAGACTCATATCCATGGTGACATGACTATTCGAAGACTTGCCCTGAATAAGGAAGATATTGAAATGACTTCTACTCTAGAGGGCAGAGACTTAGGACGTTTGGGTGTGACAAAGAAGATTGCAATTTTATTCAGTGATATTCGTGGATTTACTTCTTTTTCTGAAAAAATAACACCTTATGACGTTGTTTTTATACTCAATCGTTATTTTAACAGAATGGTTACCATTGCTGAATCCTATGGTGGTAGAATTGATAATTATATTGGCGATGGATTAATGGTTCTATTTGGGATTAATGATGAGCCTGAACCTGCCATAGCTGCAGTGCAATCTGCTCTGGATATGTGCGATGAAATTGATGATATGAAACCTTATCTTAAAACCATGTATGGAGAATCATTTGATATCGGAATTGGTATCCATTTTGGCGATGCTGTCGTTGGAGATGTTGGCTCAGGTAAATCCAAGAGGTTAACTGCTATTGGCGAAGCTGTAAACTTTGCAAGCCGAGTGGAATCAGCAAATAAACAATTCAAATCCCGTGTTTTGATCTCTGAAGAAACTCATGATGAGATAAAAGATGTATTAAAAGTAAAAGATTTTGTTCGCACTAATCTAACTGGTATCGAGGATCGGGTGACTCTATATGAAATCGAGGGTATTACAGCGGTAGTCGAAAAATCCGAGAAAGATGAATTCACTGAAAATGGTATTATTTGGAGAAAGTTTACATCAACTGCCAGTTTTGAAGATGAACCTCAACAAATTTTTGGGGTGAAGCGAGACAAAATCCTTGTTATAAAATGTAATGAAAAGTTTATTGCTATAAATGATCGTTGTCCCCATATGTTACTAAGCCTCAAGGGCAGTGATATAGATTTAGACGATGAAACAATTACATGCCGTTGGCATAAAAGTGATTTTTGCTATAAAACGGGTGAAATAAGAGCTTGGATTAATGATAGTAAGATGAGATTTTTTGCTAAAATAGATTCCCAAGCTAAAGAGGTTTTAAATATGGAACAGACCCCTATGGATATTTTCAAAACTCAAATTATTGACGAATATGTCTGGGTAGGAATGGATTTAGATTATTAAAGTTTGATAGATATTCCAGGTGATGCAGTAATCCTTTACACCAACAACGATGGATTCTATAATTTATGCAATATTAAGTGATTGGATCTGACCAGAAAATTTTTAAACGTATCACCCCCCTCCTATCGATTTTTTAAGTTATGTATCTCTAATAAGTGGGGGAGGATAGATTAGGATTTTAATTAAGGATTTTTCTAGAATTATGTTCCTATATTGAGACATATTTTTTTCTTATAATTATAAAAAATATTTTTGGAACAATTATGATATTTCAATTGTCTATATTGTCTAGTATATATAATTAGAATAAAAGGTTTCCATATAGCTCAAACCATAAATCCATTTTGTGGGGGAAATTATTTAGTCTATTTTTATATTAGAAATATAGGCGGAGCTCCCAATTACTTCCTTGGTCTATTTCATTAAACTCCTTGGGGGTTTCGCCTTTTTTAATTGATTTTTTATCAAAGCAACTTTTTATTTAGTAGCTTTTGAATATCTATATCTATATAAAAACAATATGATTATCCCAGCAACGTTAGGAAACCATACCTCCGGGTTTGACCAGTGTATACCATCAAAAGAAAAATCTGTTAGAGGATAAAATAGCTTGGTAGGGAAATATGATTTAGTGTGAAAGGGAAAATCTAATAAAATATGAAATGGCCACGCTAACATAGAAAATGCTATTTCTTTATTATATCTATTTACGAAGTATATTGCTATGGCAGCTGGGATAAAACTATGAGTAAAATCATAATTAAAAATAATCCATCTGGGTATTTCATAAGGATTCGGAGCAAGTGTATTAAAATCATTATTAAAAAAATTAATAAAAAATAGAAGTCCAAAAGAGCATAGGTCTGGCATTGCTCCAAAAAATATTGCAAATTTCCCATGACCTCTGTAACCGAATAATCCTTTTCCCCATAGTGTATGACTAATTGTATCCATTAGGTGCCATTATTCAATAAATTACGCGATATATTTAACCAAAATATTAAGCTAACAATTATCTAAAAACTATTAAGATGTGGAAAACGTATATCAATAAATTTCCCAGTTATGTTGACAATAATTTACCTTTTAATTTAAGACAAAATTTTTTAAAAAGCTTTGAGTCTAATAACTCTAAAATTCAAAATATTTTATTTTTAAAAGATAAATCTATTCTATTTGCAAATGTATTAAAAATTACTTTATCAAGTGGACTTGATTATAACTTTTCAAATTATTTTGTGAAAAATTTGTTGGGTCTATTAAATATTCATGCGTGTTTTTTTAGCAATTGGTATCTAAATAATTTACCATTTTATAAATTTAATGAAGATGTCGATATAAGTGAATTTTATGATCAGATTCATCGTAGATGCTCAGCTCATATTATCCCAGAATATTTAATGAAATCTGTAACAAATAATAATGATATAGATTACATTAAAATACGTATTGAAGATGATATGATTCTTAATTTGAGGAGAGAGTGGACAGATTTTAATAGCTATCTTATGAGTTTAAAAAGTAAGTATAGAAAAAATATTAAAATGATTTATGCTAAAAGTGATTGTTTAAAAATAAAACAACTCAAAACCCTTGACTTAGAATTGAATAAAGATAGGATGCAATTTTTATTTGATCAAGTAATAGAGAATTCAAATTTTAGCGGTCCAAGATTCAATGTTGAAATATTATTTTCGTTAGTGAAAAATAAGATTGTTGATTTATATGGATATTACTTAAAAAGTAAATTAGTTGGATTTTCAAGCTATATGGCTGACCAAGATGATTTCATATCATATTATGTAGGCTATGATAAAACTTATAACTTAGAATATTGTGTATACCCTAGAATGCTTGTAGACAAAATAAAATATGCAATAAAATTAAATAAAAATAAAATCATCTTTGGAAGAACTGCCAATGAGTTCAAAAGTAATTTTGGTGCAACTCCGTTAAAATCCTATGTCTATATAAAATTTCATAACAGACTATCTCATATGAGTTTTAAATATATTTTGAGAAAAAATAGAGTCTTACCGTGGGTTCAAAGGAGACCGTTCAAAAAATAGATTATTAGTTGTTACTTTGCTAAAAAAACATTAAAGCCAATTTGAAATAAATAAAAGATCATGAATAAAATAAAAATAAAACAAATGTTTGACTTTGATACACTTACATATACCTATTTGTTGTGGGACGAATCTATCAATGAGAGCATTATCATCGACCCTGTAATTGAGCAATTGGATAGAGATATTGATATAATTAAAAAATTAAATTTAAAGTTGCTTTATATATTAGAAACACATGTGCATGCTGATCATATTACTTCTGCAACGGAGTTAAGGCAGCTAACAAATGCAAAAATTTGCTATGGATCAAAAACAGGAGTTGAAGGGGCAGATATTTTATTTGAAGATGGAGATAAAATTAATTTTGCTACACATGAAATCACAGCGATCCATACTCCAGGTCATACCAATGGTTGTGTTTCATATTATATTAGAGGTTCAATCTTCACTGGAGACACTCTGTTTATAGAGGGAACAGGTAGAACAGATTTTCAGGAAGGTTCATCTAGCAATATATATGATAGTGTTAGAAATAAAATTTTTTCATATCCAAATGAGACAATTGTTTATCCTTGTCATAATTATAGCGGTTTATTAAACTCTACAATAGGTCATGAAAAAAAGTTTAATCCGAATGTAGGAGATAAAATCTCTAAGGAAGTTTTTTTAGAAAAAGAAAAAAGAAAAAATAGACCTTATCCTAAAAAAATTAATATAGCTGTCCCAGCAAATTTAAATTGTGGGAAGGTCTAATTATCTAAAATTGGTTATGAATAATTAATGTTAAAATAAAAGATGCATTCCATTCTCTTTGTAATAAACTTGAGATAGTATAGATTAAAGATATTTAATAGAGGAAATAATGAAAAAACTGTTTCAACGATTCCTGGAGATCAATGTCAAATCCGCAAGAGAAAAAGCGGAGGAAAAAGGGCTGGATTTTAACGAAGATAAATTTATTAAAAACCACCAAGCAGTAATGCCGATATTATTATTTTATGGTTTATTAGTTTTGTTAGGATTTATACTTCCCAGTGTATATACAATAGTCCCATCTTGGATATTTATTGCTGTATTATTAGGTCTGATCATAAGAGGGATAAATCACTATTTTGGTTGGATACGATTTGAAAAATGAAGCAGATAGCAGATTCTGCTTAAACTCTATTCTCCAAGGATTCAGTTAATCTTTTTTTCCCAAAATTCACAGAATATTTTATTTCCTACCATAATAAAAAAGTGGAAGATAGAGTTTGTAGAATTATTTTTAAATTGTAAATAATTTTATGAAAAAAAATATTATTATTTGGTTAGCAATATTTTCTTTCAACTTATTCTCATCTTTTACTCACATTGCGGGAAAAGAAGCAGTTACCCAAATTACACCCTGGTCTATTGCGTTCTTTCGTTCTATTTTGGCAGTATTTATTCTCTGGGTGCTGATGAGAGTCTCAGGTAAAACAATTTACCTTGAGCGTGTTGATAGTTTCAGATTTGTCATTCTGGGAGCTCTTGCTGTCCCCTTAAATCAACTTGCATTTATCATAGGACTTAATTACACACCAGTGTCTCACCCTGCGGTTCTTTATGCTACCACATCTGCATGGGTACTTATAATGTCGGTTTTAATTGGTGTAGAAAGACTGAGGTGGTGGAAGTGGGTTGGAATTGGATTATCTATTATCGGAGTTTTTGTGTTAATGGGAGAAAAAATCCTGACCTTTGGAGATGAAACAATATTTGGCGATATAGTGCTTTTGTTTGCAGTCCTTTCGTGGTCTCTATATACTGTTATTTGTAAGCCAATTGTTGAGCGCTATGGAGCCCTTGAGACTACCTTTTTAGTAATGTGTTTTGGAGCAATACTCTATTTCCCCTTCGGGTTATATTTTACTATTGCGGGTGATTTCAGTACGGCTGGAATAGATGCATGGCTGGGGATTATTTATATGGGAATTCTAACATCTGGAGTAGCTTATTATTTATGGATTTGGCTGTTAGAGAGAATTCGCCCTTCACAAGTTGCAGTGGTTGCCTCTGCACAACCACCCACTACTGTCCTGCTTGCTTGGATTGTATATGGAGAGGTCCCGTCCTCAAGTTTATTATGGAGTATATTGATAGTACTCTCTGGAATTGTCCTTATGGTTGCTTATGGAGGCAAGAAAGAAAAGCCGAGTTTAAATTGAAGTAATATTATGGAATATATAGAACCAATTTCTGTTACCCTAATTAAATTAACATACCATATTTACTGATGATTGGTCTTTTTAATTAAGAGCAGTTTGATAATGCCGAAAAAAAAGCGAGCGAAAGCAGAAATTAGATTTTATAAAGAACTTAGAAAACATGAAGCAGAGAAAGGTGAAAAATTTTCGGCGGATAAAAAATAATTTCTTTAATCTTGGGTTGCAAATTCATCCTAAAATAATCAAGGAGATAATATGAAGATAAAAATTTCATACGTTACACTTATGATATTGGGGTGTCTTTTAACATTAACAAGTTGCAAAAATGACAAGTTGTCCAATCAAAAGATACTGAGAGGTCTATACACAGAATACAAGAATGGTAAACTAAGTAAGTGTCAACATAATGGTAAAACCATTTATGTAGGAGAGCTCAACGCTTATGATGCTGGGAGTTCTGTTTATGATAAGGATGGTAGTCAAATAGGGTCTTGTAAATATGCCTTGGGACGGATTGATCCTATTTGTCATGAATTGAAGGACTGTGAGGTGATTTATAGAGTAGAAGATAATATTTGGGGACAGCCAGCAGTAGATTCATTGTTCAGATAAAACTCTATTGAGATAAAAATATATATGCTAAAACAGATTATCACTATTGGATTCGGATTAATTATCTCTTGTAATAATATTTTCTCTCTATCTCTACCCACTATTTTTAAGAACGAGCACACTACAGGAGAAATAAATAAACACACCTTCTCCTCAAATATATTGAATGATTCAAGAGAAATATATATTTGGATACCGAAGGATTATTACGAAACAACTCATGAATATTCTGTTCTCATTCTTCATGACGGACAAAATGTTTTTTATCCCGGAGCATCAATGTCAGGACACGAGTGGCACCTTGATGAAACGGTATCTGATCTGATACAAGCTCATGAAATAGAACCCATAATAATGATTGGTGTATCCAATTCAAAAAATCGATCTGAAGAATATAATCCACTTAAAATTGGGAAAAAATATGGGAGATGCCTAACTCAAGAGCTTCTCCCTGCGGTAAGAAGTCAATATCGAATTACACGCGATAGAAAGAGGATAGGGACTATGGGGGCCTCAATGGGTGGCTTAATCTCACTATATCTCGGCTGGGAATTAAACTCACATTTTTCTAAAGCAGCTTGTCTATCTCCTGCTCTAAAATATAAAGATTTTAATTATGTAAAACAGCTTACAAATAAACCAGTGGATGGAGAACTAAAGCTTTTTATAATCAATGGAACGGAAGATTTGGATAAAATGTTACAGGAAGGGGTGAACGATTTTATTGAGTATTTAGATTTGGTCCAATTTCCTGAACGAGAATTATTGTACATAGTAGGTGAGGGAGATTCCCATAGCGAATCAGCATGGGCAAGTCAATCAATAAATGCTTTGAGGTGGTTGTATCCAAAATAGTTTTTTATTGAATGTAAAAAAATGAGATAGATAGACTGCGACAGCTATGGTCTACTGTACTAGCTTGGTTTTTTTATTATTGAATATTTTATATTTCATTTGAATTTAAAGATACAGTTTAAAGTATTATTAGTAGTTGGACTTTTACTTACTATTCCATTAATTGCTATGCAGTTTACAGATGAGGTGGAATGGTCACCCTCTGATTTTATGTTCATGGGATTATTACTTTCAGTTACAGGTTTTACCGGGGGATTGATATTTAAAAAAGTTAATTCTTATTCTCATAGAGTATTTTTTTTATTAATTAGTATAATTATATTTCTAATGATTTGGGCAGAACTTGCGGTGGGTATTTTTGGTTCACAGTTCGCAGGTAATTAAATAATATACAAACTAAAAAATTTGATTATTTCACTAGGTCATCCTAAATGTTATTAAAATTAGGTAAATGTGAGCAACTCCACTGCATCAATCTGTGGCAAATTAAATGTATAAATTAATTGTCCTAAAAATTCCCTAACTTTTGGTGAGTCTAATTTAATCTATTTACACTTTTCTTTATAAAATGCCAAAACACATCATTTTGATTACGTTTATGACTTGGTTTGTCCTTGGACAAATCAAACCTCCAGAAGGCTTACGTGAAAATTCTCCAGGAGTTTGGGCACTAGACGGAGGTGATATTTTTATTGAACCAGGGAATTTAAAAGAAAGTGCCACCATCATAATCAGAGATGGACTGATTGAAAAGGTAGGAAAAAACATAGATATACCAAAAGATGCCTCGATTATTAATATGTCTGGCAAAACAATTTACCCTGGATTTATAGATAGCTGGGTGGAGACTAGTGTAAATAAGAGAACCCTAACTCTCCATGACTCACATTGGAATGTAAAGGTACAATCTGGTCGAGAAATGTCCCGAATGTATCAACCAGATAAACAAAAAATAAATTCTCTGCAAAAACTGGGATTTACCACTGCACATACTGTTCCTGATTCAGGGATATTTCAAGGACAGACTGCAGTGATTCAATTGGATGAAGAGGGGACAGTTTTGAGCTCAAAAATTGCTCAAGCTATTGCTTATGAAGTCGACGGCTGGGGGAGTAAAACATACCCCAACGCTCTCTTGGGAGTGGTTGCACTCATTCGTCAGACACTCATAGATGCAGATTGGTACAATAGTGCAATTGATCAGACCGAATCCTATCCAGAATTTAACGAGCCATTAAATCGAAATGGAGATTTAGCTAGTTTAGGCCACTGGATCCAATCCAAAAAGCCTTTCCTGTTTGAGACCAATCATGAATTGTCGGCTTTGCGTTCATTCAATATCTCAAACGAGTTTAACCTAAATGTTTGGCTGAAAGGTAGCGGATATGAATATCGTAGAATTTCTGAGATTGCCAGCGCAAAACCCTTTGTCATTCTACCATTGAATTTTCCTATTACTCCAGATATATCGGATCCGAATCAAGCGCTAAGTTACACTACAGCAGAATTAAAACACTGGGAAATGGCTCCGGATAATCCTGCAGAGTTAATTGAATATAATATCCCAATGGGATTCACATCTCACGGATTAGATGGAAAGGAGTTTCAAAATAATTTACGCAGGACAGTTGAACGAAGTCTTTCAGAGACTGATGCGCTAGCAGCACTCACCACTATCCCGGCGAAACACATGGGTTTGGGAGATCGGATCGGAAAAATTAAAGCAGGTTATCTGGCTAACCTCACCATTGTTGATGGAAATTATTTTAAGAAAAAATCTGAACTTTTATCAGTTTGGATTGGAGGGAAGGAAGTTTCAATCAAACCCAAATATAATGTAAATCCTGAGGGAAAATGGAATTTAAATATCGGAGAAAGAGCCTATCAGCTGGAACTGAAGAAAACAGGAAAGAGTTACAGTGGAACAATTATTCAGGATACCACAAAGTTCAAACTATCAAAAATAATGGTATCCGGACGGTTTGTCAGTTGGATGGTAACTTGGGACCCTACATCAAGTCCGAGCCGTTTTACGGGATATCTATTTACATCTACAATGGAAGGAACAGCCAATGATGAGCAGCTTAAATGGAGTGCAGTAAGGTCCGGAGAAACCGAGAAAAAAGAAAAAAAGAAAACCTCGGAGACTAGAACAGAATTATCTGTTTTATACCCTGAAGGAGCATACGGATGGGAAAACCCATCTTTAGAGGAAAAAACGGTCCTGGTTCAAAATGCAACCATTTGGACCTGTGATAAACAGGGTGTTTTAAAAGGGTATGATATTTTATTTAAAAAGGGAAAGATATCAAAAATTTCTAAAAACATCAAGCCTTCTAGAAAAGCGATGGTTATTGATGGAAAGGGAAAGCACGTCACTCCGGGGCTTATAGATTGCCACTCTCATTCTGCTGCATTTTCAATTAATGAGGGGACACAGTCGGTTACAGCTGAGGTGCGGATCCAAGATGTGATAAATAGCGATGATATAGCCATTTATCGTGAACTTGCTGGTGGATTAACGATGGCAAATATTCTTCATGGTTCTGCAAATACAATTGGTGGACAAAATGCGGTAATTAAATTGCGGTGGGGTAGTTCGCCAGGTCAATTGCTTTATTCCAATGCGGTAAAAGGAATCAAATTTGCCTTGGGCGAAAATGTAAAGCAATCTAATTGGGGAGATAAACATACCACTCGTTATCCTCAAACACGTATGGGAGTGGAACAGCTTCTCCGTGATGCTTTCACATCTGCTGTTGAGTATAAAAATGAGTGGAGGGATTATCAAAATAGTCCAAAGAAATGGAAGAAAAAAGTTCCGCCAAAAAGAGATTTAGAGTTAGAAGCATTGGTGGAAATATTGGAGGGAGAACGTCAGATTCATTGTCATTCATACCGTCAGGATGAAATACTTATGCTTACAAGAGTAGCAGAAGATTTTGGATTTACCATTGGAACTTTCCAGCATATTCTTGAAGGCTACAAAGTTGCAGACAGATTGAAACAACATGGTGCCCATGCATCCACATTTTCTGATTGGTGGGCCTATAAATATGAGGTAATCGATGCAATCCCTTACAACGGAGCTCTTATGACAGATGTAGGAGTGAATGTGTCTTTTAATTCTGATTCAGGAGAATTAGCAAGGAGGATGAATACGGAGGCAGCAAAGGGTGTAAAATATGGGGGATTATCTGAAGAAGAAGCTCTAAAACTCGTAACTCTGAATCCTGCAATTCAGTTAGGAATTGACCAGTGGGTCGGATCTCTGGAAAAGGGAAAGGACGCAGATTTTGTCATTTGGAGTGAACATCCCATGTCGCCAACCGCTGTGTGTGAACAAACCTGGATAGATGGAATTCAATATTTTTCACTGGAACAGGATAGAGAGTTTCGCAAAAGAGATAAAGAGTTGCGGGAAAATCTTATGGGTAAAATTTTAAAAGTCGGGGGAGATAAAAAGGGTAAGGAATGGAAACACAAAGAGGAAGAGTCAACTAAACATATCCATTGTCAGGAGGAATTTTGAAAATCTTTTTTGGTTTTATTTTTCTGCTGAGATGTTTATTCTCATCTGATCAAATACCGGGGTCTAATCAATCACATCCAATATTGATTCAGGGAGGTACTATACATACAGTCTCTGAGGGATCTTTGGAGGGGTCAGATCTTCTATTTGAAAATGGTAAAATTATTGCCATTGGAAAAAACCTGAGACTATCTTCTGAAACAAAAATTATTAACGCTGTAGGGCAGCATGTTTTCCCTGGTCTTATTTCTGCTGCTTCCACAATAGGACTTCAGGAAATTGGCGCTGTTCGTGCAACAAGAGATTTCGCAGAAGTTGGAGATGTGAACCCTAATGTAAGGGCAAATGTGAGCTACAATCCGGATTCAGAGCTCATTCCTGTTTCCCGGTCCAATGGAATCCTTTTAGCACTTTCTGTACCTCGATCAGGTTTGATCTCTGGTACATCCTCACTAATGATGCTAGATGGCTGGACATGGGAAGATGCAACTATGAAGCACCCTATTGGACTGCATTTGTTTTGGCCATCCATGAATGTTTCCAAACCTCACGGTGGAAATAAGAAAGAAAAAAAGAAACCGGATACCAGATTAAAATCCATTCAAAAAATTGATGATTTAATTCAGAATGCTCGAGCTTACCTTCAGCTTAAAGATTCAAAAAGCCCATCATTTAAACATGATTTACGGTTAGAAGGTATGTTACCAGCAATAATGGGCGAAATCCCGTTTTTCGTTCATGCAAATGAAGTCCGACAGATTGAAGCAGCAGTGTACTGGAGTGAAAGACAAAATTTAAAAATGGTTTTGGTAGGTGGAAAGGATTCGTGGAGAGTAACCCAATTATTGAAAGAAAAAGAAGTTCCGGTGATTTATACTCATGTTCATTCATTGCCCATGAGACGTTATGAAGCATTTGATCAGCCTTTCATCACTCCATTACAATTGTTTAAGGCAGGAGTGAAGTTTTGCATTTCTAACAGTGAATCTTCATTTCAAACACCCCATATCAGGAATCTTCCCTATCACGCTGCTAAAGCATCTTCTTATGGACTCCCTCATAATGAAGCACTTAGATCCATCACGCTTTCAACTGCGGAGATACTGGGTGTGTCAGAAAATGTTGGCTCATTAGAGATTGGAAAAGATGCTACTTTCTTCATTTCAGATGGAGATATTTTAGATATTCGCACCCAGATAAATCAAGCATTTATCCAAGGCAAATCAGTAGATTTGTCTGATAGACATAAAATGCTTTATTCAAAGTATAGAAAAAAATATCAACAAAAGGGAATTTTAAAATAATTATTCTTTAAAATAAATTTGGTGATAATTAAATGTGCTTTCATTAAGTCTAATTTGAAAAGCTAATCATAGAATTATATTGAATAATTATATTTTATATATTGATGATTATGAAATCGGAATCTTTGAACTGATAAAGGGTTTAAAATAAATTCTCTTATGAGATATACAATTATTTTACTTACAATTATTCTCTTTTCATGTGGAAAGAAAAAAGAAATTAATCATCCAAATTTTGGTGTTGTGATAAACGTTGGTACAAAAAAAGTGTCATACGATCTAACTTTTGGATTTTCGCCCACTGCAACTGATGGTTATGATCACGGTATAGATAGGTATGCTCCACCCCCACCACCCCCAGTGTTTTTTGATGCAGCTCTGCGGAAAGATGGTGAACGTTACTATTCCCAGATATTGAAGGGAAATGTTAAAGATTTAACAGAACATATATGGGATATTGATCTTCAGTTCTCATCAGAAAATCAAATTATCTTAAAATGGAATCCAGACTCATTAAAAGGATTGGGCAAATTTTATCTTCAGGATGCCTTTGATGGAAGTCAAATCAATGTGGATATGACTAAAGAGAAAGAATTAACCATAACCAATCCCAATCACAAAAAAGTAAAAATTAAAGTCACACCGATTGCTTCATGACTCTTATTAGCAATTAGTTTCTTTTCGATAAAATGCCAAATATTGTATCTTACATTTTATTACAATTGAGTGGCACATGAAAAGAACACTTAAAATTCTATTTTACCTAAATATAGCTATTCTGTTTTCTCAGGACGCAAAGGAATTTTATTTAAAAAGCGGTGACAGGGTTTCCGGTACTATTTCAGGTGAAACTGACAGCACATATACTATCGAAACTGTATTTGGAACGGTAACACTCAATAAAGCAAACATTCAAACGGATGAAGAATTGATTTATCTTAAATCTGAAGACCATAAAAGAGACAAATATATCAGGAAGATTGAAGGGAATTCCGACAATTATATTGCAGTTGGTTTTTTGGACCACAAAACTGGGCTTAGCTTAATTGGATATGCCCGGACATTTATGACCAAAAATAAACATGAGATTTTTATTGGAGTCGGCACCATACTGGCTGCAGCTACTATAGCTGTAGGTTGGAAATATTATTTAACTGATTCTCCAGTTCAGCTTTATTCTGTCGTTTCCATTCAGGGGATTGCAGGAATGGGAGGATCTATAGTCGCTCCATTTGTTTCAATTGGCTGTGAAAAAAGTATCACGGAAAAACTATATATAAATGGTGGTTTAAATACTACATTCAGACTTTATAGTGATAGAATACCGGAATTGCTTGTATTTCCAAATATTAACCTCAATTGGAGGTATTAAATTATAAAACAATTGAAAAATTAAAGCTTATGAAATTATCTGCGCTAGGAATCGTACTATCTTCAATATTATTTGGAAGTAATCAGGAAACGGGAGCATACATATCCCCTGGGTTACAAATTGGATACAATTCACATCAGGGATTATTTTTTGGATTTCAAGTAACCAGCGGGTTATACTTTGAGCGCATAGAATTTGATTTTCCAATCGGTCCTATACCTGCAATTTCGAAAGGCTATAAATATTACCCAAAATTAAAAAAATGGGAATCATATACTGACTTTCAGTTAACCTATCCCGCAATAATCTGGGATGATTTAGGATACATTCCTATTGGAATAGGTATTGGAAGGTCAGAATATGATGGTAATAAAACATTTAGATTGAAAACTTACATATGGTTTTACTCAAATATTACATTTGATTTTACCCCCAAAAACAGAATTTTGAATTATTCACTTATTCCCGTAATTCCTTTATCTTACCATGCGTTTTTTTGATTTCTTGTATTCATAGTTTTCAATGTTTCATAAATGATAAAGAGGAATAAAGTAAATTTAACCTGATGGAAATAATGAAATATATACGGATTCAAATAGTTATTCCGTTATTATTTATAATATCTTGCGAAGATAAGCAAGATAATGGTGTTGTAATCTCATCCCCTGATGAAGAAATTACATTAGAAACCTGTACTGAAAATATCCATGATAATGTACCTTCCTTTTTTAAAAAATATTTTAAGTGTGTAGATGTAGAGTTGTCGAACAACCATATTATTATTTCTTCAGATGGTATCCCTCCATATAAAAGCTGGTATTTTTCTGATGATCACCCAAATAGAATAGACTTTGAAAGTCAAGGAGATGGATATTATCAAAACCCGAATTCTATATATACACAGAATCTGATAATAACTATTCCTGTTACTCCTTCAGCAAAGGGAATTCAGATTGAAGAATCAGGAGTGGATGGTGCAGTAGGTACAGACAATCATGAATATAGTATGGGGCCCGTGGGGATTGCACTGGATGGAGTTTCTTTATTTAATCCTCTAGCTGCACCGGGGGATGATATTGAAAATGAAAAATACAGTTTTGATTTTTATAGCGGTCACCCGGAGATGTCTGGTATGTACCACTATCATACACACACAAAGGGACCTTTAGAGGTTTTGGAACATCAAGGGTTTATTGAAACTGCTACACCGGGCTCAGGAGAGATTGAGGTCTACGGGATTATGTGTGATGGGACAGTAATATTAGGATGTACAGAGTTAGACGGTTCATCTCCAAACATCTCTGATCTAGATGCTCAGAACGGTCATATCCATGACCTGGTAGATAAAGAAGATATAACACATTTTATAAATCGGTATCACACCCATATTTGTCCCGGCCAACTCACCAACCATAACTTTACACCAGAGCTCCAATATTATGATGACTGTAGCAGGTCATTTTGATTATTTCTCTATAATTTTTTTTAATAAAAAAGCCCCAATTCAGGGGCTTTTTTATTTAAGTATATTATTAACTTATTGAACATGCCATATCATGACCGCAACACATGGGTGATTTGATCTTACCATGTCCATTGGGACATTTGGCTACTCCTACCTGTGTTCCATCATCTTTAGTAATATGGTCATGAACTAGTTCATCACCACATTTCACACAGGCGAGTCCAGTTACTCCCATATCACAGTGATCACATGTAAAATCTGCCATTTTGAGCTCCTCATTAATTGATTAAATAACTGGTAAAAATTACTTACTATTTATTATAAACTAAGAAAATTATATTAATAACAAATAGGAATCATTCCTGTTTATAATTAAAATCGAAGCTATGTATAAGCGATATTCTAAACAACGAACTCTGATTTTGGAAATTGTTAAATCAACTCACTCACATCCATCTGCTGATTGGATCTACAATAAAGCTAGAAAAATAATGACTAAGATCAGCAGAGGTACCGTTTACAGAAACCTTAATCAGTTGGCAGAAAATGGAGAAATTAATGTAATAAAAGATGGAGATGTTATGAAATATGATGGCAATATTTTACGTCATGACCATTTATTATGTACAAAATGCGACAGTGTTTATGATATCAACATATTACCCAAAGACTTAGATAAAAAAGTGCAAAGACTAATCAATTTTGATGTGAAACAAATTTCACTGACAATTGAGGGAATCTGCCAAAACCATTAATTAAATCATAATATAAAAAGGAGATTAAAATGTCACTTGATGGAACAAAAACTTTTGAAAACCTGAAGGCAGCTTTTGCTGGAGAGTCTCAGGCAAACCGCCGCTACCTGTATTTTGCTAGACAGGCTGATATCGAGGGCTATCCTGATGCGGCAGGTGTGTTTAAAAATACCGCGGACGGCGAAACTGGGCATGCGTTCGGTCATATTGAGTTTCTTGAAAAACAGGGCGGAGGCGATCCGGCTACAGGCTTGGAGATTGGAGACACTGAGAAAAATTTGAAAGCTGCTGTTGCTGGTGAGACATATGAGTATACTGAGATGTACCCAGGCTTTGCCAAAACGGCACGAGAAGAAGGGTTTGATGAAATTGCGGAGTGGTTTGAAACTCTGGCGAGAGCAGAAAAATCTCACGCAGGTAGGTTTCAGGAAACCCTTGATACTCTATAATTATATTCTTTACTGTTTAGTTATAATTAAGAATCCCGGGCCATTTGGTCTGGGATTCTTTTTCTATTAATATATCTTATCATATGCTGAATCATTCCGAGACAACGAACACAATTTATGATATAAAAAACCCAAAATACTGGGACGCTGATTCATTGTACGCAGAAATGGATCGCATATATGATATTTGTATAGGGTGCCGGCTGTGTTTCAATCTATGTCCATCCTTCCCATCCCTCTTCAATTCTGTAGATGAAGCTGGAGATAGTAAAAGAAAAGTAGCCGAAGATCAAGGACGAGTCAAGGCTTTGAAAGAAAAAGATGAATATCTGGACTTGCCGGAAGGGGAGCATGCCGTTGAAGCAAGTCAAGAAGTGGAATTTCGCGGTGAAATTTCTGATTTGTCAGACGTACAGCGTTGGGAGGTAGTGGACCTGTGTTACCAGTGTAAGCTATGTGATCCGGTTTGCCCTTATACACCGGGAAAAGAACACGAGTTTCAATTGGACTTTCCAAAACTAATGACAAGAGCACAAGCCATTCGAACGAAGGAAAGAGGAATAAAACAAAACGATTCTTTTTTAGCAAATACCGATTTTTCAGGAAAGCTAGGTTCCCTTTTTGGTCCGGTTATCAATTTTTTTAGCAGGATTAGTTTAGTTAGATTGCTAATGGAAAAATTGGTTGGAATTCATCGCAAAAGAATTCTGCCGAAGTTTTACATTAACACATTCAGTAAATGGTTCAAAAATCATCGATCTGAAATTCTTAATCCGAGTGAAAAGGTTGCTATATTTGTAACATGTTATACGAACTCTCATGATGTTGAGTTGGGGAAAGCAGCAGTTGCTATATTGGAACATAACGAAATAGAATGTGTGTATCCTCCCCAGCAATGTTGTGGAGCACCATATTTAAGTCCTGGTGATTTCGATGGATTTCAAAAACAAGCTGAACCCAACATAAATGAGCTTTACAAATGGGTAACTGACGGCTATAAATTAATTGTAACTGGCCCTCCTACATGTAGCCTGACGCTAAAAAAAGAATATCCTGATTACCTAGGTCTTGATAAAAAAATTAAATTGATTTCAGAAAACACATATGATATTTCCGAGTATCTTGTTTATTTGAATAAACAGGGAAAGCTAAAAGTTGACTTTAAAAATACGATTGGTATCGTGAACTATCATGTTAGCTGCCATCTCAAGGCACAACAAATGGGATTTAAAGGGCGGGATATTTTAAAGTTGATCCCAGATACAAAAATTAATTTGATCAACCGATGCAGTGGAATGGATGGAGGCTGGGGAATGAAGGTAGAAAATTTTGATGAATCGATAAAAGTAGCTGAACGATGTGTGAATGATATCAATCAGCGAGAAGCTAATAAAGTTTGCTCTGACTGTTCGTTAGCAAGCCAACAACTCAAACAGGCAAGTAATGGTACTATTATGCCCAGTCATCCGATTCTAGAAATTTATAAAGCGTATGGTCTTAATCAAAACTAATTGGAAAATATGAAGCCACTTGAATTAAACGATTTGATGGATATCATTGAATACGAAAAAGTAAGAAATGATTATCGAAATGAATTGATCGATTATAAAAAGCATCGCCGAATATCATTAGGACCTAATGTGACCATAACTTTTGAAAACCGCAGAACATTAATTTTCCAAATTCAGGAAATAATGCGCGCCGAACGCTTGGTCCACGATGAACAAATCCAAGTAGAGATTGATGTCTATAATTCGATCTTACCGCCGTGCAGGGCACTTAGCGCAACTCTATTCATTGAGGTGACTGAAGAAGCTCAAATCCGCCCTATATTAAATAAATTTATTGGTCTAACAGTTGGTGAATATTTATGGTTTGAATGTGGTGGGCAAAAAGTATATGCTCAATTTGAAAAGGGGCGCGAGGAATCTGATAAGATAAGTTCAGTGCACTATATCCAATTTAATTTTAAGGAAAAACAGTTTAATAATTTTAATCATAGTTCTGAATCAGTTTACTTGAATATCCATTATAAAGACTATAGATATAAAGAAAAACTTTCAAGAGATATACATCAATCTCTCATAAAAGATTTAGCCTAATTTTGCTTCTTACCATGTAATAATATTATTTTCGATATATGTCTCTATAATGATCAACGCACTCAGAAACTTTATAAGAAATTTACCTTGTGGAGAATTAAATTCCCTCACAGGTTTTGAGTAAATTTTAATTAAACCAAGGAGAACTTAATGGAATTAATGCACGCCCTATTTAAGTGGATTCATATTATAGCAGGAATTACCTGGATTGGATTACTATATTTTTTCAATTGGATCAATGCCCACGTAGCAGCTACGCTTGATGCGGACTCTAAAAAGAAAGTAGTTCCAGAACTTATGCCCCGTACGCTATACTTTTTTCGCTGGGGAGCAGCCTGGACTTGGATAACAGGTTTCATTTTGCTTTATGTTATTTTTTGGAATGGCAGTTTGTCCATGGGTGAATCAGCTGGGAACCTGATGTTTGGTTCAGGAGTGGATGTAACATGGAAAGCACATGTAATGTTATTGGTTGTATTTGGAGGTGTGTTCATCTACGATTTTCTCTATAATAGTTCTCTAGCATCAAATGTCAGAGTAATTACATTGATTAGTTTTTCATTGATTGGATTAGTAGTTTTATTAATGCAGCATGTAGCTATGTTTGAATACAGAGCTTTCAATATACATTTGGGTGCAATGTTTGGAACCATGATGGCATTTAATGTCTGGTTCAGAATCTGGCCCGCCCAACAATCCATTATCACATCAATAAAAAATGGTGAGGCCCCTGATGGCGATAAATTAGCGTTGGCAGGGTTACGTTCAAAACACAATACTTATATGTCAGTACCACTGATTTGGACAATGATCAACCAGCACACTACTTATTTTGCCGGTGGAAATTTGGGAGTCCCTGCACAATATAGTTGGCTTCTCCTAATGGGAATCGTTGCATTAGGTTGGCACATCGTCTGGCAATTGTATAAAAAATCTGGTCAGGTGAAAGGTTTTTAAATCAAATATCCTTGTTAAAAACCCTGCTAATATGCAGGGTTTTTAATTTCTGTTTCAATCAGGTTAACCTAACTTCCCATCCATCTTTTAAATGTAAGTTGTACTATTTAGAATACTAATTTATAGGAATATTTATGAATACAAAATATTGGAAAATTTTATTTATTTTTCTCTTGATGTCTTTTATTACCATCGGCTGTGGTGGAGGTGAGAAGAAATCCAAAACAATTTCTGTTTCAAAAGTGGTAGTTGAGGATAGAGACACGTCTACACCCGCAAAGGAAGGCGGATACGGATTTGAAAAATATGCAGAAGAATTGGGTTTCCAAACCTATGTGTGGTCAGAGGAAAAGGATGGAACATTTTTTGGTGACCCTACCGCCAAAAAAGGAGGTAAAATTCACTACATTCACTCTTTATTTCCAAGGACATTGCGTGTTATTGGCCAAAACTCCAGCCAAGTTATAAACTCAAGAACTATTACAGCTTTGTGTTATGAGACCTTGTTAGGTCAACACCCTGCTACATTGGAATTCGTTCCTGGATTGGCATCTCACTGGTCTATTTCAGAAGACAAAATGACATTCAAATATCGAATTAATCCTGACGCAAGATGGTCCGATGGAATGCCTGTAATTGCAGATGATATTGTTGCTACCTGGGATTTGCGGATGGATGAAACAATTCTGATGCCTAGTGAGCAATTGACATTTAGTAAATATGAACGCCCAGTTGCTGAAAGTAAATATATTGTTTCTGTAAAAGCGATAGAAGTGAACTGGAGAAATTTTCTTTACATTTCCACCATGGCCGTACATCCAAATCATATTCTGAAAGATTTGGACGGAACAGCTTACCTAGAAGAGTATACATTTTCTTTAATACCTGGGACAGGCCCTTACATCATTCCTGAAAATATGATCCGAAATCAGGAATCGTATACTTTGATAAGAAGAGATGATTATTGGGCAAAGGATGATCCATTTAACCGATTTAAATATAATTTTGATGAAATTAAAATATCCGTTGTAAAAGACAATGATGCACTTCAGTATGAAAAATTCAAAAAAGGTGAACAAGATATATTTACTGTGAGCCGTGCCCGACGATGGGTAGAAGAAACTGATTTTGAAGCTACGCAAAAAGGATGGATTAAAAAACAGCGTGTTTTCTCAGAGCGCCCAGCAGGGACATCAGGATATTTCTTTAATATGCGGAAATGGCCATTTGATGATAAACGTGTTCGGTATGCGTTCTGTTATCTTTATAATAGAGAGAAAATGAATAAGGAAATGTATTACAACGAGTACGATATGATGAACTCAATGTATGCAGGATCCATGTATGAAAATCCAAATAATAACCAATTTAATCATAATCCGGAAAAGGCTGTTGAATTACTTAAAGAAGCTGGATATAGGACAAGAAATGATGATGGCTGGCTTGTACATGAACCTACAAGTAAAGTATTATCATTTCAATTGGACCTGCCAAAAACTTATGAATATATGGCGACTCCAGTTCAACAAATGTTGAAAGATTATGGAATTGATATGCAAATAAAATTTGTGGATTACAACACCATGATCAAAAATGTGAATGAACGAAACTTTACTATTGCTATGTTAGCATATAGTGGACTAGTTTATCCAAACCCTGAGACGTCTTACCGCTCAACCCTTGCAGACAAAAATGATAATAACAATGTTTGGGGATTCAAAAGTGAACGTGTTGATGAATTATTAGATGAATATGATACGTGTTTTGACCAAAAAAGACGTGTAGAAATTATTCAAGAGATTGATGGGATTGTGAGTGAGGTTCATCCAACAGCTTTCAGTATCGCAAGGAATTATATTCGAACTATGTGGTGGGACAAATTCGGGTATCCAGAATGGAAATTATCACGCTATGTTGGCGAATATTGGGATATTTTCTATTATTGGTGGATTGATGAAGACAAAGTTGCTCGGTTAAATAATGCAAAAGAAAGTGGGAAACAGTTGGATGTTTTGTCATTGGATATGACCTACTGGCCGGAATTCTTGAAAGCGAACCAATAACTTTATAGTGCCAGACAAATGGCAACTTATTTTTTAAGACGGCTTTTATTGATGATACCGACCTTTTTGGGGTCGACCATACTTGTATTTACCATTCTTCAGTTGGCACCAGGAGGTCCTTTAGAGCAAACCATATTGCAATTACAAATGGGCGGACTCACGGGCGGTGGAGAAGGGGGAAGTGGCTCAGCGGTAGGATTGGATGGAGGGAGCGTCCTCCCAGAATCCGCCTTGAAAGAATTGAGGCGTTTTTATGGCTTTGATAAGCCTATCTATCAAAGATATCTCATTTGGCTTGGGGTGTGGCCTAGGGAGATAAAACATCGTGACTTTGAGATTACGTCTACATCTACGGAGGTTGAAAAACGTGTAGGAAAGCGAGATGGTAAAATATGGAAAGTTGATATTCGAATGGATGAAAATGGTAGATTATTTGTCTTTGAGAAGGATGGAACAAAAAGTGATATATGGGCTGCATCCATTGATGAAGCCAGAGAAGATGGCACAAAGGAAGCTGTCATTTTTCAACAGGAGTATTCGGGTATTCTTACAGGCAATTTGGGAAAATCTTATACCTATCTGAAACCGGTAACTGAGGTTATGAAACCAAGGTTTCGTATTTCATTGTTTTTTGGTTTGACTGGATTTTTTCTATCTTATCTAATCTGTATCCCTCTGGGAATTCGTAAGGCTTTAAATCATGGATCAGTATTTGATTTTGGGTCTAGTGTTGCAATTTTCATTGCATATTCTATACCAGGTTGGGCCTTAGGTGGCGTTCTTTTAGTATTGTTCGGAGGTGGAAGTTTTTGGGATGTTTTCCCGCTAGGCGGTTTTAGAAGTCCCATTGAAGTGTGGGAGACTTTAACTCCATTTGAAAAATTCGTTGACCAGATTCACCATATGATTCTCCCTGTGATCGCATGGTCTATCGCAAGTTTTGCAACCTTAACCATTCTTATGAAGAACAGTTTATTGGAGAATTTAAGCCAAGATTATATCCGAACCGCATTTGCAAAAGGATTGCAAGAAAAACGTGTTGTTTGGGTTCACGCTATGAGAAATAGTGTAATTCCTATTGCCTCAGGAATTGGTCATATCCTCGGTGTGGTTATCGCTGGATCTTATTTTATTGAACGAGTTTTCAATATCGATGGGTTTGGAAGGTTAGCATACGAAGCCATATTATCTAGAGATTACCCCATCACCTTAGGGTTTTTAGTTGTGGTAGTATTAATTAGATTAATAGGTAATATAATTAGCGACCTTGCTTTGGCAACAGTTGACCCAAGGATTCGTTTTAAATGAAGTTCCTAAAAAAACAAGAAGATCGGCACATCTCTATTCTCCGAAAAAGGTGGTTGAAGTTTAAAACTTTAAAGAGAGGATATTACTCTTTAATAACGCTCTCTGGATTATATGGTATTTCATTTTTTCTGCCAATGCTTATCAATAACCGTGCTTTAGTCGTTCAATATGAAGGGGAAATGTATTTTCCTGTATTTAGCGGATATATTGCAGGAAAAACATTTGGTCAGGATGTTCCTGGTGAAGCTCGATACCGGGTATTGAAAGAGCTTTTCAAAATGAAAAATAATGGAAACTGGGTTTTGATGCCTCCTTATCCCTATTCTCCGTATGAAGATATTACGATGGAAGGAAATAAAATGTATGAACCTCCTTCCACTAATCACTGGTTGGGAACTGATAATACCGGGAGAGATGTATTCGCCCGATTATGTTATGCATTTAATATTTCGATATCTTTTGCATTGATTTTAACTGTTATCAATTACATTTTTGGTATTCTCATTGGAGGGTCCATGGGATATTTTGGAGGTAAATTTGATTTATTCTTTCAACGGTTGATTGAAATATGGTCCAGCCTGCCTATGCTCTTTGTCATCATAATTATCTCCTCAATTTTAAAACCATCCTTTTTGCTTCTTGTTGGTATTTATACCATGGTGAACTGGATAGGTATGACCTACCTTATGAGAGCAGAATTTTACAGGGAAAAAGCAAAAGATTATGTTGCCGCAGCTTTAAGTATGGGTCAATCTAATTTCAAAGTTATGTTTAAACATATTTTCCCCAATGCACTGGTTCCGGTAATCACTTACTTCCCATTTTCAATTGTTGCAGGAATTTCTGCTTTGGTAGGGTTAGACTATCTTGGTTTTGGACTAGCTCCACCTACACCATCCTGGGGCCAAATGCTTGATGTTGGTTTACAAAATGTGACAAAATGGTGGATGGTATTTTCTCCGGTCTCTGCCCAGTTTTTGACTTTATTATCAATTGTATTTATTGGAGAGGGAGTTCGGGAAGCATTTGACCCTAAAGTATATTCAAGACTCCGATGAAAAACGGGAAACTACTAGAGATCAAAGGTTTGAAAACCCGATTCAAGATAGGGAATCAATGGGCATCAGCCGTAAATGGAATAGATTTTGATATTTTCAAAGGAGAAACTTTAGGAATTGTTGGAGAATCTGGTTCAGGGAAATCTGTTTCAGTTTTATCACTTATTCAGCTGATTCCAAATCCCCCTGGTGAGGTGAGCGAAGGTACAATAAAATTTAGGGATGAGATTATTTTTGATGGAACAGATCTTGAAAAGATTAAAGAAACTCCGGATTATAAATATTTTCCTGAGTTAAAAGGTAAAAACCGCTCTTGGGTAACTCGATTTTTCTTTACCGGTTGGATTGGACTGCATTTATTATTACCAATTAAGGGAATTATCGTATTTATCATCTCTTTTTTAGCAGATATTTTTGTAACTAGTCATTTGTTTTTTAAATCTCCACAGAAGAAGGCTTTAAAGAACTTCAGAGAAAAACTTTACAAAAAGATGAGAAATTACCGTGGACGAGAAATAGCAATGATTTTCCAAGAACCCATGACTTCACTGAACCCTGTATTCACTGTAGGCATGCAAGTCACAGAAGCGATTAAACCAAAACGATTATTTGAATATATATTTGATAGCATTTTATCATCAGTCTCCACTCTTCTTGATATCCCTGTAATGTTGAGAATAAAAATATCCATTATTTTTAGTTTAGTTACTATTGTTTTTTCCCAATTGGCTGCAGGATGGAGCTTCTATGGGCTGGATGTTTTCATCGCCTTACTATCTGGAATATCATTTCCTACATTGATTGCCTATTTTATGATTGGTATTAGTAAACTTATTTCTAAGGAATATAAAGAAAAATATGAAGAGCTATTTAATCTTGGAGCAGAACTTTTAAAAAGAGTTGGTATACCAGATGCAGAAAAAAGAATGAATGATTATCCCCATCAATTTTCGGGGGGAATGCGTCAAAGAGTGATGATTGCCATGGCTCTCGCGAAAAATCCATCTCTCCTGATTGCTGATGAACCCACAACTGCATTGGACGTTACCATTCAGGCACAAATACTTGACTTAATGTTAGAGCTGAAGGATCAAAATAAAGAGGCAGCTGTTATTTTAATTACACATGATTTAGCTGTAGTCGCGGAAACATGTGAGAGAGTGATAGTAATGTATGGTGGAATGATTCAGGAGGTAGCACCAGTAGATATGTTATTTGAAAAACCACTTCATCCTTATACAAAAGGATTGCTGAATTCAATTCCGCTCCCAGATGAGCATAGCCCTAAGGAAAAATTGGAAACAATTTCAGGAATGGTTCCAAATATTGTAGACATGCCATCTGGATGTAAATTTTGTACTAGATGTGATTGGGTAGAGGATCGGTGTAATACTGATGAACCTCCATTGAAGGAAATAGATCCAAATCATTTTGTTCGTTGTCATGTCGTTGCAGAGGGAGGATTAAGTTGAGCGATAAATCACTAGTAGATATTAGAAATCTATCAGTTAGTTTTCCGGTTTATGGTGGTATCCTTTCGAGAAAGGTTGCAGAAGTAAAGGCGGTAGATGATATTTCTTTCACTATTGGTAAAAGCGAGATTGTAGGGTTAGTTGGAGAGTCCGGTTGTGGAAAGACAACGGTCGGAAGAGCACTGATTAATATTTTAAAATATGTAGCTCCGGATGTAGAAATTGGCGGTGAAATTATCTATCACTTTGATGGTGAGGATATAGACTTTACCAAACTCTCTTCCAGACAAATGAGAAAATACAGATCTCGAGTACAAATGATTTTCCAGGATCCCTATGCTTCTCTAAATCCTCGTATGACTGTTTCACAGATTATAGAAGAGCCATTAAAAATACATACAGATTTATCTTTAAAAGAGAGAGAAGAAAGTGTGCATTCTCTTTTAGGGAAAGTTGGACTAAGGGTGGACCACGCTGGAAGATTTCCTCATGAATTTTCTGGAGGTCAGAGACAGCGCGTTGGAATAGCCCGTGCTCTGGCAACCAATCCAGATTTGATTATCTGTGATGAGCCAGTTTCTGCATTGGATGTATCAATTCAAGCACAGGTAATAAATCTGATGATGGATATTCAAAAAGAGTTTGATGTGTCCTTTTTATTTATAGCTCATGATTTATCTGTTGTGGAACATATTTCAGATAAAATTGCTGTCATGTATTTAGGTAACCTGGTAGAGTTTGGCGAAGCAGGTCAAATTTATCATCATCCCAGACATCCTTACAGTCGAGCTCTTCTTTCAGCTGTCCCTGTTCCTGATCCAAAGCAGAAGGAGAGAGAACGGATCGTTTTGAAAGGTGATGTTCCAACACCCATGAATAAGCCATCAGGCTGTAGTTTTAGAACTAGATGTCCCTTGGCTGAACAATCCTGTGCCGATAACATACCCATATTAGAAACACATGCCTCAGACCATTGGGTCGCATGTCCTATTGTAAAAAATGAAGGAGTAAAATGAAGTATAGCGAATTTCCATACAAAAGAATTTCAATTGAAACACAAAAAGGATTGATGCAGAGCTGGTTAAAGAGATTCAATGATGCAGAATCAGCTGAGGAACAAATTAAAGTATTGGAAGAAGTAAATACATCCATCAGTGAATACTCATCTTATGGTGCGATTGCAAGTTTAAACTTTAATCGAAATATACATGATGAAGAGGCCAAAGCAGAAAAGGAGTATTATGACTCCATTGGACCTGATATCCAGGAAATTTATAATGATTTGGATAAAGCAATAGATTCCTCAAAATTTAAATCAGAGCTCAGAGATAAATGGGGGGATACTTTTTTGAAGAGCATTGAAATGGATTTAAAAACTTTTCATCCAAACATTATGGATATGATGAGAGAAGAAACAGATCTCAGAAATGATTACACAAAATTAATTGGGGGAGCACAAATAGAATTTGATGGAGAAAGTTACAATCTAGCCGGTTTGGGTCCGTTTCACAAAGATAAAAATCGCGATATACGAAAACGATCTTATGCAGCCAGATTTGATTGGTTTGCTGAGAATTCAAATAAGTTTGATAACCTCTATGATAAATTGGTAAAACTACGTCATAAAATTGCCACTACACTTGGCTATAAAAATTTTATAGAGTTAGGTTATCTTCGGATGAGTCGTTCAGATTACGGACCCGAAGAAGTAGCAAAATTCCGAAAACAAATTGTTGATTATGTTGTCCCAATTGCTGACAAACTTTCGGAACAGAAAAAGAAAATACTCGGGTTGGAACATCTATATTTTTATGATGGAATAAATTTCATAGAGGGAGATCCAAAGCCGAAAGGGACACCAGATGAGTTGGTCAAAGGTGCCCAGAAGATGTACCATGAATTATCACCTGAGACAGGTGAGTTCTTTGATATAATGGTGAATGAGAAATTGATGGATCTAGTTAATCGAGATGGCAAAATGGCGGGAGGCTTTTGCACAGCATTTCCAACATATGAGCGTCCTTATATTTTTTCTAATTTCAATGGAACTGACCATGATATAACAGTATTAACTCATGAGGCGGGGCACGCTTTTCAGTGTTACTCCAGTCGTAAACAGCCACTGGTCAGTTATCTATGGCCAACAATGGAATCAGCAGAAATACATTCGATGAGCATGGAGTTTTTTACTTGGCCATGGATGGATACATTTTTCAAGGAAGAAACTGAACGATTCAAATATAAGCATATTGCGGGAAGTCTATCTTTTCTGCCTTATGGAGCATGTGTAGATCACTTTCAGCATTGGGTATATGAGTATCCTGAAGCAACGCCAGAAGATAGGAAACAGAAATGGCTTGAATTAGAATCTATCTATTTACCAGACCGAGATTACGATGACTTGGAATTTCCAAAGGCTGGAGGTATATGGCAAGGTCAGCTTCATATTTATCAAATGCCGTTTTATTATATAGATTATACATTGGCTCAAACCTGTGCTTTTCAGTTTTGGATAAAAAATGAAGAAAACCATATAAAAGCTTGGGAAGATTACTATCGCTTGTGCAAAGCAGGAGGCAGTTTACCGTTTACAGAGTTGGTTAAGCTGGCAAAATTGAATTCTCCTTTTGAAGATGGGTGTCTAAAGTCTGTTGTGAATAAAGTGTCAAACTGGCTGGATAATATTGATCCGTTGTCATTATAATGACAACTCAATAATGTTTGGCATTTTAAATCACTATTTAAATAAAGAAAATTGGAAAAAGAAAAAGCAGTTGTTCTTTTAAGTGGAGGGCTGGATTCAGCTACTTCTCTGGCAATTGCGTTTAAGAAGGGATATGAGGTTTTACCTCTAACTATTGACTACGGACAAAGACATAAATGGGAAATTGATTGCTCAAAAAAACTAATTCAATATTATAATCTAAATCACCATAAAATAGTTGAGCTGGATTTAGCTTCTATTGGTGGATCAGCACTAACAGATAAATTTGATATTCCTAAAAACCGTCATATAGATGATATGAGTAGTGAGATTCCTATTACTTATGTCCCCGCTCGAAATACAATTTTTCTTTCCATCGCATTGGGATATGCAGAGGTCAAAAAAGCTCAACATATTTATATGGGAGTTAATGTCCTGGATTATAGTGGATATCCGGACTGTAGACCTGAATTTATCAAGTCATTCGAAACTCTCGCAAACCTTGCAACAAAAGTTAGCGTAGAAAACAAAATTAGATTCAAAATACATACACCTCTGATTCAAATGACAAAAAAAGAGATCATAAAAAAAGGCTGTGAATTGGGGGTTGATTATTCTCTAACACACACTTGTTATGATCCAAACTCGATTGGAGACCCTTGTGGATGTTGTGATGCCTGTATGCTTCGCCTGAAGGGGTTTAAGGATGCCGGACTAAAGGATCCGTTAAATTATTCCAGTGAGTTATAAAGTTAAAGAAGCATATTTAACAATTCAGGGAGAAGGATATCAAACAGGAAGAGTAGCGGTATTTTGCCGATTTTCAGGCTGTAATTTATGGAGCGGATTGGAAAAGGATCGAGAGACAGCTATTTGTGATTTCTGTGATACCGATTTTGTTGGAATAAATGGTCCAGGCGGTGGTGTATTCGTTGATGCTAAATCATTGACTATTCACTTGCTTTCACTATGGAAAAGTACAAAAAAACCATTCGTGATATTTACTGGAGGAGAGCCTCTCCTTCAAATAGATGATACTCTAATTAAAGAGTTGAAGAGAAATAAAATTGAAATAGCTATAGAAACCAATGGAACAATTCCTAGGCCAAGAGGTATAGACTGGGTGTGTGTAAGTCCTAAATTAGGAGCTGAAATTGTTCTAACTTCAGGTGAAGAATGTAAGGTGGTCTATCCTCAGAAAGATTTAGACTTGAATCAGTTTTTGGAAATGGATTTTAAGTACTTTAGTTTACAACCTATGGATGGAGATAATTTGGACCGTAATATCGCAGAAACATTGGAATATTGCAGAAATAATCCAAAATGGAATTTAAGTTTACAGATTCATAAGTTTATTAATATCCCATGAGTAGTACCATGGAAATCTATAAGAAGTTCTCATTTGATTCAGCACATTACCTTCCAAATCTACCTGAAGAGCATAAATGTAGACGCATCCATGGACATACATTTTATGTGACGATTTATATTGAAGGACCAGTTGATCCAAAAATGGGATGGATAAAAGATTTTTTTGAAATAAAGCAAGTATTCCAGCCTCTTCTTGAACAATTAGACCACCGTTTATTAAATGAAATTGATGGCCTCGAGAATCCAACCAGTGAATATATATCAAAATGGATTTGGGAAAGGCTAGCTCCTAAATTACCAGAATTATCAAAAGTTGAAGTGGCAGAAACTTGTACTACTGGTTGTATTTATGCAGGAGAGTAATTAAATCAAATAGTAATTAGTTATGAAAATTTCAGTCAAACATATTTCCAAAGAAGATTTAACAAAAATGGGAGTATTTAACTGGTCTATTTGGACTTGTGAGGTATCAGAGTTCCCTTGGACCTATTCCGACAAAGAGTCATGTTTTATCCTTGATGGAGAGATTGAAGTCAAAACTCAAGATGAATCTGTTCACATTGGACCCGGTGATTTTGTAGTTTTTCCAAAAGGGCTGAGCTGTGAGTGGAAGGTAACCAAGCCAGTTCGTAAACACTATTCATTCGGTTGAGTCAGCTTGAAAAATATATTGGTTGGAAACTGAGAATAGTAATTGCGGTTTCCCTGTTAATTGGTTCAATCATTTTTTTTATAAAAGGATATTCTTTTCGCTCATCTGGAGAAACCTTTAGCCAATATTGGGTGTTGGCATTGCTCATGCTTTGGGGTTCTGTATCACAAATTTCTCCGGCAATAAATAATTACTCCAACACAGAAGACAATCCAACATAATTTTATTCTGAGCAGTAATAAACCAAATGCCTGCTAGATTACTCTCAATTAATCCTGCTACAAATCAGATCATGGGATCCCATATTCAAATGTCTAATAGGGAAGTTGTAAAAAAAATTAGTTCAGCCAGTTCTCAATTTAATAAATGGAAATGGACAACAATTGAAGAGAGACAAAAATTAGTTAAAAATTTGTCAGCTTTATTGAAAGAAAGAAAAAATGACCTTGCCTTACTTATGACAAATGAAATGGGGAAAATTATTAGGGAATCAGTTACTGAGATTGAAAAGTGCGCATGGGTTTGTGATTACTATTGTGAAAATGCGATCAAATATTTAACTCCAAAAGAATCTAAAATTGATGGATTTAACACCAAGGTATTTTATAAACCATTGGGAATAATATTGGGGATAATGCCATGGAATTTTCCATTCTGGCAGGTTTTTCGTTTTTCAATCCCAACCATATTTGCAGGGAATACGATTCTATTAAAACACGCATCTAATGTACAGGGATGTTCAAAAATTATTGAAAAATTATTTCATGATTCAGAATTTCCAGAAGGAGTGTTCCAGTCTTTAATCATCGGTTCCGATGAAATAGAAAAGGTGATATCACATCCATTTATATCAGCAGTAACTCTCACAGGCAGTACAGAAGCTGGAAAATCAGTTGGAGAAATAGCCGGAAAATATTTAAAAAAAACAGTATTAGAATTGGGAGGGAACGATCCTTACATCATTTTTGATGATGCAGATATTCCTAAATCCGTTGATGCATGTTTCAAAGGACGAATGCTGAATGGGGGGCAAAGCTGCATCGCTGCAAAACGTATTATTGTTATGGAGAATGTTCACCAAAATTTCACCGATTTGTTTGTTCATCGGGTAAACCAAATGAAAATGGGAGACCCCACTCATGATCATACTGACCTAGGTACATTAGTAAATAGAGAGGCAAGAGAAATACTTCATCAGCAAGTAATAAAAAGTATTGATGCAGGTGCTGAATGTCTCATTGGAGGAAAGATTCCGCCTGGTGACGGAGCCTTTTATCCTCCTACAGTTTTGATAAAAGTGAAGCCAGGAATGCCTGCATTTAATGAAGAATTATTTGGGCCTGTTGCCTCAATTATTTCTGTAAAAAATGAGGAAGAAGCTATCGCATTAGCTAATCAATCCCAGTTTGGGTTAGGAGCTGCTGTGTTTACTTCAAACAAAAAAAGAGGAAGAAAAATTGCTGAAGAAAAAATTGATTCTGGAATGTGCTTTGTGAATGACTTTGTAAGGTCAGATCCTCGTTTGCCTTTTGGAGGAATAAAGGAGTCTGGTTACGGTCGGGAGCTGGGTAAGGAAGGAATTCATGCATTTGTGAATCTAAAAACTGTGGTTGAAAAAATATAATTGTGATAGGTCAATGACTGAATCTGAATTAAAAAATATTTTAAAAGAGATAGGTCATATATTTTTCCCAAAAAAAATTGGAAAAACTGGTGATGAGTGGGTGGTTTCAGGTCATCTTTCGCCAGAATCTCGAATGAAAAATCTGGCAAAAGAAATAAAGCACTATTCATTTAGGGTAAATATAAAAGAAAATGGCGAAGAGATAACCCTTTTTATTAAGGATAATAAAGTACTACTCAACATTCCTAAGATTCCGAGGATAAATGTTATATTATTTTTTATTACCGTACTCACAACTCTTTTTGCTGGTGCTATGATGGAGGGAGCAAATGTGATTCAGACACCATTGGAAATTTTTAAAGGTTTTCCATTTTCAATTGCGTTGATGCTTATTTTAGGGACTCATGAGTTTGGGCACTATTATTTTGCACAGAAACACGGTGTAGATGCAACATTGCCTTATTTTATCCCTGCACCTACCATCATAGGTACGTTCGGTGCATTTATTAAAATAAAATCTCCCATTTATAAAAAGGATGCCCTATTACAAATAGGAGCAGCCGGTCCTATTGCTGGATTTATTGTAGCAGTTCCGGCTCTGATTTTTGGGTTAACTCGATCAACTGTGATTTCTTTGGATGACACCTTCGAGGGATTGCACTTGGGAGATTCGCTGTTGATGATGGGTTTAACAAATATGATATATCCTGGACTGGAATCTCATCAAGATATTCTACTTCATCCTATTGCCTTTGCCGGATGGATCGGATTATTGGTAACGATGTTAAACCTTTTGCCAATCGGTCAACTTGATGGAGGACATATTGCCTATGCCATGCTAGGTGAGAAATATGATTATATCGCTAAAATCGCACTTTTTTCATTAATTCCCTTAAGTTATTTTACTTTGAATTGGTTGATTTGGGGTGCATTAATTTTGATACTTATGAGAACCATAAAACATCCTCCCGTTATGAATATCAATGAGTCTTTGTCAAAACAGGATAGGAGAATTGGCTATATGTGTTTAGCTATTTTTATCCTTTGTTTTATCCCTGCTCCGTTTCATTGAGGGCTCTCTTAACCAAAATCGTCATTGTTCTTTTATTTTCTCTTTCTATTTCTCAAGAAAGAATAGGAGATTGGAACTGTTATACTTCAACCTTAAATATCAGAGATATTTCTATATTTAACCAATCTGTTTATTGCGCTACTGATGGAGGAATACTTAGATTTGATTTACTGACTCATTTGTTTACGCCCTTTACAAAATTAAATGGTTTAACTACTACAAATTTATCAGTAATCGAAACCGGAAAAGATGAGCTGCTCTGGATTGGAGGAAATTCCCCGGGCATTGTTCAAAGGTTTGATCCTTCAAAAGAAATGGTTATTATGGAATTCCCTTATAAATTTTCTGAAATATCACACATTGTTTCAGGAGACTCTATTGCTTATGCAGTTTACCGAGAGAATCAGGATTGGGGATTGGCAGAATATCGATTTGATAATGTGACTTATGAACATAAGGACCTTTATCCGGATTGGATCTTGGCTGATAATGGAATTAATGACATTGAAATAATTGGTAATTCTGTATTTGTAGGGACAGGTATAGGATTGTTTCGGGGCTATACAGGCGAAAATCCAAATTTATGGACTTTAGTTTCACAAGAGGTTCAGAGAAATATTACCGACTTAGAGGTTTTAGATGAGTCCCTTTTTATTATAATGGATTCGGAAATATATTTGATGAATCTTGAATCATATGAGTTGGTAGATCTTGAGAAAGATGATCTTTCTTTAATTGAGTCTACTTCATCCGGATCCCTATGGGGAGTGAACGCTTCTAAAAATAAACTAATGGAGGTTGAGACAAATGATTGGATTGAGCTTCCCTCTAAGGCAAATTGTCTTGTTGCTGCTAATGACTCTCTTATAATTGTAGGACTGGAAAGAGGAATTTTAATGAAAAACCTTTATGACTCTAGTTATAACATATTTGTTCCCAATACGCTTCCCACTAACCAAATAAGTGCATTAACAATTTTAAATGATGGCAGACTGGTTGCTGGCTCCTATAAAGGACTCTCAATTTTAGAAAATGGGGTATGGCGAAATATAATTGAAACAACTTCTGATGAAATTCTCATTCATGAATCATTTTCAGAAGAATATTTTTCTGCAGATACAATTCCTGTGGATTTCGGAGGTTACATTGCTGATATTGAACAGGGACCAGATGGAAAAGTATATTGCGCAATTCGGGGGACTTATCCTGAACCTCGACGCCACGGTGGAGGAATAGTCATTGTGGATGTAGATTATCCACAGGATTTTACACTTATTGATACAACATATTTAGATTATTTTAAAGATGAATATTTGGTTGTCAAAGATTTGAAATTTGATTATCAAGGTAACCTTTGGGTAGCAGATGCTTACGCAACTACTCGTTTTACACCTATTCATAAAATGACCCCTACGGGGGAGTGGACCTCTTACAGCTACGACGATTCAAATTATACATTTAGTCTTACACCCAATTCTATTGAAACTGACCAATGGGGGCGAATATGGATTGGATTTTTTACTGGTGAGGAAAATACAGTTGATGGAGTTGTATATCCTAACGGAGGACTGATGATGATGGAAGAAAATGAAAATTCTACGGGAGTTTCAGTTCAATCAATATCTCTTTCATCAATTTATTCAAACAAATCATTTTGGTCTCTTGGTATAGTAAGAGACCGTTTGTTTAGTATAAGTCCTAATGGGTTAACCTATTTTGATTTGCAGAAAAATGATAATAATCCAATCAGGAGACAAGGTCCCACGGGAATAAATGGATCTCAATTTTCCTATTTCCCGCAGGTCTCTTTTGGAGGTCCAGATCCTAGTTCTAAATTAAAGGTCGATCCCCAAAATAATATCTGGGTAGGATCCCCCTCACAGGGAGTTTATGTTTTATTAAATGATTCACGATATTGGCCTGATGCTGGAGGTATTAGAGAGTTGGATACACCACTGCTTTCGGATCAAATTACAGATATCGTTTTTGATTCAAACAATGGCGTTTCCTATATAGCTACCAATCGAGGAATAAACTCTCTGAAAATACCATTTTCTGCGAATAGAAATGACTATTCTCAATTAAAGGTTTTTCCAAGCCCTTTTTTTATCCCATCTGAAACCCCCTTGGTTATAGCTGGTGCGATACAATCTTCTTCACTATTAGTAACAACAATTTCAGGTAAGGTTATTTATTCAAAGAGACACTCTGAAATGGGTGTCCACGGTGATCAAATTACCTGGGATGGGAGAGATAACAGTGGTAAGTGGGCCGGAAGCGGTGTATATCTATTATCAGTTTATAGTGAGGATGGATCTCATACCGTAGAGAAAATCACGGTAGTTAGAAAGTAACTAAATAAGTGAAAATATCTTCCAAGAAAATAAAAAAATGGATGAAGGAGGCAGGATTTCAAACCGTAGGTATTGCTCATGCTAAAGCTATTCCGAAAGCTCAGCACCAATTAAAAAAATGGCTCAGTCAGGGTAGGAACGGTACAATGCACTGGATGAAAAAAAGGGAAGAGGAAAGGGGAGACCTTACCCAATATTTCCCTGAAGCCAAAACGGTTGTTTCTGTTGGATTGAATTATTTTTCTGGTACTTCCCAAAGAGATATCAAGTCTGGTTTTAAATTTAGTAATTACGCATGGGGGGATGATTATCATGAGGTGCTGAAATCCAAATTATTTGGAGTTTTGAAAAAAATTAAAGATGTTGATTCTAGTGTGAAGGGAATTGTATGTGTGGATACATCTCCTGTGATGGAAAAAGTATGGGCTCAACAAGCAGGCTTGGGATGGCAGGGAAAACACACCAATTTAATCACCCGAGATTATGGAAGCTGGATATTTTTAGGTGAAATGATTCTGGATATTGATTTAGAAGTGGATGCTCCCTTTTCTGAAGACCTGTGTGGCACATGTACCGCTTGCATAGATGCCTGTCCCACGCAGGCATTGAATGAATATCAGATTGATTCACGTAAATGTATTTCCTACCTAACGATTGAGCATCGTGGAACATTTTCAATTCCAGATGAACAAAAATTGGATCAATGGATTTATGGATGTGATATATGCCAAGAAGTGTGTCCGTGGAATGAAAAATTTGGAAAGTCAACTAATGAAACATCCTTTTATCCAAGGGAGGATATTTTACACTGGGATAGAGAAAAGTGGAGTTCAATGGATGAGGATGGTTTTCGTAAATTATTTAGAAAATCAGCTGTTAAGCGAACAAAGTATTCCGGTTTGAAAAGAAATATCAAATCCAATCTAAAAAATAAATAAAGGAGAAAAATCTATGATAAGAGTTGGAGTTATTTTATCGGGGTGTGGGGTGAATGATGGAGCTGAAATCCACGAATCAGTTATAACAATGCTTGCACTAGATAAAGCCGGGGTAGAGACGGTTCTAATGGCACCCAATATTGATCAGATGCATGTTATGAATCATTACGCTGGGATTGAAATGGATGAATCTCGAAATGTTCTAGTTGAATCTGCAAGAATTGCGAGAGGGAAGATAAGGGATATGGCAGAGGTACATGCAGCGGACGTAGATGCCTTGATTTTCCCTGGTGGATTCGGTGTAGCTAAGAATCTGTGTGACTATGCTATGACGGGAGCGGATTGTTCAGTAAACCCGGATGTTAAACGAATCGCAACCGATGTTTATAAAGCAGGAAAACCCATTGGAGTTATCTGTATTGCACCGGCTATGTTTGCAAAAATTATGCAGAGTGCAGAAGATTCAGTTAAATTAACCATTGGAACGGATGAACAAACAGCATCTGATATCAATTCAATGGGTTCAGTCCATATTTCCTGTCCTGTAGAAGATATTGTTGTAGATAAGGATAACAAGATTGTATCGACTCCTGCTTATATGCTTGCAGGAAAAATCAGTGAAGCTGCAGAGGGAATTGAGAAATTGGTTAAAGAGGTATTGGCAATGGTCTAATAGCTAACCATTATTTTTCGGGATAAAGAGTCACCTGTACAATATTCTCTGTGGAAAAATATTGATTTGCGGTTGAGCGTATGGTATCCAGAGACAACCCCTCTACCAGATCATTAAATTGATACACTAGATCAAAATCCCATTCATTTTTATCCATCATTTCAGTCACTCCCAACCAGTATTGGTTTTTTTCCAGATCTGTTTCATATCTCCTTTTTTGAGTCTCTTTAACTTTTTGTAAATATTTATATGTGGTTCCATTATCCAAAAAAAGTTTTAATTCATTTTTTACTGCTTCAGTTAGTTCATTGACTCTCTCAGGATCGCATCCAAACCCGATTGAAATAGAGTATGTTTCCTTTGGGATTTTGGACATGTTTCCAGTGACTCGTACACCATAGACTCCGCCCATATCTTCGCGCAACACTTCTCTTAATTTTATACGTAATACTTCAATCATAGAGTAAAAATTATAGCGTTCCTGTCGATCCCACTTACATTTGCCAGAATAGTAGATTTGAGTGAGACTTTTTGGTTCAATTCCACGAAAAACAGATTTTTCGATAAGCCCTCTGGGAGGAGAAATGTTTCTGTCTACCCAGGACTCAATTCTCCTTTTCGTTGGTAGACTACCTAAATAGGTTAACACCAATGGTTCGATATTTTCTATTGAAAAGTTACCCACAAATACAAAAGTAAAATCTCCTGCGTCTCCAAAACGATCATTGTAAAATTGAAAAGCAGAGTTGAGATTAATTTCAGAAAGTAGTTCTGCTGTTAGAGGGCGTTTCCTATGGTGATTTTGAGAAAGTGTAACTGCCACTGAATCTTGAAATACTGCTTCCGGTCTGGACTTCCAATTTTCCAACCACCCTTTACTTCGTGCTAAATATGCATTAAAACTAACAGAATCCAATCGAGGAGATGTCATTTTCATGTAGATCAGTTTAAATAGAATTTCCAAATCCTGTGGAGTTGTGGAGCCGCTTATTCCCTCATAATAATCTGATATATAGGGAGAAATATTTAATAATTTCCCGCTTAATTTCTTTTCCAATTGAATGGATGAAAAATTGGCTATTCCACTTTTATCAACAATATCTGAAGCCATTCGAGCAGAAATAAAATTATCATCTTCAGCTAAAGATGTACCACCTACACTATAGGCTTTGAATAAGATCTCATCGTTTTTAAATTGTGTTGGTTTCAATAAAACCCTGACACCATTACCGAGAGTCCATTCTGTGAGTCCAACACTAGTATGAACATAAGTATCGATAATAGAACCGGAAGGAGGGATGTACGCTAAGAGTGGCTCATCTAAAACCTCATCAACATAGGGTTGAAGAGTTTTAGATTTTACTTGATCAAAAAGATTTAATATTTCTGTTTGAGTTGGGATAATAACACCCTCTTTCTCCGGTGCCATAACAGATACAGATCGGTTTATATCTGGCATCCAATCATCGGTGTGAGAGTTGATTTCTGTTAGGGTTATATCTGGGAGAAATTCAGTGTGCATATTTAATTCTACTTCAATTCCTGGAATAGGTTCTCCTTTTAGATAGTTATATACATATTCTCTAACATAAGAACGGGATTCAGTTTTATCCTTTTCGTTAAATGCTTTTTCCATTTGTCTCATTATCTGAGTTTTTTCTCTTTCCAATTCTGTTTGAGTAAAACCAAAGTTTTTAATTCGTTGTCTTTCTTCAATCAAAGTTTGAATTCCCAAAAGAATATCATTATCATTAACCAAAGCAAATAATTCAAAACCATCTTTAGTTAAAATCATATTATCAAAATTGGCCGAGCCATAAATGAGTTTTGGCTCAGCTTCTTTTGTCAGCTCTACCAAGCGATTTTTTAACATTCCAGAAAAAAGATTCTTTTTTATTCTTGTCCTATAATCCTCTGTTGTCACTTCATTTTTTTTATCAAACTTATGTCCAACCACAACGGATGTATAAGGTGCCTCCACATCCGTTGCAATTGCAACTAAGGTATTTTCATGATCTGGTACAGAAAATTTTATTCTTTCACGAGGATCTTTAGGCATTACCAAACGGTTGAAATGGTGGTTGATTAAAAATTCCATTTCAGTTTTGTCAAAATCTCCAACTGCTACAACTGCCATTAAATCAGGTCGGTACCAATCTGTATAGTACTTTCTGATCGTACTATAGTGTGCAGTATCAATAACCGCTTTTTTTCCAATGGGTAATCGGGAAGCATACTGAGAATTATTTAAAACGACAGGGAGAATTTTATTGAACATTCTTTCCCTAGCCCCCTGTCCTAGTCTCCACTCTTCGCCTACCACAGGGCGTTCATCATCAATATCTTCTTCCTCGAATGAAATTCCATGAGCCCAGTCTTCCAAAATTTGGATTGCTTGTGATATAATATCTTTATCATCAGTAGGAACTTCTATCATATAAACTGTTTCATCAAAAGATGTATAAGCATTCAAATCTGGGCCAAATGCAACTCCGATGGTTTCAAAATAATCCACCAATTCTTGTTTTTTAAAATGTTTGGTCCCGTTAAATGCCATATGTTCAACTAAATGGGCAAGCCCTTGCTGATTTTCATCTTCCAGAACGGAACCAGCATTAACAGCTAAATAAAAATTTGCTCTTTTTTCAGGTTTTCTGTTTTCCCTAATGTAATAGGTTAGTCCATTGTCCAGTTGGCCGATAGAAACATGTGGATCAATTGTTAAATTTTCTCCGGTTTGTGGAGATTGAAAAAGTAAAACATTATCTTTTATGGAGGCGCATCCATATATAGATAATAAAAAGATTGAGAGTGCTAGATATTTTTTCATGCTTATCTTCCTTATTTAATAAAAAAAGCCCGTGAGGGCTTTTAAATTATATAGTATATCAGTTTGAATCAGGAAATGACACTAACAGTTTTTCTATTTCGTCCTTTCTTTTGAAACTTTACAACTCCCGAAGCAGTTGCAAATAAACTGTCATCCTGAGCCCTCTTAACATTAATACCTGGGTGTATTTTTGTTCCCCTTTGTTTCAATATAATTCCGCCAGAAAGTATAGATTGACCATCAGCAACCTTTACACCTAAACGTTTCGCATTGGAATCACGTCCATTTCTTGAACTTCCCTGACCTTTTTTATGTGCCATTATTCATCCTTTTTAGGTTTGGTAGGTTTATCAGCAGCTTTTTTGGTAGTACTTTTTGCTTTTGTTTCA
>DEAI01000015.1 GCA_002346675.1 Fidelibacterota bacterium UBA2986
TTCCATTCCCATACCTGAAGGAAGTAGTACATAAAATTTTAAATTGGTTGAGGCAAGTATTTTTTTAAAGTCTTCTTCACAATCTTCGCGGGTATAATTTGGGCCTACGTTCTGACGCCCTCTCCGTTTAAGATAGTCTTCCATTAAGTTATAGAACCACCAATTTTTCTGCTTTCGGGTATCATGCAGAAAGGGATACTCTACAAACCCATGTTTGTTGATAAACGGTTTTTTAGCCATCAATAGACTCCAGGAATTACCTAAACTAGCTGATTATATTCATTTATATGCTTGTGGACAAGCGGTAGATTTTATGATTGGAAAAATAAAGTTCATTTTGTACGAAAAAAACTATTGGGGAACAGGATTCAAATCACGTTTGTACGACAGGTTAACACCTGAATCATATTTTGAATCCATGCGCCAGACTGTATCGTTACTGTCAGGGCAGCGTGACCTTAAAATCTTGGACGCAGGTTGTGGTACAGGGCTTTTATTGATATTTTTGGAAGATGCATTTGAGAAGGGCTGCATCTATTACGGAACAGACCTTTTATCTGCGGGATTAGATAGGGTAAAAGAAAGGGCACGTGAATTGGGAATATTGGATCGTGTTACCTGTTTTCAAAGTGACCTTTCTGAAAGCCCACCCTTAAAAGAAAATTCCATTGATATTGTGATTACCCATTTCTCTATTTATACCATTTTCGTTAATGACAAGAGACAAGAAGCTTTAAGAAATATGTATAATGTTTTAAGGCCTGGTGGATTGTTTATTGCTAGTTGTCCTTCAAAAAATTATGATGCTGATCAAATTATCAAAGAAAGTTGCGAATTGATTCGAATTAAAAAAGGCATTTGGAATGCCATACTCAAGCGCTTATTTATTTACCCTTTAACTAAAAGGTTGGGTTTGAATTTCATTCAGTATCAATTAGAGTCAGGGAAATGGATCGCGTATACCCTTGAGGATTTAGCAGGAGAGTTACGTCAAGTGGGTTTTGAAGTTGGAGTTTCAAAAAGTGTCTATGCGGGTAGTGCTCATTTAATATGTGGACATAAACCAACCTGATCAAAAATTCGAAACAGAAAACTAAAATTTTTATAATATCGATATATGCTTCGTTGAATATCGTCTATTCTTTACAATTAAAATATAAGTATGAAAGAAAGAAGTTCTATCTCTAATTGAGATATAACATTCCCTCCACTCATAAATAGGCTATCATCTTTCCTAATTATAAACCTGCGTCTTTTTTGATGGCTTTGGCTTTATCAGTTTTCTCCCAGGTAAATGAGGGTTCTTTCCTACCAAAATGTCCATAAGCGGCAGATGGCAGATAACGAGGTTTTAACAGGTCCAAGGTTTTTACTATACCTGCTGGTTTGAGGTCAAAATGAGATCGTACCAAATTTTCCAGGATATCTGGATCAATATTATGAGTTCCAAATGTTTCTATACACACTGATACCGGGTCAGCTACCCCGATAGCGTAAGCTAACTGGACTTCGCATCGTCCAGCTACGTTAGCAGCTACAAGATTTTTTGCAATGTAGCGAGCCATATATGCGGCAGAACGATCAACTTTGGATGGATCTTTTCCTGAGAATGCTCCACCTCCATGTCGTGAAAATCCACCATATGTGTCCACAATAATTTTTCTACCTGTTAATCCGCAATCCCCATGAGGCCCACCAAGAACAAAGCGACCTGTTGGATTGACATGGATTTTCATTTTTTTGTGTTGTAATTTTTTTGGAATGACTTTATTGATAACCATTTCAGTGACATCTGCTTTGATTTGTTTTGTAGTTACACTAGGATCGTGCTGAGTTGAAATAACAACCGTTTCAATACAAATCGGCTTATTATTTTCGTAGCGCACGGATACCTGTGATTTACTATCGGGGCGAAGGTAGGGAAGGGCACCTTTTTTTCTTACATCAGCAAGTTTTTTTACCAATTTATGGGAATACATAATAGGCATTGGCATCAGTTCAGGTGTTTCCTTGCTAGCATAGCCGAACATCATTCCCTGATCGCCAGCACCTTGTTCGTGTTTGTCGTCATTAACTCCTCGGGCTATATCTTTGGATTGTTCATCAAGCGCTATTTGAACGCCACATGTTTCAAAGTCGAAACCCATATCAGACTGGGTGTAGCCAATATTTTTTATTGTATTACGAATTATTTTGGGCATTTCTACGTAACAATTCGTAGAGATCTCTCCAGCGATTACCACAAAACCTGTTGTGATCATTGTTTCGCAGGCCACACGGGCAGTCCGATCCTTAGCTAATATTGCATCGAGAATAGAATCAGAAATTTGGTCTGCCATTTTGTCAGGATGACCTTCGGATACAGATTCTGATGTAAATAAAAAATTCCCAGAGTTCATAAAAACATTCCTTCTATTAATTTGTTTTAGAATTAAACCAGATTTATTTACTATGAAATTGGAGCTATTTAATCAGGCAGGCTTTAAGTTTTCCTGGAAACTTAGGTCTCGATTAAAGTCCTCTGGAAATCGAGTCCGCATTTCATTAGCAATAAAACGAGATATCTCTTTAACTGAACTCAAACTTAACACATGATCTGCCATTTGGCGAGCCTCTTTAACGCGAATTAATCGTATTATTTTTTTTACTTTCGGGATGGAATGGGGTTCCATACTAAGGTCATCCAAGTCTCCTAAACCGAGTAGAAGCATAGTAGCCATTGGATCTCCGCCAAGTTCACCGCATATT
>DEAI01000038.1 GCA_002346675.1 Fidelibacterota bacterium UBA2986
ATTTTGTTCTTGCCACTTTGTATGCATTGGTTAATGAATAATTGAATTAGTATTTTATAATTATTGTAAATTGTAGGCATGAAAAGAATCCTATTTGTCTTTTTATTCTTCTTGGGGATTTTTTCTAGTGCACTTAATAATTTATTAATATCACAAAATCAGCCAATATCTCCTTTAATGTATTCTTATCAAGAGCATACAGATTTGAAATCGACATCATCCTATGGTCTTGAATGGATACCCCTAGGGCCAACTCTAAACGGAGCTCGAGTAGAAGCAATTCAGTCAGACCCCAATAACCCCGGAACAATCTATGTGGCTTTTGGCTCAGGAGGTTTATGGAAAACTATTAATAATGGATTAAATTGGAAACCCATATTCGAAAACATGCCTTCGTTAGGGATTGGAGACATAGCCTTAGCGCCATCAAATACTGAGATTATTTATGTAGCAACAGGAGAAAGCCTTAAAAAAGCCAGAAATTTTACTATGCCAGGAACAGGGGTGTATCGTTCCAATAATGGCGGAGATACTTGGACGCATATAGGCCTTAACGATACATGGCATATTGGTGAAATTGTGGTTCATCCTAATAATCCAGATATCGTTCTGGTAGCAGCACAAGGACATTTTTGGTCTTCTAATGAGAATCGAGGAATTTTCAGAACGGATGATGGAGGTAAATCATGGAATCATGTTTTATTCATTGATGAAAATACTGGTGCAAATGACATTGTTTTTTCTCCGGCAAATCCTAAAATTGTGTATGCTACAACTTGGGAAAATTACCCAAATATAAACGGCAAAAAAAGTGCAGTTTATAAAAGTGAAGATGCAGGTCTTATCTGGAATAAAATAACAAATGGAGTAACTATTAACAAAAATACAGGGCGTATAGGAATTGCAGCCTCATATCAAGATAAAGACAAGGCATATATATTTATAGATCAGCGTAATCAAACGAACGGACAAGGAGCTGGGGAAGTGTACAAAACAATAAATGGAGGAAAAAATTGGGAAAAAACACATAAAGAAAACATTAAATCATTATCTGTAATCGGATGGTATTTTATGGACATGTATGTTAACCCTCAAAACGATGAAGAAATTTATGGTTTGGGAGTGCGATTAATTCATAGTATAGATGGCGGTAAAACATTCAAGAATATTGAAGGTCAAATCACTCACTTAACACCTAGTCCGGCACAAACACTTCACCTAGATCATTGTGAGATGTGGATAAATCCGTATAATCCAAAGGAACTGCTTCTTGGAAATGATGGCGGTGTTTATCATAGCTATGATGGTGGTAAATCATGGCTACACTTAAACAACATTCCTGCTGGAGAGTTTTATGACATTGAGATAGACAACCAAGAGCCTTACCATATTTATGGAGGAACTCAAGATGATGCTACGGTTTATGGTTTTGCTCAAGAATATAATTCAGAGTTTGATGATCCTTGGCAATATTTATGGATTGATGCTTGGAGTGGAGGTGATGGCTGTATTACACTTGTGGATCCAAATGATGAAAACACCGTTTATTTCAGCATGCAAAACGGAGGGGCACGTCGTAGAAATATTAATACGGGAAAATCCGTAGATATAAGACCAAAATTTCAAAAAGAAGACAACATCAAAGTCCAATATAATTTTATCACGCCTTACATGTTATCTCATTTTGATTCTAATACGGTTTATATGGCCGGAAATTATGTTATGAGAAGTAAAGATCGAGGAGATAACTGGACAGTTATAAGCCCAGATCTTATTAAAGAACGGGAGCATTCAAAAACAGAAACGGCTGCGGGGGCACTAGCAGAATCTTATTTTGAAGAAGGAACTATGTATATGGGGACGGACAGAGGAACCATGTGGTACACTAAAAATGGAGGTGAAAACTGGAAAAATATTTCTCAAGGCCTGTCGGACCAATATATTAGAAGCATTTACCCTTCCCAACACAAAAAAGAAAGGGTCTATATTCAAATGACGGGATTAAATTATGACGATTTTGGAGCATATTTATATGTGTCGGAAGATTATGGAGCGCATTGGAAATCGATAACCAATAATTTACCTAACCACCCTATAAATACAATTGTTGAAGATCCAGATTTTGAAAATATATTATATGCTGGGACCTATCGAGGCGTGTATGTTTCGACGAACAGAGGTGAAAATTGGTCTTATTTTGGAGCAGCATTACCTGATATTAGTATCGCAGACATAGCTATTGAAACAAAATCAAAAGACATGATTATTGCAACTCATGGGCGCGGTATTTATAAAACAAATCTTAAGCCATTTTATCATCAGATTACAACAAAGGAAACATTAAATTATCTTTATGAAGTTGAAGCAGCAAAATATCCAGATTTAAGAGACACACACAAAGATGTAGATGAAAAATCAGTACAAAAGCTTCCAATTACCTTTTGGCTAAATAAGACAGAAAACATTATTTTAAGAATAACAAATACAGCGGATTCACTTATTTGGACGAAGGCAATAAAGGGCAGAAAGGGACTTAATCAATATAGATGGGATCTTATTATAAGGGAAGAAATCAGTAACTTGCCTTATTATATTCATTATAAAAAATATTTAGACAAAGGAGAGTACAATTTACTATTTGAAAGTTCTGAAGGAATTTTAAAAAAGAAACTTTCAGTGATTGAGTAATAATAGCAGTCTCGTTAATTTAAAAGCATAGATGATAGAAAAAAGACCGGGAATTTTTAATGATGTCATTGGGCCAATCATGCGAGGCCCATCAAGCTCACATACAGCTGCGTCATGGCGTGCTGCTAAAATTTGTATGGACATTTTAAATGAACCTCTTAAAAAAGCAATTATTGACTTTGACAAGGATGGTGCGTGGGCGTCTAACTATAAAGGACAAGGAACGCCCCTTGGAATAGAGGGAGGGTTATTAGGTTTAGAAATGACTGATGACCGAATGAAAAACACCGAACTAGTTGCCAATGAGCTGGGTATTTCAATACATTATGAAATAAATTCATTTAAAACAAATCATGTAAATACGTTTCGCTTATTGCTGGAAGGGATTAACGGGAAAAACATTCAAGTAGTGGCTATATCAATAGGTGGAGGATCCTTCGAAATTCAAAATATTGATGGTTTTGAAGTTAAAATTTGCGGAGATTTTTATGAGCTATTGCTTTTTAATAGCGCAAA
>DEAI01000005.1 GCA_002346675.1 Fidelibacterota bacterium UBA2986
CCAAATGGTGATAATTGGGAATATTCTGAAGGTAGTAATGATTATTCACGTATTAATGGAACTGAAAATAATGCGCTAGATGCTGGAAGATATCCTGATACTGAGGATTTAGATAGAACGGGGTTTTTAGATAGAACAAATAGTTATTTCACCAAGACTTTTTCTTTAACTGATACAACATATTTAGCTGGTGAGACTCGAAAAAATGGAATATTAACAGGTTGGAGATTATTTAGAATCCCATTAGTTGATTTTAGGACTAGTAATCCTCAAGAAAATAGAGAGTGGAATAATATCCACCATATGCGTTTAAGAATGAGTAATATTTCTGAGCCCACAAAAATTTATATTGCAAAGATTGAGTTGGTTGGAAATGAATGGCAGGAATTAGGGATTGCTGCTGATTCTATATCAAAATTTAGTAAAGAAAATGCAGACTCAATTTTTACAATTTCTGTTATTAATACTGATGATAATGCAAATTATCGACCTCCAGAAGGAGTGAAAGGAGAATTTGATAGGATCAATCAAATTCGTTCGAAGGAGCAGTCCCTAGTCTTAAAGTTTGATCAATTACCAGGGAGAGCAAGCGGAGCTGCAATGAAATCATTAATGACTCTAAGCGGGGAAAGAGCTCAGAGTTATCTATCTTATGAAAAAATGAAAATGTATGTTTATGGCTCAAGCCCATGGATTAGCAATGAAAAAAGTGATGTTGAATTATTTTTACGATTTGGATTTGGGGAAAATTATTATGAATTACGGAAACCTGTTTATGATGGATGGGATGAAGGTAAAAATCGTAATTCAATAGAAATCGATCTAGAATGGCTAACTGGATTAAAACTTAGAGATTCAACCTCAGTAAAGAAGTATCGAGATACAGATATATTTATGGATTCCACTAATTATAAGGAATATCGCTTTACAGATGAGCTTGGTATGGAAACTGGGAAAGTGGTCCACATTAAAGGTCAACCAGCATTGAACCGTATTCAATTTTTTATTGTTGGTGTAAGAAACTTATCTCAAGAACCTATTAGTGGAGAAGTATGGTTAGATGAGTTTAGGCTTAGTGGGGTTAATAAAGATAAAGGGATATCGATGAGAGTACAAAGTAAGTTCAACTTTGCTGATATAATGAACTCATCGATTGCATATAGGCGCCAAGATGCAGATTTTCATATGCTTCAAAGTCGCCTTGGCTCAAATAGATCAAATGAAAGTTTGAATTTTAATACAAGTTTTAACATAGACAAATTTTTACCTACAACATGGGGTTTAAAAATTCCTATATCAGCAAATATTAGTAATTCATTAAACAAGCCAAAATATTTTCCTGGGCAAGATATTTTAGTTGATCAATCGAATGCACCTGACTCTATATTAAATAAATCAAATGCAATTACTATATCAATATCCGCTGCGAAATCATCAAAATCTGATAATAATTTGATTAAATATACTTTAGATAAAATGAATACCAGATTTTCACTAAATAGAAGAAGTATGTCTAATGAAATTCAAAAAGAAGTCTTGAATGAAAGCTATCAAGGTCAATTAAACTATGCATTACCTTTTGGTAGAGACAACTATGTTATGCCTTTTAAATGGATTTCAATGGTCCCTTTAATTGGCGAAAAGTTAGGAAACACACATTTATATTATACGCCTTCGGCTTTTAATGCATCCGTAAATTTTAATGAAAGACTGAGCCAAAAAACACCACGAAAAGGTGAAAAATCACCTGACGATTACAATTTTGGTCTAAATCGATCCTATACAATTGATTATAGAATGACTGAATCAATAAACACAAAATTCAATCGATCTGTTGCAAGTAATATGAATGATTATAGAGGCTATATTCCTGCAGCCTTAGTTAAAGGGGATGTTGGTTTTATTTCTGATATCACAGAGAGTTTCAATTCCACCTTTTCCCCCATTCTTCAAGATTGGTTAAAGCCTAATTTTAGTTATTCAGCTAATTACCGATGGAATAAAGCAAGAGATACAAATATTGAAGGTTCAAATATTGGTAACCAATTAAGGTTTACATCTGGAATAAGTTTGTCTCCGGTCAGATTATTGGAATTAGTCTATAAACCATCCTCAGGAAATTCTGTACCTCAGAGACAATCAACAGGGACATCACGGAGCCGTACAAGAGGTCGTAACCTTAGAGGAAGATTAACCCAAGAGGATGAAATACAAATAGATTCAGATGATGGTAAACAAGAAGAAGAGTCGAAGGAAAAAAGATCTATTCTAGCGGATTTTGAATTTATGAAAAAAATCCATCAGTTAACGAGAAAGATTAATCCAATTAACCTTTCATATACTGAGAATATAAATAAAACTGGTATGGGAGTTATCGGTTCAGTCCCACTTGCATATCGTTTAGGAATGCAGAAGGATCACGGGTTAGATTATTCTGAGCAGGTGGGTACAAATACAGGAAATTTTGACCATAAGCGCGATTTTTCAATTCGGACAGGATTAAACTTAACGCGTTCAATGTCTCTATCATTCAATTTTGCGCAAAATATTTCTAGTAATTTAAGAGGATCTGGTATGGAGCAAAGATCGATGTCCAGAGATTTTTTATCATATGGGAAATATCTAGACGAGGGGTTTCCATTTGTTGGATGGTCTATTAGGTTGTCAGGATTAGAAAGGAATAAATATATCAGTAAGTTTGTTCGCACTTTAAGTTTGGATCATGCAACAAATGGAAAAGAAACAAGAGCATGGCAATTTGATAAATTTGGTGGACCATCTATCTCCTTTTTAAGTATTGATGATTTTATATCAAGCTATAAGGAGAATGAGCGAACATCAAGAGTTAATATGAATTTTGCTCCTTTAATTGGAGCTACGATTTCATTGAAAAAAGGAATCTCTATAAATATGAGACATAATAGAACATTATCTCGAGAAACAACAGCAAATGGTGGAGCTAAGGTATTTAATGACCAATCCTACTTAATAACAGCTAATTATACGCACCGAGGAGGATTTACAATACCAGTTCCATTTTTTGATAATTATAAGGTTAATAATCAGGTTAATTTCACCTTTAATTTTGATATGAATAAAAACCGGACACTTCAGAAAGCACTTGAAGCGACAAAGTTTGCAGAAACAGCGTTTACTTCTAGTTGGAAATCTGGGATTCGGCTGACTTATTCATTTTCACAATCTGTTAGCGGGAGTATGATTTGGGAATATCGAGAAAGTGACTCTATGCATACAGGTAAAAAAGTTGATAGAGATTTTGGATTTGATGTTAACTTGGCAATAAGGGGATAATGAAAAAATGATAAAAATTAAGTATCTTTTGTTAATTACATTAGTTGGGTGTCAAACTAAAGTTCCAATCTTTAGTGGTGAAAATGCATTTGAGCACTTAAAAGCACAATGCGTATTTGGACCTAGAAATCCAGGTTCTGATGGACATAGAAAAACATTAGAATACTATATTAATACATTTGGAG
>DEAI01000011.1:0-66531 GCA_002346675.1 Fidelibacterota bacterium UBA2986
GGTGCTGTTGAAATAGCAGCAACTCTTTGTAAGAAAGTGGGGATGGGATAAATTGATAATTAAAGTGTGTCCCACTTTTGGGTATATTTGATATATGTTTGAATAAGTATGAAACAAAAATGCCCCATCAATTAATGAGGCATTTCTGAAGAGGAACTTGGTATTTCCTTCGGTGATCCCGGTGCGATTCGAACGCACGACCAACGGCTTAAAAGGCCGCTGCTCTACCAGCTGAGCTACGGGATCATTTGTTTCCAAAAATTAGGTGGAAAAGTTAACCAATTGTGAATCTGATTAGAAATAGAATTTATATTATTCCGTCCCAAATAATCTGTCTCCTGCATCGCCTAATCCCGGAACAATATATTTTTTAGAATTAAGTTTTTCATCCACCACCCCTGTAAATATGATTACATCGGGGTGAGCTTCATTCAATGCTTTTACTCCTTCAGGTGAAGCAATCAGACACAAAAAACGAATATCTAGTGCTCCTGAATCTTTCAATCTGTGGATGGTATCAATCACCGTTCCGCCAGTTGCAAGCATAGGGTCTAAAACAAGGAAAGATTTGTCCTTTGGCCTAGATGGAATCTTAAAATAATAATCTGTTGGAAGAAAAGTATCATGATCGCGCTCCATCCCAATATGACCTACTTTTGCTCCCGGGAGAAGCGATAGTACCCCTTCTGTCATTCCCAATCCTGCTCTCAGAACTGGAACAATAACAATTTTTTCCATATCTATTTTGTGTCCGGTTGTTTTTGTCAAAGGTGTTGTTATTTTAACAGATTTAGTGGGCAGGTTTTTAGTGGCTTCATAAGCTAATATCGCAGATATTTCACGTACTAATTCTCGAAATATTTTTGAGCTCGTTCCTTTATCTCTAATATAGACCAATTTATGTTTTATCAATGGATGATCAATTGTGTGAAAATTGGCTGGCATAAAAAATTAATCCTCTTTGAATAAACTTCCCTCAACACATGTGGTATCAAACCCACCTCTTGTGTTATATATGGTTGTAATCTTCAATCTGCTTGTGTCCAATATATTTTGTAAATCAATATAAATTCTTTTAGTTACTGCTTCTTGAAAAATTCCTACATTTCTAAAACTGATAAAATAATATTTTAAGCTTTTCAATTCTACGCATTTCCCTCCATCAGGATGGTATTCAATTTTAATATAAGCAATGTCAGGGAGTCCACTGAACGGACACACAGCACTAAATTCATCTGTTTCAGTTGATATTAGTTGATTGGGGCTATCAAAATTGAACGTTTCAAGAAATTCGGGATTTACGTGGGACTCATCTAAATACTCAAAACTTCTTCCTTCGGCTTCAGGCATGATTATTTTTTTCTCAATTTCATGATATGAATTTAGAAATACTTCATAACTTTAGTATAGCTCTGAAAAATATTCCTTACAACAATTTATGTATTAACAAGCAGTGATCGGCCATACCAAAACCTCTATTAGAAATCTAATTCATCTCTTTCAATGGAATGCAAATCCAGAAATGGCAGTACAAATGTCTAGATATATGAAAAATGAGTTTTTTATTCGTAAGGCAATAGGCTGGACTCTTAGACAGTACAGTTATACTAACATGGAAGCCGTAGTTGAATTTGTCCGAAAGAATGAATAGAGACTTTCTCCTCTGAGTAAAAGAGAAGCGTTAAAAGGTTTTAAAAGATTAAAAAAATAATATTTATTGAAAGACCCACTGATTATTTCATCAATATAATTTTTTGACTTTTCTTTTTTCCATTACCTTCAATTAGGACAAAATACATTCCACTGGAAAAATCTTTCGCATTCCACTGAATGTTATAATTCCCCAAAGTAAATTGTTTGTTTATAAGTTTTTCAACTATTCTCCCCTGAATATCGTAAACAGATACATTTACATCCATTTTCTCAGGTACAGCAAAGCGAATGGTTGTATTTGAATTAAAAGGATTGGGATGTGCAGGGGAAAAAGCAAACTTTGTGGGATGTTGAAGAGAACTGGACTTTCTCAATAACCATTCTTCAGTGTTTGATTCTAAAGTGAATTGAGTCCCTCCGCTTAGATAGAATCCTCCTTCGACTTGTTGGCTGGTGGATTGATTTGAAATTATTGGGATAATTTCCCAAAATTCTCCATCTTTTATTTCATAATCAAAAATAAGCGGACTGTCATCATTCATCATTTTTATGAGACACTCATCGGTTGAGCATAGTTTGGAATCTCCTGAAAATCGAATATCTTTTCCTCCTGTGGGTGGTTTTGGCGGTAACAAATAACTCAAGGGAGTTTCAACTTCAATACGGTTACCAAAATATAAAACCATGTGTTCAAGTGTTAATGTATTCAGATAACTCGGAGGTGAAAATAATTTAGCACTTAAAGAAGATTGAGCTGATGAAATTGTGATCTCTCCGGAGGACGAAGCATTTACCCAATAACCTTTCCCGGGAAACAAACTGTCAGAATTAAAATAAGTTTCATCAAAACCATACCACGAACCCTGTATTATGATTTCATCAGGATCAACGATATCATACACCGCAATTGGAGTTGTAACACCTGAAATTAAATTCCATCCTTGATGTAAGGTAATAATCAAATTATGGATTGAATTACCTGTAATAAAATTAGAGCCAGCTTCATCGAAATAAAGCCAGTATCCATGCCCTGGTATTAAAAAGTCTGTTTCAAAATAAATTTCATCAAAACCAAATAATGTTTCCGATACGCTGTTTGGAAAGATGATATCATAGTATAAACTGCCTGTATTCATAGGTAATCCTATCAAGTTCCACCCTGCAAAATAACTGGTCTCTACAGAGCTGGTTTCATCGTTATTGGAAGTGCCGGGTGATGGAGCTTGAATATCCCATTCATCTGCTCCATCAGAAATGCGACCGAAAGAAATGTCTGATTCCTGCTCTCCAAAAGATAATGAATCATAAATAGTATATCCGTCCGTCTGCACCAGAATTAAATATTCACCTTCTGCATTTAATTTGAAATTGGTATGTAAAAACCCCTGATCTTCATCGTCATCACACCAGATAAGCAAATGTCCCTGTGAAGGAATTAATGTCTCAGCAGGTATCATCCACTTTGTCAAATTATCAGGATTATCCGTCAAATACATCCCACCAATATCCGCCAATTCATTCCCCGAATTATATAACTCTATCCAATCATCATATTCTCCTTCTTCATCAAAATTAGTTGTATCATTAATCGCAAGAAATTCATTCAGAATAACTTCATTTGCCACAATTTCTGTAGCGGTTAATTCAATCAAATTGTGTCTAGGAAATAAATTGGATTGACCATTAGTGTCCTCACAATAAATTTGAAAATATCCGGGTGAATATCCAATCGATGGTATTGCTCCAAGCCATCTATCAGATTCTTCCACTATTTTTGTTTCTTCTACCGGTGAAAAAAACATGGGAATTATTTCTGGCTCAGAGTCAGCCGTTTCATAAAAATAAATTGAGACCGATTGGAGCCCCATGCTACCAAAAACAGATGCTTGAATAAAAATACTGTCTCCTACTTCTAGATGTTCTGGTGACCAAGAATAATCATAAACAACAGGCGGAGCACTGGTAAAAAGAGGCGGGTTGATAAGAGATTCCATTCTCAAATTGACAAATTCTCTGATTCCTCTTTTTACATGTAGGTTTTGAAAGTGATCTGCTGAAAATGAATTGTGATAATCTTCCAAAGTGAAACCATAATCGTAAGTGCGGTATTCATCAATTTCCACCCACGGATCCATATTAAATTTTAAGTTATCCATTCGATTTTCCCAGTGGGATAATTCAAAAATATTGGTTGAAATAAAATCAATAAAATGAGCATAGAGATCCCTATATTCATCATGTTCCATGAGCCGTTCAGCAAGAGGACGTCCATCGCCATCTATGATAGGGAAATTAAACGGGTCTGTTTCAGTCCAGTCAATATCAAACCAGTCTATCCCAATCGAATTATCATAATCGTATGGGACCCAATATAACCGATCTTCATCCGGCTGGTGATATAAATAATAGTTATTTCTGAGAAACCAGTAATCATCCCAATTCCCTGTTAGAACATTTACAGCAAAATATTTTAGAACGCTGGCAACATCTAAAACTGCTTCCAGTGAATCAGGGAACGTGTGCGAAGGTGTTTGGTTAATGATTCGAATCAATCGTGCAATTTGAGAGTAATCATACTCTTCCTCGTTTGTCTTTAATTCATAGGGACGTTCTTCATCATAATAAGGATGGTAATCTCCCGGGTTGTTCCCTCTATAATTCAAGTCCGCAGGCCAAAGACATTTCCATAAATTTCCAGAATCATCTGAAAAATTCTTTTCCAGAAATTCTTCATCAATGTGTTCTACCGAAATATACAAACCATAAAATGCTTCATTTATAAAAACTGCAGTGTGGGTGGAACGAGACGATGGCATCCCCAAATCCTGATAAATATCCCAGCAAAGTTTGCTTCGGATAATAGAGGGATCATTATGCTCTCCATTAAGGTTTAGTTTTTCTACTCCATAAAAACTGCGCCCTTGTTCAAAATGATTAAAATCCAGTTTAAAGGATTTTTTAGCTGAAACTCTTGAGGTATTACCCCGAAGACGAAATCCTACATTGTTAAGAGTTTCATCAAACCATTCAGACACATAACGAACTGTTACAGGATGAATTGAATCGCTATGAACATTTTCATATATCCAGTCTAACCTTAATGAGTCAATGGTTATATAGACTTCATCCACTTGTTCATCATCATACAGCTTCCAGCTATCATCCTGTGAAAAAAGTATAGAGTTAATACTGAGGATAAATAATATAGTTTTAAGCATTTTTATTTTGCCAAAAATAAACCATGACTAAATGGTTGAAGGTGAAGCGTCATATTTCCCCCGGTCATCGAATATGGGATGTTATTGTTCAATCTACTCCAACTTGAAATCGGTATAGGGCATTCAAATGAAATAGATTGTCTCTGTTCACTCTGATTTATAGCAACCAGGATGATCTCATCAAAATAAACTTTAAAGTAAGCCCATACATAGTTTTCTGAAAACACTGTATAAAAATCACCAATAGACATTGCAGGATGTTTTTTTCGCAGGTGTGCTAAATTGGAAACAGTTTTCTTCAGCATAGTTTCAGATGCTATTAACTCATTACCAAACTTCATTGGCCTTCGATTATCTGGGTCTCCAGCTCCAAGCAACCCAATCTCTTCACCATAATATATTACAGGAATGCCTGGCATCGAAAAATTAAATGAGGTGAAATTTGCTAATTTCTGATAACTAGTAAAATGGTTTATCCTCTCAGGAGGGTGAGAAAATGATCTTTCGTTTCCATCTTCATCGTATGTCATCTGACCATCTGCAACAGAAATAAATCTTATCTGATCATGACTGGAGGTGAGGGTTCCCATCAGATTTATAGGTTGAAAAACTAAAAGATTTTTCTCTACAACTTCTTTCAAAGATTCTAAATCTCCATTAGAAGATATAAATACTTTTCTGGCAGAAAAGTATATATCAAAATTAAACTGTCCATCTAGCTCCGAGGGGTTTACATAACTTAAAATTAATTCATTAGAGCCAAAGGTCTCACCGATTTGGAAAAAATTATTATTAGGAAATTCCTCTTTCATTTTATGAGTTAATGATTTCCAGAATACATGAGGTACATGCTTCACTGCATCCTGCCTAAATCCGTCAAAATTATATTCTCTCAACCACCAGACCGCATCTTCTACTACTATATCCAGAGCTTTAGGCGAATCCAAATAATTGAATGATGGCAAAAATGTATTAAACCAAGTGGTTAGCCTGGTTTCACCATCCCAACGACGGATATTCAATGACCCATCCGGTAAATTTACATCACCAAACCATTCTCTATGTTTTGTGAAATAGGGGTGGTTTTCATGAACATGGTTGCTGACAAAATCCAGACACACCTTTAAGTTGTTTGAATGAGAGACATTGACAAAATTTTTCAACTCTTCCGAAGTCCCAAAACGAGAATCAGTTTCCCTTTGAGATACAGGCCAATAACCATGATAACCAGAATAGAGCCTTTCAGTATTATTCCATTCCGAGTAGTAATTTTTCGGCTGCTTTTGCACCGGTGAAATCCATAGTGCTGAAACACCCAGATCAGAGAAATATCCGTCTTCAACTTTTTGAGTTAACCCGATAAAATCTCCCCCATGAAATTTGGTTAGAGGATGTATATCTCCTTCTGTTTTTATATTATTGGTTTTATCTCCATCGAAAAACCTGTCCACCATTACACTATATAGTACTTTGAAATGCCAGTCATCAGGGTTTTCTTTCAGATTTAATGGTCTCCCCTCAGATAGAATAGTATGATTTTCCTTGATAACCCTTCCTTCACTGTCCAGCCCTGTAATTCTTAATAATCCATTAGAAAGATTTCCTATATTTACGTTCACATCTCCGTTTTTCTGAGGATTAACCTGATCCGGATGAAGAGGAATATTATTAAACATAACAAATGTTTTTACTGGCAAGGACATATCAGAAGGGATAAAAATAAATTTAAGTTGATTCCCCATTTGTGTGCCTTTTATCCATTCTCCAGATTTACTTTTTTTAAATGATGTAAGATCCAATAATGAATTCCAACCTCCAATATTATTTGATACTACATTTTTATTTTTTGGATCTAATATAAATTCATCACCAACTATGAATTTATATTGATAGGATTCTGGCTTTAGGTACAAAGTCAGCTCATAAATTCCATTTTGATCTTCATCCATTAATTTGTTTTTACCCTTTGACCAATCATTAAAACTGCCTATAACTGCAATAGAAATATCTTTTTTAGTTGGAGTAAATTGAAAAGTGTGTGCGATAGTTGGTTCAATTCTAACCAATAAATGAAACGGATCGTTGTCTGCAGTTCCATTGAGAAAAATGAGTTTTGAAGAAGATTCTTTTGCAAATATATATAAACTGTCTTGGGCATTATCTATTCTAAGAATTAAATCAGGATGAAACTCAAAATGTAATTTCATTGTAGGCTTTGATTTATATACAGATAAATCAAAGCCTACTGTTTCTCCTAAAGGTATTGAGAGGGTGGGAACAGTATGAAAATACTCTATTTCTGAATCAACTCCACACCCAAAAAACACAATACATATATAAATCAAAATCAGTTTTCTTATGTATATTTGACTGAACACATTCTAAATTTAAAGACTCAATAATAAGTTATTAAGTAATAATTCACATTAAAATATTGTTTGAATTGTCAAAAAAAATATTCACATCTATTCTTCTAATCCTTGCACTACTAATCATGATTCAGTGTAGCAACAAAACCGGTTCATTATTATCATACGGCGCATTTGTAAATGGGGAACAAACAACTTTTAAATTATATGCACCAAAAGCAGATAAAGTATTTCTTGTATTGTTTGATAATTATGAAGATCAAACCGGGGAAGAATTAATTATGAAAAAAAATGCTAAAGGAGAGTGGTTATTGTCCACAGAAAAAGCAAACTATGGTTCATTGTATGGATATCGTTTAGAAGGAAATTATCTTGGCAATGATCCTGAGGTAATTATAGCAGACCCATACTCTCTTGCATCTGTTACTCAAAATACTGATCGCCATGTCGCAAAGACTCTTATCATTGATACATCATACGAATGGGGAAATGATAAGTGGATTAACATTGATCCACGTGATTTAATTATCTACGAAATGCATATTCGGGATATGACTGCTCATTCAAGCTCTGGCTCAAAATCTCCAGGCACTTATTTAGGTCTTGTTAATCCCCGCCAGAAAGGCGGAATTACTCACTTGAAAGAAATGGGGGTGAATGCTGTCCAACTTCTTCCGGCTCAGGACTTTGCTAATATTGAGGTTCCGTTCAAAGATGAGGATGCATCCATTTATAACGACTGGAACCCCTACGCAAGAAATCACTGGGGTTATATGACAACTTTTTTCTTTGCACCAGAAACATATTATTCAAGTAGCGGAACAAAAAACCTTGGAGAATGGAATGGAAAAGATGGCAGGGCAGTTCAGGAGTTTAAAGATATGGTAAAAGCACTCCACAATGAAGGAATTGCCGTTATTTTGGATGTGGTTTATAATCACGTTTCAAACTATGACTACCACCCTCTAAAATACATAGATCGTGAAATGTATTTTCGTTTACAAGAAGACGGTAGTTTTATATCAAAGAGTGGCTGTGGAAATGATACGCAATCAGAACACCCAGCAATGAAAAAACTTATTTTGGAAAGTGTAAAGTATTGGATGACAGAGTATCATATAGACGGATTTCGATTTGATCTTGGAAATCTCATAGATAGTGATACACGGAAGAGAATTATTGGTGAATTGAGGCGGATTAACCCTCATGTCATTATTTTAGCTGAACCATGGGGGGATGGCTATGATCCATCAGGATTTTCTAAAATGGGTTGGGCATCCTTCAATGATCATTTTCGTGATGGTTTAAAGGGTAGCGTCTTTAATATTCATGAAAAGGGATTTCTGTTTGGAGAGTGGAGAGAAAACAATAATCATGAGTTTTTAAAAAGGATCATTCTCGGATCACGAAAAAAATTTGGAGGGCAATACTTGAATGCTGCCCACAGCGTTAATTACCTTGAGTGCCACGATGGCCATACACTTGGAGACAGGCTACGAATTACAGGAAATTTCATCGAAGAGAATGAAGTAATTAAAGATAAAATAGCACACTCAAAAGTGAGTGGAAAATTATTAGATATGAATAAACTGGGCGCTCTTTTTCTTTTTACCTGTCAGGGAATTGTATTTATGCATGAAGGACAAGAGTGGGCCAGAAGTAAAGTTATTGCAAATAAAGGGACACCTGATAACCGTATTGGTCAAATAGATCACAATTCTTATGAGAAAGATAATGAAACCAACTGGATTAACTGGAGAGAAAAAGTATTGAATGAAGAGTTGGTTTCATATTATAAAGGATTAATTAAAATTAGAAAAAATTATCCTGAATTTAGTTATAGTGAACCAGAGGACTATGAATTTATGGATCTTGGGGAAAAGACTGCGGTAGCCTATGGATTGAATAATTACATTTTTGTGGCAATGAACGGAGACTACGAAGACCCCCTTAAACTCAATTTACCTTTGGGATATTGGCATGTTCTTGCAGACTCCAAAAGTGTTGACCTTAAAGGCCGCCAGACTCTTTCTAAGTCAGTTTCTTTGCCTCCAACAAGCGGTATTATCTTGGTCAGATCAGGTAATTTGAAAAATAGCTAACCTCGAACGAATATCAGTAAATCCTTTCACCCGTGGGGTCTATTTTATTGGAAGGGTTCAATTGTTGAACAGAACGGGGTTCGGTCTCGATTAGTACTTTTTTCCATGCTTCCTTAATCACTTCCGGTCTAAATGAATCCAATGCTATCCGAGCGTTTTCTGCCATAGACTGTCTTTCATCAGCAGACTTACTCCAGAAAACATATAGAGCTTTCAAAAAATTGTCTTTATCTTTTTCAAAATCCATCTCTACTTCATATTCAATAATTGAATCCTTTACAGATTCAGCTATCTCAGATGGCCCACCAATATTCTGAACAATAGCTGGTACCCGCCGGTCTAAGGTTTCACACATGGTATATCCAAATGGTTCATAAATTCCGGTAATACAATTTGCTCCTATGCTATTCCAATAGAAATTAACTGTTTCTTTATTTGAACTGAATGGAATTATTACAAGTTGTTTAGGATGTATTCTTCCCATTTCATCCCAAAATGCATTTCCACTTTGCGCTCTGTAGTCTACGCCCATATTAAATACCCGAACATCATTTCTATTAGACCGCTCAACTGCTCCAATAGGAAGATCGGGTCTCTTTCTGGGAACATGACGACCGATATAGCCAATATCATCGGAAGCATAATTTGGTCTCCAAGACAATGAATCAAATTTGGGTTTATAACTATTATAAATCACTTTGGGTATAGCAGCATATTTATCATATCCAAAGTTCCTGTAATGTCCCAGTTCAGAATTACTAATAAGCACCACTATATCTGAATATTGAAATGTAATCTCCTGTTCAAAATAGTTCTTTGTGATGGGACCGCCCATATTGGTTAGGTGTTCCATACGAATCAAAGAATGGCAGACCGTTATCAAAAGTCTATCTGAAAAATAATCCTTTATCATTTTTGTCGTGTCAAAGGCAACCCAAAGATTATTGATACAGGCATCAATATCTGAAAATGCTTTAATAATATCTTCAGGTCCATGAATAATTCGAATCCCTGGGTACCGTTTAGGAAAATCATCAGGTGGCTCATCTAATTGAGCCAAAAATATTGGTATAATCTCAATATCTGGGTCTCCTTCGAACATCTCCAAAAAGTTGAGTATCCATGTAGCCACACCTCCATATACTATAGGCGGCATTTCATTTGTAAGTAGGGCAACTTTCATTATTATCCTTATATTAGGATAAAAGTTAAAATTATTTAGGTGTGATATAATATATATTATATTTTAAAGAGAGGCCAGAGCTGGCAAGAGGATTGTGTAGTGAATATTCTAAAACCAAGGAAAGTTCTGGCCCCCCTGTAGTCGAAAACTACAAATTTTAATTATACCATGCTGTGATATACAGCACACTGAAACTTTTAATTAATTAAAGTATGGACTCAACAATGCAACAGCTCAAAAAAAAATCTAAATTTAATTTTTTAACAACTATTTTAATAAAATTAATTTATTAGTCATAAAAAAATCCTCTGTAGAGAGATGTGCCAGATAAATACCTGCAGAAACTCCCGCTGCATCCCAAGCTATTTTATGGATACCTTTCTTCAAGTTTCCCCTAACCATCTCTTTTATTTCATTCCCTCGAACATCATAAATGACTAAAAACACTTTTCTTTCAGATGGTAATTCAAAAGAGATCGTAGTGACCGGGTTAAATGGATTAGGATAAGCAGGATGTAAAAATAATTCATTTGGATAGTAATCATTTGTCAATTTTTCGAGTCTATAGGGAGATTCTCCTCCTTTTATCTCAATATTTCCTGTCCTCTTCAATAATATCTCATCCCCTGATTCATCTATTAACACCCATGTTTCATCTTCGCTCATTTCATATTTAACATCTACAAATTCAGTATTGGACAAAATGGTGAATTCACCAATTTCTTCACAATGTTTTGAGTCATTGAAAAAACGAACATCCAAAAAGTTTTCAATAGATTTATCATAATATAGTGGCGGAGTGGGCGGCAAGCTAAAGCTCTGCGTTTCTCTGTCAGAGATTCTAGTTCCAAAAATCAACTCTTGAAAAACTTCTTTGTTTTCTGATAAGAATATTTTCAGTTTATTTCCCTTAATTATAGATGCCACAGGAGATATTATTTTCTCGTTTATACGTCCAGATTCAATGGTTATTTCTCCTGAAGAATTTGCGTTTATCCAGTACCCCTCTCCAGGTTCTAATACTATAGCATTAACGTAAGTGCCATTAAATCCGTAGATGGTACCTGCAATAATTATCTCACTTGGGTCAGAGATCGAACTTACAGAAGTGGCTTCGGAAATTCCGCTTATGAGGTTCCAACCTTCAGAAATTTCGATAGATAGAGTTTCTAGGGAAGTCCCAGTTACAGTTTGAAAGTTTTGATCATTGAAATAAAGCCAATATCCATTCCCATAATTTAAATTATCGGTTAAAAAATATGTTGCATCAAAGCTATATAAGGTCCCTTCAACTGCATCTGGATAAACTGATTCAACACCCATATCCTGAACCTCCATAGGAAGACCAACAATATTCCATCCTGAAAAAACATCAACATTTATTTCCGTTTCTCCAACATTGGACCAGTTACTGTAATTAGTAAATATTCTCGCAGACGAACCCGGAATTAAATAATTACTGAATGTCCCTGAATCTGTTTCCAACTGTGTATCTTCAATAAATTCATACCAGACTCCTGCATAAGGAAACGGTAAATTCGAAATAGTTTGTTCAAAATTATTAAAATTCATCACACTGTATACCGTCTGCCCTAAGCTTTCGTCATGGCGTTTCATCCCAATTATTTTTTGAGTATTATTTAAATATATGATTTCAAGGTTTGCTCCTCGAATAACCTCCCAGTTATTCCTAAGCCAGATAATATTTTTGAAATAATCATTTAAATCCTCTCCTTCGGGAGTGCTGAGGTTGTCCCATTGCAGTGGTTGTGGATCCAGACTTACAGGTGAGCTCTGTCCAAACTCTTGGCCGTGGTACATCATAGGTGTCCCCGTACCGGTAAACAATGCTGCGGCCCCTAATTTTGATTTTTTATAAGCTTCCTCCAAACTCATTCCTACATAATTTACTCCTTCATAGATCAAGCGAGTTTCATCATGGCTCACCATATAATTACAAGGTTGTGTATGCTCTGGCCACCCTTGAGTCCACCACTGCAAATGATTCTGCAGGTCCCACATATTTGATGCATATCCCATTAGATTGTTAAAGAATGAATGGTGATAAGAATAATCCCATCCTGAATCAAAATCTGAATTATTTACTTGATAAGGATTGTCTTCTTCAGCGACTAAAATAAAGGATGGATCTATGTCATCAAGCAGGTTGGCATAAAATGAAGATCCATTTTCATTACCTCCCCATCCAATACCTGCAGTAACATCAAAACGAAACCCATCGGCATGATAATCATTTACATAAGTCAATAATACATCCCTTACATGTTTCCATGCTCTATAATCTCTTCCATCTACTTCGTGCCAATGCTGAAGTTTATATCCCCAAGGAGATTCCTCATTGTGAAAATATGGACAATGGTCGTAATTATGATCTTCATAATTCCAATTATCAATTGGATGATAAAGCTGAAACAAGGGTGAAGAACCCCAGAGATGGTTAAACACCACATCAAATAAAACAGCAATTCCATTTTCATGAGCTGTGTTTACAAGTTGTTTCAATTCATTAGGAGTGCCATAACTGGATTCAGGTGCCATATAAAAAGAAGGATTGTATCCCCATGACCAATCACCCTCACATTCATTTACAGGCATGAGTTCAATTGTATTAATTCCCAAGTCGTTGAAATATCCTTCCTCAATTTTATTTGTTACATCCTGAAACTTTCCCGTATTTACTGCATCCCCATTAAAATCCCCAATGTGGAGTTCATAGATTATCAAATCCTTCTGTTCAGGTCGGATAAAATTCTGGTCTGTCCAATCAAACTCTGTTGAACCAATAGAAAAAATGGTTTTAGCATGATTATAATCTCCACTTTCCCATTGACCTGAGGGGTCAAGCCAGGTCACATCTTTGGACCAAGGATCTCCAATTAATTTTTCTCCCTCTAAATTGAATTGATACGAATAGTTTCCATTAGGTAAATCAGTTTGATACCACCACAGAGTATCTCCTGAAAGTTTCATCAACTCCCCATCTGTAAATTGAGAATTCCAATTCCCTTTCACAGCAACAAAACTTTTGTATGGTGCGTATAGAGAGATTGAAACGGTATTGCCAACAACTGTAACCCCATCCTTTACCTCCTCAGGAACCGGTTCAATCATTACATTGGGAATAAGATATAATTCTCTAAAAAGGTAAGAAACACCTCCAGCATCATTGGTTGCTATAACAGTGATAGTAGTTGAGCCAAACTGGTTTACTCCCGGATCCCAGATAATTTCAAATGGCGAAGAATCATCCGAGCCAATGAGCTCTCCATTGATCCAAAAATCCACATTTGAGGCAGCTCCAATTACGGTGAACTCTATTGGGGGTTGAACCTCCTCTCCATTTTCAGGAGTTGGAGAAACAAAAAATATATAAGGATCTTCTGAATCGATTGAGTAGTCCATATAAATATCGTAATATAAAATTTGCCCTGCAGCGTTAGAGTCCCATGTGCCATCCTCCCATCGAATTCCAAATTTTACCGAATAAACTACCTGCTCCCCAGATAAAAATGGCCCCAAATTAGCCGTATAAATAGAATTATCCTGATTTACAAGCGGGGTAAAAATCATTCCGTTTTCAATATAGGAGCTTTCTCCCCAATACATTTCAATAGGTAATTCCTGCCCATCCCCAGAATCCACTGTCCATCCAATTTCACCTCCCTGATTCACATTTTCAAGATAAATTGTGATATCATCTCCCGGATTAGGGTTAAATGGAACCCAGCTATAGTTTAAATTAATATGCCAGTCTATTCCCATTCCTCCATTATTATCCCAATTACCATCCATATCTGTAAATACGAAATCAATTATATCCGTATCTTCTGGTATTTCATATTCATATCGCCACCACCCGTTCCCCAAATCTGGAGCATAATCCATTTCATGGTTAGATGTTTCCTGCCATCCATTAAAGCCCAGGTGAATGTAAACCTGATTTGTATTATCGGGGAGACTCCCTTCAATGTGGTTATAATGGATTGTCATCATATCCCCAGGCACAGGTTGTTCCGGTTCCCAATTGACTAAATTTTGGGGGAAGACCATATTAAATATCACTGTATATATTATAGTATAATATTTCATTTTATTAAATCATAAATTTTAAGAAATTAAATAAATTATCTAAAGAGCAGTGTGTTTTTTATCACAGGTATTAAGCCTAACTATTTGAATATGATCAGTTTTATTTTTATAAACATTAAAAATTGACTCTTTCATTTGTTGCCTGATTAAAAAAATGCAATGAGTTCACATCAATAATCAAATCAATTGAATCCCCAGGTTTGATTGAAGTCTCAGATTTTATTGAACCTGATATTTGAGTATTACCCTTATGGGTATGGACTATAGCCGTTGAACCAAGATTTTCAACAAAATCCACTGTAGCTGTTATTGTATTTTTAATATCTTTTATTTCGGAAAAATAATTATCATGCAAATCTTGCGGCCTCACTCCCAAAATTATCTTTTGGCTGTTTCTAGACAATTTTTCTCTAATCCTTTCGTTTTTTAGAAAGATCTTCAATTCATCACTTACAAATATAGCTTGATCTCCTTCGATATTTATTTCTCCTTCAATTAAATTTATTGGGGGCATTCCAATAAACCTGGATACATAAGTATTAACAGGATTATTATACATTTCCTGAGGTGTCCCAACTTGTTCGATGACTCCATCATTCATTAAGCAGATCCTATCTGCCATTGTCATTGCCTCTGTTTGGTCATGAGTTACATAAATCATGGTTGTGTTTAGTTGACTGTGAAGTTTCTTAATTTCAAATCTCATTTCCTGTCTTAGCTTTGCATCCAGGTTGGAGAGCGGTTCATCAAAAAGAAATACTTTTGGTTTTCGTACCAGCGCCCTTCCTAAAGCGACCCTCTGGCGTTGCCCTCCTGACAGCTCTTTGGGTTTTCTATCCAACAGATCATCTATTCTTAATTTTTTGGCAGACTCCATAACCCTTTCCTGAATTTCAGACTTACTTCTTTTTCTTATTCGCTGACTGAAAGCAAGGTTTTCATATACTGTCATCGTTGGATATAAAGCATAATTTTGGAATACCATTGCCACTTCTCTTTTTGATGGGTCATCCTTATTTTTCTTGTGTCCATCTATATACACATCACCATTTTCTATCGATTCCAGGCCTGCTATGATTCGCAATAAAGTAGATTTCCCACACCCTGAAGGACCTACAACAACCATAAATTCGCCTGAATTCACTTCTAGGCTTATATTTTTAAGAATAGTCTGAGCCCCAAATGATTTATAAATAGATTTTAATGTAACTCCACTCAAATCATTTACCCCTTCACGCTTCCTATGGTCAAGCCGGATACTAAAAATCTCGATAGAAAAATAAATAAAATAGTGACGGGGATACTAACCACCACTGCACCCGCAGCATATAACCCCCATTGTGTTGCAAGACTTGCCTGAAAAGATTTCAGTCCAAGCGGAAGAGTATATAATTCAGGATCCTGTAACACAATAGAAGCAACAACATATTCACTCCAGCTTGCCATAAAACTGAATAATGCTGTTATAACCAGTGCCGGTACAGACACAGGTAAAATAATTTTTGTGAATGCCGAAAACCTTGTACACCCATCCATACGAGCTGATTCTTCCAGCTCTGGAGGGACTGTATCATAATAACCTTTCATTTGCCATACACAGAATGGAAGAGCAGTAGATGAATAAATAATAATTAACCCAATATAAGAATTGATCAGCTCAAATTTTGCCAACAAAATGAAGAAAGGAAGAAGAAGCATGGTTGCTGGAAACATTTGGGTCATAAGAATAGAAAATAATACGGCTTTTTTTCCAATAAAGTTAAACCTAGATAGGGCATAACCTGAGGTCGATGCAAGCACAACCCCTGTAAGAGTCACAACAAAGCTGACAATAAAAGAATTTTTCATCCAAGTGAGAAATTTAGTTTCTAAAAACAGAGTAAAATAAGATTTAAAACTAGACTCATCTGTCCAAAGAGTTAGCGAGCGAGTTTGAAATGCATCATCAGATCTGAGTGATACGCTTATAATGTTTAAAGCCGGATAAAGAATTGCCATAATAAATAAAATTAATAAACAGAGGATTCCTAAGGTTTCAATTTTTTTTCGCATATTAATTCAGACAATCGCTTCCAATTTTGTTTTACGCATAAATGATACCATAAAAGCAGAGAGGATAATAAATATAATCATAGATAAAGCAGCTGCATACCCATATCTATATAAATTAAATGCAGCTTTATATACATAGCTAACAAGAATATGGGTCAAGTCAGACGGCTCTCCACCATTACTCACCAACCAAACCACATTAATATTATTAAAGGTCCACACCGTTCCCAAAATGATTGCTGGAAGCATTACAGGCTTAATCATTGGAATAGTAATCTTACAGAACTGCTGCCACCTGGATGCACCGTCCACTTGTGAAGCTTCATACATTTCCTTTGGAATAGACTGCAACCCGCCCAGTGCCACTACCATCATAAATGGAAAACCCAACCATATATTTGTAATAATACAAGCTGAAAATGCTTCTATTGGCTGGCTTAACCACTGTACGGGAGACATATTGAAAAACTTGTTCAATATCAAATTAATAGAGCCATATTCCTGGTTAAACATTCCACGCCAGGTCAAAGCGGCAATGTATTGAGGTAAAGCCCATGGAATTATAAGCAGAGTTCGTAAGGTTTTTTTTGCTGGGAGAGTTCGATTAATCAGGACAGCTAAAAAAACACCTAGAGACACATGAAAACTCACATTTATGAGTGTCCATATAATTGTCTTACCCAGTACTGAATAAAATCTAATATCACTCAATACAGTACCAAAATGATAAAAACCAATCAAATCCCAATTTTTAAATGTTCTTAAACTAAAATTTGAAAGTGAAATAATTAGATTATAAACGAATGGAAACAGAACTACTATCATAATACCCGCAAAAGCAGGAAGAATCATTAAATAGGCAAACTTGTTCTCTCTAAATGCAAAAAGAAATTTCTCTTTGGTCTTCCAAAGGACTAAAATTATACCCACAATAATTAAACCTAATAATCCTTTTATAAATTTTCCCTGAGACCCTGGTTGAACTACTAAATTCATGGTTTTGATTTGCTCTTCTGCTTTCCTCTGTGATTCAATAGCGGCGGAGTGGGGCTCTTTTGTCCCTGCAAGAACTGATTGGTACTCCCCTCTTAGTGCATCCCAAATTGCCCTTAGCTCCGGAACAACAGGCATAGGCTTTCCGTTTTTAATAATGTCTGCATTTTGTTTAAGTAAAACATTGGATTGAACTTCAGGGTGGTCTAATGCTGCCAAAGAAGATGGTTGAGTATTCAGCCTTCTTACATAATGAAGTTGGACCTCCGGGCTGGTAAGGTATTTCATCAAATCAACTGTATGATGCAATTTCTCACCTTTTGTATGAGCATTTATAGAATATCCTTTTGTGCTGACAATGGGCGTAGGCAATTCCCCTGTTACTGAAATCCTTGGTAGTTTGGCAATCCCAAAATCAACCTTTCCCATATAATCTCCCCAGCTCCAATCTCCGTTAATGATCATAGCCGCTCTTTCAGTCTTGAACAGAGCGTTTGCAGTTTCATAGTCACATTCCTTTGGTATGATTTTATGTTTATCCCGTAGCGATTTTATAAACGCAAATGCATTCTCATTTGATTCTGTATCCAAATGTGGTTTTCCACTTTCATCAATAAACCAATCTCCAAAACCTCCAATCCACGGAACATAGAAAAAAGGTTCTGTAAAATTCCATACCAATCCAAACTGATCTATTACACCGTCATCATCCAAATCCTTTGTCAGGGATTTCCCTAGCTGAATTAACTCATCTGTGTCTTTAGGAGGAGATGATACCATATTCTTATTATAGATTAGCATTAAATGATTTCCTACGCCATCTCCTACCATCCAGCGTTTTTTATCAAACTTAACAACAGCGTTTGATAAAAATTGATCAAAGTAAGAAAGTGAGAATAAATCATCTAGAGGCTTGATAATCCCCATTATTGCAAACGGGCCGACCTGATCTGATGGCCCGTAAATCAGCTCAGGGCCACTGCCTCCCAAGGCAGCAGACTGAAAATTAGATCTTAGCTCTTCTGTTTCTCTATAAATCAGATTTATGTTTATTCCAGTGTGAGATTCCTCATATTTATCACATACTTCTCTTAAGGCCTTTCTGTTTTCATACAACATTTGATGCCAAATGTTAATGGTGATTTCATTTGATGATTGACACCCAAAAAAGATAAAGATTGAAATGAGAAAAACAATGTTTTTGGTTACAATAAGAGAACGAAAAATATATTGTAATATTTTAATAATATTTTTCATTATATCTTTTTACCATCCGATGAGCGGTAAAGTTCACACCTGTTTTGATAGCTTCTTTCATAATGGAAATCCACCTTTCCTGATGATTATAATATGTGGGAATTACCTCATTTTCCAAAAGAGAATAAAAATGTGTTGCATCTTTTTCATCCTCAGGACTATCTGGATCTCCCACGGCCCAACCATTGATTCCATCTCGACAACCTTCTGCCCACCAGCCATCCAGAACAGAAAGATTTGGGACACCGTTCAATGTTGCCTTCATCCCACTTGTGCCGCTAGCTTCATTGGGTCGTAATGGCGTGTTAAGCCAAACATCCACACCAGAAGTGATCATTCGACCGAGCCACATATTATAATTTTCTAAGTATATAATTTTTACTTTTCCAATCATGGATTTTGAATTTTCCACAATTTGTCTAATTAGCTCCTTTCCTTCTTGATCATTGGGGTGAGCTTTACCTGAAAATATTATTTGTATTTTTCCTTCCCCAATTGATTGCAGCCGTTCTAGGTCATGAAATATTAATTGGGCACGTTTATAGGTAGCAGATCTACGTGCAAACCCAATGGTTAGAGTATTTCCATCCAATGCTTTTGAAACTTGTGAGTTTGCATATCCCAACAAAAAATATTTTCTAGTTTTGTGAGCTTCTAATAAAATATGATTGGGAATTTTATCAATCTCCAATAATGCTTCAGGATTTGTTTTCCAGTTTGGTAAGTATTCGTCATACAATCTTTTGAATGGACTTCCCATCCAATATGAATGATGTACACCATTTGTGATATACCCAATATTCGTCCAAGGAAATTGATTTTGTGCTACCTGACCATGTAACTGCGAGACTCCGTTTGCCGAACGACTATAGTATAGACCAAGTTCAGTCATATGAAGACGGCCATTTTGGACAAGTGAAGGCAATTTCAAATTTTCAGGTAACAATCCACGCAATAATTTTTTTGCCCTCGACTCAGAAAAATGATCATGCCCAGCAGGAACTGGTGTGTGTGTTGTAAAATGACATAATGATTTAACTTTTTCAACATTCCCATCATATTTTTCCAAAAGATACAAAACTAAAAATGAACAATGTCCTTCATTCATATGATATGTCTTTATTTTATTTTGTCCTAATTCTTCTAAAAGCTTAGAACCTCCAAAACCTAGAATTGCCTCCTGAAGAATTCTGTGATCTTTATCTCCAGAATACAAGCGTGCAGTAATTTTTCTATCATCATCAAAGTTTTCTTCTATATCTGTATCCAAAAAATAAAGTGGAATTGTATGTCCACTATATCCTACATAATCAAATTGATATACTTGAATCCAAACATCCCGCTCTCTTAAACGAAGTGTAAATTTGATTTTAAGTTTTTTTAATAGTGGATATGGATCAAATCTTGGGTATGTTTCTGTTTGTACCCCCTCTTCATCAATGCGCTGTTTGAAATATCCTTCACGATACAATAAGGTTATGGCACACATATTCAACCCTAAATCACCTGATGATTTAATATGGTCACCGGCAAGTACGCCAAGTCCTCCACTGTAAGTTGGCAAACTAGATGAGATTCCAATTTCAGCAGAAAAATAAGCTATATCATATTTAGGCTTCATAGTCTTTTTGATTTCTTTGTAAGTTTAAATAATCTTTGTTTTATTTTGTTAGTGAGTAATCCTGGAGCCATCCGCCATCCCCAGTTAGCACCGACTGTCCCCGGTATATTCATCCGAGCAGTTGAATCCAGACCCAATACATCCTGCATTGGAATTATGGCAGTATTGGCATTGGTATTAAGAGCGTATTCGATCATTTTCCAATTCACACTCTGCCCTTTGATATTTAGAGCTTTTTTTGCGTTTTCCAATCCCTGAGTTAAATCTATTTTAGTTTGAGCGTTTTCTCCCTTCGACTGTGATTGAAACCAACCCACGGTTGTATCATTATCATGAGTCCCGGTATACACCACATTATTAGGATCTAAATTTTGAAATGGTTCCCCATTTGAAAAGGACATTTGCAATATTTTCATTCCGGGGATCCCAAAGGCTGCCCTCAGAACTGCTGCATCCTCAGAAGCCTCTCCAAGATCTTCAGCCATAATAGGCCTTTTCCCAATTTTTTTAAAAATTGAATTAAAAAAAAATTCCCCGGGACCAACCACCCATTTCCCTTTGAGTCCGTTACTATCTTTGGCTGGGATTTCCCAGTATTTTGCGAATCCATTAAAGTGGTCGATTCGAATGATATCAACTAACTCAAACAAATGGGTAATTCTGTCCACCCACCACGAAAAATCTGATTGTTTATGGTATGCCCAATCATAGATAGGATGCCCCCAAATTTGTCCCGTTTCAATAAAGAAATCCGGTGGACAACCAGACTGGACTCTCATTCTTCCATCGCTATTGAGCTTAAACATTTCCTTGTTCCACCAAACATCTGCACTGTTGAAAGATACATATATGGGGATATCACCAATAATTTGAACCTGTTGGGAATTCGCGTAGGATTTCAGCTTCATCCATTGATCGTGGAAAAGATATTGGAGCACCTTCACCTCTTCAAATTCTTTAGAGTAGTTGACCTGGACATCCTTTAATTTATCCTGCATACAAGCTCTATAGGATGTCCCCCAGTCAATCCAATCTGCACCGTTATGGATATTCTGTATAACACTGAATAATGCGAAGGGTTTTAACCATTTTTTATTATTATTACAAAATGTATTATACTTCGCTAATCTCTTTGAACTGGCTCTAATCTGAAAATTATTTGCTGCTTTTTTTAATAAACTAAATCTCCACTCTATAACAGAGCTAAATCGTACCCGATCATTGCAAAATCCCGGCGGGGAAGTCAAATCATAGTGATCTAGGTATCCATCCCGCACCAAAAAATCCAAGCTGATCAACAAATGGCTATTCGCAAAGGCAGATGTTGCACTGTACGGACAATTAAAATTATCCGGAGGATTCATGGGTAATATTTGCCAATTTTTTTGTCCCATCTCTGCTAAATCATCGATAAACTGAAATGCATAAGGACCTATTTCACCAATCCCATAATTCCCGGGAAGAGATGTGATATGCAATAGTATCCCTGATTCGCGATGAAACTTTTCAGTCAAAATTATATGAAATATACTTGAGTCTTTATAAAGAGTTCAGTCTAACTTGCACTAACTATCGGGAGTCCCTTGTAAATCTTTTTGTCGTAATCTTATTGTTTCAGGCCTGCCATCAATTCTATCACGGTACAGTGTAATACGGCTACCATTTATTTCTGCAACCTTCCAGTCACGTTCTTCAAAAAAAATGATGTCTCCCACAGAAAATTCATTTGGTTCATGGTAGTCATTTGTTTTTTTCATAATATCATCCCTTCTATCAAACTATTTTAGTAACTCATCTAAATGGATTTCTGGACGTCGCATTACTCTTTTTACGATTGGGGTGGTATCAATATTCATTCTCTTTCCAGCAAGAGTTATATCGAGTATTATATGATCAGTAGCAATTTCTGTTATTGCTTTATTCCTAGTCCAAATTGCCCTTGCAGAATTATCATTTTCCATCCCTCCCATAATAGTGATTTCATGATCAGAAACAATCAATATTTTTGGCTTCCATACTTCTAAAAGATCTTTTTCTACTAAATCATACGAAAGAGTCACACCTACATTTTTTGAAATTTTGCTAAACGAAAAGGCGGTGATTTCTATCCCCCTTTTCTCTGCACTTAGTAGCTCTGTATTCAGCTTTACAAATTCTTTGTCCCATCCATTTATGAAAAGTTTTTCCCTGCAATTATTTATACACTCTTTCATTTTTAAAATGATATTATTGTAACCATGTAAATGCCAGAAATCAAAAGATTCTTCATCCAATTTAAATTTTCCTAACGTGTCAGTTAATAAATTAATTCTGTGTGTATGTAAATGCCCCAAGTGTTCAATTAAGGAAGCTGGAGGTAATGGAACGTACTTTCTTGGGGAATTAGCTACAGAATTAATCAACCCTTCAGTTTCCATTTTTTTTAACACAGAATATATAGCAGACCGTGGAATTTCAGACCTAGCACTGATTTCATAACCTGTGGAAGGATTTTTTTTCAATAAAGACAAATAGGCTTTTCCAACTGATTCAGTGAAACCAAATTCTGTTAATATCTGAATTATTTCTTTTTCAAGATGGTCCATTATTTTTGACTTTTAACAAATGAAGCCTTGATTTTTAATAGTAACTCTTAATTGAGTCAATAAATTTAATAACAATATTTTATTGGCCAATACCTTTTTAGGTTTTCAATTCCTAAATTTGTTTTTATAATATTGTACTCATTATAAATAATGGTGCAGATTTAACTTAATTATAGTTAAATAATTATTAAACTATATTGTAGATGTTACAGTTAAGGTGAATCTTATGGCTGTAATGCCTTCAAAAAAAGGATATATTTATGGGAAATGATTCAATTAAAATTAGAACTCCTGCTACAGTCTCAAATGTTAGTTGCGGATTTGACTGTTTGGGGTATGCGATTTCTGAACCCGCTGATATTGTAACAGTTACAAAGACTGATAATCAAGATATTGATATTTCTCTATCTGGAATTGGCGCGGACAAAATTCCTACTACTACTAAAAAAAATACTGCAGGAAAAGCGGTACTTTCTTTTTTGGATTTTTTTGGAGAAAAAAAAGGATTTAAAATTCATATTGAAAAGGGAATTCACCCAGGAAGCGGGATAGGTTCTAGTGCTGCTAGCGCTGTTGGAGCAGCTTTTGGTGTGAATAAGTTACTGGGCTCTCCACTAAGTCTTGAAGAACTACTGGTTCACTGTATAAATGGTGAAATCGTATCTTCAGGCACTGCCCATGGGGACAATGTAGCTCCTGCGTTATTGGGAGGATTTATTTTAATTCGAATTAACGGTTCTCCCGATATTATAAAATTACCTGTACCAAAAAATCTGATTAGTATAATTGTTTTACCAGAATATCAAATTAATACTCAGGATGCAAGAAATATCCTACCCAAAAATGTTTCATTGAAATCAGCTATTAAACAATCAGGAAATATTTCCGGTTTTATAGCAGGATTATATGAAAGTAATTTCGAATTAATGAGCAGGTCAATGGTAGATTTATTCGCAGAACCCTTTAGGCGTGGTCTCATCCCCGGCTATGATTCCATACATCAAGCTGCTATGGAAAGTGGCGCTATTGGATGTGGAATCTCTGGATCAGGGCCATCAATATTTGCCTTATCATACTCTAAAGAAAGAGCAGAAATAATTGGTAAGGAAATAGTTAAAGGATTTCAAAAAGTAGGGTTAAATAGTAAGCTATTTATTTCGTCTATTCATACTCATCCTCCTGAGATTCTCGATTGATTTTTTTTTGACTTGAGCTTACAAAACCGTTGAGATTCTACAGTACTCAAGACCCCAATTATAAAGTATCTTTTAAAAGTGCATTATTCCATAGCATTTCTCCTTATGGTGGGCTGTATATGCCAGAGACAATCCCAAAATTTGATAAAAGGTTTTTGGAGCTCTTACCAGAGTATTCATTCCCCGAGATTGGGCAAAAAATTGCCTCACTCTTCCTGTCAGATAATATTGAATCTACCAAAATAAAAAACTTAGTTGATAAATCATTTGACTTTGATGCACCGCTGGTGAGCTTAAATGATCAAATTCATGTTTTGGAACTTTGGCATGGACCTACTCTAGCCTTCAAAGATTTTGGGGCTCGGTTCATGGCTCAGCTCATGAGTTATTTTGTTGAGTATTCGTCTGAGCCTATCCAAATTTTAGTAGCAACTTCAGGAGATACAGGAAGTGCAATTGCCAATAGTTTTTTAGGAGTGGATGGGATAAAAGTTTCTGTCCTTTATCCAAAAAATCGGGTCAGTAAAATTCAAGAACAACAATTTACTACTTTAGGGAAAAACATTACCGCCTACGAAGTAGAAGGAAGTTTTGATGACTGCCAAAAATTGGTAAAAGCTGCTTTTTTGGATCGAGAATTAAATGAATCACTTAAGCTTACCTCTGCCAATTCAATCAATATTGGCAGATTGATTCCACAAATATTTTACTATGTATCTGCATTTTCTCAATTAAATAAAAAAGGGAATATTATAATTTCGGTGCCATCTGGTAATTTTGGAAACCTTACAGCTGGAATCATTGCAATGAAAATGGGGCTACCCATTCGAAAATTTATTGCTTCTACAAATATCAATAAAATTATTCCAGAATATTTGAAAAGTGGACATTTTTCCCCTGAGCCTTCTATTCAAACTATCTCCAATGCTATGGATGTTGGAAACCCTAGTAATTTTGAACGACTTTTAGATATATTTAACCATTCTCAAGATAAAATGAAAAATAAAATAAATGGATATTTTTTCAGTGATGAAGAAACAAAATCTTCAATGCGATATATTCATTCAGAGTTTAACTATATAGTGGATCCTCATGGAGCTGTGGGTTTCTCTGGACTAACTAAATATCTGACTTCTATAAATTCAGGGACAGGTATATTTTTGGGGACAGCTCATCCTGCAAAATTTTTTGATATAGTAAAAAATACTATAAATATTGATGTTAACATCCCAGAAAGACTTGCTTCGTTTATGAAAAATAAAAAACAATCTGTTCTTTTATCAAACTCTTTTGATGAGTTTAAAAACTGTTTGCTTGAAAGGGGAAAATAGATCCAAAAAAATCAACTGCAATATCATTCTAAATTATCAAATACTATATTCAATCTCCTTCAAACGCCGATCATCTTTATCCCATCATCCATTATATAAAATCTTGTTTAGCTTTCATTTTCATTTAAATATAAGGTTATAAACCTTTCTATAATCAACAATTGAAAAAAGGGAATTCCAATAATATATTATTAAATAGATTACATAAATATTATAGATAATTTTACACTTCAGGAATTCATCCCTAAATTTTAGCTCTTTTTTAAATATGATTTTATGCCTTTAGTACCTTCATACATTAAAACTCTTGCAAATTATATTCCTGGGAAGCCTATTGAAGACGTTCAAAGGGAATTAGGGCTCAAAAATATAATTAAACTTGCGTCTAATGAAAATTCTATGGGGCCTTCTCCTCTGGCATTAGAGGCAATTCAAAAATCTATGAAATTAACTCATAGATATCCTGACAGCAGTGGATATAACTTGAGGAAAAAACTAAGCGAAAATTACAATGTAAAATTGGATAATGTAGTGTTAGGTGCGGGGAGTGAAGGAATAATGTCTACTATCATGCGAACATTTTTACTTCAGGATGATGAAATTATAACAGCAAAAAACTCATTCATAGGATTTCGTGTTTTGGCGAATGCTTCAGGTAGAAAAGTACATTGGGTCCCAATGAAAAATTATCGTTATGACCTTAAAGCAATGTCGGAAAAAATAAATGAGTATACAAAAATTATCTATATAGCCAATCCGGATAATCCTATGGGAACATATATAACTAGAGAAGAGTTTGACGATTTTTACAAAATTGTTCCAGAACGAGTCCTAATCATATTAGACGAAGCATATTTTGAATATGCTCAGAAAGAAAAAAATTTCCCTGACTCAATGAAATATCGATATGATAACATCATCACCTTGAGAACCTTTTCGAAAGTCTATGGATTGGCGGGGGTACGTATTGGATATGGTTTTGCTCATGAATCACTCATTCGTAATTTAATGAAGGTTAAAGTTCCATTTGAACCATCATTTCTTGCTCAAGTGTCTGGTTTTAGTGCATTGGAAGATAAACTTTTTATCGATAAATCTTTGAAATTGAATGGTGAAGGTATGAACTATTTATATGAGAACTTCTCTAAATTAAACGTGAGGGTTGTCCCCTCAGTTGCTAATTTTGTAACCACAGTTTGGAATTCGCCAAAGCAAGCTAAATCCATTTTTGAAAAGTTGCTGAAAAAAGGAATTATTGTAAGACACCTGAACAGTTTTGGATGGACCGATTGCTTGAGAGTTTCTATTGGTCTTAAAGAAGAAAATAAGCGATTGATAGAATGTTTAAAATCTATAGTATAGTTTATCATTAAAAATATGAATTCATATAAAATTACGGGGTTTGATCATTGTGAAATGTATGTTAGTAATGCTAAACAGGCAGCCCATTATTACCGAACTACATTTGGATTTCAACCTATTGCATATAGAGGCTTAGAAACTGATTCAAGAGATAAAGTTAGTTATGTATTAAAACAAAATAAAATCAGATATGTCATTACATCTCCGCTTGATGGTAGCTCTTTAATTGGGGAACACATAAAAAAACACGGGGATGGAATAAAGGATGTATCTTTTACAGTGAATAATGCTGAATCTGCCTGGAAAGAGACTACATCAAGAGGGGCCTTAAACATCCAAGAACCAACTTTGGTAGAAGATGAGAATGGTGAAGCAGTAGTTGCAACTATCCAAACATTTGGAGATACTACTCATACATTTGTAGAGCGAAACAATTACCATGGAGCTTTTCTTCCAGGTTATGAAATGTATGATCCAAAAGAATTAGTTGCAGAACCAACAGGATTAGTTCACATTGACCATATAGTCGGCAATCAGCCTGATGGAGAGATGCAGACAGTCTGCCAATTTTATGAAAAAGTGTTTGGTTGGCATCGGTTTTGGACTGTTGATGATAAAGACATAAACACAGATTATTCTTCCTTAAGGTCTATCGTCATGGCTAATGATAATGAGATAATCAAAATGCCCATCAATGAGCCTGCTGATGGTTTGAAAAAATCACAAATTCAAGAATTTATAGATTTTTATAAAAATGCTGGAGTTCAACACATTGCCATGTCAACCAAAGATATTATCAGAACAGTGAGAAAATTAAAATCAAATGGTGTTGAGTTTTTACCAACACCAGAAACATACTATGATTCTTTATCCCAACGAATTGGTAATATTTATGAAGATATAAATACATTGAAAGAGCTTGGCATTTTAGTTGATAAAGATGAAAATGGGTATATGTTGCAAATATTTACAAAACCTGTCCAGGATAGGCCTACATTATTTTACGAGATTATCCAAAGAAAAGGATCTCAAAGTTTTGGAAAAGGCAATTTTAAAGCATTATTTGAGTCTATAGAACGAGAACAGAAATTAAGGGGGAATTTATAAACAGTGCATAAAAAAATATGAGATTTGTAACCTATAAGTCTAAAGATAATGAAAAAAATAAATTTGGATATATTGAGGATGGTACTATCATTGATATTACAGAAGCAAAGAAATGGCTAAATGATTCAAGGGGAATCCAAAATTATTTAACTATTCCTAACTCACTTCAAGAATCGCTTTCAAATTGGGATACTTATTTCAAACTTCTCCAGGAGATGAAGGATGATTTAGAATCTATTGATATGGAAGAATTAAAAACTAAAAAACTCTCTTCAGAATTAAACGAAGTGCGATGGCTTCCGCCTGTCACTCACCCTCCATCATTTAGGGACTTTTACGCTTTTGAACAACATGTGAAAGCTGCCAGAAAGTTACGTGGGTTGGATATGCACCCAGATTGGTTTCGTTTGCCTATATTTTATTTTTCTAATCCCAATGCCCTATACGGACACAAAGAAAATATTCCATATCCTGACAAAACAAATGAACTTGATTTTGAGTTAGAATTTGCTGTTGTTATAGCCAATGGAGGGAAAAACATAAAAAAAGAAGAAGCCGACACTTATATCGCTGGCTACACCATCTGTAACGATTGGTCAGCTCGGGATTTACAAAGAGAGGAAATGCCATTGAGTTTGGGGCCTGCAAAAGGAAAAGATTTTGCAACAAGTTTTGGTCCTTATATGGTTACGCCTGATGAACTGAAAAATGACTGGGATGAATATGGAAAATTACATCTTAGAATGACGTGTCATATAAACGATGAACTTATTTCAGATGGAAACACGAATGACCTTTATCATCCTTTCACAGCTATGATTGAACGAGCTAGCATGAATACCAATTTGGTTGCTGGTGATTATCTGGGTTCAGGTACAGTGGGAACAGGATGTATCTTAGAATTACGTCCTGAAAATGTAGGAGGATGGATAAAAAAAGGTGACATAATCCGATTAAAGGTTGACAAACTTGGAGAACTGGAAAATACAATTATCTGATGATTAAAAAACCATTTCAATCTAGAATAAAAAAAGGATAGTCAACTTGCCATTTTATTTACAACGAGGGAACATACCCACCAAACGTCATATTCAATTCAAAGATGAAAACGGAAATTTATATTGGGAAGAACTCATCAGTCGTGAAGGGTTTAGTTCGATTTATTCTAACGTGTATCATATCAACCCACCTACAGCCATTAGAGCAGTTGGAAAGTTTCAACCAAAAACTTTAGAAATATGGAGAAAGGAACATCGTCATCATCATCTAAAAACATATGAATTAAATTCCCCCGGAGATTCAATAAAATCAAGAATACCATTGTTTTTTAATAACGATGTGATTTTATCTAAAGCAACCTTAACTGAATCCATGAAGGAATATTACCGTAACGGTCATTATGATGAAGTTTTATTTATTCATACTGGAAAAGGTGAATTTAAATCCAATTTTGGAAATATGATTATAGGTGAAGGAGATTTTATTATTATCCCCAGAGGTGTAATTTGGAAATTAGAAATTGATGTGCCATTGGTTCATTTTATCATTGAAACCGCGGGCCCTGTTGAAACCCCCACCAGATATCGAAACAGGAATGGTCAACTTTTAGAACATGCACCTTATAGTGAGCGGGATATTCGAACACCGGAGATTATGGAGCCAAATAATGATAAAAATATTACTGTAAATGTAAAACTGAAAACAGGAATACAAAGCTACCTCTATGAAAATCACCCTTGTGATTTGATTGGTTGGGATGGATATTATTTCCCATGGGTTTTTAACATTAATGATTTTATGCCCATCACAGGAAAGGTTCACCAGCCTCCACCTATACATCAAACCTTTCAGGCGCCGGGAGTAGTGATTTGCTCTTTTGTCCCCAGACTATTTGATTATCATCCTAAGTCCGTTCCGGCTCCTTATGCTCACAGCAATGTGGATTCTGATGAAATACTATATTATGTTAAAGGAAATTTCATGAGCCGCAGAGGCATTAAAGAAGGCTCTATTACATTTCATCCTTCCGGGCTTCCCCACGGTCCTCAGCCAGGAAAAATTGAGGAATCTCTAGGCAAGAAAAAAACCAATGAATTAGCAATTATGGTGGATACATTTAAACCATTGAATCTAACTACTCTTTCGAAAACAATAGATGACGAAGAATATCCTTTCACTTGGTTGTAATGATAATAGATCCTAAAACCCAAAATTTTTCTGAAAACCATAAACTTATGACTGGATCAATTTTGCCCCGCCCCATAGCCTTTGTGTCAACCCGTTCTTTAAAAGGAGTATTAAATTTAGCTCCATTTTCATATTTTAATGGTGTTTGCTCCAAACCACCTACAATTGTGTTTTCTCCAGCACGAAGAGGCTATGATGGAAAAACCAAAGATACCCTCAATAATATTCGTGAGACGGGTGAGTTTGTAGTAAACATTGTCTCTGAAGATATAGCTGAGAAGATGGTTGCTTGTTCAACAGATTTTGAACCGGAAGTAAGTGAGTTTGATATAGCGAACCTTACACCTACAACATGTCAAAAAATAAAAGTTCCAATGGTAAAAGAATCGAAGGTAAGCTTTGAATGTATCCTCAATAAAATTGTTCCAATCGGAAATCCAGAACCTGGAGGCGGTTTTGTTGTAATTGGCACAATTGTTCTATTTCATATTGATGATGATATATATAATGATGGTAAAATAGATATTGAAAAAATTCAGCCAATTGGCAGACTTTCTGGGAACAATTATATTCGAACAGTAGATTCTTTTGAAATTATAAGAAAAATCAAACCGGAATAATAAACTCCTTCATATTTTTTTCTTATTTTTTCCTCACACATGAAATCCCATCTTCAAGACCGAATCTATAAAGCTCAATGTTTTGGAAATGTGGAGCCTATTGAGTTTATGGTACCATACCCAAACATATTTTCGTTGGTGGAAGGGCAAAACGTTAAATTCAAAAATTCAATTTTATATAAGGACATCCCTTTATTAAATGAAGAATTCTTAGGTTTAACCAATAGAGCAGCATCATGGCTGACTTCTCAAGGGGTAAAGCCAGAATCTAAAATATTTCTCCCTGAACTTCCTTTTCCCTATTCTGAAATCATGGCATTTGGAATCTGGAATTTAGGAGGAATTTTAGTTCTATCTGATGATGGGAAATATCCCAACAATCATAATATAGATATATTAAATATCATTTCACCACATCTCGATTTTCAATTTGAATTAAAAAAATCTAACCCAAATTTTGTCCCACTATTTAAGCCCAACTTATTGGATGAAGCATTGATGCTATGGAATAAAGGTGTTGGAATTAGATTGAGCCATTACAATCTGCTTGTTAATGCAAATGGGGTTCAGAAAGGCCTCAACCTTAAACGCGGCTCATCCATAAAGGTTGAGCTTTCTCCCACCTCAACTGCATGGATTGTAATACAGCTTATACTGCCGTTTTATACAGGAACAAAGTTGACAACAAAAGATTCCGATATTACTGTAAGCTTACAAAAGCAGTTTAATAACGCTGATTATATCATACAACATAAGTGGGATAAACCAAATAAAACGGAACCGCCAACACTCTATATTTTAAATGAAAATAGCGGAGTAATATCAATTAATGAAAAGCCTACTCATTTAACTAAATTCAAATTAAAGAATAAAAAAATAAAGTTAAACGGACATTCAGTAATGATGGGATATACTAATGAAAAATTAAATTATAATTCTTTTATTGAAAATTCATTATTCATTGATATAATTTCCTAGATTATATCTTTTAGCACATCTATTGCGTGCGTTTTAGTATTTACTTTTGAGTAAGCTTTTTTAATTATTCCGTCTTTATCAATTAGATAAGAATACCGATGAATTCCTTCGTATTCTTTTCCCATAAATTTTTTCAAACCCCACGCACCGTAGACTTTTATTGTTTCCTTTGACTCATCACTAAGTAGAAAAAAATTAAAATTCTGTTTGTCACAAAAACTTTTCTGTTTTTTTACGGTATCAGCACTCATCCCCAAAATTACTGTATTCTTGTTTTGAAATTCTTCGAACTCATCACGGAGTCCTTGGCCTTGAATTGTTCAGCCAGGGGTACTTGCTTTTGGAAAAAACCAAATTAACACGTTCTTCCCTTTAAAATCGCTCAAAGAAATTATCTCACCATTTTGGTTTTGTAATGAAAAATCAGGTGCTTTATCTCCTACTTTCAACATACTTATTCTCCTTATTTAATTTTGAACCATTCTATACAGCTGTTTGACATAAAATATATCATAAACTAATCATATATTTTTTTATCTCTCCAATATACAACTATTTTAAATTCAAGTATTCTTATGACAGCCTCAAGTATACTAAATTAATTCGGTTTCATTTTTACTAATAAATTTTATTGATAAAATCTGCAGGAAACATCCTTTTTGGCCGAAATTGTGTCTCTTTTTTAACTTCCTTATGGTTGTATGCTATTTAAGCTCTGCATCTTCAATCTTTCCATTTTTTTAAAAATGATTTAACCCAAATATTAAAATTACCTGATTCAATCTCTAAACGAATGGTCTTCATTAATTTCATATAAAATGCAATGTTCAGTGTGCTGGCAATTCTCATCCCCAAAATCTCATTCACATTAAATAAATGACGAACATAGGCTTTTGAAAATTGTTTTCCAAAAGATGAAGTGCTTGTTTTATCAATTGGACTAAAATCATCCTTAAATCTTTTATTTCGGATATTTATTATTCCATTATCAGTAAATATATGTCCATTTCTGCCATTTCTAGTTGGGATGACACAGTCAAACATATCCACACCATGGAATACTGCTTTTATTATGTCATCTGGTTTACCTACACCCATTAAATATCTTGGTTGATCTACAGGTAGGTGTTCATTGCATAAAGCCACCATATCAATCATTTCGGATTTTTCTTCGCCTACTGCCAATCCTCCAATCGCCATCCCACACGTTGAATAGGGGATTAAATCGTCTATACTACGTCTTCTAAGTTCTGGATAGACATTTCCCTGAACAATTGGAAATAAATTTTGGTTCCAATCAAAATATGGCGGATTGTTCTTTAGATAATCAAAAGATTTTTTTGTCCACTGTGTTGTTCTTATAACGGAATTCAATACTGTTTTTTTTTCACTTTTACCGGGTGGGCATTCGTCAAAAGCCATGATGATGTCTGCTCCTAAATTTCGTTGAATACTCATAGATTTTTCCGGTGTGAAAAAATGTTTGCTCCCATCTATATGAGACTGAAACTCTACTCCTTCATCCGATATTTTATTCAGTCGAGCTAATGAAAATACTTGAAATCCTCCACTGTCTGTTAATATAGGGCCCTCCCACCCTGAAAAAACATGGAGCCCTCCGGCTTGTTTAACAATGTTATCTCCAGGTCTAAGATATAGGTGATAAGTATTCCCCAAAATAATTTCTGTATTCAGAGATTTCAATTCCTGTGGTGTGAATGTCTTTACCGTCCCCAATGTTCCAACGGGCATAAAGGTAGGTGTTTTAATGCTACCATGGGGTGTTAATACTAATCCTGTTCTTGCAGAAGAACAGGTATCTTTTTGGATTATCTTAAAGTTCAATAAAAAATAAATTTTACCAGTCAGCACCAAAAGAAAAATAATATTGGGGTTTGGAAAATCCTCCAGTGTCCTTTATATCCCAAGCTACATCAATCCTTAGCAGGCCAAATGGCGTGAATAATTTAAAACCAGTCCCCAGACCTGAAATCACAGGAGAACTGATGGTTATGTCATTATACTTTGAAGCCAGTGCTTCTTTATCCCAAAACTCTTCCTGAAAGTCCCAAGCTGCCCCTATATCATAAAAGAAATGACCAAATAAATATGTGGCAGCAACCTTTTTGGGAGGCCCTAATGCAAAAATGAATGGAAATCTATATTCAAAATTAGCTAATGCCACATTAGACCCTTGTCTTTCTACATACCGTGCACCTCTTACTGGCATGGCATATTCTGCAAAAAATACATTTTTTAAAATATTGTCACTTTCCTCTAATATAGGTGTCCTTGAAGGACGAGAATCATTTACCCCGTTCGTTTCTCCATTCCCAAAATACCAATTTGGCAAGCCTCCAAGAAAAAAGCTCTGTTGATCAGATCCCATACTTTTGCCTATCATCAATCTTCCTGCTAAAGAATAGTATTTACCAAAGCGGAGATATTTTCTGGCATCCCACTTTAGTGTGCTGAATTTTAAATTGCCATTTCCAACTCCAGGGCTGGCCCTAAGGGAGATATTTTGTCTGAATCCATCCATAGGACCTGTGTACCCAAAAACTGAATTATCATAAATCCAACCGATAGAAGGAAGTACTGCGGATAGCTCTGCTATTGGGTTTTCAATTAATTCACCCGTAATTGTATTCTCCCAAAATTCTTTATAATTAAATATATGACCGGTTAATCCAAGGTCTAACCTGTGAAATCGGTTAAAAGGAAGAGTAAAGTATCCGCCTCCTGCTAATTGCTTAAGTCTTCCATAAACTGGGCCGTTAGATGAAAAGCCTATTTGCCAAAGATATGCGGTTTGATAAAGTAATAAATGATAATCGTATCGGTTTTTTAAATTTGAAAATGCCAAGTAAAAATCACTGTTGTCTAGAGAAATAACCACATCAGTTCCAAAGCTTATTCGGTAATCACCTAGAATATCACTCCAGTAAAAATAAGTCATCCCTTGAGCTCCATAAATATTACTGAAAGAAAAATTCCCTCCAGCTAGGTCCAATGAAAATTTGGGGAGATATCTCTGTGAGATAAATCCTTCCGCTAATCTCAAACTATCTTGTGTATAATCAGGATTATCCTTTTCTAAAATTATCTGATCATTGAAATGTTCATAACGGGGAGCAAAAATATAGCGACTGTAATCAACGGATGAGTCTAAAGCCTTCTGATCACGTCTCTTGTCCATTCGTAAATCACTAAAAGATTCCTCTTCATTACGATTTAAATAAAAATGGGTTGGCTCAATTTCATGAGCAGAAATATCAAGGGGATACGATAAGGTGTAAATATCCCATCCACCTTTGTTAAATCCAGAAAATACCAGTGATTTATCATTAACAGAAAGGCTAAGCTGTTGAATGCCAGTTAATACATTTGTAATCTGCTGTGAATCCCCCGATGGGATATTATGACGAACAATATTCCAAACCCCTTGGTCATCCGAAGTGTAAAACAAAACATTTTTAGTGTGTGCCCATATAGGATAAGTTTCATCAAAATCTGTATATGTTACTCTTTCAATAGAGCGATTGGAAAGATCCATAATATAAATATCCCGCTGTTTATAATCATGCACATACATATCCAAAGAGTTTCCATTACCATTGCTCTTCTTTATAGAATTATCTCCACGGTCTGAAGCAAAGGCTATATACGAGCCATCAGGACTCCATGCCGGTTCTGAATCTGAAAACAAATCGTTTGTAAGGTTTTCTAATTCTCCTGATTTTATATCATAAAGAAAAATATCACTTGCATTACCTCTGTTACCTACAAAACAAATTAAATTCCCATCAGGGCTCCAAGATGCTGTAAATAAGCCTTCTAAGTCAAATGTTAATTTCTGGAATTCTTCAGATTCAACATTAATTAAATAAAGTGCATCCGATTTCCCAGATTTAGATGCAATCACAATATGTTTCCCATCAGGGCTCCAAGATATTCCAGGTTGAAGCCATTTTAATTCTTCAAAATCAATTGAACGGTTGCCCTTAATAATTTTTTTAACTATTTTTCCATCTAAGGCATCAATCAGCAATATATCCGCATAACCGGAACGGTCAGATAAAATTGCGATTTTACTTCCATCTGGTGAAATAGCAGGTGAAATATTATAAAAATTTTCATCTTCAGTATGATCAGTCAATCGTTTTGCTATATCCTCAATTTCTTCCCTTCCGGTTATATCTGGCCAATATTCTTTTTTTAAATATTTATGCCACTTTTCTGTTAAATCATCAAAATCCATTCCCAAGGCCCTCTTGAAACCTTTTTCTGCATTTTGAGTTTGCTTCATTTCCTGTAATATTTCACCGATTTTTTCCCTTCCGAATGTAGAAGCAATATATCTCCAGACTGACTGTCCACCTCTGTAAGCCATATATGCATCCAAGCTTTGAACTGAAGGCATCTGTTCATGTATTGCCATATCCCTAATAACCATGTCAGACTTTGTGTCCCAGTGTAACGAAAGATACTCTGCCAAACCTTCATTGACCCAAAGAGGAATCCTCAGTCTGATTTTACCTGTAACAATACCCTGGATAGTGCCTCCGTACATCATATCATTTACTATTGCGTGTACCAATTCATGGTGAATTACATGACGGAATTGTTCGTATGAGCCCTCAAATGGAATTACCACTCTGTTTTTAAATAATTCAGTTACCCCACCAATCCCTTCGTACATATAGCTATCAACAACGTTAGTTTGCTGAAAATCATTATGGGAGCTATATACTATGATAGAAATGGGTTTCTTTATTGTCCAGCGTAAATGTTTTGAAATTTGCTCGTAAGCTTCTTCTGAAACTTTTATAGTGAATTCTGCTAAATCGCTATCGGGCTGGTAAAAATATACATCAAAATGAGGAGATTTTATGTACTTCCAATCAAACCTTTCGTACTGAACCTTATTCTGACCAAAATCCTGGCTTAAACCAAAGGTTAACCAAAACATAGAAATAGTCAATATGATTTTTTTCATGAATATTAGACTATAGTATAATATACTTGTTCCATTCTAATTAGAGATACTTTTTCCACAATGATTAAAATATATAATTAAATCTACATTTTTTAATTCAGGTTTCCATTTATTTGTTCAAAAGAACATTGAATGGAAATCCTTTGTCTGTTCATATCTCTCAAAGTAAGTTTTACCATTAATGAAATTACCACTTTATTTTATTTCTGACCTACATTTGAGGTTGAATCCATCTGAAGATGAAATGCAGAGACAAAAAAGATTGTTTCTTTTTTTTAATCACATTTCAAAAACTAAGGGTACGCTTTTCATTGTAGGTGATTTATTTGATTTTTATTTTGAATACAAAGATGTAATCCCAAAATATTATTTCCATTTTTACAGCGAAATACTGCAATTGAGAAAGTCTGGTGTTAACACGCACTTTATATTGGGCAATCATGATTTTTGGGTGCTAGATTTTATGAAAAAGACCCTTATGTATAAAGTTTATGAAAAAGACTTTGAATTTTCCTTAAATGGTAAATCATTTTTACTCACTCATGGAGATGGATTACTTTCCTGGGATTGGGGATATCGACTGATGAAAAAATTAATACGAAGTCCCATATTTGTGTGGTTTTATCGATTTTTACATCCCAACTTAGGTTACTGGATTGCAAAAAAGATTTCTGAAAACCGTGGACATTACATTCATTCAGATGAACATAATAATAAAATATTGAATGACCTAAAACCTTTTGCAAATGAAAAATTGGAAAATGGAATTGATTACATATTATGTGGTCACTATCACCAAGCAACAGAAAAACAAATCGGTTCCGGAAAATTGGTGATTTTAGGTGATTGGTTTACTTTTGATTCTTATGCAATATTCGATGGTGAAGACCTTGTGTTGAAGCGTTGGAAATCAATCGATAATTTAACAAGTTAGTTTTCTATAACCCTGAGAGTACTAACATTATTGCATTTTGTACATGAAGACGGTTTTCCGCCTGATCAAATACGATAGAATAGTCTGCCTCCATAACACCATCTGTAACTTCCCGTCCTCTCTCTGCAGGAAGACAGTGCATAAATAATGCTGAATCGCCTGCTAAAGTCATTAATTCTTTGTTAACCTGAAAGGGTTTAAATATTTCCTCTCGTTCTTCAGCTTCTTCTTTTTGTCCCATGGATGCCCAGACATCTGTGTAAACCACATCAGCGTTTTGTATAGCGGCATATGGATCATGACTAATATCAACTTTGGAACATCCTCCATTTTTAGCCAATTCAATCGTTTTTTGATCTGGCGTGAACCCTTCCGGGCAAATACATACAAAATTTATAGATATTTTAGACGCTAAGTTTAGCCAAGAATGAACAATGTTATTTCCATCACCGACATAACAGATTTTCAAATCTTCAAATCTATTTTTGTGCTCCCAAACAGTAAAAAGATCTGTCATGATCTGGCAGGGGTGGTTGTAATCAGTGAGCCCATTAACAACAGGAATAGAGGAATAATTTGCCAATTCCAATATATGTTCATGATCAAAAAGTCTAGCCATTACGATATCATTGTAACGACTAATAAGCCGTGAAATATCTTTTATCGCTTCGCGCTTTCCTATCCCTATATCATTTGGCCCAAGAAACAAAGCATGTCCTCCCATCCATTCAAACCCTGTTTCAAATGACACTCTAGTCCGAGCAGAAGGTTTAGCAAAAATCATAGCCAAGGAACGATTTTTAAAAGGCATATAATCCTCCCTATTCCGGAACTTCTGTTTTATTGTTTTTGCTGTTTCAAGAATTTCAATAAGCTCATTTTTTGAATAATCTGATATGTGTAGGAAGTGATTTGGCATATTTATCTCTCTTAACCTCGAAATAAAATATTTTGTTTTATATTACAGTATATATCTGCTAAGGTCTTGATCATCAGCAATCTCAGATAGTTTTTCTTTAACAATTTCTGGAGTTATTTTTAGCTCCCCATTCGGTGTTCTGCCTTTTACTTTTTCAAACATATACTCATCTAGCAAGGTTGTCATGATGGTATGAAGCCTCCTAGCACCAATGTCCTCCGTTTTTGTATTTACTTCCGTCGCATATTCTGCGATAACCTTTATTGCTAGTTTTTCAAAAGTCAAGGTTACTCCTTCTGCTTTCAAGAGAGCCTGATACTGCTTAATAAGAGCTGATTTAGGATGAGTAAGAATTTTAACAAAATCTATAGTGCTAAGCTTATCCATTTCGACACGAATAGGGAAGCGCCCTTGTAGCTCTGGAATCATGTCAGACGGTGTTGACACATGAAATGCCCCAGCAGCGACAAACAATATATGGTCTGAGTTAACCGACCCATATTTTGTGCTGACGGTACTGCCTTCAATAATAGGCAACAAATCTCTCTGTACGCCTTCTCGACTCACATCTGGGCCTGCGCTTCGCTCATTACCGCAAATTTTATCAATTTCATCCAAAAATACGATTCCGTTATTTTCAACTCGATCTTTAGCAATGCGAATAATTTCATCACGATCCAAAAGGTTTTGAACCTCCATATCAATTAGGATTTCTCTTGCTTTTGATACCTTCATTCTTCTTTGCTTTTTATTTGATGGAAGTACATTGGAAAGCATATCTTTAATATTTGATCCCATATCATCTAATCCAATTGGTCCAAACACCTGCATCATAGGAAAGTTTTCTTCCGGAACATCTAATTCAACATATCGATTTTCCAATTCTCCACCTTCAAGTTTATCCAATATTTTTGCACGATTTCTTTTGTATCTTTCCTCTGCTTCTTTAGACTGCCTTCTTTCTGCTTTAACACTGTTCCCAGGAAAAAGTAAATTTACTAACCTTTGTTTTGCCATTTTTTTTGCCTGATCTATAACCAACTTTTCCTGTTCAAGTTTGACCATATTTACAGCACTATTCATCAAATCCCTAATGATTGATTCAACATCTCTCCCAACATATCCCACCTCTGTAAACTTGCTTGCTTCTACCTTTAAAAAAGGGGCATTAGCTAAATTGGCTAATCGTCTGGCAATTTCCGTTTTCCCCACCCCTGTGGAACCAATCAGGATTATATTATTGGGAACGATTTCATCTCTCATTGCATCCGAGATTTGCTGTCTTCTCCATCTATTTCTTAGTGCAATTGCAACAGCTCTTTTAGCATTTTTCTGCCCCACAATGTATCTATTTAATTCCTTAACTATCTGTTTTGGTGTCAGGGCGTTCATTCTGTCTCCATTATTGTGATTGAATCATTTGTATAAATACATATTTCAGATGCAATATTCAGCGATTTTTTCACAATTTCAGATGCATTAAGTTTTGTAGATTTCATCAAGGCCATCGCTGCCGCCTGAGCATACCCTCCACCCGAACCTATGGCAATAATGGGACCGTCCGGCTCTATGACATTTCCATCGCCAGATAATATAAAGCTAGACCGATTATCCATAAGTGCTAACAATGCATCCAGGTGGCGCAAATATTTATCCGTCCTCCATTCTTTGGCTAGCTCAACGACCGATCGTTTTAAATTTCCATTGAATTCATCCAATTTCCCTTCAAATTTTTCAAAGAGAGTCAGTGCATCTGCAGCAGCTCCAGCGAAGCCGCTGAGAACAGCTCCTTTTTCTGAATAAAACTTTCGGACTTTGACAGCTTTCTGCTTTAGTGCCATATCTCCAAATGTTACCTGTCCATCACCACCAAGGGCTGCTTTTCTTTTATATCGAACACCAAGAATAGTTGTGGAAAGAATTGAGGGATATTTTTTTTCAGACCGATTCATCTATTGATTTCCTATTAATTTGAACAAATCACTATCTGATGGAAGAACTAGAGTTGTTTTCTCATCGATGATTTTTTTATATGTTTCGAGTGTGCGTACAAATTCGTAAAAATCTGGATCTGCTCCGAACGCTTTTGCATATATTTCTAGAGCAATCGCTTCTCCTTCACCGCGGATTTGCTGAGATTCCTTATAGGCATTAGCTAGAATGATGGTCTTATCCTTTTCGGTTGTGGCACGAATCTTCTGAGCCTCTTCCTCTCCCTCAGAACGAAACTTGTTAGCTTGTCTTTTTCGTTCTGCTTCCATTCTTGCATATATTGATTTTTCGTTTTCCTTTGGTAGATCTACACGTTTTATCCGTACATCAACTACTTCAATTCCATAAGGAGAAGTGGCAACTTTACTGTTACTGGTGACTTGTTCCATAATGATTTCACGGTTTTCTGTGATAATATCACTCATATTATGTGTTCCTAATTCCCGTCTCAATTCTGAGTAAACAATATCGTCTAATCGAGTTATAGCAGTAGGAATAGCCTGTACCGTTTGAAGGAAAAGAAGCGGGTCGATAATTTTCCACCTAACATAATTATCAACAATAAGAGATTTTTTATCTTTACTCAAAATCTCCTCAGGGGGAACATCGTATTCTAACAGCCGATTATCAAACACAATCGCATTTTGAATAGGTATAGGCAGTTTGAAGTTCAATCCAGGCTCCTTTATCGTTTTTACCGGCTTTCCAAACTGAAGAATAACAACCTGTTCAGTCATATCAACAATAAATACTGTTGAGAAAAATATTATACTACTGAGTATGATAAGTGCAAAAACTAGCTTTTTCATTTTTTCCCTCCGTTCTCTTTACCTGTCAAGTTTAGTAGATTCAGCAAATTACCTCCCTCACCATCAGGAACGATGAATTTTTCAACTCCCGGAAGTATGTCCTCCATTGCTTCAAGATATAAACGTTTTTTTGTAATGGACTTTCCCTTTTTATATTCCTTTAACATAGATTTGAATTTTGCAACATCACCTTCGGCCCTCTTCATTCTTGCCTCCTTGAAGCCTTCGGCTTGACGAATCATTGCCTGAGCCTCACCTCTTGCCTTTGGGATGACATCATTTCTATAACCCTCTGCTTCATTGATTAATCTATTTTTATCCTCCTTAGCAGATGCAACATCCTTAAATGCTGCAATGACAGATTTAGGAGGTGAAACATCTTGGAGCTGTACAGCGACCACCTGTATCCCCGATTCATATTTATCTAATATAGCTTGGACAAGCGACTTGGTTTCTTCTTGAATCATCAATTTACCTGCTGTAAGTGCTTTATCAATTCCGTGCCGACCAATAATAGTTCTTAATGATGCCTCCGATGCCTCTCTTACCGTGAGTACAGGACGGACAAAGTTAAAGAGGTATGATTCAGGGTCTTTCAATTTGTACTGAACAATCATTTCCGCATCAACAATATTTTCATCACCAGTAAGCATAATACTTTCTTTCTCTACAGTACGGAATTGATTTTTCCCAACTGTTCGGAATCCAATTTCAATCCGTTTTACTTCTGTAACCTTCGGAGTATTAACAGTCTCAACTGGATATGGGAAATGATATCGTAATCCTGATTGTACAACCCGGTTCACTTCCCCAAACCTTTGTACAACTCCTACTTCATCAGGTCCAACCTGATAAAATCCAGTTGCCAGCCAAAGGAAAAAACCAATTCCTAAAACTGGTGTAATGCCGAGCGATAAAAGTCTTTCTGGAATTTCATACTCTTTGTCTCCGATTATAATCTTACGATTAGCCATTCATTTTCTCCTTTTTTTAAATAATTCTTCTTAAACGTGCTACAGGGATATTTAATTGTTTTCGATACTTTGCAATTGTCCTACGTGCAATTGGGTATCCTTTTTCTTTCATTAATGATAGTATGCGTTCATCCGTAAGAGGATTTTTTTTATCCTCCTGTTCTATTAAATTTTTCAGAGCTTGTTTGGCCTCCATATTGCTGACAATTTGACCATCTTTCAACTCAACCGTTCCTGTAAAAAACGATTTTAACTCAAAAACACCAAAGGGTGTATCTACATATTTCCCCCTGGTGCTTCTACTTACTGTGGAAATATCTACACTGATCTCATCTGCTATATCCTGCAGTTTCATTGGTTCCAAAATATCAATTTCTCCATCAAAAAACTTTGGTTGTCTTAAAATAATTGATTCCATAACAGCTGTTAAAGTATGTCTTCGTTGCTGTACTGCCTGAATAAGCATATCTGCCTTATCTATATTCTTTTTTAAAAAATTTTTATCTTTTTCAGCTATTGTTTTAGCTGCAGATAAATCTTTATACATTTCACTAATCACAAGTTCCGGAATCCCCCTGTCATTTGTTCTAATTATCCATTTTTCATCTCTTCTGTGTATTATAATATCCGGAATCACAACCCTTTCTTTGCCGGTTATTTTCCCCTCACCGGGATGTGGGTTCAATTTTCCGATTTGTTTTAATGATTTTTTTAAATCCTCCCGATTACACCTAAGTGTTTTCTGAATGTTTTCAAATCTTTTATGAATAAAATCTTCATAGCATTCCTTTATAACTAAATAAGGGACAGAATTAGAAGAGCAATCCAATTGAGCGAGGAGGCATTCCTTCAAATTACGAGAGCCAATTCCTTTTGGGTCAAGATTCTTTATAAGATCCAACAAATGGTAAAGGTCTTCCTCGCTGAGATCAAATCTATCTGCTATCATTGAGAGCTCAACAGCCAGATATCCACGTTCATCAACATTCCATATAATCTCCTCACACAACGTCCGTTCCAGGTCACTAAGAGAATAATCGTCTAGCTGTTTAATGAGTATTTCCATAAAGTCTGGTTTGTCCGGAATAGGAAGATCCAGGAGACTTTTTTCTTCATTTTTTGGCTGAATGATTTCATGTTCATAGTCAAGAGGATTCATATCTAGTGAATTATCTTCATCATCCAATTCTTCTTCCATCTCTGACTCATGTTCTACTGACTCCAATACGGGGTTAGATTCCAACTCGTTCAAAATGTAAGATTCCAAAGATAAAGAATTCAATTGAAGCAATCTTGCCTGCAGAATCTGCCGGGGAGACAGTGTCTGCCTTAACGTTTGCTTTTGTTCCAGACGTGCCATTAATTCAAACTGAATTTTTTACCCAAATAAAGACGCCGAGCTTCTGGGTCATTCGCCAATTCATCCGAAGTGCCCGATTTTAATATTCTACCCTCAAATAACAGATAAGACCTATCAGTAATTGATAGTGTTTCTCTCACATTATGGTCTGTAATTAATACACCTATATTACGTTCCTTCAGAGATCGGACAATAGATTGAATTTCTTCCACTGCTATGGGATCTACACCTGCAAAAGGTTCATCCAATAAAATGAAATCTGGATTGATTGCAAGAGATCGGCAAATTTCTACACGGCGGCGTTCTCCTCCCGATAGATTCCCCCCCCTTCTGCTCTTTAAATGAGAAATAGACAACTCCTCAAGAAGAGTGTTGATTTTTTCTCGCTGGTCTGATTTAGGCAGATCGGTTAATTCTAAAACAAGTTTTAGGTTATCCTCAACCGATAACTTCCCGAAAATAGAAGGCTCCTGTGAGAGATATCCAATTCCCTTTCTGGAGCGTTTGTACATAGGATCACTTGTGATGTTTTTTTTATCTAAAAATATCTGTCCATTTGTTGGCTTAATCATTCCTGTAATCATATAAAATGTGGTTGTTTTTCCTGCACCATTAGGTCCCAGCAAACCAACTATTTCTCCTTGCTTTAGTTCCAAGTCTACATCACGAACTACCCATTTTTTCCCGTATTGCTTATGGAGGCTTCTCGCCTCAAGTTTGTGTCCGTCAACCATCTATTATCCTATCTGTGACTCCGGATGGCTTTAGAATTTTCCAATACTTCATTTCTATATCAGATTCAAAGCCTACTCCGTTTACTGTATCCTTTTTCTCTGTTACTACCATAACAGTATCATCTGTAAATATTCGTTGTGCTGAATGATTCCAAGTTAGGGTATCTGTGAAAAGAGTGACTCCGCTGTCTGACTTAACCACAACTGAATGCATAGCGCGCATAAAATTACTTTTTTCATTTATTTCTGCCTTGATAGATTTGAGATGGGTTGTATGAACTTCTGAATCATTGTAAAAATCGACTGAAACACTATCTTCTAGAAAGATGAAGCTTTTTTGCTGAAACTTCTTTAAATATCCCGACTGGACTACTGCCCGTATTAACCCTTCGTTTGTCATAGTAATAGTTATATCCCAGCTTTCTTGGTCAGGCCTATTCGATCGTTTTTGTTCATATTCCTCGACTGTAGCATTTGACACACAAGCGGAAATAACTAATGGTATTATACAAATTAAAGCTTTCATTAAATATTTAGACACCATTATGATTCATTCATCATCTTTACTTTCAATTCTTCCAAACATTGATTATACTTACCAGATTTCACTAAAATCCAATCTATAAATTCTCTATATGCGCCTACACCTCCGTAGGCTTTCGTAACATACTTTGCTTTTTCTTTCACTTGTGGATATGCATTCTGAACTGCCGCTGGCAGTCCTACTTTTTCCATCACTGGTATATCAATCAAATCATCTCCGATATAGGCAATTTCCTCATCTATTAAATTATATTTCTTTTTTAGTAGTTCATATGGAATAAGCTTATTCAATGTTCCGTTATAAATATCTGAAACTTTTAGCTCCTTTAATCTAACCTCTGTTGCGTGAGAATATCTCCCTGAAATGAATGCGAGTAAATATCCAGCAGTTTTGGCCATAGCCACCGCGGTCCCATCCTGAACGCAAAACCGTTTAAACTCCATATCTTCAGACCCTTTTAATATAGTTCCATCTGTCAGAACCCCATCTACATCAGAAATAATTAGCTTAATCTTATTAAGAGATTCTTTCATCATTAATACAATGAATTATGAATTTGCTTTATTACTGCTAAAAGATCATAAAGTTTATCTAAGGGCCACTGAGTCGCTGCGTCTGATTTTGCCTCACTCACATTATCATGAACTTCCAAAAACAGTCCGTTACAGCCTGCCGCTGTAGCAGCGCGGGCAAGGACTGGTATAAATTCTCTCATCCCTCCGGTTACACCTCCAGATTTCCCTGGAACTTGAGCGCTATGGGTTGCATCAAAAATCACAGGATATCCAGTTTTCTGCATCATACTGATTGATCGGACATCTGTTACCAGATTATCATAACCAAAAGTTGTTCCCCTTTCTGTTAATAAAATGTTTTTATTACCAGTAGATTCAATTTTCTGAACTATCGATTCCATTTTCCATGGTGCAATAAATTGCCCTTTTTTTATATTAACTGTACGCCCGGAATTTCCGGCAGCTAAGAGTAAATCTGTTTGCCTACACAGAAATGCAGGAATCTGTATAATATCTGCAACTTCTGCTACTGTAGCAGCCTGGCTTGGGTGGTGAATATCTGTCAAAACCGGAACGCCAATTTCTGATTTGACATCCTGAAGAATTTGCAGTCCTTCTTCCAACCCCAACCCTCTGAAGGATTTTATGGATGTCCGGTTTGCCTTATCATAAGAACTTTTAAAAATATAGGGTAGGTCAAGTGTCTGTGTTATTTCTAAGATGGATTCAGCCATCCTAAGACAGTGCTCTCTACTCTCAATAACACAAGGACCTGCAATAATTGGTAGTGTGTTACTATCAAATTTTATCCTATCTATAACTACAGGATTTATCATACTGTAAATTCTCCTTTGTTCTGGCTAACTGCAGCTCTTATGAATCCGCGAAACAGTGGGTGTGCTTTCAAGGCCCTGCTTTTTAATTCGGGATGGAATTGGCAGCCCACAAACCATGGATGATTTTTCAGTTCTATTATTTCCACCAAGTTTAATTCTGGGTTTATACCAGAAAAAATAAGCCCTGCTTTTTCTAGTTTTGTGCGATAGCGGTTGTTTACCTCCCATCTGTGACGGTGGCGTTCTGATATTTTTTTCATACCGTATTCATTGTACACCTTACTATCTGTTTTCAATTCACAGTTATATGCCCCCAATCTCATGGTACCGCCTTTCCTTTTTATCATTCTTTGGGATTCCATTAGGTCTATTACCGGGTGAGGTGTTTTGGGAGAAAATTCAGTGCTGTTTGCACCCTCCAAACAACAAACTGTTCTTGCAAATTCTATAACAGCACACTGAAGCCCAAGGCATATTCCTAAAAAAGGGACTTTCTGCTCTCTAGCATATTGACATGCCAATATTTTTCCTTCTGACCCTCGTTTTCCAAAACCCGGAAGTAAAAGAATTCCATCAACAAGGTGAAATGATTTTTCACATTGTTCCAAGGTATGAATATTTTCTACTGATACCCAATTAATGTTAACCCGTGCATCATTTTCTACTCCTGCATGTACAAATGCTTCCAAAACACTTTTATATGCATCTGGAAGCTCTGTATATTTACCACACATTGCAATGGTTACACTGTGAGCTGGATTTTTATAATGATGAACAAAGTTTTTCATTGCTGAAACTTCTGAATTCCCAGATAACTCCAGACGTTTAGATATCAATTCCCCTACTTTCTGTTTGTTCAAAAGCAGGGGAACTTCATAGATACTTTTCACATCCCGACCTTCAATAACGTGGGCGGAATTAACATTACAAAAAAGAGCAATCTTTTCTTTTACAGATTTTTCTATCCGAACTTCAGAGCGGCACAGTATTAAATCCGGACTTAGACCTATTTCTCTTAACTTCATTACTGAATGCTGAGTAGGTTTTGTCTTCACCTCTCTACTTGCTCTAATTGAGGGAAGCAAAGTTACATGAACAATCATGTGGTTGTGGTATCCAACCTTTACTGATAGTTGCCGAATAGCTTCCATAAAGGGAAGACTTTCAATGTCTCCTACAGTTCCTCCGACTTCACAAATAACAATATCAAATTTTTTGGGTGTGTTTACATCTATGATCCTTGTTTTAATCTCATCCGTTATGTGAGGAATCACCTGTACAGTTTCCCCAAGATAATCTCCCGCTCTCTCTCTATCCAAGACTGTACTATATATTTGCCCCGCAGTTGCATTATTTTCTTTTGCCATGTTCACATCAATAAAACGTTCATAATGCCCTAGATCCAAGTCAGTTTCTGAGCCATCATCCAATACAAAAACTTCTCCATGTTGATATGGATTCATTGTTCCGGGATCTATATTAAGGTATGGATCTAATTTTAAAATTGTGACCTTCAATCCAGCGCTTTTTAAGAGGTACCCAATCGAAGATGCAGCGATGCCTTTCCCAAGGCCAGACATAACTCCTCCAAGAACAAAAATATATTTCACTGGTTTACGAGGCATATTTTCGTTCCATTCGTTTTAGATCCATCATTGTGTCCACACCATGGCCTCTATAGTCTGTGACCAAAATGCGTATATTAATTCCATTGTCCAAAGCTCTGTGTTGTTCTAATTTTTGTTTTACCTCGTTTTCTGAAGGAGGTAGGGAGGTAAATGTATCCAAAATATTTTTTTTGAAACCGTAAATTCCAATGTGACGAAAAAGTTCCTTTTCTGAAACCGGTCGTCTAAAAAAGGATGTAGCAAAGTTTTTTTTATTTATCTTAACCTTCACCACATCCCTATCTAAGATCTCATCAGACCTTAGATCTGTAGAGGCTGCTGTCGCGATTTCAGTATTTTTTTCTTCACACAAATCAACGATTTCATCAATCAGTTCTGGTTCTATTTCAGGTTCATCCCCCTGAATATTTACTATAATTTTAGCATCTTCATTTCGAACTGCTTCTGCAGCTCTGTCTGTCCCGGACAAATGATGTTTACCTGTCATTATTCCGCTTATACCATATCTATTCAATACTGTTTCTGTTTTTTTATCATCAATAGCAACAATAACCTTATTCAGCAACTTAGCCTTTACAGCCTGTTGGTACACCCTTACAATCATAGGAACTCCGGCTATAGGAAGCAGAATTTTTTCTGGCAGACGCGTTGAGTGAAGTCTTGCTGGTATAACACCTATTTTCATAGTTTCCTATTTTAATATTTTTAGTAAACATTAATCATAATAAAACAAAATAGTATCAAAATTAACCCGATAGCGCTGTTAGTTTAGAGGGAATTTTGTGTTGAATTTGAGTATTATAAAAAAATATAATGGAAGTGTTTTTTAATAATTATTATACCAAATGATTGGAAACGGTTAAATTCTTTGTCTGATTATAACAAAGTATTTCTGTGAAATCTGTGAAACCATTATTTTTTTTATACGTATGGAATTGTAAATGCCTTTAGAAAGTAAATTGACAGAACAACAGTTGTTTGACCAGCTTATATCTTCGCTGGTTCACTCAACATGGATATCGCTGGGTAAAATAAAAAACCCTATTACAGATAAAATTGAAAAGGACATACAAGGTGCTTCAATGAATATTGATATGATTGATATGTTGTACAAAAGAATGGATGGAAATTTATCTGATAACGAAGATAAATATTTAAGTCAAATCCTGAGCGAATTAAAAACGAACTATATTCACGAAAAATCAAAAATAGAAAACTCTGAGAAAGATAATTCCTCCAGTTCTGCAAGCGAAAATGTTGAAACAAATAAAGACAGTCAGAAAAAATCAACAGAAAATGAAAATCCTGAATATTCTGAGGAAAAGACATGATAGCTTCCCCTTGGATTAAATGGAATAGGGTTTTGGCTGGCGTTGTGCTGGTTTTTTCATTTTTTGTCTATTACCTGACAATGGCTCCAACTGTATCATTTTGGGATTGCGGTGAGTTCATTGCTACCTCTTACACGCTTGGGGTCCCACATCCACCTGGGAGTCCTCTTTACCTAATCATAGGGCGGATTTTTTCTATGCTTCCGTTTAGTGATGACATTGCCTTTCGTGTAAATTTAATTTCACCACTAGTTAGTGCTTTGGCAGTGATGCTCCTTTATCTCATTATAGTTAAATTTGTTTCACATTGGAGAGAAGGAATAAATAAAATTTCTGATGCTTCAATTGCGTTTGGTGGAGCTCTTATTGGATCTCTTACATTTGCATTTACAGATAGCCACTGGTTCAATGCCGTTGAGGCTGAAGTGTACGCCATGAGTACTTTTTTCACTGTTATTGTTGCATGGCTTATTCTCCACTGGGCAGAACGGGCTGATGAGCCAGGCAACGAACGATACATATTAATAATTGCATATATACTAGGACTCGCCACCGGCGTGCATATATTGAACTTGCTCGCATTACCGTTTATCGCATTGATTATTTATTTTAAGAAGCTACCCTTTGATTGGAAAACCTTTTTTATTACAACAGGCATTACAGGCTTTACTTTTCTTATTATTCATAATGGTATAATAAAAGGGTTACCAAAGTTGGCGGTTTTAGTTGGGCTCACTGGGGTTTGCATCACAGTGTTAATTGTTTTTGGAGCAATGATTTGGGCCATTAGTGAAAGAAAAAAATTACTGTCCACAGTCTTTACATCTATGGTATTAATTCTTATAGGATATTCGAGTTATACGATTATTTTCATTCGCTCGGGACAGGACCCTGTCATTGATGAAAATGATCCGGAGACCATAGCTGCTGCAATTTCCTATCTAGAACGAGAACAATATGGTGCAGTAGGGCGATTCCCAAGAAGATACAAAGGGCTACCTGCGAAACATGAAGTTGTGGGAAGCCCCAACAGTAACTACGATTATTCAGCGTCTCAAGACCGGAAGTATATGCTGTACAATATGGATAAACAGTGGTCTTATTTTTGGAACTATCAGGTCAAAAAAATGTACTGGAGGTATTTTCTCTGGCAATTTGCCGGCAGGGGGCCCTCAGTAAATTCAACAGTATCTCCAATGGGGGCAAATTCCAGAGAGGATGGTGTGGATTGGACCCAGTTTGGGTTCCCCCTTGCTTTTTTATTAGGTATCGGTGGAATGTTCTATCACTTTTATCGTGATGAAAAACAGGCATTTTCTCTTTTTACCTTATTTTTTATGACAGGGATTGCTATTATTATTTATTTAAATCAAGACAACCCACAACCTCGTGAAAGAGATTATTCCTATGTCGGAAGTTTTCTGGCTTTTGCTGTATGGGTTGGTATCGGTGGGTCAGCTATTTTAGAAAAGTGTAACCAATATTTTAAAGCTCAGCCCTGGAGACATCACTTAACCTATTTTGTAATTGGAATTCAATTGATATTGGTTCCATTTGTTATGCTTCGGGCAAATTACCATGAACATGACCGTAGTGGCAATTATGTCGCCTGGGATATGAGCTATAATATGCTACAGTCCTGTGAGCAGGATGGGATTATTTTTACTAATGGAGATAACGATACTTTCCCATTATGGTATTTGCAGGAAGTGGAAAACGTCCGAAAAGATGTTACCGTTGTAAATTTAAGCCTACTTAATACTGCCTGGTATATCAAGCAGTTGAGAGATTTGAGACCAAAAGAAAAGCAGTTTATTTTTCTTGGAGATGAGGATATAGACAGGATTGCTACAAGGCTTACCCCGTGGAAAACAAGAAATGTTACCTTGCCACATGGAACGGAAGAGCAAATCACATGGAAGGTAAAACCAACTTATGCAGGACAGGCGCTTAAGGTTCAAGATATAATGATTATGCAGATTATTAGCGATTCAAAATGGAAATTTCCTATCTATTTTGCTGTAACTGTATCTCCTTCCAATAAAATTGGATTGGATAATTATTTATCAATGGAAGGACTTACGTTCAAATTAAATAACAAGAAGGTGGAAAACATTAACCCTGAAAAAATGTATAAAAATTTGATGACAGTATTAGGTGACTCTACATGGTTCCATGATTATTCTCCGACAGCTATTAATCCAGCTGCACTCGGCTGGTCGTATGATTATCAGCCAGGGTATTTATTTCGAAACCTTATGAACAAAAATGTTCACTATAATGACCAAATCATTCGTCTGCTTCAAAATTATCGTAGTGCATATCTTCAGTTAGCGGTTCACCATTATTTTAATTACCAAGATTTGAAGCTTAAGGAAGGAAGTGAGGTTTCTGCAGAAGTAGAAAGAATGACAGTGTTGGAGGTGTTGGACAGAATGGCATATAATATTCCAGAGGAAACTATTCCAATACAATCCAACGACCTGTACTTTCAAATTGGACAAATATATAGCCAGGTTGGTGAAAAAGATAAATTTCGGTCTATCTTAGATCACCTAACTTCCAAGGAAAGAGTTACTTTGGATGATAAAATTCAGTTTGGTCAAATTTATATGCAGGATATAAAAGACTTCGAAAAAGCTATAGATATTTTTGAAGAACTAAACAGTCACTATCTAAGTCTAGAAGAATCACACCGTAAAAATCCTAACAGTATTTCTAAAAAATCTTGGAAAAAGTGGGAATCTATTTATCCAGAAATTATTTCATCTCTTATTTTGGCTTATCAGGGAGCAGGAGATGATTCAAAAGCTGAAGAAGTGCTGAGTGGCTGGGTCAGCCGAAATCCTACAGATAATACTGCCCGAAAAATGCTGGATGATTTGAAAAATTAAATGTATAATCCCGGAAGATATTTTCTTCTGTGTCTCAAAGCTATACACAACTTTTTCAAATGAGCTCATCTGATATATACCCCCTTGTTTCTATAATAATCCCTCACTGGAACAATTTTCCGGTTTTAGAAGAGTGCTTGCTCTCGATAAAAAAGTGCTCATATCCAAATTACGAAATTATTGTTGTTGATAATGCATCGGAAGACAATAGCTCTCAGAAAATCAAAGCTCAGTTCCCCGAAATAATTCTTATAGAAAACCAGATAAATAATGGATATGCAGGTGGATGCAACCTGGGAGTAAGTAAAGCTAGCGGAAAATATCTACTGTTTTTAAATAATGATACAACTCATGAAAAGGGATGGATTGAGCCATTAGTGAATCACCTAGAGAAAAATAAATCTGCTGCCGCAGTTCAGCCAAAAATACTTAATTATTACCAGAATAATTTATTTGATTATGCAGGGGGTTCAGGAGGGCACATGGATATTCTGTGTTTTCCCTTTGCAAGGGGGCGTCTTTTTCTTGAACAGGAATTAGATAGGGGGCAGTATGACAGTCTAGAAAAAATCTTTTGGACTTCAGGTACAGCTATGATTGTGAGAAAAAATCTTTTTATGAAAGCTGGAAAGTTTGATAAAACCTTTTTCGCTCATATGGAAGAGATTGACCTCTGTTGGAGACTACAAATGCTGGGATATAATGTGTGGGTAGAACCTAAAAGTGTTGTCTATCATAAAAATGCAGTAAGTCTTCCTATGTATACACTCAAAAAATATTATCTAAATCACCGAAATTCTCTTTATATGTTGTGCAGTAATTTTTCCCTCCCTCTAGCTATTTATCTTTTACCTATTCGTATCATTCTCGAAAATATCGCTTTTATATATTCACTATCAAAATTCGATTGGAGACATATGGCAGCAATATTCATGGCGTTATTTTGGCTGTTATTTCATCCCCACCTAATTATCAAAAAACGGAGAAAAAATAAATCTTTAAAAGCTGGGAAAGAAAGTAAAATTATAAAAAATCTATTTAAGGGAAGTGTAGTATTGGAATACTATATACTGAGGAAAAAAACTTACCGTGAAATTTTTACAAAAGCAGAATCATAAATCTCCTCATTGTCAGAGTCTAATTCTTTAAGAGTTTGAAGGATTTCATCCCTCCCCAACATTGACAAAGAGTTCGCCAGAGTTTTGGCGTGGTTATTCAAAAAATAGAGAGTGTATCTTTCTCGTGGGAATCTGTCATACACCTCATCTAGCCCTAAAATCATATTGTTAAATTCCTCAACAGATCGCTCCAACTTTCCATCCTGAAGTAATTCCAAAGCATAATAATATGCAAATTTAGCCTTCCTTAAACCAAAGTTTTCTGATAATATATCACTAAGCTGAAGACGATCTTTCCAGCCACGGGAATAATCAGATGAATTACCTCTAATGGCAATATTTCTAGCTGTTTCATAATGAGAATTTCCTCCCATGGGAATATAAGTATCAATTTCAGAAGCTAAAATAAGGTAACCATAAAAAGCGAAAAAACTGGACATAGGGTTAAACAGAACAGGGTCAAAATAAATACTTCCTGCATCATTATAGATAAATTGGACACCGCTGTCATAATATCGCTGGTCATTACCTGATGTAAAAAGAGCTTGTGCTAAAACTGTCTGTACGGCTCCCTTTGGTGCAACCCCTTCAAATACTATATGGATAGATAGGGGAATAGATAGATCAGAGAATTCACTGTCCCAGTTAGTGTTTTTATAAAACCGCATTAATTCAGAATCAAGAGAAAGCAGTATTTGACGTTCATTACCCTTTAAAAGCCTATCATCAAAAGATACCTGAATGTCTCCATACTGAGCTAGTGTAACTGAAACCAGTACTATTAATACTAGTAATTGAGGTTTTTTCAAAAACATCATGTCTAAAAATAGAGGGATATTTTATTTTCTGCAAGGGAAAGATTTTTTTGAACACCATCAATATTGAAAAAGTAAACATGAAAATATTATATGAATATGTGTCTATCTATCAATTAATATTTTATTTAAAAAGTTTAATTCTAAATGATTTTTCTTAGAAAATAGAATAGCACCACAGAAGTAATTTTCGCTATGTCAAACATCCGTCATTTAATAGAAGATAAACAAAGCGGGTTGAAAGTGTTGCGCCTAGCTGGGGAATTGGGCGCTTCTCAAGATATAGAGGTGTATGTAGTAGGAGGATACGTCAGGGATTTATTTTTGGGTAGGGATATAGCTGAAATTGACTTCATGGTTGTAGGTGATGGGATAAAGTTTGCTCGTAAATTAGCTGACAAATTGAATGTGAAAACAATTGTCCCTTTCCACCGTTTTTCCACAGCTAGAATCCCCTGCAAAAAGATTCCTCTAGAGGTCGCCTCAGCCCGAACAGAGTCTTATTCAGAAAATTCACGAAAACCCAATGAAATTAAATATACAGATCTGAAAGGCGATTTGTTGAGAAGAGATTTTACCATTAATGCCATGGCAGTTGACTTACATCCAAAGCAATTTGGTGAGCTGACTGATCCTTTTGGGGGAATTGCAGATTTACAGGCAAAGAGATTAGTAACTCCCCTTGACCCGGAAAAAACTTTTTCTGACGATCCCCTTAGAATGATGAGAGCTGCTTATTTTTCTGCAAAACTGAATATGCAGGTGGATTTAAAAACAAGGGACTCTATGGTTTTTAAGTCCGACCGTATCGGGATTGTATCTTGGGAAAGAATTACTGCAGAGTTTTTGAAAATACTTTCCTGTCATAAACCATCCATAGGACTTAACCTCCTTCAGGAAACCGGATTAATGAAATATGTGTTTCCAGAGATTGATGCCATGTATGGACTTGAGCAAACCAGCGAATGGCATCATAAAGACATTTTTTCTCACACCCTTCAAGTAGTAGATAACGCTGCAAGGTTAACTAAAAAAACAAGAGTGCGTTTTGCAGCTTTGGTTCATGATATTGCTAAACCAAATACCCGGCGGATTCATGATAAAAAGGGATACACATTTTATGGCCATGATTTTATTGGCTCAAAAATTGTTCGGAAAATTGCAAGACGAATGAAATTATCCAATGACTTGAGTGCTTATCTACAGAAATTGACAGCTCTTCATCTAAGGCCTATTTCCTTGGCAAAAGAAGGGGTGACTGATTCAGCAGTTAGGAGGCTTATGGTTGCAGCAGGGGAAGATATACATGAGCTTATGACCCTTTGTCGTGCAGATATCACCACCAAAAATCCAAAGCTTGTAAAAAAATACATGCGTAATTTTGAACGGGTAGAAAAACGAATGGAAAATGTGCAAGAATTAGATGAAATGAAATCATTTCAGTCTCCGGTTAGAGGCGATGAAATAATGAAAATTTTTGGAATCACTCCCGGAGTAAAAGTGGGTGCTATTAAAACTGCAATTGAAGAGGCAATATTAAATGGTGAAATTGAAAACAGTTATGATGACGCTAAGGCATTTATATTGCAAAATAGAGACTCTCTTGTTTGATGAAGTTAAGTAAATAATTAATTTTATAGTTGACCTATATTTTATAGAAAAGTTCTGATTGTTTATAAATTATATAAAAGTAGGAACTTTTCTTTCATCTCTAAGATAAAATGAACGTTAATGATTATTCCATGAAAATAATTTTTTTATATATTGTTTTTCTTTCATTTTTATTTCCACAAGAGTTGTCACTAAAAGAGTGCATTCATAGGGGATTAAAGAATAAAAGTACTTTGAGATCTGCTAAGTCAGGGGTATCTATAGCAGAACAATCCTTAAAAAACTCCTACAGCCGCGTACTACCTTCAATTGGATTTACAGGTAGGGTAAATCGAACTTACTTTCCTGAAAGAGAGTCATTTACTCTGAATTATAATGAACTCAAAATGGATACCTCCTCATTCAATAACTCTCGCTATCTATCCACTGGAATTTCAATCACACAGAAACTATATGATGGAAGTCAGTCACTAAATCAAATACGACAGGCAAAAATACTTTTTGAAAGTTCAAACTTAAACTATAGTACTGCAAAGCTCGAGCTAATTCAAAATGTGATTATCAGCTATTTTGAATTCCTTAAGGCAAAAGAATTAAGGGATGTCGCTATCCAGAATCTCTCCCTTTCAGAAAACCAATTGGAATTAGTAAAAACCCAGTTTGATCTTGGAGCAGTAAAAAAAACCGACTTGTTAAAAGGGAAAGTTATTCAGGGACAATCACAATCAGAAATTCTCAGGTCTAACCAAAATCTACGAAATAAAAGAAGGAATCTCTTTAATGCAATGGGTATATCAGATGATGGAGAACAATTTACAGACTTTACCTATGATATTTTTACTTACATATTACCCAAAAAAGAAATAGTTGTAAAATCAATTGAGAAAAATAATCCATCTGTTTTAAGTAATAAAAATCGAACCAAAGCTGCAAAGCTAAACTATTTAATAGCAAAAGGAATAAGGATGCCTTCTATAAGCGCAGGGTTAGATTATTCAGCCGTTGGAGAAACTTACGGAGATTGGGTTGATAACTTGCAAAATGACTGGAATTTAGGTGTTAATGTATCTCTTTCAATTCCAATTTATATGGGGAACGGTATATCTACTCAGATTGAACAAAAAAAAATAGAGTGGCATCAGAGTACGGAAGATTACACTACCTTAAAAGAAAATCTTGATGTGCGGGCGTTGGACTTATTGGATATTTTAAATTACCACATAGAAATCCTTCCAATTCAATTACAAGTAGTGGAATCTGCTCAAGAGGACTTAAGCCTTGTTCAGGAACGATATGCTCTAGGTGCTGCTTCCATTTTGGAGGTGCTTGACGCACAGGTATCATTAAACTCAGCAAAAACTGGATGGGTTAACTTGAAATACGATTTTTGGATCTATTTAGCTTCACTTCAATCATTAACTGGTGAACTCACTCCGGATTTTGGTATAAACTAAAGGAAAATATGCTTTCTATAATTAAGAAAAAAATGGTGTGGATACCATTATTAATAATGGTTTTTGGAATAATATGGTATTTCAATCGTTCAAAGGATGACACAATCACCGTTGAAACTGAAAAAGTAAAACGAACAACAATTATACATAAAGTTAACGCTAGTGGAAAAATTCAGCCCGAAGAAGAGGTTCAGATAACATCAACAATAACGGGGTGGATTACTGAAATAACGGTAAACGAAGGGGACACAGTAAAATCGGGACAGCACCTTATAAGCATTGATGAAAAACAGTATAGACCAGTTTATAATCAGGCTCTTTCTCAAGTAAAATCTGCATCAGCTAATTTACGTAAAGTAGAATCACTTCTTAATAGAACTAAAGCTCTGTACTCACAAAAATTAATTTCTCAGCAGGAATTGGAACAAGCTGAAACTAGTTATGAAATTGCTTTGAGTCAGTCTGATCAAGCGGAAGCAAGCCTATTAAGAGCGGAAGACGAACTATCGAAAACCCGTTTAACTGCTCCAAAATATGGAATCGTAACAAGCCTAACTAAAGAAAAAGGAGAAATGGCAGTTGGTGGAATGTTTAACCCTATGGTCCTTATGACTATCGCCGACCTCAGTCAAATGGAAGTATTAGTTAATGTCAATGAAAATGATGTTATCAACATTGATGTTGGCGACACTACTGAAATAGAGATTGATGCTTTTTCAGACACCGTATTCTATGGTTTGGTAAGCGAAATTGCCCATACCGCACAGTCTTTAAATATGGGGGTTCAAGAACAGGTTACAAATTTTAAGGTAAAGGTCAAAATTCTTGATCCACCCAAAAGAATTAGACCAGGAATGAGTAGTACTGTGAATATTATTACTGAAACAATTAAAAATACTCTTTCTATCCCAATCAAAGCGCTTACCTCAAGGCCGGAAAATTATAAAGAACTAAGGCATGATAATAAAAAATGGAATGAAAATGATGTATATGAAAGTTATTCAAATATAAAGAAAAACTTGGATGTAGTTTTTGTTCTGGTAGACAACTTTAAGGATGAAAAAGCATTAGGCGGAGAAAAGTACGCATTGGTCAGACCCGTTGATGTTGGTTTATCAAGTGAAGATCACTATTCAGTTCTTTCCGGGCTGATAGAAGATGAATTGATTGTAACTGGTAGATATCGAGCACTAAGTAAAGAACTGCAACACGGCGTGAAGGTCAAATATAAAGAACCATCAAACTCTGATTAAATTAATATTTTTAAAATCATTAAAGCCGAGTCTATCATATCATGTCATTAATCAATCTTAATGATATATATAAAATTTATAATGTAGGTGGTGAAGAGGTACGAGCGCTTGATGGAGTGGATATAACAATAAACAGCAATGAATATCTGGCTATTATGGGCCCCTCTGGTTCAGGGAAGTCTACCATGATGAATATGATAGGATGTCTTGATACCCCCTCTTCTGGTATTTATATGTTTGAGGGTGAGGAAGTGCATATTATGGATGACGCACAGCTCGCTTCCATAAGAAATAGAAAAATTGGTTTTGTGTTTCAGACTTTTAACCTTCTACCAAAGGCCAGTGCTTTACAAAATGTTGAGATCCCTCTAGTATATGCTAATATTAAGAAAGAAAAAAGAATTAAAATGGCATCAAAAGCATTGAAAGATGTAGGTCTAGAAGACAGAATGTATCACAAGCCAAACGAACTATCAGGAGGGCAACGCCAAAGAGTCGCCATAGCCAGAGCTCTTGTTAATCAACCATCAATCATTCTTGCAGATGAACCTACCGGAAATCTTGATTCAAAGAGCGGACATGAAATAATGGGGATTTTTGATGATTTACATTCTCAGGGCAATACAATTATACTTGTTACGCATGAAGATGTAATTGCACAACACGCAAAACGGACAATCCGTCTTTTTGATGGAAAAATTACTGATGATACAAAAAGAAAATAATGTTTTCTTTATTTTTTGAAAATTTCAGAATTTCAATTGGTTCTGTATTCGCAAACAAAACTAGGTCAATCTTAACCGCATTAGGGATTGTCATTGGGGTTCTCTCTGTCACACTGATGGGTACATTAATTTCTGGATTGGACCGTTCATTTGAAAACAGTATGTCTTGGCTTGGGAAAGATATACTGCATATAAGCCGTTATGAGTGGTTTAGTGATATGGAATGGTGGGAGGTAAAAAACAGGCCTCGGTTGCGTTCAGAGTATGTTGAAAAAATAAGACAACGCTCAAAATATGCTCTTGCAGTTAGTCCTGTAATGCAGCGTGGTGCTTCGCTCGCTTATAAAGATAAGGAAACGCAGACAGAGATATTTGGAACAAATGAAGATTATATGGAAACCATAAGCACGAACATAGAACAGGGAAGGTTTTTTACCGAAACTGAAGACATATCTGGCTCAAGAGTTACCATTATTGGCCACGGTATAAAAGAAGCGTTTTTTGAAGGTGATAATCCAATTGGTCAATATATTAAAATAGACAATGTAAAGTTTAAGGTGATTGGAGTTCTAGAAAAGCAGGGGAAATTTTTAGGTTTTTTTAGTGTTGATAAACAGGCAGTACTTCCTCTTGGTGCGTTTAATAGAATATTTTCAAAAAGAGGGTGGATGCGTTTAAGTGTTAAAGTCCCTGAGGATAAAGTCAGCGAAGGGCTGGATGAAATTTCAGGAATAATGAGACAATTACGACGCCTAAAGCCAAGCGAGAAAAGTGACTTTTCAATCAACCAGACAAAAGCTTTCGAATCCCAATATAATACACTAAAATTTGCAATTGGTGGCACGGGGTTTTTTATTACTCTTTTATCTCTGATTGTTGGCGGAATCGGAATAATGAATATTATGTTTGTGACTGTGAAAGAGAGAACAAAAGAAATTGGAGTAAGAAAGGCAATAGGTGCAACCAATGGAATGATACTGAGCCAGTTTCTGATGGAAGCGGTTACAATTTGCTTGGTTGCGGGTTTAGTAGGGCTTATGATTGCATATATATCCAGTATATTTATTAATAAAATTTTTCCATCAACGCTGCCTATAGGTTTATCTATTTTTTCAATAGTCATGAGTATATTTGTGGGTGTTGTATCAGGGTTTATCCCTGCTTACAAGGCTTCTAAGCTTGATCCGATTGATTCTCTAAGGTATGAGTAAGAATGTTTTCTAGAAATCTAAAAAACATTCTTAAAGAAAGTTTTTGGATGGCAATTGATGCTATTCAGCAAAACAAACTTCGCTCTATTCTAACACTTCTTGGTATAAGCATCGGTGTGTTTTCAGTAGTGGGTGTAATGACCGCAATTAGAACCCTTGAGTCATCAGTTGCCTCTGGACTAAATGTGTTTGCAGCGAATACATTTGTAATTCAAAAATATCCAGATATTCATTTTAGACATGGTGATAAAAAATACAGGAATAGAAAAAATATAGACTATGACCAATATAAAAAATTGAAAGACCGTGCAAAACTACCAGTTTTGATAAGCGTGAGTGAAGCCAGTTCAGTAAGAAATGTAAAACACAAAGATAAAATAGTAAAAAGTAATGTGGAGATTTTTGGAGGAGATGAAGGAAGCCTGAGGATATTTAAAACCTATATTAGTGATGGCAGAAATTTAGCCCCCGATGATATAAGATATTCTCGTAATGTGTGCATTCTTGGTATGGATGTTGTAGATAGATTGTTTCCTTTTGAGGACCCAATTTCAAAAAAAATACAGATTGAGGGTCTTAACTATTATGTTGTAGGTGTTGCTGAGAGACAGGGAGAGGCTTTTGGGCAGAGTCAAGATAATTATATTGCTATTCCGATAACTAACTATCTCCAAAAATTTTCAAATAAATGGACAACATTAAGTATAAATATTGAAGCCCCATCTGAGAATTATTATGAAAAGACCAGAGAAGAAACAATCGGGATTATGAGATCTATACGAAAGGTAAGTCCCGGGGAAGAAAATGATTTTGAGATAATTACAAGCGATGAAATGATAAAAAAATTCTCTGGATTTACTGCTGGGATAAAATTGTTCGCACTATCAATAAGTATTATCGCTCTTGTTGTTGCAGGTATTGGAATAATGAATATCATGCTAGTATCTGTAACAGAAAGGATAAAAGAGATAGGTATTCGTAAAGCAATTGGTGCAACAAAACAGGATATTTTAACGCAGTTTTTAATGGAATCAGTTTTTCTGAGTGAGTTTGGTGGAATTACTGGAATAATATTAGGAATCACTGCGGGAAACATAGTTTCAATTCTATTTAATATTCCCGCTGTAATTCCATTAGATTGGGCTTTCATCGGATTGGTTGTATGTTCAATTATAGGTATTGGATTTGGTAGTTACCCAGCTTGGAGAGCTGCTACTCTTGACCCTGTGGATTCCTTGCGCCATGAGTAAAACTTAATTAAGTTTTAAATCCATAAGCATATCCCGATATTCTTTTGTAAATTTTCTTCGGATTCCATCATGACCTTTTTTTCGAAGATGAGGGTCTTTATTAATAAGATCAATAGCAGCTTTTCTCGCCCGTTGAATGATGGCTTTATCTCTCACAAGGTCTGCTATTCTATATTTTATAAATCCACTTTGTTTTAAAGAAAAAAATGCCCCAGGACCACGCATCAATAAATCTTCATCAGCTATTTTAAATCCGTCATTTGTTTCTTCCATTATTTTCAGACGCTTGAAACCCGAATCAGTAAATTTTCTTTGCACCAGAACACATACACTCTTTTCTGTTCCCCTGCCCACTCGTCCCCTCAGTTGGTGAAGTTGCGTTAATCCAAATCGTTCTGCATGCTCCACAACCATGACTGTAGCATTTGGCACATCAATCCCAACCTCAATCACCGTTGTTGATACCAATAGCTGAAATTTATTATTTGAAAATTCTTCCATTACCCTATATTTTTCTTCCTTGTTCATACGTCCGTGTATAAGTGCAATAGAAAAGTTAGAAAATTCACCGTTTGATAGCTTTTTAAAGTTTTCTTCAGCTGCTTTTAGGTCAGATTTTTCAGTTTCCTCTACTAAAGGATAAACAATCATACACTGTCTGCCTTTTTTCATTTCTGTTTCCATATATTGGTAAACCTTATGCAGCATTTCAGGTAGAACCACTCTTGTAATTACTGGCTTTCGATATTTCGGCACTTCATCAAGTATTGAACATTCCATATCACCATAATAAGTTATTGCAAGAGTTCTAGGGATTGGTGTAGCTGTCATCGCTAAAAAATGTGGGTTACATCCTTTTGAGGTGAGTTTGTTTCTTTGATCAACACCAAACCGATGCTGTTCATCCACAATGACCAATCCAAGGGAATTAAAATATACATCCTCCTGAATTAAAGCATGGGTTCCAATAATGATATTTATTTTATTCTCACTCAATTTCTTTAAAGTAGATGTTCTTTCTCTTTGGGGTGTGTTCCCTATAAGTAATTCACAGGATAGCGGAGAGGTTTTTGTGAATTTTTGAAACGATTCAAAATGCTGGACTGCCAATATTTCTGTTGGTGCCATAACAGCACACTGAGCCCCGCTGTCCACAGCAACACACGCAGCGAGAACTGCCACCACAGTCTTTCCTGAACCAACATCTCCCTGAAGTAGCCGGTTCATTGTGGAAGGTTGTTCCATATCATTCAGAATTTCCTTGACAACTTTTTTTTGCGAGAGTGTAAGTCTAAATTCAAGGTTCTCATATACAGATCGTATATTATTACCTTTTTCCTCTAAAGGTTTAGAGGAAGTTCCTTCAAACGATGTTTTTCTTATTGCCATGAGTAACTGGAGAAAGTAGTGCTCATCAAATTTAAGTCTATTTATTGCATTCTCCAGTCCAGACTCATTAGATGGAAAATGAATTTCTTTTATTGAATATAACAACGGAGATAGTTGATGTTTTTTTAACACCCTTTTCGGAAGATAATCTTCAATTACAGAAATAGAATCCAATATATTTGAGATTACCTTTCTCAATCTCCTGTGATCTAATCCGGTTTCCCTCAGCTCTTGGGTCAACGGATAAATTGGAATAATGGATTGTGTGTTTATGGGATCTTCATTACTGTTGAGTTTATCCCACTCAGGATGAGTCATTTGAAATCCCCTGTAGTAACCTACTTTTCCTGTTACCGCTAGTCGGTCACCCTTTTTTAACATTTTTTTTACTAGAGGTATTGCGTGAAACCATACTAATGAAACCTGTCCTGTGTTATCGTATAAAGTTGCCTCAAACAAAGATTTTCTTCCCAGATTTCTAACCGTGGCTTCCTGGACAGTGCCCACTATTGTACAGTATCTATCTTTTTCTATATGGCGAATTTGGCTTACGCTCGTGCGGTCTAAGTATCTACGAGGGAAATAATACAACATATTTTCTACTGTTTGTATACCCATTTCAGATAAAACTTTTGTGCGAACAGGACCCAAACCTTTGATATAGGTTAATGAAGAAGAAAGTGTTAACTGACTCATACAGCTGTCTCCCCAAATTTACGTTGATGGAGTTTTTGAAAGTATCGGATTAATTTTAGAAAACCTATATAGATATTACAGGCATTTAATCCATAATTATTTCCATTCTTTCTTGTAAGTGTAAAGTATGATTTTTGAATCATCAGCAGGAATTGTTACCGGAAAATAAATAGTCCCCACATCCTCTTTAATGTATTGTTTGTTTGTATTTTTTATAACCCAGTCACCATTGATGTGTTCAATTATTTTTACTTCTACAGCTTTTCTTTTTTTGTTCATTACTTCAATTTCGATGGATGCTTCCTCGCTTTTCCTTTGCCTGTCATAATCTACAACCTTTCGTTTTCCAATAACATCAAAAGCTCTTCCAGCTATGATTTTAGCTTTTTCACCTTTCGGGGTTTGTCTAATATTATCCTCTCCTATGAACTCCACACTTCCCTGAGGAGTGTTTAAATATATCTCTACTCTTCCAGCTGGTAATGGGATAGATAAATTATTTCCCTCTGTATTTGCGATTTCTATTTCTACTTCTAGTGGTTCCTCTTTTTTCTGCCTTTCACGGTTTTCAAATATGTATGTTCTTTTAAAGGATATATCCCTCTCAGGATATAGAGTTAGTGTCATCGTCTCACCTTGAGCCAAAGAAATATTATCTGAAATGGGATAAACATAATAGTCTCCTAGTGGAACTTCTCCAACATTGTTATTTTTAGACTCCTCCTGAACTCTCATGCCCTGCATCAAATGTGATGCATATTTAACCGGACGATGTACAGAAGCTTTATTTAAATCCCCTTCTACCAATTTTAACTGAGAATCTGTAAAATCTATATCGGTGTCATTTGAGACCAGAGCTTCTGAAACAAGCTGCGCTGATTCTCCATTTGAACTTGTAATAAGCCTGTAAACTGCTTTCCAAGTTATTCCTCCTGTCATATATAAAAGGCTGCCCCTTATAAATTCAGAGGTAGCACCTTCAATCTCCCATTCCAGTTTGGGTCTGAATTGAACATCCTTCAGCTTATCCTTTACTGAAACCATTGCCAGCTCATCTCGTGGAATCATTTTTATCCATGACCTACTCTGAATAGTGACCGATTTACTATTAAACTCAACTAATTTTCCATCCACAGATTTTCCATTTTTAGGATAAATTTCTACATTACTCCCAAGATGAGATTTAAAATATCTCTCGCTGGAAAATATGTTATTATTAAGCCGTTGTGATATAATTTTTTCATTTCCTTCCAGTGAGAGGAAAGGCGTTTCTGGATATAATTGATTTGGAACCAGTGAATAGCTTATATGATTTTTTCGTTCAGAAATATTCCAAAAAACAGGCTGCTTTACCATAGTAACCCCATTTTTATACATTGTTAAACTAGCATTGATGCTTTGTCCATAGATTAAATTTAAGGTCAACAAAAATAATAGTGATTTTTTCAATTCAGCATCTCCAGGTTAGATGTGAGCTTTTCTAATTCTAAATTCATTTCTTCTAATTTTTTCTTCTCATTTTCTACAACAGGTTGAGGTGCTTTTTCTAAAAACTTTTTATTTTTCAATGTTCTTTGCACCGATTCATAGTGTCTGGTTAGCTCTTGCTTTCTCTTCTCTAATCTTTCTTTTTCAAGATTGATGTCGATTAATCCCTCTAGCGGGATAAACAGCTCCATCCCTTTTACAACTGCTGTGGCTGAGTGAGGAGGTTTAGAAATGTTTTCTCCCGATTGGATTGAACTTATTCCACCGAGAAATTGAATAATATATTCATAGTTTTCAGCTAGCAATTCATTCTTCACTCTGATAACTAGGTCTGCTTTTTTGGCTGGGGGAACACCCATACTGCTACGTATAGAACGAACAGATGTAATCACCTCTTGTAGAATCGTCATGGTTTGTTCTGCTTCACTGTCAATTTTATTTTTATCGTGAACTGGCCACGGTGTTTTGATAATATCATCTTCATTGTTGGTCTTAAAATGGTGCCAAAGCTCTTCAGTTATAAATGGCGCAAATGGGTGAAGTAGACACAGCACTTGTCTTAAAATTGAAACTGCAACGGTCTGTACACACTTTTTTCTATTTAAGTCATCGCCGTAAAGCGAAATTTTAGAAATTTCAATCATCCAATCACAATAATCACTCCAAGTAAAGTCATAAATTGTTTTTACAGCTTCATTAAATCGAAAGTTTTTAATATGTCTATTTACATTTTGAATTGTGATATGCAATCTGCTGGTTATCCATTTCTCTGGTAATTGAAACTCATGTTCAATTTCATCTAGTTCGGGAATAGTTTCTAGAGAGGAGGTATTCATTTTAACGAATCGCGCTGCATTCCACAGTTTGTTCATAAAATTTCTTCCCAACTCCATTCGTTCAGGGGAAAACAAAACATCCATCCCCTGTGGAGAAATCATTAAAATACTAAAGCGAACTGCATCAGCACCATACTGTTCTATCAAATCCAACGGGTCAGGAGAGTTTCCCAAAGATTTACTTAGTTTCTTCCCCTTTTCATCCCTTAAAATACTCGTAAAATAAACATCTTTAAATGGAATTTCTCCCATGAATTCCTTCCCTGCTATAATCATTCTTGCAACCCAAAAA
>DEAI01000011.1:66846-75208 GCA_002346675.1 Fidelibacterota bacterium UBA2986
TGCAACCCAAAAAAATATGATATCCGGACCGGTAACCAAAACGGTTGTTGGATAAAATGTTTCAAGATCTCTTGATTTTTGAGGCCAATCATGTACCCCAAAAGGCCAAATCCAAGAACTTGCCCATGTGTCTAACACATCCTCATCCTGTTCCCAGTTTTCAGGATCATCCGGTCCATTCACCGATACATGGATGTTTTCTGGAAGCTTATAGTTTTCCCCTTTTTTATACCAGACAGGTATTTGGTGACCCCATAACAACTGTCTGCTTATACACCAATCTTTAATGTTTTTCATCCAGTGGTTGTAAGTTTTTACCCAATGAGAGGGATGAAAATTTATATCACCTTCCTCGACAACCTTCAGTGCAGGCTCAGCTAATGTCTTCATTTTGAGATACCATTGTTCAGAAAGATAATATTCAATAGGTACTGAACCTCGCTCCGAGAAGCCTACATTATGGATATAGGGCTTTTGGTTCACTAAAAAACCCTTATCATTCAATTCCTCTAGTATCTTTTCTCTGGCCTTTTCTCGGGATAGATTTCTGTATTTATCAATTACGTTTTCATTGAGAGATGCATCAGGGTTCATAATATTAATAAAATCTAGATTATGTCTTTTTCCAATTTCAAAATCATTAGGGTCATGTCCAGGGGTGACTTTAACACATCCAGTTCCAAATTCTGGATCTACAAACTCATCTCCTACAATAGGAATTACTCTATCAGTTAGTGGTAGATTTATAGTCTTCCCAATATATTTTTTATATCTATCATCCTGAGGATTTACCGCTACCCCTGTATCTCCCAGCATGGTCTCAGGCCTCGTAGTTGCCACCTCTATTGCTCCATCCACACCATTTAAAGGATAACGAATTGTCCATAACTTTCCCTGTATTTCCTTATGAATCACTTCTTCATCACTGATTGCAGATTGCGAAACAGGGCACCAGTTCACCAGTCTATGCCCTCTGTAAATCAATCCTTTTTTATACAACTTTACAAAGGCCTCTAAAACTGCCCTCGAATATTCAGCATCCATTGTAAAACTCTCTCGCTCCCAGTCACAGGAGCAGCCCAGTTTTTTTAACTGTTGAATTATAATTCCACCATACTTCTCTTTCCAGTCCCATGCATGGTTTAAAAATTCATTTCTAGTTAGGTCTTCTTTTTTAATGTTTTTTTCCTGAAGCATTCTCATTACTTTTGCTTCTGTTGCAATAGATGCATGGTCTGTCCCGGGGATCCAGCACGCTTCATACCCTTCCATTCTTGATTTTCTTATAAGGACATCCTGAATTGTAGCATTCAAAACGTGTCCCATGGTTAAAATTCCAGTAACATTTGGAGGAGGAATCACGATTGTATAAGGAGATTTTCCAGAGTCAGAAGACGCCCTAAAATATCCCTTTTCAAGCCAATAGCTATACCATCGTTTCTCGATTAACTCTGGTGAAAATATTTTTTTAAGTTTTTCCATTTGGTAGGTAATTCAACTAATATTCAATCAAATTTTTACTTAGGATAAGGTAAGATGGTTATTCCCACTCAAAAACGGCCACTGTCTCAATATGAGGTGTGTGAGGAAACATATCAATCAGTGTCATTGATTTCAAAGCGTAGCCTTTATCTAATATTGAAACTGTATCTCTAGCCTGAGTGGATGGGTTACAAGATACATAAATTATTTTTTTTGCTTGATACGATAGTATGCTATCTATAGCCTTTCCGACTAGTCCCGCCCGGGGAGGATCAACAACAATCACATCGGGGTCAGGAAGAGTAGAATCTTGAATTTTTTTTTCCAAATTCTTTCGGATAAACCTAACATTCCCAACTCCATTTATAACCGAATTTCTAAGAGCATCTTCTACTGCGGTATCAACGGCTTCAAATCCAATTATTTCCTGTGCATATCTTGCTAAATATAGAGCGATGGTTCCAGTGCCTGAATAAAGATCAAAAACAGTTTCTGTACCGGAAAGGTCTGCGCCACTTAGAATAGTTTCATAAAGATTTTCAGCTTGTAAAGTGTTTGTTTGAAAAAAAGAATTTGAGGATATTTCAAAAGTTAAATCACCTATTTTTTCTTCAATGTAAGATTGTCCACTAAGGGTATTCTCCCACTCACCATATGCAGTATCTGCCTTTTTGGTATTAATGTTATTGACAACGGAATTTATTTCAGGAAATTTTGAAACAAGTATTTTAACCAATGGGGTCAACAATTCGGTATCTTCATAAGAGGTAACAATATTTACCATGATATCGCCAGTGTTTATTCCAAAACGAAGCACAAGATGTCTTAAAAATCCTATATGCGTTTTCTGGTTATAGGGTTTGATATTAAGTTTTTTGGACTCCTCTCTCACAAAATTAAGTATATCATTTCCCTTCATCTGCTGTATATGGCAATTATTTATATCCAGAATCTTATCCCACCGTTTTGGAATATGAAGTCCTAGAGCATAGTCCGCTGGTTTTTGGGGTTTTTCATCAGGCAATCTCCACCTTCTGCTAGAAAATGTAAATTCCATTTTGTTTCGGTAATGATAGGCACTCTCAGAAGGAATGATTGAAGTGATTTCTAAATTATTTATTCCGGCCTGTCTCATGAAAATATCCTTAACCTGATTTTTTTTCTGGGTGAGCTGCTCCGAATACTCTAAGTGCTGGTGTGAACAGCCTCCACAATATGAAAAATGTTCACACACTGGCTCTACTCTCCCATTAGATTCCGATAAAACATCAAGAATTCTTGCTTCACCATACCCTTTTCGGGTTTTATAGATCAGAGCGTTAACTTTTTCAGAGGGAAGAGCTTTGTCAACAAAAACAACAAATTGACCGTGACGTGCAACACCTCTTCCTCCATAGGCCAGAGAGTCAATATCTAAATTGAGAATTTCCCCTTTTTTTACCATACTCTTATTATATCCCAACAGGGTGCCATGTTGTTTTCATCTCCACCGTCCTTAGAATTGTGTAGGGTCCATCGTTCAGGGTGTTTTCTAAATTCCTATCCTTTAAAATATGGCAACGTTTTACATTGACTGAAGAGAGCTTCTGAATAGTTTTTATTTCCTCCTGGTTTTCGCCACAATAAACAACTGCATTTACATCCATATGAGAGGCAAATTGTTCCAGTAGTTCTTCCCGCTTCCCTGTCAAAATATTTATAACCCCCGGAGGGACATCTGAAGTATGAATAATCTCTGCTAATGTTAAGGCTGGAAGTGGGTTATCTTCAGAGTAAAGAAGTACAGCTGTATTGCCAGATAAAATAATGGAAGAGAGCACAGATACAGTATACTTGAGGTGAAGCTGGTTTGGACATAGAACAGAAACAACTCCTGTTGGCTCAGGGACTGTAAAGCTGAAGTAGGGTTGATCCACAGGATTTACACTGCTAAATATCTGTTGATACTTATCCGCCCACCCTGCATAATAAACCAGATAATCAATTGTAGTTTCAACTTCAGATTTGGCTGTGTTTTTCACAGCTCCTCCCAAGAACAGCTCTCTAATAAGCTGTTCTTTCCTGCTTTCCATCATTTCTGCCATCCTATATAGTATTTGGCCCCTATTATAGGCTGTTTTATTTTTCCAATCGGTTAGAGCACCCCTCGCACACCTAACAGAGTCTCTAAAATCTTTTCTTGATGCTCGTGCAATATTTATTGTCTCACTATTGTCTGATGATATCCACGCAATATACCGTTCAGATTCCGATCGGGGGAATTTTCCATTGATATACAGTTTGCGTGTTTTCTTAATCTTAATTTGATCAGCCATTCATTAATCCAAGTTCACATATGGTAAAAGACCTTGTAGTCCTCCTTCTCTACCTATTCCACTTTCCTTATACCCTCCAAACGGAGATGAAGGGTCAAACTTATTAAATGTATTTGCCCATACAACTCCCGCTTGAATCTCCTTTGAAATCTTGAATATTTTAGAGCCCTTATCAGTCCAAATCCCACCAGAGAGTCCATACGGAGTATTGTTTGCCTTTTTTATAACTTCCTTAGGAGTTCGAAAAGTTTGTATAGCTAAAACAGGGCCAAATATTTCTTCCTGAACTATCTTATGAGACTGAGATACCTCTGTAAATAAGGTGGGTGGGAACCAATATCCTTTATCAGGAATTGAGCATGATGACTGAAAAATGTTTCCTCCCTCATCTTGTCCAATTTTTACATAATGATCTATCCTATCAAACTGGGCTTTTGAGTTGATTGCACCAATATCTGTATTTTTATCCAGAGGATCTCCCAAAATCAGCGATTCCATTCGATATTTTAATTTATCAATAATTTCTCCTTCTATACCCTCCTGAATAAAAAGCCTGCTCCCTGCGCAACAAACATGTCCCTGATTAAAAAAAATACTGTTAACGATACCTTCCACTGATTGATCAATTGGTGCATCCCTAAAAATAATATTAGCAGCCTTTCCCCCAAGCTCAAGAGTATATTTCACTGGGGACCCAGCTAATGAGCTTTGAATAAATTTTCCTATTTCTGTAGACCCGGTAAATGCGATCTTATTTATTTCTGGATTTTGGACCAGATTTTTTCCGGTCTCACCATCGCCTGGAATTATATTTACAGTTCCGGGTGGTAGGTCTGCTTCCTGAATTACTTCTGCTAATTTCATTGCGGTCAATGGAGTTGTTTCTGCTGGTTTTAAGACAACTGTGTTCCCCGCAGCCAGCGCAGGAGCAATTTTCCATGCAGCCATGAGAAGGGGGAAATTCCAAGGAATGATCTGTCCAGCTACACCCAATGGTTTATGCATTTTGCCATGAAAGGCAAACTGAAGTTTATCAGACCAACCTGCATAATAAAAAAAATGAGCTACTGCGAGCGGAACATCCACCTGTTTTGATTCTCGGATAGGTTTTCCGCCATCAAGAGTTTCAATGACAGCAAATTCTCTGGCTCTTTCTGCTATCAACCGGGCAATCCTAAAAATATATTTTCCTCTTTCTAACGGTTTTAGTTTAGACCAATATTTGTTGTAACTATTTTTTGCAGAGTGTACCGCCTTTATCACGTCTGTATTTGACGCATATGCAACCTGAGCAATTACATTCTCGTTTGCAGGGTTTATAGTTTCAAAATATTTCTCGGATTCAGATGGACAAAATTTACCATTTATAAACAGGTCATATTTCTCTTTTAATTGAATATGATCTGTGCTTTCAAGCGCTGGTGAATATTCCCAGTGTTCTTTCGTTTGATCTTTCAATAATTTATTCATTGTATCATAAACATCTTAATCTACTGAAAAATAATAGGGGGATTGATACACACCCTTTGTTTGTTTTACTATTTGCATAAGCACATCGTTTGCAAGAGAGCTGGCACCAAATCGGAATAAATCAGGGGTGAGCCAATGAAGCCCCAATGTTTCCCTGACCATTATCAAGTATTGAATCCCCTGTTTTGCTGTACTTATGCCTCCAGCTGGTTTCATTCCTACTCGTTTCCCGGTTTTCTTAAAATAATCCCGAATTGCCTCCAGCATTGTTAATACAACTATAGGCTCAGCGGCAGGTGTAATTTTTCCGGTACTTGTTTTTATAAAATCTGCACCGGACTCCATCGCTAAAAAGCTTGCCTCTCTAATATTATCTAGAGTCTCCAGCTCTCCTGTTTCTAAAATAACCTTTAAATGCGCACCACCACATGCCTCTTTAATAGAGCTTATCTCTTCGGAGACGAAATCTAAATTCCCCTGTAAAAATTCCCCCCTAGATATTACCATATCTACTTCGTCAGCACCGTCTTTTACAACCTTTTTCACTTCCATAATTTTTTCTTTTGTTGTGGCCATCCCACTTGGGAAACCTGTAGCAACTGAAGCTATTTTGATTTCAGTTCCTACAAGGGAATCTTTTGCTACCTTTACCAGATTTGGATATACACACACCGCTGCTACACAAGGAAGACTAGGAAAATTATCATGAAGGTGTGCAGCCTTATAACACATTTGACGAACCTTTCCCGGAGAATCCTTTCCCTCAAGCGTTGTCAGATCAATCATGGATAAAATCAAGTGAAGTGCTTTTATTTTTGATTCTTTTTTTATACTTCTTGAAAATAATCTTTTAACTCTTTCACTAGAGCCAACTTGATCTATACTCCCGTGGAATTTATTTGTGATGAATGGCATTTATATTATTATTTCTTTTGCAGTGTTTATAAGTTGATTTGCTTCAGACTCATTTTCCGCTTCTGAATATATTCTTAAGATAGGTTCTGTATTTGATTTTCGAAAATGAACCCATGAATTATCCCATGTGAATTTAATACCATCTGACTCATTAATTCTGCAACCGTAAAACTGTTTTTTTAATTTTTCCACTAATATATGGGTGCCACCATCATTCAATTCAACTTTATCTTTTTTGATAACAAATTGAGGAAGAGTTTGAAAAACTGAACTCAAAGGTTTCTCTGTTTGGGCTAACCTATTTAAAACCATAGTAACCCCAGTTAGAGAATCCCTTCCTAGATGACTTTCTTTCAAAATGACCCCTCCATTTCCTTCGCCCCCCAGTCGTGCCTCAGTAGAAAGCATTTTTTGAACTACATTTACCTCACCAACAGGGGTATAGACGACCTTTGATCCATACTTTTCTGCCAGCTTTTCCAAGGCAAGCGATGTTGAAAGATTTACCACAAAGGTTTCACCTTCTCCCTTCACCGATCTCAAAAATCCTTCCGCTGATAAAACTAGCGTGTACTCTTCACCCAGGGGAACTCCTTCCTCTGATACAATCGCCAATCGGTCAGCATCAGGGTCTGTTGCAAAACCAATGTCAGCACAATTCTCTAAAACTGCATTGCAAAGGGACTCAAGATTTTCAGGTAATGGTTCTGTCCCTCTGGGGAAATCCTTTTTTGTATCGCAATTAATCGGGATCACTTCACAACCTAAAGCATCTAACATCCCCGGAAGCGCATCAGATCCAGCACCATTACAGGCATCAATGACAACTTTAAAATTTTTTTCTCTAATTGAGTTTAAATCGATACAGCTGAGGCATGTCTGATGAATAATATGCTTCTGTACAGCGTTAGGCTCTCGGAGTATCATTCCCGAGGATCCCGTTTCTTTTGTAGGTTGGTTGCTGGATTTTGCTCTTTGAAATAATGTATCACAATCTTCTGGAAAAAGAAAAATACCATCTGATCTAATAAACTTCAGTCCGTTCCACTCTGAGGGATTGTGGCTTGCTGTTATAACTATTCCGCCTGCTGCTTCAGTATGTTCAACCATAAATTGAACGGTCGGAGTTGGAACAATATCGCAGACAAACACATCTCTGCCAAAAAAAGACAACTCCTGAATCACAACGTCTTGTAGTGTGTCTCCGGTTGCCCGGGAATCTCTTCCAACAAACAGAGCTCCTGGCCCACAGTATTGATGAAACGCAGCTGCGTATTTCCGGATAGCGGATGATGTGAGTGATGAGGATGTGAGACCTCTTACACCGGAAATACTCTCTAAAATCATAGCTGAAAATTAAAAAGGCTCGGTTGGAACACCGAGCCTTTTTCAAAATAGAATTTCTTTTTATTCTTAACGATATATTCTGGATAATCTCGCAACTCTGCGCATTGTTTTTTCCCGCTCCACCCGTTTGACAACGCTGGGTTTAATGTAAAACGCTTTTCTTCTTAACTCTCTCAAAACTCCTGCACGCTCCCATTTCTTTTTAAAGCGCCTTAGGGCGTGTTCTATCTGCTCTCCATCCTTTACTGTTACTTCAATCAATTGAGTTCCCTCCTCTAACCGAGATATGTTCTTAAAATTTTACTGCGTGATCTGTGGCGCAGCCTTCGTATCGCTTTTTCTTTTATCTGTCTCACCCTCTCCCTAGTCAGATTAAACTCCTCTCCAATTTCATTGAGAGTAAGGGCATAATCCATATCAATTCCAAAATACATCTGAATCACATCTCGCTCACGTTTTTGGAGCGTAGTGAGTGATTGACGAATTTCATCTTTAAGCGATTCGCCCATTAAATTGGTATCAGGTGACAATTGGTTTTCATCCTCAATTACATCCAAAAGTGCATTTTTTTCGCCTTCTCTAAATGGAGCATTCAAAGATTGATGACGTCTTGAAATCCTCATTGCATCCAAAATTTCCTCCGGTGTCATCTCGAGTTGGCGACCTAATTCTTCTTCATTGGGAGTTCTTTCAATTTCCGCTTCAATTTTCTGAGCGGTTTTTGTGATCTTACTTATGGTCCCTACTCGATTCAATGGAAGACGAACAATTCTAGAGTGCTCTGCTAGTGCTTGCAGAATGGACTGGCGAATCCACCAAACTGCATATGAAAT
>DEAI01000011.1:75529-568911 GCA_002346675.1 Fidelibacterota bacterium UBA2986
GAAATAAATTTAAATCCTCTTGTTTCATCAAACCTTCCTGCTGCTTTTATTAACCCTAAATTTCCCTCGTTTATCAAGTCAGTCAAAGGTAGGCCCTGCCCCTGATAATCTTTAGCAACGGAGACCACAAACCGTAGATTGGCCTGCACTAGCTCTTTTAGTGCTCGACGGTCATTCTTTTTGATCTGTTGAGCTAGCTCAACTTCCCGGTCAGGGTGAAGAGGTTCATACTTTCCAATCTCTTCGAGATACCGGCTCAAACTACGATTGGACTCATTAACTGCTTTTGTTACTTTTGCCATATTATATTTATGTTTTCCCTTATAGAAAAGTCGGCTAATATAGTGATTATTTTAATAAAGAACAAAATTATTATAATTCATCTTTATTTTAAATCAGAGAGGCAAACTCTTCTATTGTAAGAGTTTCAGGTCTTCGATTTAGATCAATCTCGGGACAGGTTCCCTGAAGGATTCCAAACCCTTTTAATGTGTTTTTCAACATCTTTCGTCTCTGTGAAAACGCAGCTGTCACCAATTTATTAAATTTTATATATTTTTCATCAGAAATGACAGGGTTGCTTTTTTTTGTGAAGTGTACAAAAGCGGAATCTACTTTTGGTTTGGGAATAAAGACATCAGGAGGAATTTTAAAACAATAGTTTACATCTAAATATACCCCGGTTACCACCGTGAGTCTTCCATAGTCTTTTGTGTAGGGTTTGGCAGAAAATCGCTTTGCTACCTCTTTCTGCATCATAATGAAAGCATCGCTCCAGTAGTCTAGCTGTTCAATTAACCAGAAGACAATCGGTGAGGTGATGTTATAGGGTATGTTTCCCACAATCCGAACAGGATTGGAAATTGGAAGGTCTTCAATACTCTGCTGAAGGATATCTCCATTGACTAGTGAAAGGTTCTTAAAAATAGACTTTTTACCTAAGTAATCAATTAGAAGTGGGTCAATTTCCACACTAGCCATTTCATTAACATGAGGTAAGATCAATTCAGTTAGTGCGCCTTCACCTGGGCCGATCTCTAAAATCGATTCATCTTCGCGTGGTTGAATGGTGCGTACTATTCTATTTAATAAATTCCGATCTGCAAGAAAGTTTTGGCCCCATTTTTTTCTGAACGGATGAGAATACTTTGTCAATATGTTAATCCTTGAAAATTAATTTTCTCTTCTAGAATGATATTTAATTTATACGGAAAAGTGTATTTGTATTTTTAGAGGTATTATATGCTATCTCTTTTAAGGTTAAATCATGAATTTCGGCAAGTTTCTCTGCTACAAACCGGGTTCTTCCTGGTTCATTTGGTTTCCCTCGGAACGGAGCAGGACTTAAAAATGGAGAGTCTGTTTCGACTAGTACCTTATCCAAGGGAATTTCTTTTGCTACATCAGGCAAATGGCTGTTTTTAAATGTTAAATTTCCAGAAAATGAAATGTAATATCCCATACCTAAAAATGCATTTGCGATTTCTAAATTGCTTGAAAAACAATGTGCAACACCTATAACATCAGGGAATTCTTCCAAGACCTTAATAACATCTTCATCAGCATCCCTGTTATGAAAGATAACCGGTTTTTCTAATTCATTCGCTAATTGCATTTGTTCCCGTAATATTTGTTCCTGGACTTCAGGTGGAGAAATATTTCTAAAATAATCTAATCCCATTTCTCCAACTGCAACCATTTTATCATAATGAGAAAAATTCTTAATTTGATCTAAATAATCATCGGATGCATCTTTTGAATCGTGTGGGTGAACACCAGCAGAAAAATAGATTTGATCATATTGTTCTGATAATTTTTGACATTCCAAAGAGTTAGCCATATTTGTACCAACACAAATAAACCGATTTACGCCTAAATTTTCTGCGCGTTGTATTATCTCTGGCAGACTATTCTTTAAATCTCGGTAGTATAAATGGCAATGTGTATCTGTGAGCATCATTTCTTAGATTATTCATATTAAATTTGGAATTGAAAATAATGCGTAAAAACAAGAGGATTAAACCAAAAAACTATTTATAACTTTTAAAAGTGAAAATAATATATTATTCAGTGTTAATTAAAGTATTGGTATTCTTATCCTATACCTTTATCATGATGAGCTGTTCCGACATTACAGAAGAACAACTATCTTCTTCCTCCGGTGCTGACACTCTCACACTGCATCCAATCACATTTAAAACGCCCAGCCCAGAAGGGTGGAACGCCCAATATAAAACTAGAGTTCAATTTCCTAAAACTGAAGAAAATTGGTCAAAAATCATCATGGTTCAGACTTTAAAGTGCGACTCTCTAACCAAAGGCGATAAATATCCCTGCGGGGAATGGGATTACATTTGGAATACATTTATTAATAATCCGGAGAGCGACACCGCTGAAACTTTCAGCATTGGCAGTTTTGTCACTCCCTATGGAAAACGCCTTTTCCTTGGAGGAGAAGAGGGCTGGGAATGGACATATGATATGACGGACTATGCTCCCATCCTAAGAGGAAACCGTGAACTCGTCGTAGGTAACAATCAGGAATTACTGGATCTGAAATTCTTGTTCATCAGCGGAGAGCCTGAGAGGAATGTTTTGAGCGTAGAAAATATTTATCCCTATGGAAATTATAAATATGGAGAACTTGCCGATGACTCTATATTTACAAAAAAGAAAATCATACTTAACGCTGATGCTTCAGGATATAAAATTAAATCTGTCATTTCCGGACATGGGCATGAGGGTCCACGCAACTGCTGTGAGTGGGACAGCAAAACCCACACCTGGTACCTAAACAACTGGGAAGTCTTTCGCTGGAATGTGTGGAAAGACTGCGGTAATAATCCTATTTACCCTCAAGGCGGAACTTGGCCATTTGATAGAGCAGGCTGGTGCCCGGGCACCAGGGTGGATGAGTACGATTTCGAGCTGACGCCCTATGTAAATCCCGGAGATACCATTTACCTAGATTACAGTGTTCAAAATTATTTTGAAAACGGAGAAAGAAACGGAAACCTCCGCATGTCTCACCAGCTCATCAGTTATGGAAAACCCAACTTTAAAAATGACGTTGAAATTGTAGAGGTAATTGCACCCAGCAGTGAAGATAAATACAGTCGGATCAATCCCACATTATCCAACCCAAGAGTTCTCATTAGGAATTCCGGTGAGTATGATCTAAAAACTGTAATATTCCATTATGGACTGAAAAATGGTAAAGGATCAATTTATAACTGGTCGGGGAATTTACCGTTTCTTGAAGAAGAAGAAGTGGTTCTTTCTATTCCATGCTGGAAAGGATTAAATAAGAATCAATCTTTTGCAGTTCTAGCAAAACTCCCCAATAATCAAGAGGATGAAAACCCTCAAAACAATAAACTCACATCCACGGTACCACTGCCGAAAGAATTCCCCCGTGAGTTCACTCTCTATATCCATACAAACAATGTGAACAGAGCGCAGGAAAACTCCTTCACCCTGTCGGATGCAAAAGGAATAGTGTTTTTTGCTGAAGATAGCTTCAAAGATTCCACTGAGTATCATTTTCAAATGAAGCTAAAAAAAGGATTCTATCAATTTTTATTCAAAGACGATATGGAAGACGGAATCTCCAGACACTGGTGGTACCGAAATAGCGCACCGAAAAAGGTCGGTATAAACGGTCAAATAAGATTCTTAACTAAAGCAGGCGATACTCTCCATGAATTCAAACCAGATTTTGGACAGGAATTACTGTTTAACTTTCATGTAGGTAATATTCCATAAAAATGAGTTTTTTTGTCACATCTCTCATGTTTTCCATCCCAATTTTTTTAATATTAATCGGGATTGAGGCACTAGCGGCCGGAAGAATGGGAATTAAGATCAACCGCCCTGCAGATATGATATCTAGCCTAAGTTCAGGGGTAACAAATACAGTTCGTGACGGAATAAATTTCGGGTTCATCCTCATCAGTTATTCCTGGCTTGTGGAACACCTTACCATCTACAAACTTGAGCCCGTGTGGCTGGCGGTGGTCATAGCATTTATTGTTAAAGATTTTTCAGGTTACTGGATACACCGAATGGATCACCGTATAAACGTTTTTTGGAACCGCCATGTTGTTCACCACAGCAGTGAAGAGTTTAACCTCTCCTGTGCCCTTCGTCAGTCAATCTCAGATACAGTAAGATTTGGGGCAATATTTATGGTCCCCGCTGCCTTTCTAGGAATACCGGCATACATTTTTGTCGTCATCGGTCCCATTCATTTATTTATGCAGTTTTGGTACCACACACGGCTCATAGATAAACTGGGGTGGCTGGAAAATATAATTGTTACCCCATCTCACCATCGCGTTCACCATGCCATCAACCCAGAGTATCTTGATAAGAACTACAGTCAAATCTTTATTATCTGGGATAAACTGTTCGGTTCATTCCAGTCTGAATTGCCGGATGTAAAACCGGTTTACGGGATACTCCGTCCTGCAAAAACATGGAACCCTGTTGTTATCAATTTTAAACATATTTGGCAATTGATAAAGGATGCTGTACGCACTGAAAGGGTGTGGGACAAGATAAGGATTTGGTTCATGCCAACAGGGTGGAGGCCGGACGATGTTAAGCTAAAACATCCTGTTAAAACCATAGAAGACCCCTATGAGCAGGTTAAATATAAAACTGAAAATTCTATTTCTTTAATTTACTGGTCGTGCATTCAAATGTCCGTTGGGTTAGCGCTTATGTTTCACCTTTTGGTCCTCAGCTCATCTGTTAGCACTCCTCCTGCGCTGCTCTATGCATTATTTTTGGTTGTTCACGTTTTTGCATATACCTCTCTTTTGGATAAGAGAAACTATGGAATGTATTTTGAAGGAATTAAATTTATTCTGGGAATGGTTCTATTTGTAATAAGCGACTTAACATGGTTTCATTCACCGAATTACGTTTCAATAATAATGGGTTTTTATTTTATCCTGTCTTTTAGCATTACATTATATTTTATAAAAACAGAAATCAAAAAAATTGCGGTACAGTAAATTGAGCAAATCAAAAACACAGTGCAATATGCTTTTTAGTAAAAAACAGGGAAATAATAAAAACAATTTAATAAATTTGTTAATTTGCTAAATTTCAATTGTGTACCCTGTCGCTAAAATATTTCTTTGTGTCTGGGTTGCCATGACTGCCCTTTCTTTTGTAGAAGGTTATGTAGAAGGACGGAACCCATGGCACCACCGTAAGCTGGGCTGGCAAATAAAACTGCCGGGTGGATACGTTTACCCCGCCTACCATTTTTATCTGTTTATTGTGATGCTTCCATTGTTCTTGTTTCTTCCTCTTGTCATTTTCGGATGGGATACAAAGTTATTTGGTATACTTATGAGTGCTTATTTATCAGGATTGGTTATAGAAGATTTTGTCTATTTTATTGTAAACCCTGCTGTGGAATTTAGGGAGTTCTGGTCTGACTTTACAGATTACTATCCATGGGTAAAAATAGGGGGGCGTAAAATAGTGCCGCTTGGTTATCCTCTTGGAATAATGGCTTCTTTTTTATTTTGGTATATTTTGTGGAGCTAGCCTATTTGACTCTGGGAAACAGGGGTTTATGATCTTTCAATTCACTGCCGGGTTTTAGTCCTCCCCAATTTAAATCTCCCCCATATGCATTCAGTGCCTCAAGTAAAATTTCCGTTCTGTTAGGCATTACCGGAGATAGCAAAACAGCACTGATCCGCAGAGCTTCACCGGCTGTGTACAATACGGTTCCTGCGCTCTCTTTGTCTTCCTTCACTAGTTTCCAAGGAGCTTTTTCCTCCATATATTTGTTCACCTTTCGAACGTACTGTAAAATTTCTTCAATGGCTTCATTCACTTCCATAGATGAAATCTTTGTCTCCACTGTATTTACCAGTGACTCTCCCGTTGTACGGATGTCCTCTTCGCTTATGGTGAGGTCGCCAGTTTCAGGGATCTTTCCATCGTAATTCTTTTTCATGAGTGTTGATACTCTACTCAAAAGGTTTCCAAAATCATTGGCTAGGTCGCTGTTGTAGCGCTTTATAAAAGAGTCCACTGTGAATTTTGCATCCTGTCCCAAGACCATCTCCCGCATAAGATAATATCTCACCGGGTCTACACCGTAATCATCAATCAGATCTATTGGATTGATGACATTGCCCAGGGATTTGCTCATTTTAGATTCTCCGCTGAGCCACCATCCGTGGGCAAAAATGGAATCCGGCAATTCAACACCTATGGACATAAGCATGGTGGGCCAATAAACACAATGGGTGGTCAATATGTCCTTACCAATCAAATGATAGGAGGCAGGCCACCATTTACGAAATTCATCTTCATTTTTTCCAAACCCGATTGCAGAGACGTAATTGATAAGAGCATCGAACCAGACATAGGTTACATAATCTGAGTTAAAGGGCAGTTCAATTCCCCAGTTCAGGCGGGACTTAGGACGTGAGATACAGAGATCATTCAGTGGTTTTTGAAGAAATCCAAGCACTTCATTTTTTCGATGCTCTGGCTGAATGAATCCTGGATTGGAGTTTATATGGTCTATTAATTTCTGCTGGTAATAGCTCATTTTGAAAAAATAATTTTTTTCCTTGAGCTTTTTGATGTCCCGAAACTCCCCGCTTTCTGCTTCTTTTTCTGTGATGAAACGTTCTTCCGTAACGGAATAAAGCCCTTCGTATTCATCTTCATAAATATCTCCCCTGTCATATACCTCCTGAAGAATTTGACGGACTATGGTCTTATGCCTTTCTTCAGTAGTTCGAATAAAATCATCATATGAAATGTGAAGTTTTTCCCACAGTTCCACGAACCTTGGTGCCATTTCATCACAATGCCTTTGGGGTTCAATCCCCTGTTTTTCCGCTGCCTGTTGTACTTTCTGTCCATGTTCATCCAGACCAGTGAGAAAATAAGATGATATCCCTGATTTTTTTTGAAAACGAGTGAGAACATCTGCCAAAATAGTGGTGTATGCGTGGCCAATATGAGGTTTGTCATTCACATAATATATAGGAGTGGTTATATAAAATTTTTTACCGTTCATCGTGTATTGGTTTTGCCTAATTCCCTTTGTAATTGAATAATGAAATTAGTTAATAATAGTGCCATGTTGGCATTTTGATTAAAACCTTCTAACACTGAATCCACCAGCATATTCAATTCATATAAATTAACACCAGGATAGCGTGACAAAAATCGGTTTATACCTATACCAAGGTCCGTTTCGGTCAAGCTATCGTGAATACCATTTTTCAAATGCAGTGCCCCTAGAAGCCAACGCTGAATCAGATAAAAATGAAACTGAAATTCAGGCGTGTTAGTTCGTGACATATTTGTATAGTCGGACGCAAATTTATACAGCTTTTTATAATCATCCGCTATCATAAGATCTGAAATAAAATTAAAAAAAGTATTTATTTCTCCCCAGTTTTTGTCTGCGATGCTACTAGCTGTGACAAAATTACCTTCAGATAGGAATGAAATCCATTTAATTTTTTCATCGTCAATTCCTTTTTCTTTTAGCATTCCTTCAACTATATTATCTTCCAGTGGAGGGAATTGAATATGCTGACAGCGGGAAATAATTGTTGGGAAAAGTTTATCCTTAAAATCTGTCACTAAAATTAGGGTGGTGGACTGTGGCGGTTCTTCCAGTATTTTTAATAGAGCGTTTGCAGATTCTCCTGAACCGGTGCACAACAATTCTGATTCAAAGATCACTGCGATTTTTCTTCCCTTTAATGCAGATCTTAAATAAAGTGATTTTCTCAAATTGCGTATGGACTGCAATATAATGCGGGTTGATTTGGGAATTCTTATCTTATGAAATAAATTATTTCTTTTTTTATCCAATTCCTTGATAAAAATATCTATACTTTTCTTATCTAAAGTGTCCTTACTGTTTTGGGATAAAGTTGGCAAAGGAACAATCATATGTAAATGTTCGTGCTGTAAAGAATTAAATCGTCTGCAGGAAAGACATTCACAGTCTGGAAATTTTTCTGAAAACTCGCAATTTATCAAAGCTGCGAATGCTAAAGCCATCCCCTGTTTTCCGGACCCTGATGGTCCTGAAAAACAGTATGCAGTCCCAATTCTTCCAGAATTGTAAATGGAATACAGCTTATCCCAAACCGTGGGTTGAGATTTTAAGATATCGGGAATTGTTATTTTAAAAGCCATTTTTCAGGATCAAGTTTTTGACCGTTTCCCCAAATTTCAAAATGAAGGACAGCACCATATTCTGAACTTGATTCATCCAAAAAAGCGATCACGTCTCCCGATTGTACCTCACTGTTCACATGGGTTTTTAGAGTTCTTAGTTGGCTGTACACTGTAAAAAAACCTCCTCCGTGATCAATAATCACGGTCGTGCCATATCCCCGCAGATATGTGACTGTAACCACTATGCCATTTAACACTGTTTGCACCGGCATATCAGCTTTCCCCCGAATATCAATCCCAGGATATTCCGTCGTCGTTTTTAATTTTGGGTTCCATTGTCTTCCAAATTTAGTAACAACTTTTCCATCAATGGGCCAGGGGAGCTGTCCTTTAAGCTGTGCAAAGTTTTTAGACCTTAATGCCTCCTGCTGTTTGCGGATCCTCTCTTCCCTTTCAAATCGTGCTTTATCCTCCAAGATTGCTACCCTAATCTCTTCTAACTCTTTCAGACCTTTAGATTTCTCTTTTAAATATTCTGACATCTCCTCCTTATTGATTTTGAGAGAAGCCAGTTGTTTCTCACGGTTGAATTTTTTCTGTTTTAGCTCTTTTTTCTGTTTTGATTTTTCCCTGTTCAGATAAATATTTTTTCTTAGCCCAGCCTCAAGGTTTAATTTATCCTGACCTATTTCTATTAAAAGAGTTTTTATAGATTTTCTAATACTGTCGTCTTTTGCTGAAATGATTTTAAGATATTCTTTTCTGTAAACAGACTGTCTCCAGGCCACAGGACTGAATATTTTATCAAGGTCAGATGGTCTCCCATCAATATAGGCCTTTAAAACTCTTTTTTTATATCGTTCACGTAATTGCAGTAAGCTGTCATCCTGATCAGTAAGTTTTATCTCTGTTTCAGTAATCATTTTTCGTGTATTTTTTTCTTCGTTGGCTAGCTCAGAGATTAGTCTATCTATCAAATATATTTCTTTTTCAAGGGCAATTATTTTATTTGATGAAGATTCTTCCTGAGCAGACATTGTTTTTAATTTATCTTGCAGAAAGATAATCTCCTTTTTCAAAGATTTGATAGATTTGTTTTGATACTCCAGTTCATCATCAAAATCTCTTTGGGGAAAAACAAAAGAAAGTATGGATAACATGAAAACAATATTTTTCACATTTTGTGACATCGTTAAAGTTACCGACTCATTCTGTTTTTTAAAACTGTGAATTAGTTCAGAACTGAACTAAAATAGTTTAATTCGTTTTTTTAAAAATCACTCTGCGCTATCGTATTAAGAAAATAAACATGTATTTTCCTCTCAACTTGACTTCCCTTTATTCTTGTGTCTATTTTATAATATGGATTTGGAGATAATATAATGAAAGCGCTGTGGGAAAACCTTTTTACACATTGGTATAAGCAGGAAAGCCCTACCAAAACAGTTATAAAACAAATACCTGTTTTTCATAAACTGACAAATAAACAAATACGTGAAATAGAAAACCTGGTACACAAAAGACGGTATAAATCTGGTGAAACTATTTTTAAACAGCATGCACCGGGAGAAGGGATGTTTATTATTCTGTCCGGAAAAATTGAAATATTCACTGAAGATAAAAAGGGAAATAAAAAAACATTAGTACTTTTGGGAAGCGGTGAGTTTTTCGGAGAGTTGTCACTGTTAGATTCTGATACACGTAGCGCAACTGCTATCGCACATGAAGACTGTCTTCTATTAGCATTTTTACGTCCTGATCTTCAATCTCTTTCAAAAAGAAGCCCTGAAACTGGAAACAAAATTCTGTTCAACCTTGCAAAGATTATGTCAGCGCGACTCAGAAAAACCAGTGAGGAGGTAACTGAGGCCAACTCAGAATCTGTATGACTTCCAGGTTGAAAACTGTAGAAAATTTTTATACCCTTACCATCTTTATCCTTGGAATTGGTGTGGTTTATTTTATCTGGCCCTTTATATCAAAAATGGTAATGATTCTTGTCTTTTCTTTTCTTATCACAACAGTCCTCCTTCCTGCAGTAGATACCTTAGAGCGAAAGATAAACAGTAGATTGTTCAGTACATTTTTTGTCATGGGCGGAGTACTTTTATTAGTTTTCGGATTTCTTTTTGGTTTTGCATCCGGGATGTTTCAGCAGTCATCAGAGTTTTATTTTAGACTCACTGAGGAAAACTATGTAAATGATTTAAATAGTATGTACGAAAGTGCTCTTTCATCTCTTCCGGGAGTTTCATCAATGGGTGATGGCGAAACTCCTCAATTGGCCGAGAGAATACAATCTTTCATTTCAGGATTTATTCAACAGATCCTTACCATTGCAAAAAGCGGTGTGAATTTTATTTTTCTGACCGCCATAATCCTTGTGTTTACATTTATTTTGCTTGTTGAATATCATCATTTCCGTCGAACCTTGGTTGCCCTGGTACCCAACAAATATTTTGAGTTGGGTGTGAGGATCATACACAACATAGAGATGCAAATGTCTCGATATTTGACCGGACAATTTCTAGCTGCTTCTAGTGTTGCGATTTTATCATTTATGGGGCTGTGTATATTAAATCTGTATGGAGCTAACCTTACAATGATTGTATTTATTTCAATAATTGCTGGCCTTTCTAATTTAATACCGATGGTAGGACCTTTTGTAGGAATGGTCCCTGCGGTTCTTATCGCTATAATGAATAATTTAGGCAACGAATCTGCCTTATCCCACCTCATATTTAATTTAGTTCCGTCCCCGTTTTTCATTTTTGATATCATTCTGATGTTTATAATTGTGCAACAAATCGACAACAATTTTATTACTCCGATTCTGGTAGGAGAAAGCGTGGGTCTTCATCCCATGCTTGTTATGATTTCACTATTTGTAGGCGGGACAGTTGTGGGACCACTGGGTATGCTTTTTGCTGTACCAATTGCTGGAGTTATAAAAGTAATATCCCAGGAAGTTGTGTTTCTAGTTCGATATGCCCACCTTCTCTGAATACAATGTCAATTTGATTAAGATTAAAGATATCTAGTCCTCTAGTATTATGTAATAAATGACTGATAAAAAGGAACCTTTATCTATAAAAACCATAAAATCTCATAATGAAAAACCGATTCATTTTTATTGTTGGCATCATCGCTTTTATTATGTCTACTTTTATTCACGGACAAAGTTTCACCATTGCGCGGATTCACTATGGAGGCGGTGGGGACTGGTATAGTGATCCTAGTAGCCTCCCAAATCTGTTAAAATTTCTGCGTGATAACACAAACATAGCTGTCGCAGATGATGAGGTTCGCTTCCGTCCTACAGATCAGGAATTTTATCGATACCCTTATCTTTACCTGACCGGGCATGGCAATGTAAGGTTTACTGAAGAGGAAATACTAAAAATAAGGGAAACATTGCTTAGGGGCGCATTTCTACATGCAGATGATAATTATGGTATGGACGTCTCATTTAGAGAAGAAATGAAGCGAGTATTTCCTAACAGGGATTTTATTGAGTTACCGTTTGATCACCCCATCTTTAATGTTTATTATAATTTTTCAAGTGGCTTACCAAAAGTACATGAACATGATGGAAAACCTCCACAAGCGCTAGGTATATTTGATGAAGAACGGTTAATGGTTTTATACACATATGAATGTGATTTAGGAGACGGGTGGGAAGATGCTGAAGTTCACAATAATCCAGAAGAAACTAGATTAAAAGCGCTTCAAATGGGGGTAAATATTATCTACTACTCTATGGTTCAATAATCACCGTTATGATTGATCAGTTAAAACGATTTAGAAATGCTCTAGTGAAACGGGATTTTATTCAGTTTTTCTGGAAAGGATATACTATCCTATTGATGTTATTGATTATAGCAGTAGGGACAGAGAGTGTTTTTTATTTTTCTCCTGCCATTAAAGTGTTTGTTGCGAGCTTAGCTCTCTTGTGTTTTATCTTAATTTTAGCAGGACTATTAGTCACTGCTATTTTGATACAAACAAATAGGGTCAGTCGTTATCAGTGGTCTAATATAGCTAGAACGTTGGGAAATAAGGCTTTTCCAAAAAAAGATTCAGTTATTAATGCACTTCAGTTGGAAAGAGGTGTCTCCGATATTTCATCCAAAGGACTTACAAATGCTTTTATAAGTAAAGTGGAAAAATCTCTAGATCAGCTAAACCATAGAACAATTTTTGCTGTAAATATAAGATGGAAATATATCACACTTTTTTTTCTGTTAGTTATAACAGTGTGGTTTTCAGGTTTCAATGACACAGCGGGAGACAGTATTTTCAGACTACTGCATCCACACAACGCTTTTGAAGCACCAAAACCTTACCACTTGCGGTCCTCAGCGGGAGATGTTCACCTGCTTGGAGGAGATAATGCTGAAATAGATATAGTCTCCAGCTCAACAAAACCTGACACAGTCTTTCTGGAGCTTACTCCTATTGTACAGGTCGAAAGTGATTCAGTTAAAACGGATAAACTATTTTTAAAAGCATCTGTTGATTCTTCAGGAAAATATAATTTTAAATTCAAAGAGATTTATAAAGATTATATCTATGAAGCGTTTGTTAAAGCCGAGCATTTCTGGCAAAGCTGGAATGAGGTGCGCTCCCCAGAATACAGAATTATGGTCACAGATCGCCCTGCCATAAAATCGTTTTCTCTTACCCTTATCCCACCATCATATTCCGGGCTTAAACCAGTAATTCAATCCGCAAATCAAGCAAGTGTACAGGGGTTAAAAGGCACAACAATATCTGTAAACTTTTCATCTAACCGAAAGCTGTCTCGTTCATATTTAAAAATAAATGATTTTCATCATCCTCTTGTGGTTTCAGGTAAGAGAGCAGAAGGAGAGTTTATTTTAGAAGAAAATGGTATTTTTACCATTCATCTTTATGATAATCGAAACATTACCAATCGTGAACCTATTCCATATCGTCTAGGGGTTATTCCCGATCTATTTCCACAGCTATCTGTGTATGAACCTCATCCCATCGTTGACCTAGGAGATGATCAAATAATCCCCATTCATTTAGATATAGAAGATGATTTTGGTTTTTCTACTTTACAGATTGGATATGAAATTCAGCGACCGGCATATATTGTAACAGACCCCGTCATATCCGTTTTTACTATACCTAATATAATTTTGGATAAACCTAAACAATCTGTAATGCTTGACTGGGATTTATCTGATTTGATGCTCATGCCGGAAGACGAGGTCCATTATCATTTTGAGCTCTATGATAATGATCAGATCTCGGGACCGAAAAAATCACTGTCTGGGAATTTTGTTGCCCGGCTTCCCTCCTTGGAAGATCTGTTCTTTGGCTTGGAAGAAGAAGAGGAAGGGATAATTGAAGAGATGAGTGAAAACCTTGAAGAACTGGAAATCCTTCAAGAACAGCTAGAAAAGGTGAATCTCGATCTCATTAAATCTTCTGAAATAGATTGGAACCAACAGCAATCCATAAAAAAAATGCTGGAAGAAACAAAAGAAAGGCTATCTGAATTTCAGGATATTGCTGAGACAGTGGAGTCACTGAAGGAGTCTGTTGATAAACATCAGTTGTTCAGCCCTGAGCTAATGGAAAAATTTAATGAACTCAATCAATTGGTCAATGAGCTTATTTCTGAAGACATGCTGTCTAATATAAAAAATATTGAAGATATTCTTGATCAAATGAATCCAAAGGAGATGCTAAATGCCTTATCTGAAATTGCTGAAAATATGGACAAGATTGAACAGGAAGTAGATCGCTTTCTGGATATTTTAAAACGAATACAAGCGGAGCAGAAACTAAATGAGGTATCAAAACGCCTAGAGCAATTAACCAAGCAGCAGGATCATTTGGATAATGAATTATGGGAAATGGAAAAAGAAAGTGATCCTTCAACCTTTTTAAAACACGAACAAAGTGAACTGAGAATTCAAGATGAATTTGATCATATTCAATCTGCAATAAATGAAGCACAAAAGCTCACAGATGAGTTTAGTCCATCCACTGCTGAGGCTTTAAATGAAATGGTAGAATCTTCCATTACTCAATCTACTGAACAGCAAATTGAAAATACAGCAGCACATCTAAATCAACAACAGCTTCAACTTTCTCGAAACTCAAGTAATTCTGTGTTGTCCGGCCTATCACAACTACAAAATATGGCAATGGATATCCAACAACAGTTTCAACAGGAAACATCAGCAGAAATGGTAGAAAAACTTCAAAAAGTGATGTCTAATATTCTTTCACTTTCTAAATCTCAAGAACATCTCAGGGAAAAAACAGCATCCACATCAAGAAGCTCACAAAGGGTAAAAGATCTCGCCGGACAGCAGCAAGTATTAAAAGATCAACTATCTCAAACTATGAGCTCGCTGATGGAACTCTCACGTGAAACTTTTGCTGTAACTCCAGAGATAGGAAAAACAATGGGGAAAGCTTTCGCTGAAATGAACGAGTCTATATCTCGCCTTGCAGAGCGCAATACTACCTCCGCAAAAAACAAACAGGATCTAGCTATGGAAGGATTGAATGAGACAGCCCTGAGCGTTCATCAATCTATACAACAAATGCAATCAGGGGGTTCTGCAAGTGGATACGAACAGTTCCTGAAACAGATGCAGCAAATGTCCGGACAGCAGCAAGGAATCAATAATCAGGGAATGCAATTAGCCTTAGGTCAGATGGCTGCGGGTATGCAGCAGTCCATGATGCAAAAAATGCTCTCTCAACAACAGGGCGTACAAAAATCGCTTCAACAATTGATGGAAGAAATGACCCAATCTGGGTCAAAAGGAACGGGAGATTTGAGTGGAATCGGACAAGACATGGACGAAGTAATCAAGGATTTAAAACAAAGAAGATATACTAGAAAAACTCAGGAACGACAGCAACGAATTCTTTCCAGAATGCTGAACAGTCAAAAATCCATTACTCAAAAAGGACAAAAAGAAGAGCGCTTAGCAGAAACAGCCGTACAAAATGTTAATTTTACCGGACCCTCTGGTCTCCCAGAAGACTTAGGTCAGCGAACTACCCTTACTTCCGAAGCATTGAGCCGTGCTCTGCAGGCTGGATATACTCAAGAATATATGACCATGATTCGCCGTTATTTTAATGCCCTTAATAGGTCATCACTAATGAATGAAATAAATCAAGAATCAAATGAAATAAATCAATACGAAAATGAATAAACTATTCATTATGACCATTGCATCAGCTTTGTTGGTACTCTTGTACGGACAAACTAATTCCGGGGCTTTAAAAACTGCCAGAATGATGGAGCGGAAAGGGGAAATTGAAAATGCTATTGCAATTTATTCTGATATCCTTGATAAAGGCCATGATCAGAAAGCCTACACAAATCTGAAGAAGATTTACTCGAGAGATGAAAAATATGATGAGCTTATATCTACAATACAAACTTATAAAAACAGAACCCCACAACAAATAGACCCTCATCTAGATCTTGGAGAGGCATACTGGAAAGTCGGAAACAAGAAACTGGCTAAGCGGGAGTGGGATATCTCAGAAAAAAAGTATGGAGGCGTGGTAAATACTTATAAAAAGTTTTATTATCTATTTATAAGGCTTGGTATGTCTGATGAAACGAACGCTCTCATCCGTCGGGCAAGAGAAAAGTTTAATGACCACTCTGTTCTCTCACTCGAAATTGCAAACTATCATTTTTCAAGGAAAAGTTATGAAACAGCATTAAAAGAATATCTCAACTATTTATCATCCCATCCAATGCAAATTAAAATGGTCACTAATCGTATTTTACTAATTAGTGATGATAATGAAACTCATGAACTCATTGTAGGGACGTTAAATAAATGGATAAAAAAGGATTTGTTCTTATTTGGTCCTCTGCTTGCAGACTTTTATTTCAAAACTCAGCAATATGAAAAGGCAGTATCTCAACATCAGGATATGGGGTTTCCCTCAGATAAAGATGTTCATCGCTGGTTAGAGTTAGCTAACTCTCTAAGAAAAGAATCCCAACATGAAAAGGCTCTCGCCACCTATGAGACAATTATAAGTCAAAACATCGTTCAATCATCTCCCACCTTTGTGGGTCAGACATTATTAGGGTTAGGAAAAACATTTGAAGATAATATTATTCCCAATGAATCACCTAGTCTTTCATTTGTTTCATTTTTGGGGGGAAATATGTTTTTTGAAGATCCCTTTTATCATCAGAAAAACATATCAGTTAAATCTTTGGACGCTGCATTTGAGTTGTATGATTCTTTACTCACCTCCATGCCGCTGTCTTCTTTCTCTGCTTCTGCATATCATCGTCTCGGTGAAATTCAATTTAAAATGCTAAGTGATTTTGATGGAGCTCTAAAATCATATAGGGCTGCGATAAAATCACCCTCCAAAGCCAAATTGAAAAAAGACATCCAGCTTAGAATTGGTGAAATGTATCTATCAAAAGGGGATTTGAATGAGGCACAAAAATATTTTAAAAAATTTGGGAAACACAACAATGACTTTCGTTTTCAATTTATATTATCCCATCTGTATTCAGGCGAAATTGATACGGCATTTAAATTAATCGAACTATCAATAGAGAGTACAAAATCGGTTTCTCCTGATCTAAATGATCTGCTAGAGCTGAGAAACCTCATTTCAACATATTTTCAAAACGGCACAGAAGAAGATAGACGTGCATTCAAAATGTTTATCTTTGGTGAGTTTTATCTCCGACAAAAAAAACTGCCAGAAGCTATCGCTTCCTTTGCTTTTATACAGGAAAACTATCCTGAGGCTTTAGTTTGCAAAGAGGCAATCTTACGTGAGGCATTGGTTCATCTAAAAATGAACCAAATTTCTGAAGCAGAAGTTCTGGCTGAGAGATTAACTGAAACAAAGTCAGCAGATAAAGGGTGGACTCTTTTAGGTGAAATTTATGAAATATTTAGGAAAAAGCCTGATGAAGCACTAAAATTTTATTATAAACTGCTGGAAGATTATCCTAATTCCTATATGTCAGAGCCTGTGAGGCTCCATATCAGAAATTTAAAAAATCAACTGAAGAGCTAATAAAAAATGAAAAAAATAATTCTCATTTTTAATCTATCTATGATTTTAGCTCAAAAAGTTCTAATACCTATGGATTTAACTCAAAAAGACCATCTAAAAGCATATGGAGTGGCTTTCCACGTTCTAACGGAAAGAGTAAATGTAGAGTGGTTATTAAATTATAGAGGGGGAGCTTTTTTAATAGATCAATTTCCATTTATCATTAAGGAATGCAGGCTTAGGGGAGTTACCTTTGAGCTAATCGATGGAACTAGTGTACTTTCTATTTATGGAGAAATTGAAAGAAACAATATGGAAATAGTTCTCCTGGAAAAAGCTCCCAAAATTGCAATTTATTCACCTCCCAGTAAACAACCTTGGGATGATGCTGTTACGCTTGCCTTGACATATGCAGAGGTGCCATATAAAACCATCTGGGATGAAGAAGTATTGACCGATGGCCTCAGTAAAATTGACTGGCTTCACCTTCACCACGAAGACTTCACCGGGCAATATGGAAAGTTCTACCGTAGCTACCATACTGCTTTGTGGTACATAAAACAGAAAGAAGGCTTTGAGTCTCTTGCACTTAAACTTGGGTTCCCATCTGTGCATGAAGAGAAAAAGGCAGTGGCACGAACCATTAAAAATTACGTAGGGCAGGGTGGTTTTCTATTTGCAATGTGTTCAGCTACAGATTCCTATGATATAGCATTAGCTGAAGAGGGTTTCGATGCAGTTCACAATGTGTTTGATGGAACGCCCATTGATCCAAAGGCCCAAAACAGTCTTGATTTTTCCAAAACTCTGGCGTTTACAAATTTCAATATTTTGACCGACCCAATGGTGTATGAGTATTCGGATATTGATTTTCCTCCCAGCAACAATCCCATTACCAGAGGTGCAGAAGCTGATTATTTTTCACTTTTTGAGTTTTCAGCTAAGTTTGACCCTGTCCCCACAATGCTGACTCAAAATCATGTCTTCACTATAAAAGGATTTATGGGACAGACCACCGGATTTCACAAAAGTAAAATAAAAAAACACATTGTACTTATGGGAGAGGATCCTGCATCAGATCAGGTGAAGTATCTTCACGGAAGCTTTGGAAAGGGTGCTTTTGCATTTTTAGGGGGTCATGATCCCGAGGATTATCGACATTTTGTAGGAGATCCTCCAACTGACCTATCTCTTCATCGAAATTCTCCAGGATATCGTCTCATATTAAATAATGTTCTTTTTCCTGCAGCAAGAAAAAAAGAGAGGAAGACCTGATACAAATCCGTGAAGCAGGTTTTTCAGAGTGTGTTGATCTCTCACAAAATATTCCGGAATTTAACTTTCCATACCCAATATCAGAATATGAAAAACGATGCCGATTTGTAAAGCATCTTTCTCTTGTAGCTGAATATAAAAATGAACCTGCTGGGTTTAAAATTGGATATGAACGTTACAGCGATGGAAGTTTTTACAGTTGGATGGGGGGCGTTCTCCCTGAATTCAGAAAAAAAGGAGTTGCCAGAAAATTAGCTGAATTTCAGGAATCATGGGCAGTGAAAAATGGATATATTGCCCTCCGAATGAAAACAAGAGAAAAACATAAAACGATGATTAAGTTTTCTCTTAACAGAGGGTTCTTTATTACAGATAAAAACCCATTGGACAATCTATTTGAAACTAGAATACTAATGGAAAAATCTCTAATCTGATCATGTGGATTCAGAAAACAATTGTCCTAAATTCTTATCCAAGAGGATTTCACCTTATTACAGATCATGTGTCAAAGAAAGTTAAAGAAATACATAGTATCAACAGAGGACTTTTGCACTTATTTATTAAACACACCTCAGCCTCACTCACAATTAATGAGGATTCTGATTTAACAGTTAGATCAGATTTTGAATCTCATTTTAATCAAATGGTTCCAGAAAACCAACCCTATTACCAGCACACGTTTGAGGGGTCCGATGATATTCCAGCACATTTAAAATCATCGATATTAGGGTCTTCAATATCAATTCCCATTTCTAATGGTAATCTGGCATTAGGCACCTGGCAGGGGATTTATCTTTGTGAACACCGAAATCATAGTAAAAACAGAACTTTGATTGCAACGGTGCAAGGAGAATAGTTTTATATATGAAATTATTATGTTATGATAAGGTAATTCCTTATCTATAAAAATCGATAATAAATTGCTTTCGATTTTTTATACAGATGATTTTCTAAATCATGATACTGGAGTCAATCATCCCGAATCCCCGGAGAGGCTGAGAGCTTGTGTATTAGCGCTAAAGTCCTTTAGAGAAGCAAATAAAATTAATTGGATATCCCCCAGAAAAGTCACTGAAGAGGAACTCCAATGGGTTCACACTCAAGAATATATAGATAGATTAAAATCTTCATGTGCCCGTGGAGGGGGATTTATAGATGAAGACACACAGATTTCCCAAAAAAGCTATGATGTTGCTTTGAAATCAGCTGGAGCATGGTTGAACAGTGTGGATGAAGTATTGAAAGGAAACTCATCTTTCGCATTATCTCGTCCTCCCGGGCATCATGCTGAAAGTGATAGAGCGATGGGATTTTGCCTTTTTTCCAATGCTGCTCTTGCTTCTATTTATGCTTTAAATCATAAGGGTGTTAATCGTGTTCTTGTGTTTGACTGGGATGTTCACCACGGAAACGGAACTCAGCACATTGTTCAATCTTATAGAGGTATAGCTTATGTATCAATCCACCAATATCCATTCTATCCCGGCACCGGATCCCATGATGAAAAAGGAAGCCATGGTAATGTGTTGAATGTTCCAATTTATGCTGGTACAACATCAGAGGGATATTTATATAAGTTTGATAGGGAAGTGTTCCCATTTATTCAAAAGTTTAATCCAGATCTATTTATAATCAGCGCAGGATTTGATGCACACCAAAGAGATCCGCTGGCAAATATTAATTTAACTACAGATGATTATGTTTATATGACAAAAAAATGTTTGGAAATTCAACCCAATTTATTATTAGGACTGGAGGGGGGGTATGATTTTAAGGCATTAGGAGAGTGTTGTGTTGAAGTTTGTAGGGTGTTATTGGGATATTAACAATGGACTGGTAGTTTATTAAGTAGCTTTTTTATATTATTCTAATAGACTTCAACCATTAAAACAAATTATTATCTAAAAAGTAAATAGTAGCAAGTTTAAAATAAATGAACACAGTGAACAATTTAAGTGAAAAGCAAAAAATGCATCACTACATGGGCATTGAAATGAATATCCAAATATGGAATCTACTGAACAATAAAAACCGTTCAGAACAAGATGGTAAACGAATGGTGATGTTTGCCAAAGCCTCTCTCTTTCACTGGAAATTATCCCCGAAATTTCAACCCATTAACGAACAAAGAGGAGAATGGATGATTTCACATGTTTATTCAGTATTAGGGAACGGAAAAGAAGCACTGGCACATGCTAATAAAGCTTGGAGTTTAACTAAAAAACATAAGTTTAATGATTTTGATCTTGCTTATGCACATGAATGTTTATCGCGAGCATACGCCGCATCCGGAAACAACTTAAAGTGTAAAAGTTGGTACAAAAAAGCAGAACAGTGCGGTGACCTTATTTCTGACACTAAAGATAAAGAAATATTTTTTGGTGATTTAAATAAAGACCCCTGGTATGATTGCTTAACCTAACAATCCATCTTTTTTGCCTTATTCCAAAGTTCGTCCATCTCTGTTAAGTTAGAGTCTTCTATTTCTTTCCCAAGTTTTTTTAATTCATTCTCCACGGCCTTAAACCGTAAGGTAAATTTCCGGTTGGTTTTTCGTAAAGCTGATTCAGCAGAAACATTTAAAAATCTTGCTAAGTTAACAAAAGAAAAAATGACATCACCAATTTCTTCTTCTATATGAGTTTCGTTTTTATCTGATTCAGCATCCTTTAGCTCCTGAATTTCTTCATTTATTTTTTCCCAAACTTGATCAATCTTTTCCCAATCAAATCCGGCATAACTTGCCTTCTCCTGTAGCCTCTGAGCAGTTATTAGAGCAGGAAGGGAAATCGGAACTCCATCAAGACGAGATTCACGATTGTTCTCTTTGTGCTTTGCTGATTCCCAGTTTTGTTTAGCATGAAATGCAGCCTCCGCTTTTTTATCACCAAACACATGAGGATGACGCTTGACAAGCTTTTCGTTTACATAGTTCAATGAATCTTTTATTGAAAACTCTCCATTCTCCTTTGCAATATCAGCCTGAAATATGACATGCAATAAAATATCGCCAAGCTCTTCTTTTAAAGAATTCATATCACCTGCCTCGACACCTTCAATTACTTCGTAGGCCTCCTCAAGAAAATAAGGAAGAAGGGATTCATGAGTTTGTTCTTTATCCCAAGGACAGCCATTTTCTCCTCTTAGTTTTTGAACAATTTTAATCAGTCTTAAAAAGGAATCTTCTGTTCTTTTTGTCATTTTAATTATTTATTATATGATTCCAATCAATCTTTTTCAAAAACATTTCTTCCCAATTAATCATCTCGTTCTTTGATTTTTCTGTGTCATCATCAAACCCAATTAAATGGAGAGAACCATGTATTATTAATCTTGCAATTTCTTTTTTTAGTGGCTCGTTGAAATCGTTGGCATTGTCCTTAGCCCTTTGAAGACTAATATAAATTTCACCCTCGAGCTCTTCATCTGATTCCTCATTATAACGAAATGCAATTACATCTGTTAATTGATCAAGTCCAAAGTATTGTTTTTTTAATCGAGATAACAAATTATCCTTTCCAAAAATTATAGTAATATCTCCTGTGTTAATTTTATTATAGGATAAAACTGATTTAACGGTTGAAATACACACGTTTTTATTGAGTTGAATTAAATCAGAATCAATAGATATCTTAACATTTATCACGCTTCCGAAACTTCCTGCTTATTTTCCACATCCGGATATTCAACTCTAATATGATAAATCCCCCGTAACACAGGTAACATACCGCTATTACCGTCAACTGTTCCTTTAATTTTTTTCAATTCATCTAATGTGAGAGGACATTCATCTAATTGCCCTTCATCAATTCGCGATTTAATGATTTTGTCAATCATAGCTTCAATTTTGAAAACATCAGGGTTTTTAATAGATCTAACTGCCGCTTCAATGGCCTCGCAGAGCATCAGAATCCCTGTTTCTTTTGTGTTAGGTTTCGGACCAGGATACTGAAATGCCTTTTCTTCTATTTTTTCCGAACTTCCTGCCTCCTCCAGTGCTTTTCTATAAAAATATTCTACTCTTGTAGTACCGTGATGCATAGGTATAAAATCACGCACTATTTTTGGAACTTTATATTCACGTGCCAACTCTATCCCGTCTTTTACATGGTTTTTTATGGCCTTAGCGCTCATAACATAGGTCAAACTATCATGCTTATTTTCTCCAAAAAATTGATTCTCAATGAAGTAATCTGAACGCAACATTTTGCCAACATCGTGATAATAAGCTCCCACTCTACATAGTAATGACCTAGCTCCAATTGCATTGGCACAAGCTTCCGCAAGGTTTCCGACAACTATACTGTGATTAAATGTACCATTAGCTTCTTGTTGAAGTCTTTTGAGTAGCGGGTGTTCAAAATCTAAAAGCTCTATTAAAGTAAGATCCGTAGTAATCTGAAAAGCAATTTCTAGTAATCCAATTAATCCATAAGTTATAACGGGGGCCAGAACACTAGTAATAAGAAGGGGGAGCAAGTCTTGCCAAATTGTATTCCAGGGGTTCCCTTTAAAGAGCCCTAAGCCAATTAAAACTACAAAACTGATAAACATCAGAGAAAATATTGTTGTAAAAACCTGCGTTCTAGTACGGAGTTCTCTTACGTTATACATAGCCATGCTGGACAAAGTCAAACCAACGATGATAAAATCAAGGTTATTCCCAATCATAACAGCATTTAAAATAGCCATGGACGTTGTTCCCATAAATCCTATTCGAGCATCAAATAAAATGGTTAGAGTCATTGCAGAAACAGTTAAAAATAAAAAATATGGGGAAATTCCTAGCTGAATCACAGTTATATGAACTAAAATCAATTCTACTAAAAACACTAGAGAAATAAGGAGAATCATTTTCCATTCCTGAAATATCTGTGTTCGATAAATACCAATAAATGTAAAAGCAAATGAAATAATCGCTCCAATAACAACTAATCTTCCTAAATAACTAAAAAATGCCTGAACATTGGTCTTTTTTCCTCCCCTTTCATCCACAGCTGCAGACAAAGACTCAAGCTTTAAGAGAGTTTCTTCACTAATGCGTTCATTAGCGTCTACGATTCTCTCATCTTTTAAAATGGTTCCCTGATATCGAGGGACTCTATCTAATTTAGATTGCTGTCTTCTCTCAGTTGTCTCTTTATCATAAACAAGATTAGGTTTCATAAATTCAACGATTAGTGCATATCCTGTTACATGTTGAATTTCATCTAGATTTGGATATGTCTGAGCTAATTCCATTTTTGACTTGGTCCATGCAGACTCGAGGTCATTATACTCACTAGGCTCAGCAAGAATAGGGACTTCTCCTTGGTGAAGCATAATTTTTTCGCTGATGATTTCTGTAAGAGAAATATCATAAATTCCTTCTGCCCAGCGATTCCTACAAATTTGAATAATAGTAGTCTCAAATATATTTAAATCATAGTTAGGCCCTAACTGGTACTCCACATCCAAAAATGAATTCCAGGGTTCTAGTTGAACTGAAAACGAATATTTATTTTCAAATTGTTTGACAAGCTCTGAAAGTTTTGTGCTATCCGCTTTAAAGTCTATTAATACAGTGTTATAATTTTCATCATAGCGATATCTGTATAATAAATCTTTAGATTGCAAAAATTGATCTTTTGTTTGTCTGAATTCTTCAGAAATTAGAAAAAATTCTTCAAGTTGGTTGGTCCATTCACGTACCAATTCAGAATTTCGTTTGAATACAAAGGGTTCAGATATTTTTGCATCATTTAAATCAGTTTTTAGTCTTTCTTCTGATTTGAGCAAGGGATAAGTAAAGGGAGCAATTACAGGCTCTCTTGTAATATCATTTAATTGATAAGAATATTTAAGTGATTCTCCACTAGGGAAAAAAAGCGATGCAATGACAACCAAGCTGGATAGAATAATAACTTGTGGCCAAAAGCTGTAAAGAAACATAAAGAATCTTTCACGAAGAGAAGGTTTCCCAAATTTTATCTTAGATTTTTTTAACACTCTTTATTATTTCCTTAGAAATAATCAACCGTTGAATTTCACTTGTTCCCTCACCAATTTCTAAAACTTTAGCATCACGATAAAAACGTTCCACATCATATTCTTTTACATAACCGTACCCACCAAGTACTTGAATTGCTTCTGTGGTAACATCCATTGCACATTCGCTGGCAAATAATTTAGCCATTGCTGCTTCCTTTGTAACATCCAAACTATTATCTTTCATCCAGGCTGCATGATATACCAATAGTTTTGCCGCCTCAATTCGGGTTATCATATCTGCCAGTTTAAAGCTCACAGATTGAAATTGGTTAATCTTTTTTCCAAAAGCTTCTCTTTCGCAAGCATAGCTTAAAGCTTTCATATAAGCTCCTTGTGCTGTCCCGACCGAAAGGGCTCCAATCGATATTCTACCACCGGTCAATGTTTTTAAAAAAGTTTTAAACCCATCTTCAGGTGTTCCAATGAGGTTTTCTTCAGGAATACGCATATCCTTAAAAAAAAGCTGATGAGTATCGCTGCCCCTCCAACCCATTTTTTTTTCTTTAGGCCCAATAACAAGTCCAGGTACGTTTGTTTGGGTAATAAAAGCTCCAACCCCTAAATTTTCTTCATTTTCAATAATCTGTGCGGTTAGATTCAAATAACCTGCAACTCCAGAGTTTGTAATAAATATTTTACTCCCGTTAACCACATACTCATCACCGTCTCTTACAGCAGTGGTTTTTGTCGCTCCTGCATCACTTCCTGCTCCCGGCTCCGTTAATCCAAATGCGCCCAATGTTTTTCCTGATGCAAGATCAGGAACATATTTAATTTTTTGTCTTTCAGTTCCTGATAAAACTATTGGCATTGTCCCTAGAGATGTGTGTGCTGAAACCGTAATGGCCACAGAAGCGTCAACTTTTGCAAGCTCCAAAATAGCAGTTATATAAGCGACTGTATCCATCCCTGCACCTCCGTATTTTTCTGGTACGGGAATTCCCATTATTCCAAGATCACCCATTTTATCAATCAGGTGTTGAGGGATAGCTGCTTTTTCATCTATTTCTCTTGCAATTGGCTCAATCTCGTTTTTTGCAAATTCTCGAACCATATCTCTGAGCATTGCGTGCTCGTCAGTAAAAAATAATTTATCCAAAATGATTACCTATATTTTATGCATTATTTACCACCTAATTGCCGCAGATGCCCATGTGAACCCTGCACCGAAAGCTGCTAATATGATAATATCTTCATCAAAAATTATTCCTTGATCATAGGCATCACATAGAGCGATGGGGATGGATGCTCCAGTAGTATTCCCAAACTTATGTATATTGCTAAACAACTTGCTTTTTTCAATCCCCATTTTTTTTCTTACTGTTTTAGTAATCCGTTCATTGGCCTGATGGGGTATAATAAGAGAAATATCATCAATTGTAAATCCATTTGTATCCATTGCTTCTTTGATTACTTCAGGAAATCGTCTCACCGCATTTTTAAACACTTCCCTCCCATTCATGGAAGGAAAATGTCGACCTTCTTTTATCATGTCTGTTGACAGTCTTGGGTTTTCCCTTGATGAAGGCCCTTCACACCATAACTCCTTCAAATATTTCCCTTGACAGTGTAGGTGAGTTGAAAGAATTCCTGAGTCTCCATCATTTTTTGTCAAAACAGCTGCGCCAGCACCATCAGCAAACAATACAGCGGTCATTCTACCGCTGTCTGATAAATCCAACGCTGTAGACTGCACTTCTGCTCCTACAACCAATACAGTTTTATATTCTCCTGTTTTAATAAATTGATCTCCAATTGAAAGAGAATATATGAATGCAGAACAAGCAGCTTTCACATCAAATGCACCTACCGTTCCTATGTCCAAAGCATCCTGAATTTGGGCACTGACACCTGGGAAAAAATAGTCTGATGTTAAGGTCCCAACAATAATTAAATCTATCGCTTGAGGGTCAATATCTGCCATCTTTATTGCTTTTTTTGAAGCTTCTATAGCTAAATCAGATGTCCCCATACCTGGCTCTACCCATCTTCGCTCCTCAATCCCACTTCTGGTACGAATCCACTCATCAGATGTGTCCATATAGTTTTCTAGTTCTTTATTTAAGACGATTCTTTCTGGTACGTGGTAGCCGATCCCTGCGATTTTTGTCCTGTTCATTGGTGAAAAATAATATCTCTTATGTTCAAATAAATAGAATAATGTCCCTGCCATTTATTTCTACAAGTGAGGCAATACTTAAAGTGGTCTCCCCTAAATTTATTTTTACATAATAATGAATCATTTTAATTGTGATCGCTGAGTTTCATATTCCTTGCCCTATATGTGTCTGTCTTGCCCATAAAAAATATAAGTCTATCAAGAAAGTATCAATTATAAATATTCATCAATGTATAGCCTGGGAAATGGGTCTTTCTCAATTAATTGGGTTTCCTCTAAATTTAAAACTGAACCAGTAAACATGTCTATATTTGTTTATGACAAGTGGTGAGTCTGGTTAAATAATAATTTCATTTTTATATTAGAAACTTGAGCCGGTCTGTAAGCCGAGTTCTGTTTTCAAAAATTAACCAATTCATTGAAAGATGGTCATTCACCTGGTCTCGGCGTTACCGTCGAGATCATGCAATCTACCCGCTTCTCTCACACTAATATGCATCGATGCGAACCACATCTAAAAGCCTATTTAATCTTGCACCGGACGGGGTTTACAAGCTCCCACTATCTCTACTGGGACTGGGGGTCTCTTACACCTCCTTTTCACCCTTATCCACCAATAGGTGGACGGTATATTTTCTGCTGCACTTTCCATGTTCTCACGAACTCCCCTCATTATGGGGCGTCCTGTTCTGCGGTGCTCGGACTTTCCTCCCTAATACTAATATTAGGGTAACCATCCAACCGGCTCAAATTTAATTCAAATTTTTATCTTTCCAGAATAAGAACCGTCCACACACATCACAATTATGCAGTCCTGATTTAGTTCTTACATAGGCGACTATTTGCGGAGGAATTGAAGCCCCGCAACCATCACACGCAGATCCGTTAACGGAAACAACTGCCAATCCTTTTCTTGCTTGAGCTATGCGGTCATAACGACTCAATAATGATTGTGGAATCTCATCACGTTGGTTAGTTCTTTCTTCCTCTAATTTTTCCTTTTGATCACCTGATTTAGCCATGGTTGATTCAAGTTTTGATCGTCTTTCAGATAAATCTGTTGTGAGGGTTTCTAGATTTTCCTCTTGTGATTTAACCTTTTCGGTCAATTGACTTTTCTCCTCAAGTAGTTCCAATTCATTGGTTTCCATCTTATCTATAGATTCTTTTAAATGATCAATTTCAACCATCAGTGCATCATACTGGCGATTGTTGTTAACCTTGAACAGTTGGTCTTTAAGAGAATCAATCTTTTCTTTAGAGCTATTAATTTCTAACTCTATTTTATTCATTTCCACTTCGATATGTTTTAATCGTTCTTTTCCATCTTCTAGCTCATTTATTATTTGAGTCTCTTTGGATTTAAGTTCATCAACCTTTACCGGTAAATCTCCTAAATAGCTTCGTATCTCAGAAAGACTACTATCGATACTTTGAAGTTCTTGCAAATGATGAATAGAATTCATACTTCTCCTTATCTAATTAAAAAAAATGCACCAAACAACGGTGCACATAATGTCTTAAAGCAAGCTTGAGGGCCATGCTTATAGGTAGCTTCCTATTATTTATTTGTACTATCATTAGAGGTGCTTATTTAGCTCAACAATAAACTAGTCTCATTTGAATGATTTTCATGGCACCAATTTAAATCATTTTTTATATCTTATAAACAAACATAGTAAAGTATGATATTTCTCATTATTAATTTTCGACTCTCTATTTTATTTAATTATTAAGTAATATATTAAGCAGTGAGCCCAAATAAAGATATTAACAGTTCTTTCGTTGCCCGCCATATTGGACCAAATGAAACACAAATCCAAGAGATGTTAAAATGTTTAGGAATTACTTCTTTGGATGAATTATCTAATATTGTTGTTCCTGAAAACATTTTAATCCAATCCGAATTGGATTTACCCCGGAAAATTTCTGAATCTGATACAATTAAACGACTTCAAAAATTTGCAGAAAAGAATTTCGTATTTCGGTCCTTTATCGGAATGGGATATTATGGTACAATTGTACCAGGAGTAATTAAACGCAATATTCTAGAAAATCCAGGTTGGTATACGCAATATACACCCTATCAGGCTGAGTTAAGTCAGGGACGTCTAGAGGCCTTGTTGAATTTTCAAACCATGGTATCAGATTTGACCGGACTCCCCCTGGCCAATGCTTCTCTGTTAGATGAGGCCACAGCAGCTGCAGAAGCAATGGTTATGTTCTTTAATACAGCCCAAAATCCAAATAAAACTATATTCCTTGTTTCTGATAGTTGCCACCCCCAAACAATTGATGTCCTTAAAACACGGTCAGAGCCCTTAGGGATAAAACTCGATATCAAAAATCATAATTTGTTTGAATTTCATGAAAAAGTGTTCGGTTCGTTGATTCAATATCCTGACACTGAAGGTGCTGTCCAGGATTTTTCAAGCATGTGTGATTCAGCTCGATCTAATAATTCATTTATTTGTATGGCGACAGATTTGTTGGCACTGGCTCTACTTAAAACCCCTGGTGATATGGGAGTTGATGTGGCGGTTGGAAGTTCGCAGCGGTTTGGCGTTCCCATGGGGTATGGGGGGCCACATGCTGCTTTTTTTGCAACCACAAATAAATTTAAACGAAAAATCCCTGGAAGAATCATTGGTGTATCCCAAGACGCTCAAGGAAAGCCTGCCCTTAGAATGGCTCTCCAAACCAGAGAACAACATATTAGAAGAGAGAAGGCAACATCCAATATTTGTACGGCCCAAGTATTGCTGGCTATTATGTCTGGAATGTATGCGGTATATCATGGTCCCCATGGATTAAAACGAATAGCGAAGCGAGTAAACCAACTAGCATCAAAGTTTGCTGTTTCAATGAAGGATGCTGGTTTTAAGTGTCTCCATGATACCTTTTTTGATACAGTTAAAATTAAAGTACAAGAAGGATGGCAAGAAAAAGCGGAATTAATGGAACTAAATGTTCGAAATTATGGAGATGGCCATGTCGGTGTTTCATTTGATGAAACAACAACTAAAAAGCACTTGGTTAAACTTCTGATAGTCTTTGGGGCAACAATAAAAGATGAAATTGGCTATATACTACCAGAAAGCCTTTTAAGAACTTCATCCTATTTAACGCATCCTGTTTTTCATGCTCATCAGTCTGAAACAGAAATGATGCGCTATATCCATCGATTGGAAGTGAAAGATTTATCTCTTAATACAAGCATGATTCCGTTGGGATCTTGTACCATGAAGCTCAATTCAACCACCGAAATGGAAGCAGTAACTTGGCATGAGTTTGGTAATATCCATCCGTTTGCACCTAATAATCAAACACAGGGTTATCGTGAACTCATCTCTGAATTAGAAAATTTCTTAATTAAAATCACGGGATTTGATAATATCTCTATGCAGCCTAATTCAGGAGCACAGGGCGAATATTCAGGACTATTAGTTATCCGTGCTTTTCACCAAGCCAATGGCGAACACCACAGAAATATCTGCTTAATCCCAGCGTCTGCTCACGGAACCAACCCTGCATCAGCTGTGTTGGCTGGCATGAAAGTTGTGGTAGTTGATTGTGATAAACACGGCAACATTTCAGAAGATGATTTGAAAACCAAAGCTGAAGTCCATAGTGAAAACTTGGCGGCTGTGATGATAACCTATCCTTCTACACACGGTGTTTTTGAGCATACGATTCAAGAAATATGTGATACTATACATTCGCATGGTGGGCAGGTGTATTTGGATGGTGCCAACCTGAATGCAATGGTGGGCCTGTGTAAGCCCGGTGAATTTGGCGGAGACGTGATGCATATAAATCTCCATAAAACTTTTTGTATCCCCCATGGGGGGGGTGGACCTGGAATGGGTCCTATTGTTTGTAAAAATCATTTGTCTCCATTTTTACCTGGACATTCTCAAATAAAAACTGGTGGAGACAGATCAATTCATGCTGTGTCAGCAGCCCCCTATGGCAGTAGCAGTATATTACCCATCTCCTGGACATATATAGCTATGATGGGCGCAGATGGCTTGAGGAAGGCAACGCAAGTAGCTATTTTAAACGCAAATTATATGGCAATGAAACTGGAAAATTATTTCCCTGTTCTTTATCGAGGCGTTAGTGGCTACAGTGCTCATGAATTTGTCATTGATTTAAGAGACCTCCGAAAGATGTCCGGGATCTCTGATGAAGATGTTGCAAAACGACTTATGGATTATGGGTTTCATGCGCCAACCATGTCTTTTCCGGTACCGGGGACACTAATGATTGAACCAACTGAAAGTGAGTCTAAAAAAGAATTGGACAGGTTTTGTGATGCTATGATTTCTATTAGGAGTGAAATCCAAAAAGTAATTGATGGCACCTTTGATAAAAATGATAATCCACTTAAGAATGCACCTCATACAGCAGAAAGAATTGTTTTAGAAGATTGGAGTAATAGCTATTCACGTGAAGAAGCGGTTTATCCTGCGCCCTGGCTAAAGGATCATAAGTATTGGCCTACGGTAGGACGTGTAAATAATGCGTTTGGTGATCGTAATTTGGTCTGCACATGCCCACCAATCGAAGATTATGAAAACTAGACTTATCCTAAGTTTCGTTTATCAAACAAGGGTGTAATATAAATTCTCACTATTCTACCAACAACCCTTCTTGCTCTTCCATTAACTCTAAATATTCTGATTCCAACTGATTCATCACTTTCATTGTCTGCTGTAGCAATTCATAATTGTCACCATTAGCAGGGTACTGCATAATCGCACGCTGGGAGTCCAATTCTGATTCAATTGACCTAAAACGTTTTTCGATCCACAGTAATCGATTTTGGATTTTCTTCCGCTCTTGGTAATCTGATTTTTTCTTTTTTGTAGTTCCCTTTTTTTTGTTTTCGGATTTTTCTGATAACTCTGAGCCTTTTTTCCATATATAATAATCATAATTTCCTTCAAAAGTCCGGATACCCCCATCACCAACTTCACAGGTGAGGTTGGTCACATTGTTAAGAAAGTGGCGGTCGTGAGAAATACAAACAATTGAACCCGTAAATTTCTTTAAGGCTTTTTCTACCACATTACGAGTCAGGATATCCAAATGATTCGTTGGTTCATCTAATAATAATAAATGAGATGGATTCACTAACATCCGTGCCATAGCAACTCTAGCTTTTTCTCCTCCTGATAAAACTTTTACATATTTTTCAATCTCATTTCCTGTGAACATAAAACTTCCCAGGTAGGTCCTAGTTTCTGTTTCGCTCCAGCCGTGACTCACTTTTTGGATGGATTCAAATACCGTGTCTTCTGGGTTTAATGTTTCTAATTGGTTTTGGGCATAGTAAGCATGATTCACATTACTACCAAACCTAACTGCGCCCGATGTGACTGGCTCTACATCTGCCAACATCTTGAGTAAAGTAGATTTTCCGGCACCATTATGTCCAACTAGTCCAACTTTGTTGCCCCGCTCAATTACTAAGCCCATATTATTGAACACTTCTATATCACCGTAGTGCTTTGTTACGTTCCGGCAGGAAGCCACATTTAAGGGTGGACGACTTGGTTGAGGTAACAACAAATTAATACTTTGATTATCTTCCGTTGGCTCCGCAATTTTATCCATTCTTTCGAGCATTTTTATCCTGCTCTGTACTTGTGTCGCTTTCGTGTTTTTATATCTAAACCGCTCAATAAATCGCTCTGTGTCTTTTATCTGCTTTTGTTGGTTTTGGTAGGCATTTCTATTCTGTTCTATCCGCAGGGCCTTGTCTTCCTTGTATTTTGAATAGTTCCCATGATAGAGAGTAATTTTTTTTAGATCGATCTCAAGAATGTGATTAACAGATCTATCCAAAAAAGCCCGATCGTGGCTTATCATAACCATAGCGCCTGTCCACTCAGACAAAAATGATTCCAGCCAAATTGTGGCTTCAAGGTCTAGATGATTTGTTGGTTCATCTAAAAATAATATGTCTGGTTCTTGCAGCAGAATAGATGCTAGAGCAACACGCATACGCCATCCACCAGAGAAAACATCCATAGAATCGCTAAACTTTTCTTCTGAGAATCCTAAACCGCTCAGAATTTTTTTTGCCTTTTCCTCCAATGTCCAACCGCCTAAAGCCTCAAAGCGGCTTTGTATTTCACCGAGTTGATTCACCAATTCAATTTTCTCTGGATTATCTGCAATAGTATTGGATAGTTCCAGCATTTTTCCTTCAATCTCCCGCACTTCTGGATAAGCTCTCAACACTTCTTCCAATATACTAAGACCTGTTCCAACCACAATGTCTTGAGCTAGATAACCAATAGTAATAGATTTATCTATTTGAACCTTTCCAGAATCAGGGGGTTCTTTTTGAAGCATGATTCGAAGCAAAGTGGTCTTTCCTGAACCATTAGGGCCCACAAGGCCTGCACGCATTCCGTTCTTTATAAAAATATTTACATTGGAAAATAATTCACCATCCGGGTAGGATTTAGAAAGGCTTTCTAAGTGAATCACAATCTATTTAAATGAGAACACATGTGACATAAAAAAAGAGATTACAGTTCTCCTTCTACCACAGCACCTTTGTTTAAGGCCAACCTTACAGAATGAATTGAATTGACTAGATTCTTGTTTCCTTCTGTCTGAATCTGAATATAGTTATCAGTGTGACCAAAAAGTTTCCCGTTTTTAATGTTTTCAAATAGAACCTTTCGATTAGTATCCAAAAATTGATCATAAAATTGTCGCCGTTTTTTATCCGATAAGATATGGAGCATTTTGCTACGCTTCGCCCGGTTCTTTTTTGATACAGGTTCATCAAATATATATGCATCTGTATTGATTCGTTCGGAATATGTGAACACATGGAGATATGAAATGTCTAGTTCGTTTAAAAAAATATATGTGTCCAGAAAATCGTCATCCGTCTCTCCTGGAAAACCAACTATTACATCGACACCAATACAGGCATTAGGAATCAAATTCTTTATTTTTTTCACTCTATCTTCATACAGTTCCCGTTTATATCTTCGGCGCATTGCACTTAATATTTTATCTGAGCCGGACTGCAAGGGTATATGAAAATGGGGCATAATTTTTTTTGAATCAGCACAAAACTTAATAATCTCATCCGTAAGCAAGTTGGGCTCAATAGATGAAATTCGTATTCGATCAATGCCATCTAAATCGTCTAACTGTTGAATCAGATCAAAAAATGTTTCTTGCGTCCCTTTTCCAAAATCACCGATATTTACACCAGTTATTACTATCTCTCTGGCACCTGTTTCAGCTACCTGTTGGGCAACGCTGATTGTATTTTCAATGGTGTCACTGCGACTTACTCCTCGTGCAAAAGGTATTGTGCAAAAAGAACAACTATAGTCACAGCCATCTTGTACCTTAAGAAAAGCTCTTGTCCGTTCTCCTGATGAATAGGAAGGTGTAAATTTATGAACATGATCAATGTTTGATTGAATGATTGTTGCGCTACCATTAAGGTCTACCTCATCCAAAATTTTGAGTAAATTAAATTTTTCCTCAGCCCCTAGAATGATATCCACCCCTTCAATATTTTCTATTTCTTTAGGGTTAAGCTGGGCGTAGCATCCAATAACAGCTAAAGAAGAGTTTGGATTCCTTCTCTTGGCTTGGCGAATAAGCTTGCGTGCTTCCTTATCAGCCTTATCTGTAACAGAGCAGGTATTTAATACATAAATATCTGCCTTCTCCTGATAGTCTACCAGCTCAAATCCATGACGTATAAAATCACGCGATATGGTTGAGGTCTCCGAAAAATTTAGTTTACACCCCATGGTATGAAAGGCAATACGTTTGGCTGGTGTACTCATAAGAACTAAATTAAATTATCTACTAAATTTTAAAATTAAGGATTAAAGAGTTCTGATTGGTTTTAAAAAACAGAACGAAAATTACTACAAATTTAGTTTGGCCGAACTATTGTGGTTTTTAATTTAAAAAAATATTAAGTTACAGACTTGAACGGTTTTTTACATTCTAATTTTGAAATCAAAAGATCAAAAATTTCTTTTATATAAAGTGCTTTTTTTTAAGCTCCTTAATCTTTTTCTTTTTTCATTTTTGTTTTTTTCTTGTAATTCAGAGATAAATCAAAACCCTGAAACATATCGTAATCCAATAATTTCTGGTTTTGCTCCTGACCCAAGTATTTGTCGAGTAGATAACAATTTTTATCTGGTCAATTCAACTTTTGAATATTTCCCAGGGATCCCAATTTACCACAGTAAAGATTTGATAAATTGGAAGTTAATTGGCAACGCATTTGATACCATTCATCAAAATGTAAAAATGGACACAATTAACTCTAGCGCAGGAATTCATGCTTCTACAATTCGTTATCATAATAAATTATTTTATATTATAACAACAAACAATTTAAACGGTAACATGGTCAATTTTATTTTGATATCTGATAAACCTGAAGGGCCTTGGTCCCGACCTTACATTTTAAATAACGCTCCTGGTATTGACCCATCGCTATTTTTTAATGATGACGGAAAAGTATGGTACACGGGTTCCCACGTTCCTCCTGACCCTGAATTCGATGGTCAAGCAGAAATTTGGATGCAAGAGTTAAGTTTAGATCAAATGCAATTAGTTGGTAAAAAGTACTATTTAACTAGGGGGTTTAGCGGAGGGACATGGGCAGAGGGACCACATATTTATAAATATGGTGATTATTATTATCTTATGATTTCCGAAGGAGGAACATTACATAATCATGCGGTAACAATTTCCGCCAGTAAAACAATCACCGGTCCCTATATTGCGAATGATAGAAATCCAATATTAACACACCGACATTTAAGTTTGGACCACCCAATTATTGCAGTGGGTCATGGTGATCTCATACAAACACAAGAGGGAGATTGGCATATGGTTGTATTAGGCTTTCGTCCTATTGAAAAAAAACATAAAAACCTAGGACGTGAGACATTTTTATTACCTGTAACCTGGGAAACAGAGCCTTATTGGTGGAAGGAAGAAAAAATAAGATGGCCAGTCTGCAGTCCAAAAACCGGAAGAGTTGAGTATGAATATCCAGTTCCATTTCATGGCACAAGGCAAGTGAAAATAAATGAGTTTAATGATGATTTTAATGAAGAAAAACTAAACGTTGAGTGGAATTTTCGTAGAACCCCTACTGCACCTTTTCACTCCCTGATTGAAAAGCCAGGTTTTCTTAGGCTTTATTTAAAAGAAGGATTTATTGCGGAGCAGGCCCAATACTCATTTGTTGGTATTAGACAGAGGCATTTTCAAATGGAAATAAAGTCAAAAATGGAGTTTGTTCCGTTGGGAGATGAAGAAGCCGGAGTAATTGTAATACAAAATGACCGCTCAGCTTATATTATGTCATTAATGGATGGTAAAATTACACTTAACCATTTTTATCATGGGAAAAAATCAATTCTTGTTAGTCATCCATATGAAAACAGTACCGTGTTTTGGAAAATTTCTGCTGATTATTTAAATTATGATTTTTCTTACTCTCAAGATGGAAAAAGTTGGATTATGTTTTTTGATGATGTTGATGGTTCTAAACTGAGTCCAGAGTCTTCGGGGTGGACATATACCGGTGTTTATGTTGGGATGTATGGCACTTCTAATAGCTCTATATCAAAAAATTATGCTGATTTTGATTGGTTTTATTATATAGGTAGCTCTCAATAGCTATGTATTTAAAAGTTTTCAATAAAAGAGTTTATTATACTGTCTTACCTGTAATGTTTTTCTATTTAATTATCTATCTAAGCTGTGATAATTCACAGGGGCCATTAATTAAAATTCAAAATAAAAATCAGCTGGATGGTATCATAAATGAATATGTTGATAAAGGATATTTTCCCTTCCTGTTTGTTCGGCTTGAAGACAAAGGTGGAAGTGTTATTTATCAACACTGCAGAATCAATAAAAAATTAATTCCATATGATACCATTAATGAAAAGACCTGGATTAGAATTTGGTCAATGAGTAAAATTGTCACAATTACTATTATTATGGACCTAATTGAAGAAGGAAGTTTAAGCCTTGATGAACCTGTCACAAAATATATTCCAGAGTTTGGTAGCCTTAAAGTTGCCATTAATAAAGATGGAACTCCTCTAGGTAAAATAAAAAATAAAAACATGGATTGTAACTTTACATTGGTTAAACCTGACTCAATTATGACGCTTAGACATTTAATAAATCATCAAGCTGGGTTTTATTATGCAACTACCGGAATTAGATGTATTGACTCAATGTTTGTATCAAAAAAAATATCCTATTCTTCAGACTCCAATGATTTAATAAATCGTTTTTCAGAACTTCCTCTACTTTTACATCCAGGTACAGAATATTTTTACGGAACAAATACAACAGTTTTAGGTGTGGTTGCTGAGAGAGCAACTGGGTTAAACCTTAAAAGATTAGTTGAAACAAGATTATCTGATCATTTAAATATTCAAGGCTTGAAATATAACCTTTCAAGAGATGAAGTTTTACTACCTTACTTTACTGGTATTGATTCAATCTTGCGGATTGCAGAAAAGGGGGAGTTAGATATTTTCGGCGCTGATTTCCCTTTCTATAAATTAGAAAACCAATTATTTCTAGGGGGAGAAGGAATGATTGCAACCGCTGATGGTTATACAGATTTTTTAAGGCTTTTTCTTCACAGTGGAAAGCTAAATAACAAACGTTTTCTTGATCAAGGTTCGATCAATGAAATTAGTTCACCTCACACTCTAGTTGATAGCCCGTGGGGTTATAACGGATATAACCTTTGGGTCACAGGGGATACTTTAAGGAAAATAGGCTGGGGAGAGGAAAAGCTTTGGCAGGGTGGTGGTTATGAAGGCACACAATTTTGGATTGATTCAAAACGAGAGTTTGTAGGTGTGGTAATGACTCAGATTCATCATCCTCCTGATGGTGGATGGGACATGTACAATGATTTTCGTGGCGCATTGTATCAACAGTTCTGGACAGAGGAACAATATAGATTTGACTGGATAAAAAATTTCAAAAAGTGTCAATTATTCTGAACCCAAAAAATTACTCATTAATTACTTAGGTGAACGTTTTTTTTGATTAATTGCAGCGTTGCTTCTTTCTGAATTTTTAATCGCTAATTTATCTTTTTTTATTTATCCACCGTTTCAAACTCGCTATTTTTTCAATGGTCATGGTATAAACACCAAATGATTTTTCTACTACCCCCCGAATAATAAATAGCGTTTCCCAGTGAAATATATCGCCAAACTCACGAAACACATCTGGAAACAACACGCATTCATAGATATCAGTTTCATCTTCTAGTGTTAAAAATTCCATTGGTTCTGAATTACCACCGGTAACGGTTTCCTTCCGCGTGATGTATATTCCAATTAAATAAATAGATTGCCCCACATGTTTTGGGATATCTTTGGCATATTTTATCCGTCGGCTTAACCGTGTACGATACACCGTCAGCGGGTGAAATGATAGCGGATAGCCAAATGTTTCCAACTCCATTCGATATTGATTTTCATCTGTCAATTTTTTAGAGTTTGGTGATGCCATTAGAGGCTCCCGCTTACCAAGATGGAGATAAAAACCTGCCACATGATAAGCTATATCTCGATGGGTCAGCTCCGGAGCTATTTGAAGAAAACAGCCGGCATTGGTTAAAACCATTGCATCCGCCAAATCCAAATCCACACGATATAAAAAATCGTTCAGAGAATCAAACTCCCCTGCTTTTCGTTCATTTAAAATTCTGTCTGCTGTTTTTTTGGGAAGTTGTTTTATACTCATAAATCCCATTCGTATTTTATTTTTTTCGCCTCGCCATTCCCAGTTACTTTGATTTACATCCGGTTGTAGAATTTTGATTCCGCACCTCCGAGCTTCACTCATATAGGCATAGGAAGAATAAAAGCCTCCCTGATTGGAAATCACTGCCGCTAGAAATTCCGCCGTGAAGTGGGCCTTAAGGTAGGCACAGGTAAAAGATAACATGGCATAGGATGCTGAATGGGGCTTGCAGAATGAATAGCCAACAAAAGATGAAATCATGTCCCATACATTTTGAATAATTTTTGATGCATAACCCCGCCGAAGCGATCCCGCAGTGAATTTCTTTTTCCAGGATAAAATACGATGTTGCATGGAGTCCCGGCTCATAGTTTTTCGTAATGCTTCTGCTTCCGCATAGCCAAACCCTGCCATGACCATGGCCGCCATAGAAACCTGTTCTTCATAAACCATAATGCCGTAACTCTCAGTCAAAAAATCCAAATCTGAATGAAGCAGGTCCCATTTTTTGCCATGAATTCTTGATAACATTATATTGGTGAACCGATTTGCTGCTGGACGAATAATAGATGAATAAATCACTATATGTTCAAAGTCTACAATGCCAGCCTTTGCCAATAGCTGTCGCGTGGCTGGACTCTCAATATAGAATACACCCATGGTTCTTCCTGATTTTATGAGCTTTTCTGTTTTATCATCTCCCAATGGTTGAATCTGATGATAATCTATATACCTACTTTGAGATGCTGCTTCACCGTAAGTTAAGTTCACCTGCCGAATGGTATCTCTAACAACAGCCAAACTTCGATTCCCCAATAGATCAATTTTCAGGAGACCAGAATCCTCTACCTGATCTTTTTCCCACTCCACGATCTGAACGCCCTTTGGTGCCACAAGTACAGGCACATATTTCCGAATTTCATCTGGAACAATCACTATACCTCCGGGGTGGACAGAAGGATAGCGGAAAGCTCCCACTATCTTTTCACTCTCACGCAAAACGCGAATTAAAGTATCATCCAAATCTATATTAGCAAACCTTGGGTCGGTTCGCATCCAATGTTCCAAATCTTGACGGGAATCATACCAACCAATTCGCTTGGTAATACTTTTGATTTCATCATTGGATAAACCATGAACTTTCCCCACTTCACGAATGGCAGACCTTGGTTTTAGAAGTACTTGGCTAGACACCATGGCTGTACGATTGTTTCCATATTTCTCGAATACATAATCCAAAATATTGTCCCGCTCATCCCAAGGAAAATCCACATCAATATCGGGCATATTTTCTCGCTCTGGGTGGATAAATCGTTCAAATTGAAGTGTATACAGAAGTGGGTCGACCTGCGTGATAAATAAACAATAACTCACAATGGATGCGGCAGCTGAACCTCGGCCTATGGTGGCACGGGTTTGTTCAACAATATCTTGAACAATTAAAAAATATGGGGAAAACCCTTTTTGCGTAATGATACTTAATTCATATTGGATACGCTGTCGAATTATTTCATTGATTTCTCCATATCGTATTTTTGCACCTGTATATACCTTCTCTTCCAACTTTTTATTAGAATGATAAGTTTCCTTTAAAGAAAGTCCCGGAAAAATTGTATTAATGAATGACCAATCCCGTTTACACCGGTCTGCTAAATAACGACTATTGTTTAGTGTGTCCAAACTGTTGGGAAAGAGATTTACCATATCCATTTCAAGTCGAAACCAATGCTGATCCGATTTGCATTCAGATCGATCTAATTGTTTCAGTGTAGTGTTTTTCTCAATTGCCCGGAGAGTCACATGGGCATCATAGTCGCTTGGAGATCTAAAGTAAACATCACCTGTCGCCACAATCTCCAATTTCAATTTTTTTGATAAACAATGTGCCGCAGACTCCTGAACGCCTGGACGTAATTCAATAAATAAATGGGTGTCTGGTATAAAGTCCATCAAGTCTTCTAAGGTGTTTTTATTATGAGAAAGGACAAATAAACCAGTGTGTGTTTTTCTTAAAATATCGGCAACTGGTTGGCTGGGGTTATCATGAACAGTGGACACAGCTCTGCAAAGGTTCTCATATCCATACTGATTTTCTACCAAAAGAATTGCTTCATCTTTATCTGTAATCAAATTTGTTCCGGCGATAGAAAAAATACCTGCATCTTTGCAATGCTGAACAAATCGGATGAATCCCCACAGTCCATTTACATCTGTCAGGGCTAATGTATCCATACCATTTAATTGTGAAAGAGAAACTAAATCAGTAAGTGATAAAAGTCCACGCATGGAGGAGTAAGTTGAATGGGTGTTTAAATGAGTGAACATTTATACTCGACCTAATGCTTGAAAAACATCTGCTGTTTGAAGGCTCCGAACTCCATACTTCTGTCGAATTTTTTCTACCGCTTTAGATATAACCATATTACGATTATTTTCTGTTATAAAAAGATTTTTCTGATCTACATAAGGGCAAAAATCAGATACATCAATCAATATTGTTCGGATGCGATTTCGCCTTCCGTTTGCCTTATTAAAAAGTTTTCGGCAGGCTTCAATTACTGATGTATCATCAATCTCGGTAATGCGCCCAACACGGTGACCCTGATGTCCATCGGTATAGTGAACTTCCAGCCAAACCCGTTTCGCCATTTGTCTTCGCTGACGTAGCTTGAAAGCTACCTGCTCTGCTAAATCTTTCACGATTGCGTGAAGTACTGTTTGATCATTGGTATCTTCCGGAAGCACCGTTTGCTCTACAATATGGTCTCGAAGCTGATTTGGCCTTACAGCAGATGAATCTTTTCCCCGTGCTTCCCGTGCCAATCGGACAGCATGGTTTCCAAAAAATGTTCGAAACTCATCTACATTATCTGCCATAGATTGAATTTGTTGAACCTGTTCAACCCATAAAAATTGAAGTAAGCGCAGAACAGATTTTTCTTTCACTGTAGGGAGAACAGGAGGCATCAAAGGGGATAAAAATTTTCTTTCTTCCCCACTCTGAACTTTATGAATCTTTTCAGGGACGATAGATGTTACAATCCGACTTACCAGTTTATTGATACTGATACCAACCATACCTACGAGGCTGGTTTTTTCTCGAATCCGTTTCAATATAGATAAACCCGCATTATGTATATGGTTCCGAGCTAGACACATCCCATTCATATCCAAATAAAACCTGCCCATCATTTCCGGCTCTACAACTGGACTAAATGTGGATACCGCTTCATACACATAATTATTCACGCGAGCGTATAGTGTATGGTTGTACGGTAGCAGCTGGACACCATGACTCATTTTGCGGATGATAGAAACTTTCATCCCATAAGACAGACCCTCTTCTTCTGCTTCTGAAGATAAAGAGAGAATCCTACCATTTGACCGGGGAGATGAAATAATAGCCACTGGGCGTTTATTCAAGCTAGGGTCCATAATTCTCTCGGCCTGAAGCTCTAACCCCTTAAGACGTATGTGAAAAACGCCCGGGACAATCATAAAGGTGTTCCTAGTTCAAATAATTTCGGAAAGAATAAATAAGCACACCATTAATATGAAAATCCTCTTTTGAATTTATTTTAATGATTGGAAATTCGGGGTTTCTGGGATGAAGCTCGACACAGTCCGGTTTGGGAATATAACATTTCAATGTAGCTTCACCATTAATCAGAGCTACCACAATTTGTCCTGGCCGAGCTGTAGCTGCTTTCTTTGCAATAATAAAATCACCATCGTGAATATTCTCATCGATCATGGAGTTACCTTTTACCTGCAGTACATAGTTATCAGGATGTAGTAGGGATAGGGGGACATCTACCATTTCCGGATTTTCCAATGCTTCGATGGGCTCTCCCGCAGCGATAAGACCTAGCAATGGCAAACGAGCTGAGGTCTTTGTGGTGTGCTCTTTATGAATTAGTTTGAGCGCTCGCTTTCCATTGGGACCTTTTATACGAGACAAATGACCTTCTTCTTCTAGGGTCTTTACATACCAATTTACTGTACCTAGCGAACCAAACCCTAGACTGGCCATAATCTCTTCATAGGATGGAGAGTACCCATAAATCAATGTGAATCGTTGAACAAAATTTAGGAATTTTTTCAGTTTTGGGGATAATGGCTTCATTGTTAGGCAACAAACAAATATTGTGTAATGGATTTTCCCTCCCAAATAATGGACTGAGACTCCTTCTTGCATTCATATTCCTTGAGCCTTGCTACCGCCCGTATTACAGCTATGGATGGTTGTTTTTTTACTCTTTTCTTCATCAGCTTTAAACGCAGAGCTCCATAAGAATACAAAAGTTTTCCCTTAGAGCGCTCCGCCTCCTTTGTGTTTTATAAAATTACTCGTAAGTTTCTCGTAAGTATATTACAAAAAAATTTCATCCCATACAAACAAAAAGCCCCTTTAAAATAAAGAGGCTTTTTATCTAGACGACTTCTTTAATATCTATACTGCTGTAATTCCCCCCAGCCAAAGCCCCATAAAAAGTAATAAACCAGTTAAACTGTGCATAATTATTGTCCCCCAATTTGCCGGCTCAAGTAATCTGCTATTATAGTACTTATACAGAGTTTGAATAGATGTTACACCAAAGTATGAAGCTAGCAAGCTGATTAAAATTAAGGATGGGAAGGTTCCGTTCAACACTAAAAAAACTATACTTAAAAAAGCACCTGATACCAGTGCAACATAACCGGCCCTTGCTTTCTCAGGTCCAAACACAACAATTAGAGTGTTTTTGCCTGTAGCTTTATCGCTATCATGATCAGGGAACTCATTAATATATACAACAGCAGCTATTAAAAGGCCCAGTGGGATTCCTGCCAAAAAAGCCTCAGGTAATAGTAGCCCTGTTTGAACTAGCGTACTCCCAGTAACCATTAGTGGGCCAAAGTTGAGTCCAATCAATAATTCACCTAAGCCTTTCCTTGACGAAAACATAAATGGAGGGGCTGTATAAAATAAGCCTGACAAAAAACCAATTAACCCCAACCATAGAATTGGCATACCTGCTTTCTGTATCAACGGAATACCTACCAAGACACTTAATACAAAAATGATCATTGACAGGTTTCTAACACCCTTAGGAGAAATAAGCCCCATTTGAATGCCCCTGCTTCCACCATTAAGGCCCTTGTTACTGTAATTATAGTTTAAATTATCTGTTCCGCTTAAATAATCGAAATAGTCATTTGAAGTGTTAGTCCCTATATGTAATAAAGAGCCCCCCAATAAGGTTACACCTAACCAATACCAATCAACCGTAAAGCCCATATATTTTGCAACCGCAGCACCTACCAGAATCGGCATAATTGTTGCAGATAAAAATGGAAGGCGCATAATTACAACCCAAGTAAATATCTTGGTCATTAGGCCAATCTTGGGACGCACTTGTTCTGCTGTCTTTTCTTTTAATAGTGTGGTTACACCACAATATCCAATATGCTCGCCATCCTTTCCTTTTGTTGGTGTAATTTTGATATGACAAGGCAACTCACTACCATCTTTATTTAAGAATACTGAATTTCCTTCCCAAACACCATTTTTTACCGCTTCAGCTAACCATCCTACAACATGGCCCAAAACAACCTGACCATCGCTGAAGTCGCTCACTCTCATTTTACCAATTACCTCATCTTGAGTGTACCCAAAAAGACTCGCTGCACCATCACTAAATGTTTCTACTTTTCCATCAAGATCACACGTGATTATACTTTTTATCTGTTCATTCATAATATAATAATCCTTATATAATTAAATTCTGACCAAGAACTTACAGAATAGATTTGCTCTAAAAATAACTATAAAACTATAATTCAACAGAATGAAATTCTGAGCGATTTGGTATAGCATCCAAGGTTTAGTTTGGAGCCTATAATTGAAAAAGCTAACACTTATACAATCCGAATAGGTATAGCTATGTATATATTAAGAGCGCTGACAGCTCAAGAATAATAGTCTTGTATTGATCTAACCTCCACTAAATCATTGCCTGATCTTATGGCTCTCACTGCTACTTCAGCTCCTGACAGTGTTGTAATGGCAACAATTCCTTTTTGAATACAGGCTCTACCTATGGACTCTTCATCATATCGAGCCTGCGCCCCCATAGGTGTATTAATCACTAGATTGATATCTCCATCCTTGATGCCGTCCACCACATTAGGCCGACCCTCCCCAACTTTAAAAATCATATCTACGTGAATACCGTTTCTGCGAAGCTCTCTTACCGTCCCTGATGTTGCCACGAGATTAAAGCCAATTTCTTTTAAGTCACGGGCAATTGTAATAACATCATATTTATCTGAATCATTCACGGATAGAAATACAGTTCCAAAACTTGGGATCATATTCCCAGCACTGATTGATGCCCGCTTAAAAGCATCTCCCAGTGTGTTAGAAACACCCATTACTTCACCTGTGGATTTCATTTCCGGGCTCAAAAAGATAGATTCTTCTGGAAACTTATTGAATGGCAACACCGCTTCCTTCACCGCCACGTGGGAATTGGAGTCCCAGGTTTTTAATTCAAATTTGGAAAGTTTCGCACCTACTGCCAGTTGGGAAGCGATGCGAGCTAGGGGTACATCGGTTGTCTTACTCACAAAGGGTACTGTTCGGCTAGCTCTTGGGTTTACCTCCAGCACATAGATCTGACCATCCTTATAGGCAAACTGAAGATTAATCAGCCCTATCACATTTAACTTCAGTGCTAGAACTTCTGTAATACGAATAATCTCGCCCATAGCCTCAGTAGTAATGCGATACGGCGGTAGGACACACGCAGAATCACCAGAATGAATCCCTGCCTCTTCAATATGCTGCATCACTCCACCAATGTGAACCGCTTTGCTATCACACAGAGCATCCACATCAAATTCAAACGCATCCTCTAAAAACTCATCTATCAATATGGGATGTCCTTCTGTTACATCAGCACTTCGATAAATGTAATCAATCAACTGCTCTTTTGAATAGACAATTTCCATGGCTCGACCTCCTAACACATAACTGGGTCGAGCCAAAACTGGAAATCCTATTTCTTCTGCCACAGCTACCACTTCATCTAGAGTTCGTCCCGTTCCATATTGGGGGCATACTATTTTCAGTTTTTTTAAAATGCTCCCAAACTTTTCTCGATCTTCAGCCAAATCAATATTTTCTGGAGAAGTTCCAATAATTTTCACGCCAGCATAAGCTAAGGCATTTGCAATTTTCAAGGGCGTTTGTCCCCCAAACTGAACCAACACACCCTCTGGTTTTTCAAATTCCACAATGTTGAGCACATCCTCATACGTCACTGGTTCAAAATAAAGTCGATCCACCAAATCAAAATCAGTACTGACAGTTTCTGGATTACAATTGACCATAATGGTTTTGTATCCTTGATCTTTTAATCCAAACACTGCCTGGACGCAGCAATAATCAAATTCGATTCCCTGTCCTATACGATTAGGTCCTCCACCTAAAATTATAACTTTTTTACCTTCCAGAGGATCAATCTCATTCTCCTCACCATAGGTAGAATAACAATAGGGTGTTTGGGCAATGAATTCAGCTGCACATGTATCCACAACCTTATAGGCTGGAGAAACATTTATATCCTTCCGTTCTTTGCGGATTTGTATTTCAGTTTTGTTAAAAATTCGGCTGATTTGCTTATCAGAAAATCCGTTTTTTTTCAACTTAAGTAAGGATTTATTTTCTAGACAATTTACCAAAATAGAAATTTGGTTTAAAAACCAGGGGTCAATCTTTGTTATATTGAACACATCTTCTATTGATTGCCCTTCCTTAAAAGCCTGCCAAATCTTGAGCAGTCTAAAGGCAGTTCCATACCGTAAGGTAGACATGTCCAACGTTCGGGCCCGGTTCATATCCGGATCTCCTTTCGCTGCAGGTCTGGGTTCTAACCCATCCAGCCCAACCTCCAATGAGCGATAGGCCTTTTGAATAGACTCTCTGAACGTGCGTCCAATGGACATCACTTCCCCCACACTCTGCATCTGAACCCCTAAATGACCTGATGCCGATGGAAATTTTTCAAAATCAAAGCGAGGAACTTTTGTAATAATATAATCGATTGTAGGTTCAAAGGCTGCAAGGGTCTTTCCTGTGATATCATTGGGGAGCTCATCCAAAGTAAACCCCACAGCTAGTTTTGCAGCCACCTTGGCGATAGGGAAGCCTGTAGCTTTAGATGCCAAGGCTGATGAACGGCTCACCCGAGGATTCATTTCAATAATAATTATACGCCCATTTTCTGGATTCACAGCAAACTGAACATTTGACCCACCTGTTTCAACCCCAATTTTTCGTAAACACAAAATAGCCCAATTGCGCATTTGCTGGTACTCCTTGTCTGTGAGTGTCATGGCTGGTGCTACAGTGACTGAATCCCCGGTGTGGATACCCATGGGGTCAATGTTTTCAATAGAGCAAATGATGATGACGTTGTCTACTTTATCTCGAACAACCTCCAGCTCAAACTCTTTCCAGCCCAATAAGGACTCTTCAATTAATACTTCAGTTGTGGGACTAGCATTCAATCCTTTATCAACTAAATCCTGAAACTCTTCACTATTATAGGCCACAGAACCTCCCGTTCCACCCATAGTGAATGAAGGTCTAATTATTATTGGAAACTCCAAATCATTCAAAAGTTCTTTTGCTTCTTCCCAGGTATGGACAAATCCGCCTTGAGCCGTATCGATATCAGCCTCATTCATTGCTTGTTTGAATCGTTCTCGATCTTCTGCTTTATCAATAGCATCTACTTGTGCTCCTATAAGCTGCACACCATATTTTTCCAGAATTCCTTCGTTGTGGAGCGCTATAGAAATATTCAGTCCAGTCTGACCACCTACGGTGGGAAGAATAGCGTCTGGTTTTTCTTTTCGAATAATTGCTTCAACATACTCCGGTGTAATGGGTTCAATGTAGGTTGCATCAGCAAGATTGGGGTCCGTCATAATAGTGGCTGGATTGGAGTTCACCAGAACCACACGATATCCTTCTTCTTTTAGTGCCCTTGTTGCCTGAGTTCCGGAATAGTCAAACTCACATGCCTGGCCGATAACTATAGGGCCAGCTCCAATAATTAAAATGGATTCTATATCAGTTCTTTTTGGCACTTTTCATCATTTCAATAAATTGTTTAAAAAGGTATCGACTGTCATGGGGACCAGGGCTGGACTCAGGATGATACTGCACAGAAAATGCATTTAATTCATCACATCGAATTCCCTCTAATGTGTTATCGTTCAAATTAACATGGGTTGGAATCAGTTGATCAGAAAGCGAATCTAGGTCCACTGCAAATCCATGGTTTTGGCTGGTGATCTCGATCTTTCCTGTTTCAAGATTCTTAATAGGATGGTTGACCCCACGGTGACCGAACTTGAGCTTAAATGTTTTCGCCCCCAGGGCCAGAGCAAGTATCTGATGCCCCAAACAAATACCAAAAATAGGCTTTTCCCCTAAAAGTGTCTTTACAGTTTCAATCCCATAGGTGACCGCCGCTGGGTCTCCGGGACCGTTGGATAAAAAAATTCCATCTGGATTAGTATCCAAAATTTCTTGTGCAGACGTCTGCGCAGGGAATAATGTTAATTCACAGCTGTAGGACTCCAGCAGACGAAGAATATTTGTCTTAATCCCAAAATCAATGGCAGCAACCTTGTACTCTGCTGCAGAGCTGTTTGACCATTTAATTGGTACTGCTGTTGTTACTTCCTTTGCCAGGTCCAGTCCGCTCATTTTGGGGGCTTTGGCTAATTTTTCTTTTAAACTATTCAAATCTGTATCTACGCTAGAAATAATGCCATTCATAGCGCCCTCATCTCGTATATGCCGCGTTAGAGATCTTGTATCCACTCCCTGTATTCCCACAATTTTGTGTGCCTTTAAATAGTCTCCAATAGATTGAGTAGATCGCCAGTTGGATGGAGTTTCTGTCCCTTCTTTAATAACAAACCCAGCCACCTGGATTTTATCGGACTCTATATCATCAGGGTTTACACCATAGTTGCCGATGTGGGGAGCTGTCATGGTAACAATTTGGCGACAATAGGAAGGGTCTGTCAAAATCTCCTGGTAGCCGGACATACTGGTATTGAAGCATACCTCACCAATTGTTTCTCCCTTTGATCCAAAACTTTTCCCAAAATAATATCGACCGTTCTGCAATAATATAATTGCTTTTTTCAAAAACAATCTCTGTTTTGGTAAGTTTAGTTATCCAAATTGATTAATCAAATTGGATGCTGTCATTTTTTTGGGAATTGGCAAGTCCAACAACCCTAATACTGTGGGTCCAATATCTGAAAGCTTTCCTCTTTCCATCATTTTTATATCTCCAAAATCGTTCGCTATATAAAAACATTCCACAGGAACTGTGGAGTGGCTAGTTCTAATTTGACCGTTGGAGTAGTTTACCATTTGATCACAATTTCCATGGTCCGAAGTAATGATAATTTTTCCGTCCATTTCTAGCATTCTATCTACTATTTTACCAACACAGTCATCTAAAACTTTTACTGCCTTTACTGCTGAATCAAAATTCCCAGTATGTCCCACCATATCTCCATTAGCAAAATTGACCAAAATAAAGTTATAGGGGTTTGATTCAGTCAGTTTCATGAATTCGTTTACAATATTATATGCCTCCATTTCAGGATGATCTGCAAAGGAAGCTGGGTCAAACCTGCTTAGAACCTCCACCTGATTTTCATTTGGAAATGGAGTTGTTGATTTTCCATTAAAAAAACTGGTAACATGACGAAATTTCTGAGTCTCTGCCAACCTGAGTTGACGAAAACCTGCATCTGAAATGACCTCTCCTACTAGTTGGTCTAAACTGTTTGTATTGTTATCGGATGTTTTTAATAAAAATGGAGTAAACTCATCATAGTATTGCGTCAATCCAACATATTTAATCTGGGGGACCGCTTCCCGCGTTCCCTTATAATCATTTTCGACAAATGCTTTTGTAAGTTGAATTGCTCTATCCTGTCGATAGTTTGTATGTAGTATGCTGTCTCCATTTGAGATTCCGGTGTAACCATTTACTACATGGGGTAAAATATATTCATCAAACATTTTTTCACCTGAAGGCGTCTTTCCGCTCTTGTATGATTCTTTAATTGTGTTTTCTGGGTCATTAGTTTTAATTCCTTCTCCTTTCACCAGACAATAATACGCCGTATCTGTCAGTTCCCAGTTTTTGGAACGATCCATCCCATAGTATCGTCCCATAAATGTACCAATCTCACAGTTTTTTATTTCTTCCATTTCATTTCTAAGATTAGAAAAATATTCAAGTGTACTCCATGGTGGAGTGTCTCTTCCATCTAAAAACGGATGTATAACAATTCTCCCCTTTGGGTTCTCCTGTCTGGCTCGTTTCATCAGTTTAAATAAATGGTCTTGGTGGGCATGAACACCTTCATCTTGAAGCAACCCTATAAAATGAAATTTAGACTGGTTAGCTTTCCAGTTTTTGATAAGCTGTTTCCAGGCTTGGTTCTTAAACAGGCTACCATCGGTTAGTTGATCGTTTATTCTAAGAAGCTCCTGTTTGATTACTCTTCCCGCTCCCATACTAAGGTGTCCTACTTCACTGGAGCCTTGAAACCCTGGGGGGAGTCCTACTGATTGCCCGGAGGCGTCCAAAAGACAATGTGGGTATTTTCCCCTATAAGAATCAAAGTTTGGCGTGTGAGCTGCCAAGACAGCATTGCCAATGGGGTTTTCGTTGTACCCCACTCCATCCAAAATAATTAAAGCAACCGGTTTCATAATTCTTTAGAATTAAAGGTGAAATTTAACCCCTTAATTATCTGAAATTCGGATGTCTTTTTGCTCGTTTTTATAAATTGGTTAAAAATTTGAAAACAGAAAACAAATTACCATCAACTCTTTTCTATAATGGGAGAATTTACAATCATCCCAAAAAATCAGCGATTTTGTGTTATGGGGATAAAATCACAGCCATTGGAAATAGATCCGATTTTAATGCTAAAAAGAAAGTAGACTTAAACGGGGGCGTTGTGTATCCCGGATTTATTGATTCACATCTACATTTATTAGGTACGGGACAGGCTCTTGAAAATATCAATTTAAATGGTATAAGATCACCTCAAGACGTCATCCCTGTTTTGAAAAAACATATCCAATCAATCCATAAAAGTAATTCTTGGATTTTAGGTAGAGGGTGGGATCAAAACCTTTGGGAAGGACAAGCTTATCCTGATAAGCTCATATTAGATGAGGCAGCTCCTAATATTCCGGTCGCTTTTCAAAGAGTTGATGGTCATACTTTGTGGGTAAACTCCAAAGCTATGGAACTAGCCGGAATTTCAAAAAACACACCTTCACCAAGCGGTGGTGTAATTGTAAAAAATAAGGAGGGTGTGCCCGCTGGGGTTTTAGTAGACAATGCTATGAGTTTAGTGTTGGACATAATTCCAGATCCAAGCAAACCTGAAATTGAAAGACTTATCAATAAAGCAGCTTCACACCTTAACTCATTTGGCCTAACGTCCATACATGATCCAGGGACAACTCCGGATACTATCTCTGTATTAATAAATAATGAATCTAGGTCAACATTGGGCGTTTATGCTATGTTAAACTATGATGAGAGTGAAATAGCTCCGTTTCTAAATAAAGCGCATTTGATATCCTATCCTTCCATAACGGTTCGAGCTGTCAAAATTTACTTGGATGGAGCTCTGGGATCGAGAGGTGCAGCATTACTGGAACCATATAGTGATGAACCAGAAAATGATGGTCTGATTCTTGAAGCGATTGAAAAAGTAAAAATTGACATAAAACGATTTAATCAGTTGGGATATCAAACCGCAATTCATTGTATAGGAGATAGGGCAAACCGAATTGCTTTAGATTTATATGAAGAGGTGGGTATTAAAGAATGTCGAAATCGAGTAGAACATGCCCAAATGGTACATCATAAAGATATCCATCGTTTTTCTAAATTGAGTGTACTCCCCTGTATGCAGCCTGTTCATTGCACGAGTGATATGGGTTGGTTACATCTTAGGGTTGGCAAAGACAGGCTTTGTGAAGCCTATCCATGGAACTCTCTAGTGAAGGCTGGGTCAATTATTCCTGGAGGGTCTGACGCTCCAATCGAAAGCCCGGACCCCTTAAGGGGAATTTATGCTGCAATAACACGGAAAAATGAAGAGGGATATCCAGCTAGTGGGTGGCAGGGGCACGAAACAGTTTCTATGGATAATGCTATAAAGATGTATACAGAATGGGCCGCTTATGCCGGGTTTGAAGAAAATGTAAAGGGGCAGATAAAAGAGGGTTTTAATGCAGATTTAACTGTTTTGGATAGAGACCTCCTGCGTATCCACCCCTCAGAAACTTTAGAGACAAAGGTAAAAATGACAATTGTTAATGGAAATGTAGTTTATTCAGCATGATATCTAAAGCTGAAATAAAATATTTAAACTCTTTGAAGTATAAAAAGCACCGCGAAAAACATGGTGTGTTTTTAGTTGAAGGACACCGAATTATATCTTCAGCCTTGGAATTTGATAATTCTATTGAAACTATATTTTTAACTGAACGCTTTAAAAAACCTTTGTCTTCTAGGTCTGTTTTAGAAAAAATACAAACAAGCCAAATTCCTAAAAAAATTATTGATGAAAAGGAAATGAATATAATCACAGAAACAGAAACTCCTTCAGGAATTGCAGCTCTTTGTACTATGCAAAACTTAAAAACAAATTTGACGGAGTTTGCAGGTCCCGGTATATTTCTTGATAAAATTTCTGATCCTGGTAATTTTGGAACAATATGCAGGACTGCTTCATGGTTTGGGGTGAATCATGTTTTTCTTTCTCAACATTGTGTTGATCCTTTTAACCCAAAAGCAGTGCGAAGTGGAGCGGGAGCTCATTTCCATTTAAGATTTTATCAGGTTGATCTAAAAACCCTTTCTGAAAAGAAGTTTGATATTATTGGCACAGATATAACAGGGACCCCTGTACAGGAGTTTAAAAGGAAAAACATTAATAATTTGGTTGTGGTTTTTGGAAATGAGGCCCGCGGAATCTCAGATAAAAACAGACCCTATTTAGATAAAATTGTATCAATACCAAAACATGGGTTTGGGGAGTCCTTAAATGTGGCAGCAGCTGCAGGGATTATTTTATCTTACCTTATAAATTAAATAACTTGACATTTGCGGGGGATAAACATTAACTATTTTCATTTTTTCATTCCTTAAATAAAATTGTAATTTCCTAATAATGACACCAAGAGAATCAAGCCGTTATGAACAAGACACTCACTATTCAATCCGTAATTATGATCACAATTGCCTGCCTGTTTACCGGGTTCGGAGGCGTTACCTTCGTTCTATCTATAGGGACTGCTCTTTTCCCTGAATCTGATTCTCGTTTTTTAAATATTTTATCTATTTTTATTGGACAGGGAATAATGGTACTTCCTGTTTTTGCTTTTATTCATCTCAATAAACTATCTATTTATGAGACTATCAGGTTAAAACCTATCCCTATGAATAGTGTTTTTCCTGTAATTATTTTATCATTGGGTACAATTATTCTTTCCGATGAAATTGACCGCATGATTAGCTTAGTATTTCCTGTTTCTGATTTCATAGAAAAACTATCAGAGTTGGTTCGGTTTGATACAAAAGTAAATGCTTTTTTCCTCATTTTAGCAACTGTAATTATTGCTCCTTTCAGTGAAGAGGTTATTTTTAGAGGATTTCTTCAGCATTTTTTGGAGAGATATTGGCAGGACATCACTAAAGCAGTTTTGGTAACAAGCCTTGGTTTTGCAATGATTCATTTAAATCCAGGGTGGATTATCCAAATTTATCTATTAGGAGTTATTCTGGGATATTTAGCTTGGAAAACCGGAAGTATAGTCCCTGGACTTATTCTTCATGCCCTAAACAATGGGTTGGCCTTAATTTTGCAAAACCTTCAGAGCTCCTTAGAAAGTATATATATATGGAAGAGTCATGTTTCTCCACTATTTCTGGCAGCTGCAATATTCATATTCATAAAAGGATATAAATCTCTAAACCGTATACCTTTCAAAACAGCTATAAAATGATAAGAAAAGAAATGTTCCAGCATGAAATATCCGTACTAAGGGATACTTTTCGTCGACTTATACGACGTCATGCCAAAACTAATATTACTAAACTAATTGGAAAAACCCATCCTGCAGATATGGCAATTTTATTTCGGTTCTTTACTGATGTGGAACAGAAAACTTTATTCAATATAATAATGGATTTGGAATACGTTGCTGACTTCCTCACTGAGCTTGATGAACCCATTATTTTAAATCTCATGGGTGATGAGCCTCCACAAGTAATTGCCAAACTATTTCAAAGGTTAAGCTCCAATGACCAGGCAGGAATTCTTGCAATGCTTCCAAAGGAAAAAACCCAATCTGTATTGGATCTTCTAAATGCGGAAAAACAGGAAGAAGTTGAAGAAATTATGTCCTATCCTGATGACAGTGCGGGCAGTATTATGACCACTGATGTTTTTACTCTTCATCAAAACACCTTAGCACATGAAGCGATTAAAGAGCTTCAAAAACAAGAAAAGTCAGAAATGGTTTTTTATTTGTATGTTACCAACGACGATGAAAGGCTCACGGGAGTGATTTCCCTAAGAGACCTTGTCACCACACCCCCGGAAACTTCTCTAGTAGATATAATGACAGATAATGTAGTGAGCGTTAGACCTGAAACAGATCAGGAGGAAGCTGCAAAAATTGTCGCACGCTACAACTTTTTAGCTGTTCCGGTTGTTGGTGTGGATGGGTTTATGTTGGGGATTGTTACAGTTGATGATGTTGTCGATGTCATCAGAGAAGAGGCAACGGAAGATTTTTTACAAATGGCAGGTGCGGGAAAAGACAGGGAAATCCTTCTCAAGTCATCTTGGGAGAATGCAAAGTCCCGATTACCGTGGCTGTTCGCAAGTTGGGTAGGTGGGGTTCTTGCAGCTTTTATTATTGGAAAATATGAGCATATGCTGGAGACGTCTGTGGCTTTGGCTGCATTTATACCTGTTATAATAGGAATGGGGGGTAATATTGGGACACAATCATCAACTATTGTCGTACGGGGAATTGCCACAGGAAGGGTAGGAGAGGGGGAAGAGCTAAAACTAATTTTTAAAGAAATTCAAGTTGGGTTAATTTTGGGCATCCTTTACGGGGTTTTGTTGGGTTGTTTTACCTTTATCCCTCTTGTTGAAACAACCCCATATCTTGGATTGATTGTTGGACTTAGTATATGCTCATCCATGCTTATTGCTTCCTGTATGGGGACTGTTGTTCCTCTTGTTTTACGAAAAATAAACGTTGATCCCGCCATTGCTACAGGGCCCTTTGTTACAACAAGTATTGATATCCTTGGGGTTACCCTTTATTTTCTGATTGCCTCTACTATTACTCAAACCTTATGACTATATTGACAGGGATAGCTTGGGTTTCCCTGAGCATTTACGTTTTATATGTTTCTTTATTTAGTATTGGACTATATCGTTTAAAACGTCAATCTTGTGTGCCTTCTGTGGCAAACACTCCTAATGTGTCTGTTGTAATTGCCGCCAGAAATGAATACAATAATCTAAAAAATCTGTTGAGTGATTTATCCTCTCAAAAATATCCAAAAGACAAGCTGGAAATTATTATAGTAGATGATCGTTCAACTGATGGGACCTGGAAGATCATTACAGACTTCACAAAAAAATATCTCAATTTTAGGGGACTACAAATAACAAAAAAATCAAAAGATATGACCCCAAAAAAGTTTGCCCTTTCAAGGGCCATTTCAAAAGCGAGAGGAGATATAATCCTCTCTACAGATGGGGACTGCCGGGTTAAGTCAACATGGGTGGGCAGTATGGTAGCACAATTGGGGAGCCGTTTTGGCATAATCGCTGGATTTTCTACTATTCATTCCAAAAAGCAGAAACTATTTCATAAATATCAGCATGTTGATTTTCTCTCTCTTATGAGTGCTAACGCAGGTGCAATGGGGCTAGGCTTATCCTGGGCAGGTTCCGGGCAAAATATTGCATATCGAAAAGACTGTTACACTAAAATTGATGGTTTTAATCCTGTTGCACATAAAGTTTCTGGAGATGATATTTATTTAATACAAAGTATTTCAAAAATCGGGGGTGGGGCTTTCAATCCTGACCCAAATGGAGCTGTAACTACCTTGCCCGTTGATACTCTTGGTCAGTTTATTAACCAAAGAACACGGTGGGCTTCCAACGCTTCTGGTCAGTATAACACTAAAATATGGTTTCTTATTTTTCTGTTGGTAGCGTTTGTTCTTAATTTTTCTATCCTGTTTCAGGTGGTTCTCGGATTTTTTTCTTTTTCTCTATTAAAAATAATTTTTATAAAAATCTTATCTGAGGGTCTAGTTATATTTTCAGGAGCCGCAAGACTCAATACCCCTGTTTCAATTTCCATTTTTTTATTCTGGTCTATAATTCAGACTGCCTATATACCGATTGTTGGACTTTTAGGGGTCTCTGGAAAATTTAATTGGAAACCATGAAAAGATTTTTTCATTGTGTGTCAATCTTGCTATTGTTTGAACTAGCTTTTGGTAGTAGAGATACTCTACATTATGACGTGACTGTTTTTGGAATAAGGTGTGGAAAAATATCCTATTCCTCTGAAGAAGAAAACATTTCAATCACTGCCCTATCTAGTGGATTAATTGAATATTTCTATCCATTTAAAAATGATTACCACACCTCATTTGATACTTTAACTTTTGGAATTCGTAACTATAAAAAAACCGCCAAACAGGGCGATTTTAAACAACGATTATCTGGAAGGTGGGATAGCTCAACAAAAGAGTTTACCTATGATAATTTTAATTCCTTTAAAAGAGCAGATTCCTGTATGACAATTTTTACATTATTGGAAAGGTTAAACCGTGAAAATCCTGAGAAGTTGGATACAAAATGGTTTCAAATAGAACATGAGGGCAGTTTATATAGATCTCGAGTGCTATTGGCAGGTACAGAAAAAATATTAATAAATGGAGCTTCTATCATGAGCAATCATTTACGCCTTGATTTAATACCCGATGACAGAGAAATAAAAATGCTTGACCGGTCTGATTATTTTAGTCAAAATATCACCCGCTCTGAGGCAATTAAACAAATATGGGTTGAACATAAACCTTCTGGAAAAATATTAAAAGCCTCTGTAAAAATTGGACCCATAACCATAACAGCAACTATTACTGATAAATGAAAATTCAATTTAACCAACGCTGGAAAAACCTTCTTGTCTGGACAATACTTCTGACAACGATTATAGCCGCTCTCATTATGGGGATAGATAAAAAAATTGTTGTATTTTTTACGTTGGCTCTCGGGTTTTTTACACAGATATTTGCAGGAATGGGAGCGCTCATTGCTATGATACCATGGGTTGGTCCCTTTATTATAAAAGTATTTACAATTCCCTTCTTCTGGATGGTTAACTCTCTGGGTTACTTTGTATCTATTATTGCTATCAAAAAAGGATATTCAAAGCAGATTACCAAGTCCCGGGTGCTCACAGTTGCAATGTTGTTTGGAATTATTATCGGATATATTATGGGACATATCATACCTTTAAGATGAAAGTTTTAGTCTTACAAGGGCCAAACCTAAACCTGATTGGTGTTAAATCTGCTCAGTCTGGAAAAAAAATAACTTTAGATAAAATTAACAAGGCTATTCGTTTTGAAGTAAGAAACACCAAAATAGAGTTAAAAATATTTCAAACACATAAGATTTATATGGCTATTTCATTTCTTCAGCGGAACCGTAATTCTGCCTCAGGGGTATTATTAGCTCCTATGGCGTGGGCTAAATATGAATACTCATTAGTTGATACACTAAACCTAATTAAACTTCCGACTGTTCAGGTAATTTTTGAGGGCGATTATGGAGCAAATGTAACTGAAAGTGATTCTGTTTTTTCTGAAACTGTAGTTAAGACTGTGTCCCACCATGATCCAACTCATGCATTTATTAGCGGATTAAACAGCCTCAAAAGTTATCTATCATAAATAAATTGCTATATTTTTTTTATTTAATTATTCTGGTTTTTGTGTCGTGCTCTCAGAGTCCCCATCTGGGAGAACCTGATCGACATTCAATTTCTTATTTTCCAAGTACAAATTATGATTCAGTAAACGTACATATTCCCAAAGGTTATTCATTTACATCAATTCCTAATAAGTTTACTAAAAATCTGATACTCGCCCAATCAAATTTATTGTTCACTGAAAGTGTCGATGATACTCTTAGGAAACAGCTGATTGATCTATTAATAAATCGTGCAATAACAAAAAAAATCTATACCTTGAACAAGGCGATCCAATTAGATAATATTTGTAAACTCGAATTTATAGCCGACTTAAACACAATTAAAAATATTGAATCCGAGCTCGTTTCAATATATGTAAACCGTTTATCAGAATCTATACATCCACTTTTTCAAAATAAGATTCCCTATCCAAACTGGAAAAATATTTCTTTCAATAAATTATTATTGCCCTGTGAAAACCTTCCTGTCCCAAAAAGAGCAAAACTTTTGCCAAATGCACCACGTGAGTATAGAAAGGGCGTTCACCGTGGGATTGACTTTTTTGCTGATTGGGGTACGCCAGTACGGGCTGTAGCTGAGGGAACTGTTATTCGTGCTGATCATAATTTTAAAGAGGTAAGCTCAGCGCTTAGATCTGAACTATTACAAAAGGCATCTCAAATCCATAGAACCCCTTCTGACGTGTTTGAGCATGTTTTATTAGGAAAATCTGTTATTCTGGACCATGGATTGAAATTTATACCCGGATATCGAGTTATTACTATTTATGCCCATCTATCCCATATAAATAAAAATGTTAAACCTGGAGTTAAAATTAAAAAGGGAGAACAGCTGGGTAAAACTGGCAACACGGGAATGCAAGCATCTACCTTGGGAAAGAGAGATGGTTCTCACCTCCACTGGGAGATGATATTACAAAATAAAGATGGAGAGTTTTATACAGGACAGGGATTGAAATACAAGGAATTGTATCCTCTCTTACAATCTATGTTTAAATAAAAAAGCCCCGATACTGGGGCTTTTTTATTATTTTTTAAAAAAATATTAAATTAAAAGGCAACTCTAACAGAAATTACCTGGTTTGTGTCAAAGTACTCAGCTGGCATAAAAGCATAATCAACTGTCAGACCCATCCCAATAAAAGTCTGTAGATTTAAACTACCTCCAAAAGATACTCCGTCGAACGGGTTTTTATATTCCCAATCAACACTTTCATCATCTTTTGCTTCCATAGATGTCTGAAACCCAGCACGAACACTAGCCAACTCACCTACATCATAAGAACCTAGTAGCCTAACCTCATCTGTTGCATAATAATTGCTAGTATAGGTTAAACCTAAGTTAAGCCCAGCAAGGCTATAGTTTGCTGACATATCCATAGTAAAAGGGAGGTCGAAAGAAGCTGCATCCGCTTTGTAATATTCTTGTGGTCTATCAGAATCTGCTGCCTCTGCCTGAACACCTAACCCTTCTCCTCCATATGTAATAGGCTGCCCAAAGTTTCTAATTGCGAACCCAACATCTAGGTTTTCGCAATCCATAAAGGATTTATACTGAACACCAACATCTACCGATAATCCACTTGCGCTTACCCTTCCGAAACTTTCACTCAACCAATTTACTGTAGCACCTACACTTGTACGGTCAGATAAACGTTTAGAAACACTACCACCTACAACAAACATACTGGGAGTGAACACTCTACCTGTACCGTCCGGTTGATAAACAGTAGTTTCATCTATATCACCGACGTTGAAAGTTCTCACAGTTAGTGCTAGTTTTCCTAAATTTCCAAAATTACTTCCTATCCCAAAGTAGTTTGTTGAGATATCAGCAATATAAGTCCTATTTGAAAACATAGCCTCTACATTATCACTACTCATGGCCAGACCTGCGGGGTTCCAATATACCGCATCGAGCCCAGCGGCACTTGCTGCAGCACCGCCCCCAGATAAGTGACGTGCATTTTGTACAATCTGCAGCTGAGATGATGATGACGTTCCCATTCTGGAGCCTTGTCCAAAAACTAAACTACTAAGCGTAATGATGATCACACTTTTAACTAACAATGATTTCATAATATAATTCTCCATTGTTTTTTATTAATAATATTTGAGCACTTGAGTTTCTTGGACAAGCGCTAATTTAAGGACTTTCTCTCCGAAATCCGTTTCTACATGAACGATATAGAGTCCGCTTGCAACGGGGTAGCCATATTGATTAGCCAAGTCCCAAGTTGCATATTGACCAGCATCATTCTTGTCTATCTGTCTTACCATTGTACCACCAAGATTAAAAATCCTTATAGTGGCCGTCGCAGGCAAGTGGTTAAATGAAACATATTTTTCCGAGCGGCTAGTTTCCAGCTCATGAAAACCATAATATGGATTTGGATAGACATTTATCATATCTATATCTTCCTGTGAAACTGCTCCGCCGGTTGTGTTCTTTACTGTTGTAAATGTCCACCTATCTACACCCTGCTGAATCGGATTTGCATACACAAATAATATTTCATCGCCAGCAGAATATGGTGCACCCCACCAAACTGTATTCCAAGTGAGATGGGCCTCATTAGACGCAAAGTCGGCCAGAGTTTCCTCATATGGACGATTAAGAAATTCGGTATACATTCTGTTATACGGATTAAAGGCGTGGTATTCAGGTGTTCCATCTCCATTTCCATCATAGCTGCCATCATAGCCAGTTCCTGCTGCTTGAATACGATCATAAACTATCAAACTAATCTGAACAGGCTCATCGCCAGCCTCCATATCATAAACCTTAAATGGAACTGTGATCAGAAATGGGTCTCCGGTTCCAGGGTTTTCAGGAGATGGGTGGTTTGCTAGGTCACCATTTCTAGCTCCATATAACCATACCTGAGACCCTCCTGAAATAACCGGAATAAATCCATTTTCCAAAGGATCTCCATATTCACCATCCCATACTACCTTAACATCACGCTGTAAATAGTCAACAGACGTGTGTCCCGCACCGTAGGCGTCAGACGATTTCGCTGTAACCGCCCATCCATAGTCAGCATAAGATCCAAGAGTGTAAGATGAGCTTCCATAGAAAACACCGCCATCTGATATAGATTCATAGTTAGTAGGAGCTGAATAACCTACACTTACATTAACATAAAATCCATCAGTCGTTCCCATAGCTGACGCACCATGAACCGCTCCACCGGAGTTATATACACCACCAACTATATTCTCTAGATCTGTTCCATTCATCGTGAACATATCTTCTAACAATATTTCACCACTTGATGTGTTGACCAAATTCCAGTGTTTTATGGTTTTAAACTCATAACCAAGCTCTGAAACGGTCGTGGTCCCTGAAGCATCTACAACGGTTCCGTCATAGCCATCATCCCAAACCTGGTAACCTATATTTTGCGGAAAATCAAAGGGCTGAACATTAACCACAATGACCTGTCCCCCTTCAATCATACCAAACTCAGACCTTGCAGAGTCTCCATACGTTAAAACATTTCCTGCCCCTAGTGTACCTTCTTGATTTACACAGTTTTGATCGTAATCAGGATAAGAACATCCACTTACCGATGGCCAACTATTAACTACAATATCATCCGGTAGATCAAACTGTAATCCATCAACCCACGCTCCTCCAGGACAGACCATATCATATGTAAGAACCAGGTCAACTGTTCCTATATTTGATGAAGCAATAGCAGAAGCGGTGACCGTTGACGGTGAGCAGTCTAACACCTTTCCAAGTGTTCTACCCACAGAGTCTGGATAGTTTGACATTTGCCAAGACCCTGCTAGGTCCCGATAGTAGTGCTGTAAATTAAAATTTACCTCATAACTATCTCCGGTTAACTCTTCAGGATTGGTAATATGAACTGTAACATTACCACCAGCTGTTCCCTCATGGTCCGTTGCAACATCACCCCCCGTTTGAGAGTTAATTGTCTCTCCTGGGTTCACACTGCGCGGTACGACCGCTACAATAGCCGGAGTAGACTCCAAAGTAATAAAAGGATCAAGCGGCTCTCCGAGATCATCATAACTTCTAGAGGAGAGTGGTAAATAACTATATGCAGTAACAGCATAATAATAGGTTATACCGTTTGACATCGGTCTCAAACGAAGCTCATCATAATCTGTTGAGAAATAGCGCTGAACCCCTGCGTCTGTCCCTGTTTGCTTTACCTGCTCCAAAATATAACCAGAAACAGGATCTACACCTCTGTCAAATATATCTTTTATTAAGTTAATTTTATCAAATGTGGCTATTCTTTTTCCTTCACTTAGTGGCGATCCAGCTGAAGGAATTTGATAGACATTGTATCCCTCAAACTCAAAGCCTTTGCTTATATCTGTTTCAGTTGAAGCAACTGTTGCTGCATCTGAACCCCACTCAAGTGCAATAGCTCCATCCATATCCAACCCCGCAACCACTGGGGTTTTTGGTGCTGACGGTAAGTCAAAACTATTATTATATGCATATTGAGCGGTCTCGTCATGAAACTTTGCAACTGTAACCGATGATATTGCGTTTCCTCCCATTCCACCAATTAGGGCCAGCACAACAACCTGCTCATCTCCTAGGTTCATAGAAAAGGGACCAGACGCCATCACCAAACGACGATCACCTGGGGGAAGCTGAACACCATCAACCCAGCCGGTTCCCGCTACAGGGTCACCCGATAAAACAAAGTTTGTTTCTTGACCTGTAGACAAATCGGTCCAGGGAACCTGTTCAGGATATTCCGGGCGCGGCAAAAAACCTTCCATTAAATTAAAAAACTGAAGAGAACCACTATAACTTGAAAGGTCAGGGTCTGAAATTGATGAGCCTGCCCCAAAATATGTAAATGAGGTCATAGGAAGCACCGTAGGAACAATATCTTCAGCACCCTCACCGCCTCCACCAGAAAACGAAACATTTAAGTTGTTTTCAGGGCCCTGTAAAAAATCATAACCACCTGATGGTACCGGCAAATTGTAAATACCGTTAAAGACCCCATCAAGAGAATTTCCATTGTAAACATATCCAAAAGAAAGCCCCACATCACAGCCAACATAGTCATCTGTGTAGGTTCCAAGGTCAGGGTCTGACCACTGAGTAAAATATGCCGTATCTACCTTAGCATCGGCTGGGCCCCCAGGGAGCCCTGTATATTTCATTTTCGCACGCTTAAACACTATATTTCCCAGAGGGTCGGCTGCGCCAAACTTATAAGCCCACAAGGTAACCTGCAACTCTACTCCAACAGGATCAGCACCATAGACATTTGGTGCCGTGTTTTGAGTAGCAAGACTATCCCCGCTTGAATTAACAATCAACGGAATATCGTTTGCTACTACCCACAGCGTTTGATCTGCACCGGGATAACCAGGAATATCAACTGCAGGGTCGTAACTTCCATCAAGGTCCACATCATGATATGGAGCTCCCCAAGCTGCGGGCCAGTTGTTCCAATCATACTCATACTGCTCATAAACACTTTCAACTGGCAACCCAACATTATCTGCATCTGCCTGGAGGTTTGCTGTCATAAAATCAGTTCTAACGCGCCAAACATGGTGAGACGACGGGTCTGTTGATCCAATCACATTTCCCTCTCCATCATAGACAACACGACCGGCCTTTAGGCCAGCGTAATAGGTTGTACCACCTACACGTGGGGACTGTGAGTTTCCATCAGAGACCTTCACCCCCCAAAGCATTCCATCTTCATAAATAAGACCGCCAGTTCCTATGGGGTAGTCCACCTGTGTTCCATTTGGACTCCCTGACGTTGTTCCTGCTGAGCTCTTTTTCATCCAATAAGCCATATTGTTAATATTAATGACAGACTGGGATGGCATGGTAACGTCAGAAGTTTCATTTGTCTTTGGTGAAAAGTTTGAAACACCAGTTTTACCAAAAACCAAACCAATTAAACCAATTAAACTAAAAGCAACGATGTATTTTCTAAAGTCAGTTTTCATAAAATACCCTTTTTATTTTTAAATTATTTAAATAATTATAAATTGACACTAGCGCCGATTTTGACAATCCTTGGTGTTCCAAACAAATCCTGACCAAAGTCTGTCATGTAATGCTGTCTGTTTTCAATGTTAACGTTTCTATAAAGATCAACATAAAGATCACCCTGCGCAGCAACAATCTCTGAGCTTAGAGAAGGGTCTGTTAAAAACCCATCGTCATAGGCATTGCCACTTCTTGAGTAAACATTTAAAACGTTCTGTGTGTCAAATAAGTTTTCAACATAAGCAAACAGCGAAACATCAAACCCGCCTAAATTAATTGTTTTGTCCACCTTTAAGTTCACGGTATAGTTCCATGGGGTCGTGGACTGTCCAATGGGCTCTAATGGCTCTCTTGCCCTTGCATCATCCAAAAGCGCACCGGTGTCTGCTGACCTTTGTCCCATTCCACCACCGCTTAAGGTAAACGGGTGACCACTATTAAACTTGTACTGAAGGTTTATTCCTAAGTTTGAAAATAACAGTCCACCATCCTTAGGTCCAAAACGATAGTCTAGGGCAACTGATCCACGATGCTTGTTCTCATAATAGAGAGGCATGATCATTGCGGGTGGTGCTGCCAAGGCCTCTTGAGAGATATTTCCTGCATTTAAATTCGCATCGGAGTTTACCCCCCTTGCATCAGACCATGTATAAGATGCAGATGTCTGTAAACGGTTAACCCTTCTTGTTCTTAAACTCAACTCAACTCCATTAATAGTTGAGAAGTCACCATTTACATAATATAGTGCATCTACATCTGCGCCATGAAATCCACTAACCGAGGGGTCTGTATCTTCATTTTTTCCAATCTCAAGCTGTCCGATTGTGTTTTTTGCAAATGCTGTTACATCGATCGCCATATCATCAGTGAACTCATAGCTCAACCCTAATTCATATTGAGTTGTTTCAATAGGGTCTAAGTCAAAACCCATCGGGTCAGGCGTATAGTTTTGTCCACCCCAAACCAAGTGCATATATCTGGTGGACCGATAGGGCCGCGTCAGCTCTGGCATTTGGGCGTATTTACCATACTGAAAATGGAAAACTGTTTTATCTGAAACCGGAAAAGCAAAACCCAACCTTGGTTGAATAACTGTTTTGGTGTCAGACTTGTCAAACTCAGACTCAAGAATACCTTGATTTGTCTCATCCCACCCCGGGTTGGCTGTGTCTTTCATTTTCCAGTCATCCATATTAAAGTTATCAACACGGACCCCTACATTAACCACCAGGTCATCAGTTTCGTATTTATCATTAACAAAAAATGAGGTTGTGGTAGGCTTTCTCGGGCCATCCCACTCGTCATCAATTTCTTTGCCGTAGTCATCATAGCCGATATTTCCGCTTCTGTTGTATTGACTAAGCGCTTCGGTAATTTCCGCATTACTTCCACCTACTGCGTCTGCTCTGGTCATGGACGTATCTTGATCTATAATTCTGTTTACATTATATATGGCAGATGTACTAAGAGAATAAGAGCGATATTCGTATGATTTACTCTCAAACCCTGCCTTCAACTCATGAGATCCACGCTGAAGAGTTGCTGTTACATCAAAGGCCATAGACTCTCTGCTTGACATTGACCAACCGGTCCTTATATCTCCAGGTCGATTGAAAGCAAACTGTCCCACATAATAATCTGTGGGAGACTGATAAGAGCTTCTCCAGTATGAGGCATCTGTATGGCTGGCAACAGAGGCTGAATCTCCCCAACTTACAGCATCGCCAAAATCACTAGGCTTTCCAAACAGGCCATCATATGATTCATAATCTCTATTAAGCATACTTACCCCACCACTAACTAGAAAACTAGGATTAATAAAATAGTTAGCCCTTGCCCCTAACACCATTTTACTTATTGACCTTTCAGGTAGACGCTCTGTATTGAACATGTTGTAAATTGGAATTGAATTTGACATATATTTTGAATTATCAACTACAGCACTTAAGCGAAACGACAAAGCTCCACCTAAATCTATTAGCGCTGTTCCATTCAGGCTAAGATCATCACTCCATCTGCTTTTTATCCCCCTATCGGGGTCAAAAGACACTGATATAGAATCACCGTCGGGGGTTACTCCCGACTCATAGGATGGCAACACGTCAACTTCTCCGTCACCGTCCATATCTATATCAAACCCAGTATAAAAAGTTGGGTCATAATCATCCTCATGTTTTTTGCGAACAGCCAAAAAGTACTTTACAGGCCCCGCTGGTCCACTAACCGTAGCGGTCAAATCATTATATCCATAACTTCCCGACTCCATCCTCGCAGAGGCACTAAAGTCACTGCCACCTGTTTTAAGCGTCTGGCGAACGACCCCAGAGTTTGAGCCACCAACATCAGCACCATATCCTCCAGCCTCTAGTGCAATCTCTGATAAAGCCTCAGGAATTGCTGTAACCAACCTTCCACTAGAAATAGGATCTTTTATATCAGCGCCGTCAAGTGTATATCCAACCTCCTCCTCTCGGCTTCCCCTAATATGAAGCTGTCCATTTAGAATTACAACGCCAGGTTGGAGGTCTAAAATTCCCGACACGCTTCTAGATGCAGAGTTATTGATATCATCTGAGCCAATAGTCCGCACAGAGTTGGTTGCGCTGGGCTCTATTAATCTTTTTTGGGCAATAATAACAACTTCTTCCCCAGAAACTGCGCTTGGGGTAAGGGAAAAATCCACTCCCGAAGTTAGACCGCCCTTAACTTCAATATTTGAAACAGTAACAGATTTATATCCTATATAATCAACCCTTACTGAATATGAACCAACAGGAACGTTTAATATTACAAAGTTTCCGCTTTCATCGGTTGCTCCCCCCATAGACGTTCCAACAACAACAACGTTGGCGCCAGGAAGAGGTGATCCGTCATCGCCAGAAACAGCCCCAGATACTTTTCCCGTAGTTTGAGCAAACAGCATCATAGGTAACACAAGAGTACAAATAGATAGACTGGTGAGTTTTCTCATTTGGTTAATCCTCCAAAATAAACAAAGGTTTTTGAAAAGAGATAGTTAAAATATTATTTATAATCACTACACAATAAGTAATCATGAAAAAAGCGTACCCTCATGGCACACCTCCGCCTTAGGACATAACGCTTCATGTTTTGCATGGAGCGAAGTTAGTGTACATCAAAAATAGATGTCAACATATTATTTAAATGGCCCCTTTTGAGCAAGCCCGCTAGAGTTTAACACTACACTTATAGAGGATGCGGCCATTGCAGCCTCTGCCACCACCGGATGAAGCAGGCCTAAAAACGCCAAAGGAATTGCAATAATATTGTAAATATATGACCAGAAAATATTCTGTCTAATTTTTTTAAATGTGCTATAGCACAATAAAAATGTTTTAAAAATGTTCTCCATTTCTTTACCCGTTAGGACTATGTCCCCAGACTCAAGGGCAATGTCTGTACCGCTGCCCATTGCTATACCAACATCTGCCTGTGTTAGTGCGGGGGCATCGTTTATACCATCACCAACCATTACAACAACATGGCCTTTTTTTTGATAAGATGAAATTATGTCTAATTTTGACTCAGGGCTAAGTTGGGCGTGGATGGTATTTATGCCAAGTTGTTTTCCTGTGTTTTCTGCAACTTCTTTTTTGTCCCCTGTGAGTATTACCGGAGTTAGGTTTTTCTCTTTCAGGCTTGACACTATTCCCTTCGCTTCTTTTCTTAAATGGTCCTTAAAATAAATACAGCCTATTTCTTTTTGGTCGCACGAAATATAGATGGACATCTTATCTTCTTTTGCCCTGGAAACACCACCAACAAAATCTCTGGAGCCTGCCTTAATATTCTTCCCTGCCACAATACCTTCAATTCCTCTGCCAGGAAAAACTTTAACCTGCTCTGGTTTTACTAAATCAATATTTAATGTGTTGGCATGTTCTACAACTGCCATTGCTAGAGGGTGCGAAGATTCTTTTTCTAGTGACGCTGCTAACTGGACCAAGTCCTCTGTTTTGATAGAGTCCACCGCCCTCACGCCTGTCACCTCCATTTTTCCTTCTGTAATTGTACCGGTTTTGTCAAAAAATATGATGTCGGCCTGTGTTAGCTTTTGAACTGCCGCTCCATCGCGAATTAACACTCCATTTTTTGCCCCAAGGCCTGTACCCGCCACTAGAGCCGTAGGGGTCGCCAGACCTAGTGCGCATGGACACGCAATCACTAGAACAGCTATGGAAGAATATAGAGCTTGAGCAAGAGGTGTTGACTCAAATGCAATAAAAGGAAGTACTCTAGAAATAGATATGGAAACACTTAACATGTGTTCCGGAAAAAAATACCATAAAACAAAAGTAACCCCTGATAAAACCAAAACAATTGGCACAAAGATAGCGATAACCTTATCCGCAAAAAGCTGAATTGGGACCTTTGTTGTTTGGGTGTTTTCAACCAACTTAACTACTTTGGATAAAAATGTGTCTTTTCCTGTTTTCTCTACTTTTATCCTTAGTGTACTATTTAAGCAAATCGTACCACCTACAACAAGGTCTTCTTTTGTTTTGGAGATTGGAATTGGCTCACCAGTTACCAGAGACTCGTCCACATCTGCAATACCCTCCAAAACTATTCCATCAGCTGAAATAGTTTCTCCTGCCCGCACTATAACCACGTCTCCAACTGAAATATCCCGAATGTCCACCATTATTTCGCTACCGTTTTTATTAATTACTACCGCTTTTTTTGCCTCTAGGTTCATCAGTTTTTTAATTGCCGAGCTTGCAGCTCCCCTTGCCTTAGATTCTATATATCTTCCTGTTAGGTGAAACGACATTATCATTCCAGCAATCCCTGTAAACGGCTGGATGTCTATCCATATACGAATCCACCCCGTAGACCACGCCGCTAAACATCCAATTGTAATAAGCGCATCCATGTTTGGGTTAAAATAGTATAGTGATTTCCATCCATTTCTGATTGTTTCTCCCCCTGCGTAAAAAATAGTGATAGCGCTTAATATCAACATTCCAGCGTGATAAACTTTTGGAGTAGGAAATAACAGCCCTCCGGCCATTGCTATACCCATCCAGATCATTATAGGCACCGTTGCTGCCCAACCAACAATCATCCGCTTTTTTACTTTGTCCTGTTTTTGTGTACTTGATTTTTTATTTAGGCCCTCTTCAATGAAAGATGACGCAGTATATCCTGACATTTCTACAGCTTTAATCAATTGGCTGATCTCTACCCTCCCGTTAACTGCTGCCTTTTCTAGTTCTAGGCTCACCACTGCTCTTTGCACACCTATTACCTTGCTCAGTGCTTTTTCTACGGTGGACACACAGCCGGCACAGTGCATCCCTTCAATTTTTAATTCAGTCTGGTGGCTCATTTTTTTTCTAAAATTAAATCTCCACGCTCAATTAAGCCTGCCTGCAAAACTTTTGCATACCAACCCCTTCTTCCTACAAGTGTTTTTATAAAATTGTTGACCCTTGTTTCGCCAACATAATCAAGATAGGAGAGCCCTTTGCAAGGCTCACACTCCATTGTAATTTCAATTATAGATTTTCCTATTTTATATTGCTGACCAACCGAAAAGTCAGAGTTATTGATTCCTGAGGTTGTTAAGTTTTCTCCGAGGTCACCTGAGTTTACAGGCCAACCCTCTTTGTTAAGTTTGTGAATAATTTCTATCGGCAAAACCAAAACTGCCATTTTAGGGTCGGAGCTCTTTTTGTTTGTCCTAAAGTTGTTATAATCTCCCATAAAGCCAGATTCAATTAAAAGGTCTTTTTTTATAGAAGTCTTTGGCAGTCCTCCCTCTCCGGATGTTTTGGGTTTTACATTTATTTGAATAACTTGTTTTTTCATATACTAAGTTTCATATAAATCATCCATATCTTTATGTGTCGATTTAACATACAGTCCTAACCTGCTCTTTTATCCTTAACCCTGGTAATGCTTCTGTGACCCATACTAAACTCCAAATAATAGAGTCATCGCTATCTACAGTTAATATCATTTAAAACTTTTGGGGTTTCTATATTATTTCTAAATACTACTTTCTCAGTCTAGCTTTTGAAAACCGAGACTCTGGTATATCGCTATCAAACTCGATTCCATCAATCACCCACTCTGTCCCTTTACCATTACGCTTCAATTCGTCCTTAAAAACAAAACGAGAAGGAAACCATCTGTTCTGTATTTTTTTAATGCCGTCCATAGTTGATGTTTTTAGTAATTTCCCGCTTTTAGCATATAGCTCTTCCTTCATGGGCAGTAGGTACTCCTTATCGATCCACGCCCTGCGCATATGATAAGACAATCCTTTCACTTTTGCTGTTAAAAGCATAATCCAGTGATCTCGTCCTTCGATTTGTATAGAGCCCTCTAGTGTGGCTTCGTATAGTTCTATCATAGGGCGGTCTTCCATTATATCATTATAGGACATATCTGACCCCATAACAGACTGTCGCAGCATGTGCCCAGATATCTGAATCACCCGGTCTGTCTGTGGAGAGTATATCCAGAGTTTGTCATCCAATTTTAGCATTTTTGTACCAGCTTCCCGAGGTGGTGATAAATATTCAGTGAATGCTTTATCTGTACCTATCACCCAATTTTTTGATTCAATAGTGCGACTCGCACGCCTGCCGTGTATAATCATTTTACTGGTTAATATCCGGCTTTTAGCGTTTAGATTATCATCCATGGTTTTAATAATATCACCCACGGACATTTCTTTGGATTGGCCCACAAGAAATGCGAAAAAATATATAAAAATGATTAATTTAATCATATTTCTAGCTCCTTAAATAACTGCGCCATTTCACGCTTATATATGGCCAGACCAGCCAACATAGTGCCCAAAACAGTAGCCAGAACACCTGGAACAAATCCAATATAAAATAAATCTGGTGTTACCTGGGAATAAAACACGTTGGGCATCACCATTGATGAGTTGGATAGCGCTTCTATTCCTTTGGTATAATCTATACCGTTCTCCTGTACATAATAAGTAAGAGTAAGCCCAATGGTGGTGCCAGTCACTGTCCCTGCCAGTCCTATGATCACCGCTTCATATATCATTGAGCGGTACACATGCCCCTTGGATTCTCCTAGTGCCAGCCGTAGGCCCACCTCGCCGTAGCGGCGCAGGCCACTCATTAGCCCCATGTTCCACAGAACGACCATCACCACCACCAGAAATATTCCGCCCATAATGGCCATCATTGCGCCGCTGATGTCCACCATAGTACCCATTTGATTCCCGTCCCTTAGTGCAAGCATAAATGGACTGAAAATATCCAGACTGTCACTGTGGGTATCATTGAATTTAGTGCGCAGTGCAACAGCTTCCTCATCATCATAATAAAGTGAGTGGGTAAATCCGAAAATGGCTGAAGCGGCCTTATCCATATCCAATGCTTCTCGAGCACCTGACAGATCAACAAGCATCATTTGTTTATCTGTCTGACCTTTTCTTAAATTAAATATTCCCGCAATATTAAAGCTGTAGGTTGTAAATGCATTATCCATTGTTGAACCAATAAAGGTGATCTTTTCTCCAGCCTGTACATTTAATTGGCTTGCCAGTTTTGAGCTAATAAGGGCATCATCTCTATTGTTAGGTAGTGTGCCGTCTACCAGTAATCGTTCTAGCTCCCATATCTCTAACTCTCGAGAGCCATCGGAAAAAAAATCAATACCAAACGCAAGGACCGGACCTTGCTCTTTTGTTTCGCCATTTTTGTCTGGAGCGTCCAACAGGCCCGCAAATGTAATCCGCGGTGACCAGAAAAACTTCGGATACTTCTGGTTTAGATCTTCAATTAGTTGGTCAACCCCAAATAGCGCCAGATCGTTGGGTAACAACTGAGATTCTTCATGGTATGCCCGGGTGACCACTTTTTCATGGCCAGTCAATATCACAGCCGTATCAAGTAAAAGACTGTTCATTGTCCCTTTCAAAAATCCTATCGAGAAAACAACCAGCGCAACCGTAAGTGTAATAACCAGAACGGGGAAAAAACTACGGGAACGATCCCGAATCAATCCTTTGGTTAAAAATTTGATCATACCACCGCCTTTCCCCTAAGGGAATCTGTCGGCTTCATTCGAGCGATGCGTCGAGAAGGGATATAGCTAACAATCAATACAACTATTGAAACAAGGACCGTGGTTGACACAACCAACCCTGTGGTATAAATCGGCACCAAACGTTTGGCCATAATCATTCCCATCTCCGTATAATCAATGGGCAGCGGAATTCCATTTACACCGAAGTGGTAGAGTATGGGGCCAAAGAATATTAGCGTTGCCGCTGCGGCCAGCAGTGCATTGAGCCCCCCTTCCAATGTGAATAACCCCACCACCCTTGTGCGTGTCATTCCTAGAGCCATAAGTGTGCCAATCTCTCTCCCGCGGCGAAAAATAGATAACACTTGGGCGTTAAAGATTCCCATGGCAGCAAGAGCTAATAGTATGACATACATAACCTGTGCGCCTGGTTTATCGGCCTCAATAATAGCCTCCATATCCTGTACTAGATAGTTGATGTCTCGATGAATCCAACCTTCTGTTTTGTGAATCTGCGGTGCTCCTTTTTTATAGGTCACATAGGTTGCTTCTTCTTCCATAGATAGCATAGACTGAGACCTATCCAAGGGTATCCAGATGTGGCCCATATCCAGTTTAAAATTCTCAATATCCATAATATGTACCACTGTTCCTTCATCTGCGTCATAGGTGCGGTCTGCATCCAGCCAGCGGATCGTAAAGGTATCTCCCACTTCCAATTTGGTATCACTGGCCATTCCTTTTCCAATCAGAACCGGGATGGAAATATCATCATGTCCCGATAGTGAGTTGGTGGGCATATTCACAATGTTTTGGTCTGGCTTAATTCCTTTCATAATGGCGGGCATAATGCGGCCAGCGGGATAGATGGAAGCCTGGCTCACCAACACCGGAAAAGCGGTATTTTGGTCCACTAGAGATTGTATTTCTGAAGGTAAAGTAGAGTGTGCGTCTTCAAACCTCATGGGATCCAATGGATCATATTCCGGATGCCAGTAGGCTCCACCAGCAATCTCTGTATCCATTGTTACCTGTTTGGCGTGTTGAAGCATGCCATCATACATGGCTGACATGAATAGTATCAGAAAAAAAGAAAAAGCTGTTACAAAAACATTGAGAATGGTGCGTAGCCTGGCACCAAGTAGGTTTTTAATGGCAATTTTAATCATCATTTGGATGTATCAACTTTGGAGTTTTTAATGAACTCATCTTCAGTAATTTGGCCATCATCAAGGTGTATAATTCGCCTGAGGTAGTCCATAATTTTTTCATCGTGCGTTGCAAATATAAATGAAGTATCCAGTTTTTGATTTAAGTCTGTCAGGATTTTCATAATGTGGTGAGAGTTTTCCGCATCTAGGTTGGCCGTAGGTTCATCTGCCAGAACTAGTCCCGGCTGGTGTACTATTGCTCTAGCTATGGCTGTTCTCTGACATTCACCACCGCTCAACATATTTGGGCGTGAGTCCAGCTTGTTAGATAGTCCTACGGATGCAACTGCCTCTTTTACTATTGCTTTCCGTTTTTTCATTTCAACATTGTTCAGAATAAGGGGCAGTTCCACATTCTCAAAAACCGTATAAACTGGCAGTAAATTATAACTCTGAAAAATAAACCCCATATGCTTTCGCCGCAGGCGGGCCCGAACATTGTGGGACGTATCGTTTAGGGAATTACCTAGAGCACTAACCTTACCTTTTGTGGGGGAGTCAAGTCCACCGATAATATTCAGCAGTGTTGTTTTTCCTGAACCGGACGGTCCAATTAGGCCTGTGAATTCACCTTTGGTTATATTAAGGTTTATATCCTTCAGTGCTGTGAAATAATCACCTCCCACTGGAAATTGCTTTACCAGGTTTTTTATAGTTACTACAAGACTATTCTCCATTATGTATCCTAATAATTGTATATGAACATTAACTGAAAGTTTGTACCAAAACCGGCTGCTGTTTTGGGTAATAAATAATCTATTGCCTTGTAAGCCGAGCGTTTTGGACTAATTGAAGCGATGAAATTTAGACTATATCGATCGTATGTAGCGCTCCAGCGTAAATAGTTATATTTTTTTTCTTCTTTCCAATCTAATTGTGCAATAAACATAACTTGGTGAATCATTCCCAAGGGCATGCTAGCCATGAATGCAGTATATACACGATCGGAATTTTTATTTGAGCTGTTTGTCAATATGGATTCTGTCATGATTAATATCCCACTGGCAACAGGAAGGGTGAAATCAGCACCGATAGTAACAAGCATAATATTTTTGCCTTTAGAAAAGATAAGGGCGTTTTCATTCCACAAACCTATAATGCCATCATACCGAAAATCTAAGGCCATTCTATTATGACGTTGGTCGAACCAAGTTCCCGTTTGTCCTATCATCTGTAAGGTGTCGGTCGGGTCATGATGTACCGTTATTCCCCATTCTCCTATATGGGTGGAAAACTCTCCCCGCCCACCATAAGATACAACACCTTGTTCATTCCGTACTATCCAAGACCAGATCGCAAATGAATTTGACGGAAACCATTGCAACCGAAGAGCATCCACGCCGTCCGTTTGACCCGTGGGGTCTTTCATGTCAAAGCTATCAAACCAAGATAATGAGCGTAGCATTTGTGCCGGACCAAAGGTAATCTTTTGTAGGCCCAGTCGGGCTTCTATTGTTTGGTTAGAAAAACGCATCCATAAACGATGAGGCTCAAAATTATATAAAAGTAATGAATTTCCAGAATAATACTGTTCAACCCTATAGGCTAGCTCAACATCAAAGAGCCTATCATTGTGCATATCATTATAAAATGAAACCGTGGGTATATATCCAATGCTCATTTCTAAAGATGGTTGGTTAGCAGGTGTATTATTGCCATTTAGTCCACCTATCCATAATTGACCTTTTGTAGATAAGGATTGAGCAATAAGAAAATACGGTAGTGCAATAAATAAAAACATCCAATTGTTTTTCATCTTTCGCCCTGCAAGCTGTTTGTTCGCACCGCCTTACCCTATATCCAATGACAGATTAACTTCTTTTTTAATAAGGCTGTATAATACAACCAATATTTAAATAAAACATTTTAGTGGTTCAGTCTCTTGCCCATTGAAAGTCTATCAGTGGAAGTAGGTGAGTCCTTGTTATATTTTTGTTGGGATATCCATCCGGATAAACACCATAGACCAGCTTATATCCCAATGAAACCTGAAATCGATGAGATTTTTTCCAGGCAAGCATACCTTTGTGTTCTATGGCCATATCCCCCTTCATTCCCGGTATCAATAAAATATCTCCATCTATTAAATAAGATATGGATTTTTTTATGGAACCATTCATATCTAGTCCAAACCGGACCGACCAACCATTATACAAAACAGCCAAACGATGATATACCAAGGGAAGGTCAATGGTTGACTCTTTAGCTAAACCAGAACCTCCAAACGCAACAGACACCCCTATCTTGCCCGTCAATATTCTATCAGAATATAGCGGCATACTAATCAATAACATATTGCTTATAATAATCACAGGCGGAATGTCAAACTCTGGGGAAATAAGGGCAAACATGTTGGGCTCACCTATATCCATACCCAGCGGGCTCTGTAGTTTTTTTAAGAGAGGGGTTGGATAGAGAAGTGTATGGTTTGTAGATAAAACAAAATCATCTAACTTGGACCATTTTTGTTTTATGCTTATGTTCGGTATAAAAAGCGAAGAGAGTTTATAAAATGATATTTCACGGGCTTGCCCCTGGCCCCACCTGGCCGGCTGAAACAGTCCCACCTCCCAGCGCCCCTCAGGAAGCGTATAAGCTGTTCCCGACTGCCACAGCCCTTGCTGACAGAACAGCCCTGTTATAAATAATATAATAGCAAAACGCTTCATGGTATTGTAACAAGACACGTAACGGGCGCGTGATCAGACAGAAGTCGAGTATCCTGGTGGGTGGTGCCAGAATTCTCCACCACATTTAAGTTGGTAAAAATATAATCCAGCTTTCTATCCCACGGAAAGGAGCTGTCTGTGCTGTGTGTTGTGTGTGTAGAGCCCGCAATAGCAATATCAAGAGGTATGGCAGGAGCATAGGAATTGTACAGAGGCTCAAGGAGGTTTGGCTCATTATCAAAATTATTGAAATAACTGCCCTCTCTGTGTGGTCCCCCATCAAGGTTAACATGAACTTGTGTATCACCAGCACATTGGTCTGTTTCGCAAAAATCATGTGACAGCGCGCCTGGAGGAATGGAGTTCAAATCTCCACCTCCAACAAAAAAGCTATTGCTGCTTTCCAACCTCTCCAACTCATCAATGAACGAATCAATATGCTTTTGTTTTGTGTTATCCGTTGCGAATGCAGTAGAGTGGGTAACGACTGCATAAAAACTATCTTGGTTTGGGATTGTTATTTTTGCTTTTAATATATTTCTGCGAAGATAAAATAGCTGGGTCAGGCCATCCTGGTCTCCACGAAGCGGCAACTGGATCCGATCTGCACTTTCAATTTTCCACTTGCTTAAGACAGCGTTTCCGGCGTCAATTCTACCGATTCCATCGCTGGGTATCACCTGGGATTTCCACATAGATGCAAACGCGCCATAGTTTAAGTTTGTATGATCCAATATCCATTGTACCTGATCAATGTATGCCGTTCGTTTAGATTCGGTATCAATCTCCTGAAACAAAACAATGTCCGGGTCTAGGCTATTAATTTTGGCTACAATAGAGTCCAATGTTGTCATAACTTCGTTTTCAGTAAATATAGACCTGTCACCACAAGAATCACCAAAAAAAGGTAGCCGTCCTATGCCAAAACGGATGTTCCAGGTCATCACTTGAAGGGTGCTATTATTAGCAGGTGTAGATGTAGTGTTTCTGGCTCTATATAACACCGCACTTTCCACATCATCAAAAGTAGTGATTAATGGGTCACAGGAGGTTATAAACCAAGCCATAATAACAAAAAAGAGCCAGCGCGTTTTATCCATTTTAATTATCTATACCTTCCTTTTATTAATAAAGTAAAACGGGGTGTATGCTATCAAAAAATGTATTAGTGCTACAAACTCAGCAGCAACAATATACCAAGGCCAGGGACCCATAAAGTCAAGAATTGTAGGCACATGTTCTCCAATTGGTGTTACTGGCTTTCCGCATATCCAAAAATAATTAGCGTCAAGAACTAGATTGACTATCATAGCAAAAATTAAGAAAAGATTTAGTGCCAAAAATGACTTCTTGATACTTTTTGGTGTTGGCCACATTTTGTAGACAACCGCCGCGTATACCAACGCGAGCACCAGTCCGTTGTGGGCAATCCAAAATCTAAAATAATAAAAGTGGGGAAACCCTGCAGAAATGTCTGGTGTTATAGCGCCCTGAAGAGTGCCACTCAATCCCCAAAAAAATAATATTTCAAAAGTAAGAAAATGTCTCTTTACCATAACCAGTGGGATTAACAGGTTAGATATTCTGCACAAATGAACCGGTAGGTGAAGGGTTGTGCTAAATGTGCCGGCAGCCAACTCTAAAACAATCCAAACTGGATAACTTAACATCACAATATATCCAATTATAGCTCCAAACCTTGCTTGAGAGTCTTTACTTAGATATTTTAACGAAAACAAAGGAATAAAAACAATAAGCAGCACCGATACAACCAGGCCAACAATGTGCCCTGCTCCAAAAATCTCGAACGTGGAGTCATTATATAGATATTCTTTTAAGGCCTGCCTCATTATATTGTATTATACAAATATATTTTAATCAAGCTTTAATATTTTATCTAATTTTGATGGGTCATCCGGAATTAGCCCTGAGGGCACTATTCTTGGGGTTAGCGCTCTAAGCTGTGGAGCCTCCCTAAAAACATCTCTGAAAATTGGAAGGGCTTCATCAAGCCTGCCCTTCCCAACCAACGCAACCGCCGTCCAATATCTTAACTCCGGGTTTTCTGGATAGTACCCCGAGGAATGGTTGTATTCTACAAGCGCTTTTTCAATCTCCCCTGTTTCCATATAGTGGTCACCTTTGTTTGCGTGTTTATATGCTTTATGAATCCGTATTAGCCTCTTTAGTTGTCTTAGAGGCTCTGGGTGGTCTTCCACCCTTAGGTCTAGCACAACATCTTTCCAGGGAACTCCTGTTGGTTCCCCCGCTACAATAAGCATAGACGCTGACTGCCGACCCCTCAGGTCTCCACCCTCTTCTTCTGCCGCCTCAAGCGCGCTCATCATTCTGTCAGCAAGGTCACCTTCTGCTGTTTCAAACGCAAGAGACATTATATGCCATACTGTCGGCCTTTCCATAAGGTTTGCCTGAACTGTATAATTTTTCCCTGTTTTGTGTCCTGCAAACTCAATACACTTCTCTCCCGTATGAACAGCGGTGTTTCCCTTTGAGTCCACCATTCCTACCTGTCTAACGGCCCTACCCTGGTCTGCAGCGACAAGCTTTTCTAGTGCCTGGCCTGCGGTAAGGCCCTCCTCCATCATCCGTAGCCCATCAGGGCCATATTCAACCCTTGCAAACGACTGGGTTGCAACCGCTCCTATTCCGGCCTTTGCCCAAGGTACGATAGATCCTACAGAAAACCAGTGGCTCTGAACAGCCACACCCAACTCTCCCGTGCTTTCATCGTAGGCAACAATTGAGTAGGTAGATATCGGCCTTTCCTGTGAAACAACAACAGCTACTAACAAAAAAATTAATTTGATTAAGTTTTTCATGGTTTGTTCCTGTTTTTTCTTATTAAGCATTTAATTAGACAACTGTTTTAATTAGTAAAAAGTTTTTTTACATAAAATTTTCGAACCTATATCGAAAAGGGTTAGCCCAAAACAAACAAATTGGTCTAATCATATTTATGGACGATAAAGCCCCTTAACCCAGGCCACTTTTTCTTCTTCAATTAACACCCCTAAGGTTTTGGCTGTTTCAACCTGGCTTTCGTTTCTTTGTCCCAACAATACACAGCTGTTTTTTGAGTCAGAGGTCAGGGTATCAATGACGCCATGCATCACTGGGTTGGGGTGTTTGTCAAATTTGTTTTTTAGGCGCTCAGCATTTGTTTGAAACAAACTTATTATATCCCTATCCTGAAAGGCTTTGATGTTTTTTCTAAAATCGCCTTCAGGAAAATCTACGGTCTCCACATACTTTCCCGTTAAGAGGCCATGCATAAGCGGCGAAAAGAAACAAACACCCCTATCGTTTTCTTCAATGTGTTTCTGCAGTCCGCTTAGTTTATAAGTGTCCTCAAAAATATTTCGATACGGTTGAACCACATCGGGGTTTGCCCTTTTAATAAACTTCATTATTTTTTTTAGATCCCAATCCGAAAGACCGGAAAACTTTATTTTTCCTTCCTCTTTAAAACGACAAACTATTTCCAAAGCATCATCAAAATATTCATCGTTTTTTCCAAAATTGCAGTGATGTAGATAGAGAAGGTCAACACATTCTGTTTTTAGGTTTGCTAAGGACTGTTCCATTTTTTTTCGCATGTGATCCGGGTTATACCAGTGGGGATATGCCCCCTGGTCCCACCCAACCTTGGTCGCCAAAAATATTTCATCACGTGGAACCGAATCCCACATAGAGCCAATTACCTTCTCTGATCTGCCATCTCCATAAACATCGGCAGTATCCCAATGGTTAATCCCTGATTCCCACGCTTTGTTAAGAGCTTTTTGAGAGTCTCGCTTTTCCTGGCCTGCCCAACCCACAGACCTTCCACCAGAAGTGTTTGCCCCTCCATATGACCATGTTCCCAGGCTAACAGCAGAAACCTTTACTTTTGTTCTTCCTAATGTAACCTTCCTCACTTAAAACCCCTTTTTAGGTTGTTTTATTTATCTAGAAGAGAAAGCACTTTTTCAGGTGGACGACCAATCACAGCGTTCATTCCCCTAACCGCAATGGGTCGCTCCATAATTTTTGGGTACTTTTCCATCGCACTAAAAAGCGCTTCCCTGTCTTCTTGTTTATCTTTTAACCCTTGCTCTTTAAAAGCAGATTCTCTTTTTCTGATAAAATCTTTAGGGTGGAGGTTAAGCTTTTGAGATAGGCCCATCAATTCTTTCTTATTGAGGGGGTGTTTTAAATATTCTACAACCCCCAGCTCTGTATCGGATCTTCTGAGAAGCAACACGGCCTCTCGGCTTTTGCTTCATCTGGGGTTATGGTAAATGATAGTTTTCAACGGTTCCTCCTGTTTAAAAGTTTTATAAAAACTGACCTTTAAAGTAAAAATTAATTACAATGTAGACTAATTTTATTCATTTAAACTAAGGGCTTTTGCCAACAAAGACCCAGGGCAATTAAGAATAGCAGGTTATTACAGACTCTGAGAATGTTTTTTTATTTAATACCGGTACCTGCGCACCTCTTGAGGGGTATCCTACGGGAATAAGCAGAAACGCTCTTTCGTTTTTCGGACGTTTAAGTACTTTTTCCAAAAATCCCATAGGGCTGGGTGTGTGAGTTAGGGTTGCCAGCCCAATTTGGTGGAGAGCCATTAACAAAAACCCTGATGCAATGCCTACTGACTCGTTCACATAATAGTTCTTACGTTTTTGTTTTTTTTCAAGCTCATATATCTGTTTAAAAACGACAACCAAGCAAGGGGCAGTTTCAATAAATGATTTATTCCAGTTTGTTTCAAACGGGTTTAAATCTTCCAGCCACTCTCGTGTTGCCCGGCGAGAGTAAAACTCTTTTTCTTCTTTTTCTGCGGCTGTTCGAATTTTTTCTTTAACTCCTTTGTCTGTAATAATTACAAATGTCCAGGGCTCTTTGTTAGCTCCGGACGGTGCAGAGACAGCTGTTTTGATGGCGTTTTCCACTACCTCCAGTGGGATTTTTTCGCTTGAAAATTCTCTGACCGTCCTGCGTCTTTTCATCTCTTCTAGTAGGGTTTTTGATTTGTTCAACATCTCGTGTCTATCTTTTTTTGCAAAATTTAATTTTTGGAATGACATGGTTTTCCTTCTTGGTTTAGTTTCTCAAAAACACTTAATCTATACTGCTGTGAGACCTCTTGAAATTATAATTTTAAGCTCTTTGCTTTGGATAATTTATCTTTTATTTCGTGAAGATAAAAAACTGTTTTTGTACTCTCTTTTTGGTGGGCTTCTGGTGTGTTTTTTACATTTTTATCTTGAGTCACAGAGGTGGCAGATGGTACCTGCCTATCTATTGTTTTTAATTGTTTTTCTCTTTTATAAAAAGGGAGGAGAGAAGCCCCTGTGGGGAAAGTCTCTCATTTTAGTCTATTTTTTGTTCTCTGCTTTTCTTCCTTTTGTGGTTCCTGTTTTTTCTTTACCAACCCCTACAGGTCCCTACTCTATAGGAACTCAAACCTTTCAGTGGATCGACTCCACCCGGCTGGAATGGTTTACACATGAGAACCCCAACGACTATAGAAAGATTATGGTTCAAGTGTGGTATCCCTCCAATGATATAAGAGGGAGAGTCCCTGAACCATACATTGATAATATAACTATCCGGGCGGAAATGATAGGGTCTGCTGGGGGTTTTCCCGGCTGGATGGCTGGACACATCAATCTAGTAAAAACAAACTCCTATTTAAACGCAAGTCCAGACCTTACAAGTGCTCCCTATCCTGTGCTTATTTTATCTCACGGATTAACAGGAATGAGACAGATACACTCTGCTCTCATTGAGGAGCTTACTAGCCACGGGTTTGTTGTGGCATCTCTAGATCATCCCTATGACTGTAACTTAACTTTATTTCAAGATGGAACTGTAGCAGACTACCGTTCTGATATAACCGGACACCCTGATAGTGTACAAATCAGGAGAAAGCAATTGAACACTAGAGTTGCAGATGTTCAGTTTTTATTAGATACACTAATAAAAAAAAATCAAGCTATACATTTTAATGGTTTAATGGATTTAAATAGAGTTGGTGTTTTGGGGCATTCTTATGGTGGCGCAACGGCAATTCAAGTTGCCTTTGAGGATAAGCGTTTTCGCTCGTGCTTAGTTTTAGACAGCTGGATGAACCCTCTCTCCATAAACGTTTTAAATTCCGGAATAAGCCAACCTTTTATTTATTTAGGTCGACCACACTGGGGTGACTCTGACTATCCTACAAGTCCCAATTTAGTTAACACTTTTACAAAATCCTCTCCCGAAAAAAACTTCCAGCTTGTTTTAAAAAACTCTCGTCATCTTGATTTTTGTGATGCACCCTTGTTTTCACCGTTAACTGACAGGTTTCTTGAAACGGGCCCAATTTCAGCCAAAAAAGCAGTGGCAATAACAAATAAAGTTGCCCTATCTTTTTTTAGTTATTTTCTTAAAGACAAACAGGGAGAATTTCCAAATGACATATTAAATGAACCTTTTCTCCTTTTGCGCTGATTTTTTTTGTTCAGTTTAATTTGAAACTTTTTCCTTATGAATTATTCTCTGTAACCTTCAGCCTGTTTATATTACATATTTAATGATTTATCTCTGGCTCTATTAGTGCTTTAAGACTTTTTGATTCTTGAATTCCTACCCATCTAACATCACCGCTATTGTCGGCGCTCAGTGGGGCGACGAAGGTAAGGGGAAAATTACAGATTTTTTTGCCGGTGATTCTGACTATGTGGTTCGTTTCCACGGGGGTAACAATGCTGGCCATACCATTATAGTAGATGGTATCACTTTTAAGCTTCACCTTATTCCTTCCGGTATTGTATATGGAACACCCACTTCAGTTATTGGAAATGGTGTGGTAGTAGACCCAAAAGCGCTCCTAGACGAAATTGCCTATATAAAAGAAAAAGGGGTCTGTCCTAAGCTTATGGTTAGCGATAGGGCTCATGTTATTATGCCTTACCATATTGTTTTAGATAGTGCTCTGTCTGGGCATCAAGGTCAACTCGCCGCTGGCAGTACTAGGCGAGGAATCGCGCCTGTCTATGCAGATAAAATGTTTCGCAATGGAATCCGTATGGTAGACCTTTTAGAGCCTGACGTATTTCAAGAAAAACTGGAGAAAGGCTATAGCTTTGCAAAAGGCTTGATTGAAAAGTCACTAGGAAAATTTTTAGAAATAACCTTAGAAGATATCTTTAGTGCTTATTTGAGCTATGGTAAACAGCTCTCTGAATATATTTGTGACACATCTGTAGAGCTGTATAATGCCCACAAGTCTGGTAAATCTATATTATTTGAAGGTGCTCAGGGTATTAGTTTAGATGTGGACCATGGAGTTTATCCGTTTACCACCTCTTCTAATACAGCCGCAGGCCATATTTCGACGGGTACTGGTGTTAGTTTTAGAGAAGTTGGGCGTATTATCGGGGTGGTAAAGGCTTATTTGAGCCGTGTAGGTGAAAGTCCCCTACCATCGGAAATTCAAGACAATGAGGCTGAAACACTTCGAGAAAAAGGTGGTGAATATGGTACCACAACCGGTCGGCCGCGACGTGTGGGTTGGCTAGACCTGGTACAGGTAAGGCAGGCCGTAAGGGTGAACGGCCTCACTGAAATTGCCCTCACTAAGCTAGACGTTTTAAACGGTTTTGATGAACTACCTGTGTGTATTGCTTACGATGTGAAAGGTAATAAAATTAAAGAAATGCCTGCCAGTTTAACATCTTATCGTAAGGCTAAACCTATCTATAAAATATTGTCTGGTTGGGGAGACCTGACGGACAATGTCTGGAATAAAGGGTATGACGCTCTTCCTCAAACCTTAAAACATTATATAAACTTTATAGAGAGTGAGGTGGAATGTCCTATTAAAATTGTCTCTGTAGGGCCCCAGCGTCACGAAACTATAATTCGCTAATGCCTTTAACAAAAGAAATTGTTGATTTTAGTGGCCTAAGTAATCAAAAAATTAAGTCAAAACTAGAAGAGCTCAATATTCCTCTCACCACAGAAGAGGCCTTAAAAATCCAAAATGATATGCTTGGCAGGGCTCCATCTCTTTCAGAGCTTATTTTGTTTTCTATTCAGGGCTCTGAGCACTGTGCATATAAAAGTAGCCGGACCCACTTAAAACAGTTTATTACCGATGGACCCGACGTTGTTCTGGGCGCTAAAGAAGATGCTGGCGTTGTGGCTGTTACTAAAGACAATAAGGGTAATCGCTGGTGTGTTGTTATGAGCCATGAATCACATAACCATCCATCTCAGCTAGTCCCTTATGAAGGAGCTGCCACAGGAGTGGGAGGCAATGTCCGAGATGTTATGTGCATGGGCGCTGAGGTTATTGCCTGTACTGACTCCTTCCGTTTTGGAGAGATTAATAGCAATAAGACCAAGTGGATACATGATGGCGTGGTCGCAGGAATTGCTGGTTATAGTAATCCATTAGGAATTCCCAATGTTGGTGGTGATATATACTACCACCAAGGCTACAACGAAAACTGCCTTGTCACGCTGGTTACATTAGGCATTGTTAGGGAAGATCACATTCTACATTCCTATGCACCACAGGGCGCCGATGGATATGACCTTATTTTGGTTGGAAAGCCCACCGATAACAGTGGGTTTGGTGGTGCAAGTTTTGCCTCTTTAGAGTTAGAAGAGGATAAAAAGGAACAAAACAAGGGAGCGGTGCAGGAACCTAATGCTTTTCTAGAGCGCCATTTGTTGAAATCATCTTATGCGCTGTTTGATGTTCTAAAAAAAAATGGGCTCATTGAAAATATGGGTTTTAAGGACCTAGGGGCAGGCGGCGTGGCCTGCGCTAGCGTAGAGTTGGCAGAAACGTCGGGATACGGCTCAGAGGTGTGGATGGATAAAATTCATATAGGTATGGATAATCTTCATCCGTCAGTTTATCTATGCAGCGAAACCCAGGAGCGGTTTATGTGGGTCTCACCTCCCGAGGTGACGCCATTAATCCTGGAACATTATAATAGAGTGTTTGACCTGCCCGGCGTGAGTAAGGGCGCACAGGCGTCTGTCGTTGGTAGAATCCGCAACGACGGCCAATATATTGTACATAACGGAGAAGAGGAAATTATCAACGCCCCAGCAGCGGAAATAACAAAAGGTTTTTTGTATGATCGTCCTTATAAATCTCGGCAACAGCGTTTTTCGGAACCGGACATTCCAGAACCTTACGATTTTAATGAAACATTACTGAAAATTTTAGCCCACGAAAATATGGCCAGCCGGGAACCCATATTTGAGGCCTATGATAAACAGGTTCAGGGAAGAGTCTACACCGAAACGGGATTGGCTGATGCTGGCGTTTTAGCACCGTTCAATTCTAAAAATTATCCGGAAGAAATCCGCAATATAGGCATAGCTCTGTCTACAGACCAAAACCCACGCCACGGTCTTATTAATCCATATTGGGGTGGTGTGAATGCCGTTGTGGAAGCTATGTGTAATGTGGCCGCTGTGGGCGCTACACCCCACGCTGTTTCAGATTGTCTTTGTTTTGGCAGTCCTGAAAAGCCCCATCAAATGTGGGAGTTTGTAGAAAGCGTCCGTGGAATTTCTGATGCATGCCATGCTATCACCCTGAAAGATAGTCCTAATGATGCCACACCCATTATTGCGGGAAATGTGAGCTTTTATAATGAATCAAAAAACTGTGCTATTCCTCCAAGCCCTATCGTATGCTGTTTGGGCCGACTTAAAAACGTGAATAGCGCGGTGACTATGTCTTTTCAACAACCCAATTCTGTTGTTTTAATGATCGGTGAACGGAAAGATGAGCTGGGGGGGTCGGTCTATTATTCTCTCTATAATGAGCTGGGTGCGCAGTTGCCAAAGCCTAGTTTAGATGAAGTAAAAAAACAGATATTTGCCATTACCGATTGTATTGATCAAAACCTGCTCTTATCGTGCCATGATATCGCTGATGGTGGTATAGCATCAGCCCTGGCGGAAATGACTTTCGGAAACAGTATTGGCTGTAAAGTGCATATTGAAAGTGACCTTTCCCTTACAAAAATTCTTTTTTCAGAAACGAGTGGCTTTGTGGCAGAGGTCTCCCGGGAAAATATTGAAAAAGTTCAATCTGTTTTTTTAGACTATAGTGTGATCGCCTCTGATATAGGAACTACTGGTGGTGAATCAATAGGTATCAATGAAGCGGTGAATCTCGCAGTTATTAATGCAAGGGAAGCTTGGAGAAATGGCTTGCGTGATAAACTATGAGTAAGTTGGATTATAAATCGTCTGGTGTTGACATAGACGCGGGGAATGAGGCGGTGAGTCGCATCAAAAAGGGGGTAAGGTCAACCTTTACATCAAATGTTCTCACAGGGTTGGGTGGTTTTGGTTCCCTTTATGATCTGAAGCCTGTTTTAGATAAATACGAGAACCCTGTCATGGTTCAAAGTATTGACGGCGTGGGGACAAAAACCATTATCGCTAGAAAGGTGGGTAAGTTTGATACCATCGGAATTGATCTTTTAAGCGCTTGTGTAAATGATATTTTAGTCATGGGAGCACGGCCACTCACATTTCTGGATTATATTGCCAACGATAAATTGAGACCGGATATTATAGAAGAGATTATCTCTGGGATGGTAAAAGCTTGCCGGGACACTGGTGTTTCTTTGGTTGGTGGCGAGACAGCTGAGATGCCTGACACCTACCTACCCGGCGAGCACGATCTGGTGGGTATCGTTACCGGTGTGGTTGAAAAAAACAACATTATCACCGGTGAAAAAATTAAGGATGGCCATGTGGTCCTAGGGTTGCCGTCCAGCGGGATACACACCAATGGATACTCTTTTGCTCGAAAGCTCTTTTTTGAAACTGGAGGATATAATGTTAATGATTTTATTCCTGAACTTGACAAGCCTATTGGGCTTACTTTACTTGAACCACATATAAATTACACTAATCATGTTTTTTCAGTATTAGGGTCAGGGGTTGATGTTAAAGGGATTGCCCATATCACCGGTGGTGGTTTGGTGGAAAATATTCCCCGGATTTTACCGGATGGTTGTGGGGTGGAAATTCAAAGAGGATCGTGGCCCACCTTACCCGTCTTTGATGTAATGCAATCCATTGGCAATGTGGATGAAAGGGAAATGTTTCGCGCCTTCAACCTCGGTATAGGGATGGTCATTGTTGTTGATGTTAATGACCTTAAAACTGTGAAGAGGGTGTTAAAAGAGTTAACAGAAATATATCAAATTGGGACTGTTGTTAGTGGGAACGGTGGTGTTAGGGTGCTTTGAAGCAAATATTGTTATTTTTTTTGTGTTGTCTTTTGTTGTTAGTCAACTCTATACCAGGGACAATAATGAACCATTACATTATAAATTAAAATTACATAGTGATCTTGTGAAAAAACCACCAGTATTGTTTTTGTTGTCTGGCACAGAGGACTCCTTTAGTACAAAGTGGTCTAAGTAGGCAAAGATATTATTTGATCAACTGGAAGCTAACAGAGAATTCTTTGACTATGCTATCGGCAAGGAAATGAGTGAGAAAACAATCCTAAAAATAAACAGATGGTTAAAAACTTTTTGTGAAATCTAAGGCAAAAATTGCAATCATTCAGTTTCCTGGCTCTAACACAGAGCGTGAAACACATATGGCCTGCCACCGCGTAGGACTAAACCCTGTTGAGTTTCTATGGAATGAGTCAACAAAAATATTGTCTGAGTTTGATGGCTATATAATCGTAGGCGGATTTTCCTACGAAGATCGATCTAGGGCTGGTGTTATTGCGGCTCTAGACCCCATTATGGACCAAGTTAAAATAGAAGCGGCTGCGGGGAAACCCGTACTAGGTATCTGCAATGGAGCCCAGATTTTGGTAGAAAGCGGGCTTGTCCCGGGGTTGGAAAATCACCGTCTCGGTGTGGCGCTTACTGATAACAAGCGGGTAAGGGGAGGACATGTGGTAGGTGTGGGTTATTACAACACCTGGGCCAATCTGCAAATGTCAGTTTCTCCAACGCGTTGTGCTTTTACGCGCCATTTAAAGAGTCGTGATTTTATAACCATTCCTTTGGCTCACGGAGAGGGGAGGTTTATCATCCCGGATGAACTTTTAAAAAAAATGATTATCAATGATCAGGCTGTTTACCGCTACTGCGATGACAGTGGTGATGTGGTGGATGAATTCCCCACCAATCCTAATGGGTCCACATATAACCTGGCAGCGGTGTGCAATTCCCAGGGAAATGTCATGGCCATGATGCCTCACCCAGAGCGAACGAAAAGCGGGGATGTTATCTTTTTTTCAATGAAAGAATTTATAGAAAAAGGTAACCCGGCCACTGATCATAAACTCTCTTACTGCAACCCCCGCTACAAAATGAGAGAGCACACAGCAAGTCCGGGAGCAACAGAGTGGTTTATAAATATGATCATTACCGATAACGAAGCCGTGTCTGTTAATAGTGCATTAACCCGGCTAGGGTATGATGTAGCTGTCTCCCGTCAGAGCTATTGGGAAATCTCAACAAGCGGAAATAGAGATGAGACCCTAAGGAAAATTGACGCATCTGGAGAGCTCTATAATTCAAACAAAGAGTTTATCAGTGAAACTGTGTCCAATAAAAACACGGCGTCATTTTTGGTGTGTCATAAAGAAGATGTGCGCGGGCGTGCAAAGTTTGAATCTCTTAGGGGGCGATTCGAAATTCATAGTTTGACCAAATTAAAATATGGCGTTATATGGAATGTGTCCATAAATAGCGGTAATTTTAATACTGTTTTAAAGAAAATTTTAAACACTCACATATTATACAATCCACTATCTCATGAATGCTATAGAATCAACTAAACACTATAAGGGTCGTATTAAGGCGGAACTAAACAACACGCTAACCTCAACTCATCTTCCCTCTGGCCTCAAAAAAACCGGCAAGGTTCGTGATCAATATGACCTAGGAGACAAAATTGCACTAATTACTACTGACCGCCAAAGTGCCTTTGATCGCGTTCTCGCTTCCATCCCCTTTAAGGGACAGGTTTTGAACCTGACCAGTGCCTGGTGGTTTGAACAAACAAAACATATTATCCCTAACCAGGTAATTGATGTGCCCGATCCGAATGTAACTCTGGCAAATAAATGCGATGTTTTTCCTATTGAATTTGTTGTTCGTGGATATATTACTGGCAGCACCAGCACATCCTTATGGACAGTCTATAACAACGGAGACCGTGAATATTGCGGCAATATTCTTCCGGAAGGTCTCAAAAAAAACCAAAAACTAGATACAAACATGCTTACTCCCACCACAAAAGAAGAACATCACGACCGCCCTATCGCACCATTAGAAATTGTGAGTGAGGGATGGATGACAAAGGGGGATTGGGATTATTGTAGTCAAAAAGCATTAGAGTTGTTTACCTTTGGCCAGAAAAAATCTGCTAATAACGGTATGATTTTGGTGGACACCAAATATGAAATGGGAAGAGATTCTGATGGAAAGATTATACTTATTGATGAAATCCATACTCCCGACTCTAGCCGGTACTGGATCAATGAAACATACAACAAGCGAATGGCATCAAAACAGGAGCCCCAAAATATTGATAAAGAGTTCCTGCGACTGTGGTTCGTGGATAATTGCGATCCATATAATGATGAGGCCCTACCTGAAGCACCGGAAGATCTGGTTGTAGAGCTGTCCAGCCGATATATATATCTCTATGAAACTATTACAGGGGAAACTTTTCCATTTCCTGATGCCGACAAGGAGGCTCAAAAAAGAATTAACGAAAATCTTAAGGATATATTATGAAAGCAGTTATTATTATGGGTTCAACATCAGATGAACTGCACGCAAAAAAAATCACCGATAAGCTAGATGAATATGGAATTATATGGGAGCAGTATGCCGCGTCGGCTCATAAAGAGCCGGTAAAGGTTTTAGATATCTTAAGTGCAAATAAAAAAAAGAAAGATATTGTTTATATCACCATTGCTGGTCGTTCAAATGCCCTTTCTGGGTTTGTCGCTGCCAACTCTGAATTTCCCACCTTAGGCTGTCCTCCCTTTTCAGATAAAGCGGATATGCTGGTGAATATTCACTCTACACTGCAAATGCCAAGCAACACACCAGTGCTCACGGTAATTGACCCGGGCAATTGTGCGTTAGCCGTAAAACGCATTTTTGGTGTCTAGACAATTAAACGCATTCTCACCACTTGACGGGCGTTATGCAGATAGCGTAAAGGCACTTTCCTTATACTTTTCTGAATCTGCTCTAATGCGATACCGCCTAAATGTGGAGATCGAATATCTCATCGCATTGGGAAACGAAAAAACTATAAAAGAACTTCCGACTTTTTCAAAAGAGGAAAAAGATCGACTGCGGAAAATTTATCAAAACTTCAACACTGCAGCAGCTCAAAAGATCAAGAACCTTGAGCTCACTACCAACCATGATGTAAAAGCGATTGAATATTATTTGCAAAGTAAGCTCAAAAAATCCCTTCATCCTTGGATTCATTTTGCTCTAACCTCTGAAGATGTAAACAACCTGTCGTATTCTCTTATGTGGCGGGATGGATTAAAACAGGTTTACCTTCCTGCGTTAAAATCTGCGAACAATAAGTTGATAAAGTTGGCACGGAAATATAAAAATACTTCCATGCTCTCCTTAACCCATGGACAGCCCGCCACACCTACAACTTTTGGAAAAGAAATGGCTGTGTTTTGTGGAAGGATTGACCGTCAGATTAATCAAATTTGGTCTCATTCCCTGTTGGGAAAGTTTAGCGGAGCTACTGGCACCTGGTCCGCTCACGTCTCCGCCTACCCAAAAACAAACTGGCCACGATTTGCATCAAAATTCATCAAGTCTTTGGCTCTTAAACCAAACCTTATTACCACACAAATAGAGCCCCATGATTCATTGACAGAAAGCTACCACCAGTTAGTGCGGGTAAACTCCATACTCACCGACCTCTGCCGGGACATATGGGGCTACATCAGCCGAGGTGTTTTAGGACAAAAAAAAGTGAAAGGGGAGGTGGGTTCGTCTACTATGCCTCATAAAATAAACCCAATCCAGTTTGAGAACGCGGAAGGAAATATGGGAATTGCCAATGCTCTTCTGAATCACCTGGCAGTAAAACTTCCTATCTCCAGAATGCAGCGCGATCTAAGCGATTCCACTTCTATACGTAATCAGGGTGTTGCTATGGGGTACTCATATCTTGCTTTAGATAATATTACCAAAGGCCTAGAGCGCATTGCCATCAACAAACCCCATATGAAAAATGAGCTGGACAGGCACTGGGAGGTGCTGGCGGAAGCGGTTCAGACTGTTATGCGGAAAAACGGAAAGGCGGACTCCTATGAAGCATTAAAAACTCTAACACAGGGACAGACCATTAATAAGAAATCCTTAGTGGAATTTGTTTGTGGGTTAAATATATCTAAAGAAGATAAAAAAACACTGCTGTCTTTATCTCCCCAGTCATATGTGGGAATTGCCCCAAAGCTGGTGGATATAATCTAATGTGTGGCATCGCTGGAATTTTTTCTCATAAGCCAGTCGCTACTGAGCTCTATGATAGTATTGTTCATCTACAGCATCGGGGGCAAGATGCTGCCGGTATTATGACATATGATAACCGCATGCACAAAGAAAAAGGAATGGGGTTAGCAAAAGAAGTTTTTAATAATGAGAATATGAAATTGCTTACCGGTAATATCGGTATTTCCCACAACCGTTATCCCACCCACGGTGGGTTTAGCCATGGCGAGGTCCAGCCCTTTTGGACCTCTGTGCCGTACGGTATTGCCCTTGCTCACAACGGTAATTTAACAAACTATAATGAGCTAGCCTCAGAGGTAATTAAAACAGAGACGCGCTACCTAAATACAACCAGCGATTCCGAAGTTCTTCTGCATTTATTTGCTGACGAACTACATCAAGATGTCCCACCACAGACCAGCGAAGAGTTCTTTGAACTGTTGTGTGAAGCTGTCAAAAATATTTATAACAAAGTAAAAGGTGCCTATTCTGTTACATCCATTATTATTGGAAAAGGCCTTGTTGTTTTCCGTGATCCACAGGGAATTCGCCCGCTGGTTAAAGGTCAAAGATCAAATGGAAATGGTGGTAAAGATTATATTTTTGCATCTGAAAACACCATGTTTTATGCAATGGGGTATGAACCCTCAGGAACTGTCCTTCCTGGTGAGCTAATCTATGTGAATGAAGATGGAAAGGTGTTCAACAGGCGGCTTATAAAAAAAACGTTTAATCCCTGTATTTTTGAATATGTGTATTTCGCCCGCCCTGACGCCACCCTAAATGATGTCAGTGTGTATCGGTCTCGCCTACGCATGGGACAAAATCTAGCAAAAGCATGGCAAAATAAATATCCTGATAAAAATCCAGACATTGTCATCCCTGCTCCAAGTACGGCCAATACGGCGGCCCTGTCTTTTGCTCATGAGTTGGGTGTTCGCTATTCAGAGGGTTTATACAAAAATACATTCATCGGCCGAACATTTATTATGCCAGGACAGGCAGAGCGGAAAAAGTCTGTTAAATATAAACTTGTACCACAAGAGCTGGAAATCCGCGACAAAAAGGTCATGATTATGGATGATAGTATTGTCAGAGGTAACACAAGTCGGGAAATTGTACGAATGCTAAAAGACTTTGGGGCCCAGGAAGTTTATTTCGCCGTGGCCTGTCCGCCAGTCAAATCTCCTTGTTTTTACGGTGTTGATATGCCAACTAAAAAAGAGTTAATTGCGGGGAATATGACAGAAAGTGAGATTGAAGAGTTTATGGGGGTAGATGCCTTACTTTATCAAAGCATTGATTACCTCGTTGAGGCGGTAACCCGCAGAGGAAACCATTATATCGACCGTCCCTGTATGGCATGCCTAGATGGTAATTACGTTGCCAATGATATTGATGAGGCCAAGATTGCTGAAATGGAAACTATGCGTGAGGATGACCGCAATGGTAAAAACAACTATCACTAGAGCTTTCTTTGAAATCAATAAATCTTTCTGAAAAGTTTAAAAAATTTTCGGACCTCTGGTCCCCAAAAATAATAGCTGAGATGAATGATTACCAGTTCAAACTTGTAAAGGTAGTGGGTGATTTTGTTTGGCATAAACATGAAGATACTGATGAAACGTTTATTGTCCTATGTGGTGAGCTTACCATTAAATTCCGAGACAGGACCGTAACACTGTCTAAAGGGGAAATGATCATTGTTCCAAGGGGTATCGAACACAAGCCTACCGCAACTGCCGAATGCCAAATTATGATCATAGAACCAAAAGGGGTTGTTAATACCGGAAATGTTGGTGGTGTGCTCACAGCGAAAAATGATGAGTGGATATAATATATTAGTTGTTGGCTCTGGGGCCCGGGAGCATGCTATTGTCCGCGCTCTGAATAAGTCGTCCCGAAAAAAAAATCTCTATTGTCTAGCGTCCAATATGAACCCGGGTATTGCAGATCTCTGTGTTGAACTAAAGGTCGGTGAAATTAACGATCCAGGCTTTGTGGTCCACTACGCACAAGAGATTTCCGCATCTCTTGCTATTATAGGTCCAGAAAAGCCGCTGGAAAACGGCGTTGCTGATGCCCTATGGGATGCCGACATAAAGACTGTTGGTCCTAAAAAAAACCTTGCCCTGCTAGAAACGTCTAAAACCTTTACCCGAAACCTCCTGCGGGAATATGGAGTTCCGGGAGGCCCCCTCTTTCAAGCTTTTGTTTCTATGAAAGGTGTTGATGCCTTCTTAAAAGAGTTAAAAGAAAACTATGTAGTGAAATATGATGGGCTTATGGGTGGAAAGGGGGTAAAGGTTGCCGGAGACCATTTACACTCCCACAATGAAGCTTTGGCATATTGTCAAGAGTTGTTAGATAGAGGAGGTAGCTTTGTGGTAGAAGAAAAGTTTGTAGGTCAAGAATTCTCTCTTATGAGTTTTTGTGATGGGGAGAGCTTAAAACATATGCCAGTGGTTCAAGACCACAAGCGTGCCTATGAGGGCGACCGTGGACCTAACACTGGGGGTATGGGAACATATTCTGATGTTAATCATGGGTTACCTTTTTTAAGTAATGATAATATTTTAGATGCAAAGACTATCAACACTGCCACCGCCAAGGCTATAAAAGCGAAGTTTGGGGAAGGTTATAGGGGGGTTCTTTATGGCGGCTTTATGGCCACAGATAGCGGTGTGAAGCTTATTGAATATAACGCTCGACTTGGAGACCCCGAGGCTATAAATGTACTTTCTCTTTTGGAGTCAGATTTTATTGATATTTGCCTTGCCATCGCGGACGGATCCCTCGGTCAGGTAGACGTTCGATTTGCCAATAAGGCAACCGTCTGTAAATATGCCGTTCCGGAAGGATATCCTGGAAATCCCGTAAAGGGGAGGGGGATTGACGTTTCCGGTGTTTCAAATCAGGATGGGCTTTTTTTCGCTTCGGTGGATATCAAAGAGGGGCGGCTAGTCGAATCAGGTAGCAGGACTATTGCCGTGGTGGGTGTGGCAGACACTCTTGCTGAGGCGGAATCAATTTCAGAAAAGGAAATATCTACCGTAAGGGGGCCTTTGTTTCACAGAACAGATATAGGTACAGATGATCTCATTCAAAAACGTATAAACCATATGAATGAATTACTTTCAACGTTTTGAGTTTTTTTAAGGTCAGTGTTTGTAAACAGGTGGTTGAGTTTGTTAAAGATGGGCGATCTTTTTAATAATGAAAAAAATTAAGCTTGGAATAATTGGATCCACAAAGGGCACAGACCTTCAGGCTATTTTGGATGCTGTTGGGTCTGGAAAGCTAAAAGCTGAGGTGTCTGTGGTTATCTCAAACAGAAAGAGTTCTTACATTTTAGAGCGCGCCAACAACCATAATATTCCTGCCGTGTTTATTTCTCATAAAGATAAAGATCGGGTGGTTTTTGATCAAGAACTATCAACAACACTACGGGCCCACGATGTAGACCTGGTTCTGTTGATAGGGTTTATGCGCATCCTATCCGAAAAGTTTTGTGCTGTATGGCAAGACAGGCTGTTAAACGTTCACCCATCACTACTGCCAAAATATGCCGGAGGTATGGATACCAACGTTCATCAGGAGGTATTAAATAATGGCGATACGAAAACGGGATGTACTGTTCATTTTGTAACAGGTGAGGTGGACGGTGGACCCATCTTGGTACAAAAAAAATGTGATGTCTCTCTTAATGAAACCGTGAATTCGCTAAAGAATAAAATACAGGCGCTAGAGGGAGTGGCCCTTATTGAAGCAATACAATTAATTCATAACAATTTTTATGTTAGACAATCCACTCTTAAATAATAGGCCTATTAAAATTAACCGGGCTCTTATATCCGTTTTTGATAAAACTGATATAGTAGTGTTTGCCCAGTCTCTTCACAGTCACAGTGTAGAGATTTTATCCACCGGCGGAACGGCCAATGCGCTTCGTGGGGCGGGTGTTCCCGTTAAAGATGTCAGTGATTATACTAAGTTTCCGGAAATAATGGACGGACGCGTGAAAACTATCAACCCCCTAGTAGAAGGTGGAATCCTAGGGCTCCGAGACAAACACAACGCAGAAGCTGTGGCCAATGGAGTTCAGTGGATCGATCTCGTGGTTTGTAACCTTTATCCCTTTTCTGAAACTATCTCTAGAGATGGTTGTGATCTAGCCCTTGCCCTTGAGAACGTTGATATTGGCGGGCCAACCATGATCCGATCGGCAGCCAAAAATGTAGGTTGGGCTTGTGTTCTTGTAGACCCGTCTGACTATAGCAATGTTATGGCTGAAATTGCACTCGGAGAAATTTCCTATGAAACCAGAAAAAAGTTGTCAGCAAAAGCTTTTGGCCATACGGCCCAATATGATACTATTATCCACAGCTATGTAAAGGATGAAGGCTTCTCTAAGCAGCTTTCCCTAACCTTTGTGAAACAATCAGAAATGCGTTATGGAGAGAACCCCCATCAACATGCTGCACTGTATAAAACACCAGGAAACAATGAGCCCAATCTTTTAAATGCAACTGTTCACCAAGGAAAAAAACTCTCCTATAATAACATTATGGACGCGGACGGTGCTCTGGCCTGTGTCAGGGAATTTGCTGCTCCAGCCTGTGTGGTAGTTAAACATGCCACCCCCTGCGGCGCAGCCTCTGGTGATGATCTGTTGGATGTCTATAATCGTGCCTTTAATGCCGACTCTCTGTCAGCTTTCGGCGGCATAGTATCCTTCAACCGCACCTGCACCAAAGATGTTGCAGAGGCTCTTTTATCTGTTTTTGTAGAAATTGTACTGGCCCCAGAGTTTGAGCCGGAAGCTTTGGAGGTTTTTAAGAAGAAGAAGAGTCTGCGGATATTGGAAGTTGGTCAGTTTGGAAAGCGCAAACCTAAGCTTGAGTTTCGAAATGTTGATGGGGGGCTTCTTGTTCAAGAGACTGATACCAAAATAATAACCAAAGACGACCTCTGTGTTGTAACAGAAAAGAGCCCCGCTGAAGCTGATATTGAAACTGCATTGTTTGCTTGGAAGGTGTTACGCCATGCGAAATCCAATGGCATCCTAATAGCAAAAAACAGTACCACTATAGGGCTTGGTGGGGGACAGGTGAGCCGGGTGGATGCGGTTCACATGGCCCTGCGCAAAGGAGGTGATAGTGTTGTGGGGGGCGTTTTAGCTTCCGATGCGTTTTTCCCTTTTCGAGATAGCATCGACGCCATCAAAGGCTCAGGAGTTGTGTTGGTGGTTCAGCCGGGTGGGTCTATTCGAGATCAAGAGGTAATAGATGCCTGCAATGAACATGACATTGCTATGGTATTTACGGGAACTCGTTGTTTTAAACATTAACCATGTTACCTTGATTCATGGTGGTGTATGAATAATAATTATTTTGTTTTCTTGTTAAAATCCGGCAGTTCGTCTGTTATAATTCCGCTCACTTCCAACGACGAAAGCCATCTCCATGATAAATAATTGTTTATTGTCCAAGCGTTTATAGGTAGATTTTTCTTTTTTGAATAGTTAATTAAATTTTTATCAACTATGTTTCCTTTTGGGTGTAGAAGGTCTGGGTGAATGACGTTTATTAATTTTATGTGTTTTGGGTTTTTAAAAATAAATCCTGTAAATATTTTTGAATCATACCATTTTAAAACCAACAAAAACAGGGGGTTGAAACTTGAAACAATCGTTGAGTTTTTTAGGTCTAACGTTTTAATAAGCCTTGATATCTTTTTGGCTAGAACGATATCTAGCGGACCTCTTGTTTTTATGTCCAGAATAAAGATTGCCTCTTTTTTAAATCTTTCCAGAATTGTTTTTAATAGAGGGATGCTATGGCTTTTGTCTTGTTCGCCTTGCCTATAATATATCTGCTGTAACTCTCCGAAGTCTTTTTCGTCAACAAATCCATTTCCCCTTGTTTCTCTCTCTAGGTCTATATTGTGAGAACAAACCAAATTATTTCTGGAGTCACCAATCACATCTAGCTCTATAGCCATAAACCCAGAGTCTATTGCTTGTTTCACAGATGACATTGTGTTTTCCGGGGCCATTTTGTGCAGTCCCCTATGGGCAATAAAAAGAGGGTGACTGTCTGGATAAAAATGATTTGTTGGAATTGGTTTCCAAAAAAATAAATAAAAAATTAAAGCTAAAGTGAAAACAAAAAGGATAACCAATAAGACCATTATTTAGGAAGAAGCACAAGTTTTCTATATTTGTCGTTCTTTTTTATTTGGCTTTCGCTAAAGTGTGTTGTCTTATATTTCCCTCTATTATACAATTGTGCCTGGTCTTTGTAGTGAGGGCTGTGAGGGTGTCCTGATTGACCTGTAGGAAGAATAAATTGGGTTACGTTTAAATTATCAAAATCTACAATTCTTCTCATTGATGCCCCTGCCGTCTGTTTGTAGGGACTTGCATAGCTAAACCCTCCTGCTCTTACTGTTTTGTCCGAACCTCCTGATAAAAAGGGGCCCACATTAAAGCCAAAAACTTTATTTAGTATATATATGTTACCTAGAAGGTGGGGGTGGGTGAGAGAGTGGGCCTTTCCCCAGGCCCAGTTGTTTTTAACTTTTCCATATTTGTCAAAAACCTCATTTACTCCTTCAGTAATAGATCTTTTTATAATAATGTTCATGGTTTCTGATTCATTTTTTGTTGAGATATCATCAAACCAGGAGGATCTTCCGTTTTTTAGCAAGGTTCTCAGGTTTCTTGTGTAAAGGTATTTTATTCCTAAAAACGCTTCAAAGTAGTTTTCTCCTAAAAGGGTTAATTCATCTCCATAAATGTTTTTAATTAGTGCCCTCACAATTGAATGAAAAAGAAGAGCCTCTGGGGAGCTCTCTTCTTGTTTTCCATCCCAGTTTTTTAAGGCCATTATAGCTTTATTTATCTCTTTGTCTTTAAATGTGATTTTTGATGTTGTTAGGTATGGAATGATATCTTTTGCAAATAGTGATACCAGGTCCAACTGAACTGTTTTCATGTCCTGAATTGTTGCGTTTTTCATTGGGCGTATTAAATCATTAATTCTCTCAGCACGGCTGGGATCTGCCCATAATCCAGAAATATAATAGGGAAACTCATCTCCAATTGTTTTATTGTTTGCTGTAGCTATATATCCCCTGTCTGGGTTGTACAAAAAGGGCATTTTTTCAAACGGAACAATTCCCTTCCAATCAAAGTTAGGGTCGTGTCCCGGCCTAGGAATTAAACTGCTTCCCTCTTTTCGGATAGGGATATAAACAGCTGGCCTCCATCCAATATTTCCTGCTGTATCTGCATATATTATGTTTTGACCAGGAACACCAAAGTTTCTAGCTGCATCAGTAAAATCTTCCCAGGATTTCATTGTGTTCAGTTTCATAAATGCGCTCATTTCATGTGTAACCCTATGTCCAATCCAAGACATAGACACCGCCGTTTTGTCGCTTTTTAGTAGGGGGTGTATATCGCTAATCACTGGGCCATGGTGGGTTAATCTAACTACAACTGTAGTGTCTTTTCCATTTTTCAGTGGGATGGTTTCATGAACAAGCTTCATGTTCTTCCATTTTTTCCCATGGAGATATTGGTTTGGGTCTTTGGGGTTAATGGTCTCAATAAAAAAGTCTACATCGTCTACCATGCTGTTTGTAAACCCCCACGCACATGATTCGTTGTTTCCAATTACAGGAACAGGTATCCCCGCAATACATACACCGCTGGTGTTATATTTTCCCCCTTTTAAGTGCATTTCATACCAGCGGGCGGGTTGAGAAAAACCAAGGTGCGGGTCGTTTGCTAAGAGTGGTTTTCCTGTTTTGGTTTTTTCTCCTGACAAAACCCAGCTGTTTGAGCCAAAGTGGTCAAAGCTTATTCCTAAAAGGTTTCGCAGCTTAATTTCCTGATGTAAAATCTCGTCAAAAGAAGCCTTTACTCCATCTGCGATGGTTGGTTTGCCTGGTAGGTCCCAGGGGTATATTTCTGAAAGTTTTTCATTTCCAAAGTAATCAGCAATCGCTCCGTAAACTATTTCAGATTTCCACGAAGATTGCATTTCGTGCGCCATCATTCTAGCATATCCCGTTACATCAGAAGGTCTCCAGAGAGGTGGGGTTATTCCTAAAATCTTAAGCTCAACAGGCAGGTCTTCCAGGGCTTCTTCAATATGTGTGTTAATTCCATCACAAAATGCATTCAATATTTTTCTTTCCTCCGGCTGCATGTTGTCTGCTAGCTGTTTTGCCATAGTGTGAATTTTCCATGTCCTCAAATATATATCTGATGATATATATTCCTCTCCCAGGGCTGATGCCAACTCTCCCCTCACAGCCAGGGCTACCATGCTCATTTGAAACAACCTCTCTCTAGCTGCTATATATCCAGCCGAGAAAAATAGGTCTTCATCAGTTTTTGCAAAGACATGAGGAACCCCAAACTCATCTGTATAGATGTTCACAGAGTCTCTAAGGCCTTTAAGAGAAACTGTTCCGCTATAAACAGGAATGTCTGGATAGATATAACTTCTTATTCCTATAACTAACACTGTTATTATAATTAAAATATAAACAAAAACCTTATGGTGTCTTTTCATTGAATGTATTCTCTAGTCTTTTGTTGGTTTTTTTGTTATTAACATGCTTGTATAATAACAAAAGTATAAAGTTGTTTTATATATACACCAAAACTCTTATCTTTTTGAGGTGGGGGTCAGCTTTAAAAAATCTCCGCCATTCTTTTATAGTTCTCTGTTTATAAAAAAATACAGAAAATCAATTTAATACTATTTTTGGGGTCCTGTCTGTGATGAATATCACCATAGAAGACAGGCTTTCAGTGTTTTATTTTAAATTGATACTGGTAAATTCCCTCTTTTGGGAAAATTGGAATTTGTTTTTCAAAAACTAGTTTTATTTCATTGTCAAGGGCTTCAAATAGCTTTATACCCTTTCCAAAAACTAGTGGATGGGGAGTCAAATATAGATGGGTAAGGTGGTTAACAAACTTTGAAAATGTTCTTCCTCCGCCAATTATAAAACATTTACTGCCCTTTACTTTCTTTAAAATTTCATTTGGGTTGTCACTTCTGTGAACTACAATTGAGCGTCTATCAGCCAGCTTTGAAGGCAGGGATTTGCTTGTATTTGACCCCATAATCACAGTGTGGTTAAGTGTCTGTTTTTTGAATATATGTAGGTCTTTTGTCCATATTATTTTTTCTTGGCTGTTTTTCGCTATAAAGCCATCCATGGTTATGGCAGCTATACCAATTGTTTTCAAGTGGTTTGTTTTATTTTAATTTAAGGGCAGAGGATATTATGTGGTCTAAAAACTCTCTATGTTGTCTTGTTCCTTTGTCAATACCTGTTTTTTTAACAACTGTTTTCTTTATTTTCTTTAGATGAGAGTGTGCTGTAGCCTGTGAAATATAATCATATGTTGAGGTCTTCACTTTCCCCTTCCCTGTTATATCTATAAGCCTCTTTACATAGTATGTCTGTAGGTTCCTCCGAAAAGTGTTTACGCTTCCCTTTGAGTCTGCTTCAAAGATAGCGCTGGTTAGGTCATCAAAAACCTCTTCAAGTGGATATTCATTACCATACAGCTGGGTGTCCACAATTCTTTGAAGAACTCGGGGATGTAAAACATGGTTCAAAACAGATCTATGTAAAGATAGTACCTGTTTGTGTAGTTTCGGGTCCTCCGTTCCTCTGTAAAAATCAAAACCTCTCCTTTGGTACTGTAAAAAGTTTGCCAAAGAGTCTGATGTAAATATCGCTTTAGGAGAAAACACATGCTTCTCTAGTGTTTTCATTGCTTTTTTCTGAACAGATTGGGGTACGGGGTCCATTGGGACACCTGCCCCCTGTTGGCCTGCCATTGAACGATCAACATACACTCCCCCTATAAATCTGGACACTGTTGCGGCCGACCAAGCCTTTTCCACTCTCAAAACATTGTAAGCATTTCTCAGGGAGTGGTAAGACTCTCCTTTTTCTGGAAATCTTTCTCTAAGTCTTTCCATAAGCTCGTCCGCTAGTTCGATTCTCTGAATAGCATATTCAATTGGTTCGTTTGTCATGTCTCCTATCATTACGCGGGGGTCAATTCCCTTACCGCTGGAGCGCATGTCATCTGCATCATTTCCAAACATAAGGTCTGGGTTTGTAGATATAGATAATATTCTATTTAGTCGCTCTTTTTCCTGTTTTGGGTTAGGGGTTGTGTGAGAGTACCCAAACTGAATTGCCCAGTCGTCATAGGGTCCGGGAACGGTAGAATAAAACTCGCCTTGATCTTCCTTATTTCTAGCTAGGTTTACCGGAACGTAGTCCATAACAGATCCCGTAAGACCAACTGCCTTTGTGAGGGCTTTGTTGTGGATTTCTTCCATGTTGTGTAGGTGGCTGGACTTAAAATTATGATTTAGTCCAAGAGTATGTCCAACCTCATGTAAGACAAGTCGTATTATGGACTCTTTTGTTAGATTTTTTTTTGCCGCATCTTCTGTCAAGTTAAATTCGGTAGAAATAAATCCAAAAAGGTTTTCTTGGTGAATATATTCTCCTATCTGACAAAGGTCCGGCTCGATATCAAGCTTTTCATGATTAAACAGCTTTTCATATTTGACACGATTTGTAAAATAGACATATTCTAGCATTATATCCGCGCCTAATATTTGGCCAGTTTTTGGATTAACAAAACTTGGGCCATAGCCACCGAAGGGGGGGGTTGGAGAGGATGTCCACCTTAAAACGTTATAGCGGATATCTCCCGCATCCCACGTTGCATCGTCAGGTTGAATTTTTACCTGTATTGCGTTTTTGAACCCTGCCTTTTTAAAGGATTTATTCCAAGCTAAAACACCCTCAGAAACAGCATCTCTAAATTCATGGGGGGTGGTGTTTTCTATCCAAAATATGATAGGCTTTACGGGCTCTGAAATTTGTTTTGTAGGTTCTTTCTTTTCTAGGTGCCACCTATGAATCAGGTCTCTATAGGGTGTATAATTTGCGGATGTCATGTCAGTAACCCTGCTTGTAAAAAAACCAACCCTTGGGTCATCTATTCGAGTGGTGTATTCGTTGTCTGGTACTTCTATCAAGCTGTGTTGAATTACAAGAGACACGGATCTAGCGTCTGTTATCCCCGAGCTACCTCTGCTTTTTGGTGTTGGGTTGTCGTAAGTATATTGTACAACAATTTCAGAATTTTCTGGGTAGTTACGAATGCTAGAATATTTACTTTTATCTTTGTTTAGCTTGCCTAGCTTAAACCTCCTGCTTTTTGGGTCAGAAAACTGTTTTATTTGCAATAGTTTTTCTGTTAAAAAAACCTCGTCCCCTTTTATCAAATAGCTGGTATTAATAGAGTCTTTAGCAACTATTTTACCAGAATACATAATTGACTTACTTATATTTGCATCTGACGCTCTACTTAGAGGGCTTTCTGGGTCGAAATAAAAAGAATAGTTTTCGGTGACAAATTCAATTTTATCAAAATACTTTCTTATAGAAAATATTTTACTTGAGCGATAGGAACCCCGGTTAAATCCAACATCTACAATTCCATCGTGAGAGTGTCCAAAATATATATATTCCTTGTTAATTTGGTTTTTCTTAATTTCCATAAAAACAGAGCCGTCTGATGTGTCTTGATAAAAAGTAAATAAACCTGTAAACCTATCCATACCTTTTGTCTTTTTTTCTAGGGTAAGTGTTTTTTTGTTTGTTTTTGTCGAGTCTCTATTTTCTGGTCCTTTGTTTTTAGGTTTTTGGGCTACAGTAAATGATGTTATTAGGAGGGTTATAGTATATATAGTAAATATTTTCATAACTGTTCCTTTTTGTTTTTTGGAATTAAGATATCAGTAATGGTTCCTAAAAAAACTTCTGCTGAGTTTTTAACTGTCTCAGAAAGTGTGGGGTGGGGGTGGATGGTTTGCCCTAAATCTTCTGCGTCAGCACCCATTTCAATTGCAAGGGCAGCTTCTGAAATTAAATTTCCAGCTTCCGGGCCCACAATTCCAACACCCAAGACCTGGTTTGTCTTTTGGTCAAATAAAATCTTAGTTTTTCCTTCTTTAAAGCCAAGGGCAATTGCTTTTCCGCTAGCTGCCCACGGAAACTCTCCCTTTTTATACGGTACCCCCTTTTTTATGGCTTCAGTCTCAGTGAGGCCTGCCCAGGCGATTTCTGGGTTTGTAAAAACCACAGCAGGAACTGTTCTTGCGTCAAACTTTGATGAAAGGCCAGAAAGATGTTCAGAGGCTATAACCCCCTCATAAGAGGCTTTGTGTGCCAACATTGGGTTGCCTGTTACGTCCCCGATTGCATATATATTTGGTTCAGATGTTCGCTGAAACTCATCAACAATAAGAAAGCCTTTTTTGTTCAGCTTAACCCCTGCTTTTTCGGGGCTTAATCCCTTGGTGTTTGGCCTTCTTCCAATAGACATTAGAATAATATCAAACCTTTCCTCTATCTCGCCTTTTGGGGTTTTTATTTTTACACATATTCCCCCCTCTTTTTCTTCTGCAGAAACAAGCGTTGAATTTATATAAATATTTTCAAATCTTTGGGAAAGTTTTTTTTGTAGGGGTTTTACCAGGTCTTGGTCTGCTCCCGCCAGAAGGTGTGGGAGCGCTTCTAAAATGTTTACTCTGGACCCCAACGCACTGTAAACAGACCCCAGCTCAAGACCAATATATCCGCCTCCCACCACAAGAATTTTTTTTGGTATTTCATTTAGCTCAAGTGCTTGTTTAGACCCTATAATTCTATGTGAATCTATTGGAAGCTCTGATATGGTCGCTGCGGTTGACCCTGTTGCAATAATAGCGCTCTCAAAAGATATGCTGTGTTTAGCTTTTTTGTTTTTAACGCTTACTTTATTTTTTGAAACAAAAGAAGCTTTTCCTGTAATTATTTTTACCCTCCTCCTTTTTGCTAGTTGGGAAATCCCTGAGCTTAGGTTAGATATAACACCATTTTTCCACTCACGAATCTCGCTAATGTTAATTTTTGGGGTATCAAAAAAGACGCCCTTCTTTTTTGCTTCTTTTGTGTCTTCAATCAGCTTCGCTAAATGCAAAAGAGCTTTTGATGGTATACATCCTCTGTTTAAGCATACGCCCCCTAAAGAGGTGTCTTTCTCAATTAATACTACCTTTTTGCCCAGGTCTGCTGCCCTAAAGGCTGCTGCATATCCACCGGGGCCCGCTCCTATTACTACAACTTCCGCTTTTGTTTTATCGGTCATTTCGTTTAGGTTTCTTGTAAAAACTCTAATAAAACACTTCCCAAATACTTTGTAAAGACTGCCGCCTGGGCTCCATCAATCACTCTATGGTCATAGGTCAAGGAAATGGGGAGGATGTCTTTAGGCATAAAGCTGTTTTTGGAGGTTGAAAACACTGGCTCCTTTTTTGCTTTAGATACTCCCAAGATGGCCACCTGTGGGGGGTTAACTATCGGAGAAAAATATGTTCCACCAATACCCCCAAGGCTTGAAATAGTAAACGTTCCTCCCTTTAGCTCTTCTGGTTTTAGTTGTTTTTCCCTGCTCCTTCTGCTTATATCCTCAAGCTCTTTGGAAATCTCTATTATGTCTTTTTTGTTTGTGTTTTTTACCACCGGAACAACAAGGCCTCCTGGGGTATCAACAGCTACGCCAATATGATAATAGCGCTTATGTATTAAGGTCTTTTTGTCTACAGAAAGTGAGCTGTTAAGGTCCGGAAATTTGATCAACGCTTTGGTTACGGCCTTAATTAAAAAGGGAAGAAAGGTAATTTTTATTGTTGGGTTTTCTTTGTTAAGTTTTTTTCTGTATGTGTTCAGACCTGATATATCTGCTTTATCAAACTGTGTCACCTGTGGAACTTCTCTCCACGCAGACTCCATTCTGGTTCCTGTAATTTTTTTTACTTTTGATAAAGGTATAAAGTCTACAGGGCCCCACTGTGAATAGTCTATTTCTTGTTTTTCGCGATCGGCTCCCTTCTTTGTCATCCTATCTTTTATTTCATAAATTAAATCTTCCCTTGTTATTCTTCCCTTTTTTCCGCTACCCTTAACATCTGAAAGGCTGATTTGGAGTTCTCTTGCAAGTTTTCTTACGCTGGGGCTGGTTCGAAAGGTATGTTCTGTTTTTTTTGTGGTCGTGTGAGCGGTGTGTTTTTCTATTGTTTGGTTTTTTGTTTCTTCTTGTTTTTCCTCTTCCTTTTCTTTTGCTTTGTTTTCTGTTGGTTCTTCGCTAACAATCGAAACAATTTTGTCCCCAGCTATAATCTCCTTTCCCTTTTCAATAAACACCTCTTGTATTGTTCCTTTTATATCTGATGGTATTTCCATTGAAGCTTTATCAGACTCCAAAACAACAATAGGTTCGTCTGTATTTATTTTGTCTCCGGGAGACACTAATATTTCGCTGACGTCTGCAGACTCAACCCCCTCTCCTAAGTGAGGGAGTCTTATTGTGTGTGTCTTTTTCATATAGTTATTGGGCTTGGTTTTTCGGGATCAATTTTATATTTTTTCATAGCCTCTTTCATTTTCTCTTTTTCTATTTTCCCTTCAAGGGCTAGGGCTCTTATTCCAGCTAGAACAATATAGTTTTTATCTATTTCAAAAAAACGTCTTAGGTTTTCCCTAGTTTCGCTTCTACCAAAGCCGTCTGTTCCTAGGGCAAAATAGGGGCCGGGAACGTATGGTGAAATTTGTTCTGAAACCATTTTTACATAGTCAGAAACAGCAACTGTTGGGACCTTATAGTTTTTTAGTTTTTTTTCTATGTGTGATTTTCTCTGTTTTTTATCGGGGTGCAAAAGGTTCCACCTTTCTATTTCTTCTGCCTCTCTGCGTAATTCGCTAAAGCTTGTAACACACCATATTCCAGCGTCAACCCCCCAGTCCTTATATAAAATATCAGCTGCATCTAAAACCTCTTTCATTAGCGGACCACTTCCCAAAAGCCTTAGGGTTGGTTTTTCTGTTGATCGGATTTTATACATTCCTTTTATAATTTCACCTTCTACATTTTTAGGTATAGGTGGGTGTACATAGTTTTCGTTTTCAAGTGTTAAATAATATATAACATCTTTTTGTTCTTCTATCATTTCCTTCATGCCGTGATGAATAACCGTTGCAATTTCATAGGAATATGCTAAATCATATGCTTTAATGTTTGGCGTTGCGGCTGCGGCAAGATGACTGTGTCCATCTTGGTGTTGAAGCCCCTCTCCATTTAGCGTTGTTCTTCCTGCTGTGCCTCCTAATAAAAACCCTCTGGTTCTCATGTCTCCAGCGGCCCAAATAAAGTCCCACACCCTTTGAAATCCAAACATGGAATAATAAATATAAAACGGTATCATATTGACACCGTGGTTGCTATATGATGTTCCAGCTGCAATAAATGAAGACACCGCCCCAGCTTCATTGATTCCCTCTTCAAGAATCTGTCCTTCTTTTTTCTCTTTATAGTATAAAAACTGGTCTGAGTCCACCGGGTCATACAATTGCCCCAAGTGTGCGTATATTCCAAGCTGTCTAAAAAGGGGGTCCATTCCAAAGGTTCTCGCTTCATCGGGTATGATTGGAACTACGTATTTGCCCAGCGATTTGTCTTTACACAGAACCGTCAAAATTCGTACAAATGCCATTGTTGTGGAAATTTCTCTTTCTCCCGTTCCGCTGAGAATCTCTTTAAATATAGAGATATCTGGAACGGGGGAGGGGCTTATTGTTTGCTTTCTGGAGGGGAGAAAGCCTCCCAGCGTTTTTCTTCTTTCTAAAAGATATTTTTGTTCTTCAGAGTCTTTTTTAAATCGATAAAAAGGGGCGCTTGACGCCTGCTTGTCCGAAAGGGGAATTTTGAACCTATCCCTAAAATATAACAGTTCTTTTTCGTTTAGTTTTTTTTGCTGGTGTGTTATATTTCTTCCCTCTCCTGCTTCTCCCAAACCATACCCTTTAATAGTCCGAGCTAAAATAACAGTGGGGGTGTCTTTATGTTGGCTTGCTTCATAGTAGGCTGAATACACTTTTTCTGGGTCATGCCCTCCCAGCCTCATGTTATTTAGTTGTTCGTCTGAGTGTTCTTTAACCATGTCCATAAGCTCAGGATATTTTCCAAAGAAGTTTTCTCTTATATATGAGCCTCCCTCTACAGTGTATTTTAACATTTCGCCGTCAACAACTTCTTCCATTCTCTTTATAAGAATATTTTTACTGTCTTTCTCTAGTAGCTCATCCCAGTCTTCTCCCCAAATAACTTTTATTACATTCCAGCCTGCTCCCCTAAAGGCCCCCTCAAGCTCTTGAATTATTTTGCCGTTACCGCGAACCGGTCCGTCAAGCCTTTGCAGGTTGCAATTAACCACAAATATTATATTGTCTAGACTCTCTCTCGCGGCCATCGTAAGTGCTCCTAGAGATTCTGGCTCGTCCATTTCGCCGTCACCTAAAAACGCCCAAACCTTTCGCCCTGTGTCTTGAATAATCCCTCTGTCTATCAAATATTTCATAAATCGCGCCTGATAGATTGCCATGAGAGGACCGAGTCCCATTGATACGGTAGCAAACTGCCAAAAGTCTGGCATAAGCCATGGGTGGGGATAAGAAGAGAGTCCCCCTTCTTTGGAGAGTTCCCTCCGAAAGTTTTCTAGGTTTTTTTCAGAAAACCTACCCTCAATAAACGATCGTGCATATATTCCTGGTGAGGAGTGTCCTTGAAAAAAAACCAAGTCAGAGCCATCATGGTGGTTAGGTCCCCTTAGAAAGTGGTTGAACGCAACCTCTAATAGTGTTGCGCTAGATGCATATGTTGAAATGTGCCCGCCTATGCCTGGTGTCGTGTTGTTTGCTTTAACAACCATTGCCATGGCGTTCCATCTGATAATTGACTTTATTCTTCGTTCTATTTTGCGGTCACCTGGATATGTTTCTTGTTCTTTTTGTTGGATTGTATTGATGTAGGGTGTGACCGTGCTAAAAGGAAGTCGCGCACCTTTTAACTCCGCATGTTCTATCGATTTTTCAAGTATAAACTTAAGTCTCTCTTGACCTTTCTCGCTTAAAACCTCATCCACAGACTCCAGCCACTCTCTGGTTTCTTGTGGGTCTATATCTTTTGTGTTGTTTTTCATGTGTTTATAAATAAACTTAGCCCAAAAGTTACAAAATATTTATTTTCATACTTCTATCTCTTTCCAACTTCCCCTTGACACTTTCCAGGCTATTGCTACAGCAAAAAGAACAATATGAATAGAGAGGGCGGCCCATGCGGCGAGATGCCCCACCTGCATTTTAACTCCTAAAAAATAACTCACTGGAAGCGCTAGTCCCCACAAGAGTGTTGATTCTACAATGGCGGGAAATAGGGTGTTTCCTGCTCCAGTAAGAGCAAACCATAGTGTGATTCCTACTGCGTCAAAAAACTGTAAAACCCCAACTATTCTCAAACCAACAATCGAAAGGCTGACAATGTTGGGGTCGTTTGTAAACAACGGAACAATAGCCTGAGGAAAAATAATAAACACAAGGCCAACAGATCCCATAATAAGCTCAGACCAACGAACTCCCTCTATTATGCTTGTTTCTGCTTTGTCTGTCTGTTTTTCTCCCATATATTTACTTACGAGGGTTGCACAGGCCTGCCCGAGCCCCATCGCTGGCATAAAAGATGCATGCATAATTTGAAATACAATCTGCGTTGCAGCAAGCTCCACAACTCCTATAATTCCAATAATTTTATAAAACACTGCCCACCCGCCCGTGATGATGATTTCTTGAATTCCCAAAGGAAGTGCAAGCTGAAGTTGCCTTTTAATCATACTAATATTTAGAGAAAAACTAAACACATTATATTTATTTACAATTTCTCTTTTAAATAAATAAAAAAAGTAGTGTGTAGCTGTCCACGCTGACGCAATCACTGTGGCTAGAGCTGCCCCCTTTATACCCATTTCGGGAAAGCTTATCCACCCCCACAGCTGAGCTAACAGCCCTAGGTCCATTCCAAAAACATCTGAAAGGGTGCTTTTCAGCTTCTCAGATCCAAAAATTAACCCTGCGTTTAAATACACATTTATTAGGTTGCTAGTAACAGTAACCTTCATGTGGAGCTTAGTCTTTTCTATTCCCGTGTAAAACCCCTGAAAAATAAATCCAACTGATGTAAATAAAATACTAACACTGGTTATTGTGGTATATTCTATGCATAATTTTCCCGCTTTCCCTCCTAAAAAAAAGGGAACAATTGTATCTGCCAATGTATATCCAAAAATTGTTGCGGGAACTCCATATATGATAGCCATTAACAGGCCATTGTGCATTGCTGTTCCACACTGGCTCAGTTTTTTCTGTCCCAGTCTCCTAGAGGCAACGGTCTGGGTTCCTGTTCTTAGTCCTATAGAAAATGTGATAAGCGTCCAGACAAGCATTGACCCCATTCCTGTTGCTGCAAGACCCTCTGCCCCTAGTCTTCCAACCATTGCCATGTCTACAAGGCTCATTAAAACTCTACTGGTGTTACCAATAATTACGGGAACTGCTAGTATTATTATCTCTCTCGATATCTTTTTGTTTTTTGGAAAAATCATATTAGTTGCTATGTCGAAACTTGAAGTTTTTTAAAGTTTTTTTATATAAAAAACATTATCGATTGTGGTGTTTGGGTTGCTTATATCATTTTTAATTTAAGCAACAAAAATAAGGTGGTTATATGAATCATGCTTTAAAAATTGATCCTTTAATTAAGAAAAAAATTGACTCTGGTCAGCCTGTGGTTGCAGTTGAATCTGCAATACTTACTCACGGGCTGCCCTCCGTTCAGGCTGAGTTTCTAGTAAAAAAAATATTCAACCTTTGCCAAGAGCGCTCAGCCTCTCCTGCTTTTTTATCTTTAAATCGTGGGAGCTTGAGTGTTGGTATGCCCGAAAAAGATCTTTTATCTTTGATCGCTCGCCAAGGTTTAAAAAAAGTGTCCTATCGAAACTTAGGAGTGGCAATGGCGAAGAGGTGGTCAGGGGGAACGACTGTTTCCTCCGGTGCTTATCTAGCAAGGCAGTGTAAACTTCCTGTTTTTTGTACAGGAGGGATTGGCGGTGTTCACCGTGGATTTAAAAACACCTTTGATATCTCTCAAGATATCTTTGTTTTAAGCAAAACCCCTGTGTTGGTAATCTCGTCTGGGGCTAAGGCAATCCTTGATCTACATAAAACATTCGAAGCCCTTGAGTTTTTTGGTATTCCTGTTGTCGGATATAATACGAATGAATTCCCCGCGTTTTGGTCTAAAAGCTCTGGAATTTTATTGGAAAGCTCTGTTAGTTCCCCCTCAGAGGTTTCCGCTGTTTGGAAACATCATCTTAGGTCTGGTGTTGGCTCTGCCCTTATAATAGCCAACCCCGTACCTGAAAAATATGAAATCTCCTATTCCGAAATTAGCGCATTTGTTGATTCGGCACTAATGGACGCAAAAGAGTCTGGTGTCTGTGGTCCTGCGGTTACCCCGTTTGTTCTGAGCCAGCTTAACGAAAAAACGGGGGGGAGGTGTCTAGATGCAAATCTAGCTTTAGCAATAAATAACTTCAAGTTGGGGGTTGAAGTTTCTATGTTAATTTAACTCTGCGATATTTTTGATAAGCACTCTGTTATTGTTTTTCTTTTATCAGAAGTGTGTTCTGGTATTCCAAATCCCGTAATTGTAACACCAAAATAATGAAACATGGGTGCGACAACTCCAGCACTTTCAGATATTATTTTGTTTTCACTCTTTACTTTATTAAAACGCTCTTTTCCAACAGTATATACGGTTTTTTCTGGGTGTTTTGAGCTTGGCCTGTATATGGACGTCATGTCTGGAAACATCGGATAAGCCTTTAGTGGTGTCTGTCCTATAAGCTTGTTGTCGCCAGAGATGTTTACATGATCTTTTATTGAAATAATATCTTTGTACCCTTTTATTATATCAAACAACAGTAGGGTTTTTATTTTGTGGTCAAAAATCAGCTTGTAAGTGTTTTTTAGGTTTTCTTTGTCTTTTCTTAACCACATATAGTTGTGTGTGTTGTTAGCTGTCTCTTTCTTGTTGTTTTTTACAAAAAAATGAAATCCAAAGTCTTCTGGAGGTCTCACAAAAAAAATATTTATCACTGTTTTGTCCTACTACCCAAAAGCGCTGTTCCTATTCTTACTTGAGTTGACCCCTCTTGCACTGCTATTTTATAATCTCCGCTCATCCCCATAGACAGCTCTGTCAGTTTTTTATAACCATCGGGTCTTTGTCTGTTTATATCTATGAAAAGGCTTTTTAGTTGGTTGAATGATTTTCTTGTCAGCTTTTCGTTTTGTCCTCTAGGTCCAACTGTCATTAGCCCCTGAACAGCTAAGCCTGTAAGTTCAAAACATTTGAGTATTTCCTCTATTTGCTTAAGAGGAAATCCCTGTTTTTGGGGTTCGTTTGTTGTGTTTATTTCTAAAAGAACGGGCGTAGTCTTTTCAAGGAGGTTAGATCTTTTGCTTATTTTTTTCGCTAATCTAGCTGTGTCTATAGAGTCAATTGTATCAAACAGGTTTATACATTTGTTTATCTTGTTTGTTTGTAGATGTCCTATAAATCTTTTTTTAAGATCTGTCGGGAGGGTGGGTGTAAATTTTTCTGAGGCTTCCTGAACCTTGTTTTCGCCAATCGATCGAACCCCACAATCATAGCATTCTTTAATGGTTAATAGGGGATGGGTCTTTGTTACTGCTATTATTTCTGTTTTTTGATATATCCCATTTGATATTTTTTCTTTTTCAATTCTATCTTGAATGTTTTTCAGACGATCCTTTATGCTCATTCATCTTTTTGGGGTTTTTCGGCAGAAGGTTCTCCTTTTGTTTCTTGAGCTTTTGCTTCTTTGTCGGTTTGGTCTTCGTGTACCACCCGTGTAATTGAGGAGATGGTTGTTCCTTCGTCGAGCTTAACCAACCTTACTCCTTGAGTTACTCTTCCTATTGTCCTGATATCTGCCACTGGCTGCCGCATAAGAACCCCAGAGTCTGTTATAACAATTAAATCATCCCTATCGACAACCTCCATTATATTAACCATCTTACCTGTTTTTTCTGTACACCTCATGGTAAGCACCCCTTTTCCACCTCTTGTCTGCGTTCTATATTGAATAACGTCCGTTCTTTTTCCATAGCCCCTTTCTGTTCCAACTAAAATTGTTCCTTCTCTTTTTACTACCAACATCCCAATAACTCTATCGTCTTTTGAGCTTAATGTTATTCCTTTAACTCCCATTGTTTTTCTACCACTTGGACGAATATTTCCCTCGTAAAACCTTATTGATTTTCCTTCACGAGTGCCCAATAGAATATCATTTTCACCATCAGTGATCTTGGCCTCTATTAGTTTGTCACCGTTTCGTATTTCAATAGCATAAATTCCTCCCTTTCTTGGTTTTCCATATGCTGAGAGTATTGTCTTTTTTACAATTCCTTTTTCTGTTGCCATAACAACATAGTGATTATCATCAAACTCTTTTACACCGGCAAAGGCTTCCACTTTTTCTCCCGGCTCACATCCTATTAGGTTTACAATAGCCCTTCCTCTGGCCGCACGTCCACCTTGGGGAATGTCATATACCTTAAGCCAATAGCATTTTCCCCTATCGGTAAAAAACAGAATCTGGCTGTGGGTGTTTGCTATAAACAGATGTTCTATAAAATCTTCGTCTTTTGAGGCAGCACCTTGGACACCCCTTCCTCCTCTGCGTTGGGTGCGATATGTAGAGACCGCTGTTCGCTTTATATACCCCTGGTGTGTTATTGTTATAACTGCATCTTCTTCTGCTATCATATCTTCTATGGAAAACTCTGTTGAAACGGGTATTATTTCCGTTCTTCGTTCGTCTCCATACAATTCCCTAATTTCCATTAGTTCAGATTTAATTATATCCATTCTTTGAGATCTGCTGCTCAAAATTCCCTTTAGAGATGATATTGTTTTTATTGTTTCCTTATATTCTTCAACAACTTTTTCTACTTCAAGCCCTGTAAGCTTTTGTAGTCTCATGTCTAAAATAGCTTGGGATTGTTTTGCAGACAGGTTAAAGCCGTTCATAAGACCCTCTTTTGCCTGTGAGGGATCTTTACTGTTTCTTATAATTTTAATTATATCATCAATGTTGTCTAGGGCAATTTTTAATCCCTCTAGTATGTGAGCCCTCGCTTCTGCAGTTTCTAAATCAAACTCTGTTCTTTTTACTACAATAGTATGTCTAAATTCAATAAAATGGTTTAACATTTCCTTTAGTGCCATTACTTTTGGTATACCATCTACTAGCGCTAAAAGAATTATGCCAAACGTGTCCTGAAGCTGTGTGTGTTTGTATAATAGGTTCAGTATAACCTCAGGCACTGCATCTTTTTTGGTTTCGATCACAACCCTAATACCATCCTTGTCTGATTCGTCACGCAGGTCTGTTATTCCTTCTATTTTTTTGGCTCTAACCAGGTCAGCAATTTTCTCCATTAGTGTGGCCTTATTTACCTGATATGGTAATTCAGTAACCACGATACTATCTTTTCCGGACTTTGGTGTTTCAATGTGTGCCCGGGCTCTCATTTTTATTTTACCCCTACCTGTTGTATATGCCTCCTCTAGTCCGTCTATCCCCATAACTAAGCCCGACGTTGGAAAGTCTGGGCCTTTTATGTGTTCCATAAGTTCGTTAACAGCAATATCACTGTTATCTATTAAAGAAATAAGGCCGTCAACTATCTCTGTCAAGTTATGTGGGGGAATTTTAGTCGCCATTCCTACAGCAATCCCTTCAGACCCGTTTACTAGTAAGTTTGGCACCACGGCGGGAAGCACAGACGGCTCCTTAAGGGTCTCGTCAAAATTTAGCGTCCAGCTTACTGTGTTTTTATCAAGATCTCTCAGCATCTCACCCGCAACTTTTGTCATCCTTGATTCGGTATATCTCATGGCAGCGGCGTTGTCCCCGTCGATAGAACCAAAGTTACCCTGTCCGTCAACAAGCTCATATCTCATGCTAAAATGTTGTGCCATTCTAACGAGGGCATCATAAACAGAACTGTCTCCGTGTGGGTGATATTTTCCCAAAACCTCTCCAACTATTCTTGCTGATTTTTTATAGGCACGATTCCATTGTGAACCAAGCTCACTCATACCGTACAATATGCGCCTGTGTACAGGTTTCAATCCGTCTCTCACATCCGGCAGCGCTCTAGATACAATTACTGACATTGAATAGTTCAAATAGCTTTCACGCATTTCATCCACAATGTCTCTGGATACTGTATTATCTCTTATATTATCTGACATTATTGTCTTATTTGTTTATCTGTTTGTCTGTTTATTTAAATATCTAGATTTACAACGAACCTGGCATTTTTTTCAATAAAGCTTCTTCGTGATTCAACATCATGTCCCATAAGGTTTTGAAAAGTCTCTGCGGCCTGCGCGGCATCCTCAACCGCTACCCGCATAAGCGTTCTTCTTTCTGGGTCCATTGTTGTTTCCCAGAGTTGTTCTGGGTTCATTTCCCCGAGCCCTTTATATCTCTGTATATTAACCTTTCCAGACTTGTTTTCCCTTTTCATTCTGTCTACAATCAGCTCTCTATCTCTATCATCATATACGTATGTCTCTTTTTTTCCTTGAGATATTCTATATAGTGGCGGTAGCGCTAAATATAGATATCCATAGTGAATTAATTCAGGCATTCTTCTAAAAAAGAATGTCAACAGAAGGGTGCGGATGTGCGATCCATCTACATCTGCGTCTGTCATTATTATAATTTTGTGATATCTTGTTTTTGTTATATCAAAGTCTCCGGCTGTTTTTTCGCCCGGGTCGTCAACAGACCCTCCGAACCCTGCTCCTAGGGCAGTAATAATAGATTGTATTTCGTTGTTTGAAAGAAGCTTGTCCACCCTAGCTTTTTCAGAGTTTAAAACCTTTCCTCTCAGTGGCAAAATCGCCTGTGTGCGGCGGTCTCTCCCCTGTTTGGCCGAACCTCCCGCTGAATCCCCCTCAACCAAATAAAGTTCACAAAAGGAGGGGTCCCTGTTCGAACAGTCTGCAAGCTTTCCCGGTAAAGAAGAACTGCCCAAAACGCTTTTTCTTCTTATAAGTTCTCGCGCTTTTCTTGCTGCGCTTCTGCTTCTTGCCGCCAACAAGGCCTTTTCTGTTATGCGCTTACCGACAGATGGGTTTTGTTCAAGAAAGTCAAGTATCCCTTCATAAACTATATTGTCCACAATTCCCTTAACATCTCCGTTTCCCAGTTTTGTTTTTGTTTGTCCTTCAAATTGAGGCTCTGATACCTTTATACTTAAAATTGCAGTTAGTCCTTCTCTAAAATCTTCCCCTGTTAGGCTTAGCTTTTCGTTCTTCTTTGTTTTAATTAGATTGTTTTTTGAGGCGTGGTTGTTCATTGCTCTTGTTAGGGCAGACCGAAACCCTGACAGGTGTGTGCCTCCCTCAATAGTATTGATGTTATTTACAAAAGAAAGAATGTTTTCATTATATGAGTTTGCATATCGAAAGGCAAGGTCTACAGGAACAGCTGCGTTCTCTTTATTAATAACAATTATTTTTTTGTGTAGGGGGTTGTTGTGCTCATCTAAATACTTTACAAAATCACTGAGACCTCCTTTAAACTTGAAGGTGTCCTGTTTTTTTTCTCCTGTACGGTTGTCGTGTATATCTATAAGCAGGTTTTTGTTGAGATATGCAAGCTCTCTTAGCCTGTCTGCTATTATTTCATACTCAAACTCTACTGTTTTAAATATATCAGGGTCTGGTATAAATGTGATAACTGTCCCTGTTTTCTTTGTTTTTCCAACAACCTCAACCTCAGAGGTCTTTTTACCTCTTTCATATTCCTGTCTATAAACCTTTCCTCCCCTGTGAACTTCGGCATACATTTTCTCAGATAGGGCATTTACGACAGAAACCCCAACCCCGTGCAGCCCCCCTGAAACTTTATATGTTCCTTTGTCAAATTTTCCCCCTGCATGAAGAATTGTCATAACCACCTCTAGGGCGGGAAGGTTCTCTTCTTTGTGTATGTCAACCGGAATTCCTCTTCCGTTGTCCTCAACCGTTACTGAGCCTTCTTTGTTAAAAATAACTTTTATTTTTGTGCAGTGACCTGCAAGCGCTTCATCAACAGAGTTGTCTACAACCTCATATACAAGATGGTGTAGTCCTCTCTTTCCGAGATCTCCAATATACATGGCGGGGCGTTTACGAACAGCCTCAAGCCCCTTTAAAACAGTAATTTTTTCTGCGCTGTACGCTGACGTGTTTTTATCCAAAGGTGCCATCAAATAAACCTTATGTCTTTGATAGTTGTTTTTGAAAGTTTGTTGTTTATTTTATCTTTAATTTCTTTTTTTTTAAACATTAACTCGTTTCTCCAGACGGGTGTCGCTGTTTTAACAAACAACACACCTTTGTCTATATGTGTAGCTTCTGTTACTTTGTTTATTTCTTTTCCCACTATCTTTGGCCACATATTAATAGCTGTGGCCTTTTCCACTATTTCTTCAGCTCCAGCCTCTCTTAATGATTTTTTTAAGGCATCTTTTAATTTTTCCATTGGACATTCGCACTACTTAGCATTTTTGTTTTTAATCAGCGCGAGATTCTTTTTTTTTCTAAAATAAACTTTTACTACTTGTTCTAGAATTTATGTTAATCGTTTAAACGGATTGGCATAAGAAGCATTGTAATGTTCCTATGTTCTTCTTGTTCTTCCGGATAAAAAACAGTTGCGCTAATCGGTGTGTTTAGTTTTAGGGTCGCTTTTTGACTTGGCATAAATGATAATAACTCTTTCAAATAAGATGCATTATAGCCTATTATAATAGCTTCTCCCGAATACTCAGCTTCAAGTTTTTCGTGAGCCTTTGTTGCCTTTTCTGGGTCTTCTGTAGCAATTTCTATAGAATTATCATTCATTGCTATCGATATTTGCTGCGTTGTTCTATTGGAAAAGATTGAAACCCTGCGCACGGCTGAGGCCATCTGTTGTACGTTGAGAGTTAGGGTCTTATTATTGTTTTTGGGTATAACGCTTTCGTAATCAGGATAGCGTTCATCTATAATGCGTGAGTGAACTATGTCAGACCCAAAAGATGCTGTAATATGGTTTTTTGCAATCTGCATCTCTACCTTATCTGACTGGTTAAGTAGAATTTGAGCTAAGCTTAAGAATTTTTTGGGAATTATAACGTCACCCGAAAAGCCACCTGAATCAAAGTTGTTTATTGTATAAAGCACCAAGCGGTGCCCGTCTGTTGATACGGTGGTCAGATTCTCCTGAGAAAACTGGAACAAAACCCCTGTCAATGCAGGCTTTAACTCATCTCTACTGATAGCAAATCCGGTGGTCTGAAATATTGATTTTAGTAGTTCTGATGAAATTGTTATTGCGGTTTGTTCTTCCGGTTCAGGAGGAGCAGGAAACTCTTCTGGTGCCAAACCTTTCAAATCGTACTCTCCTGTATCACTTTTTAATGAAATGTTTAATTTTCCGTCAATGGATAATGTTATCCTTCCATCTGGAAGCTCGCTAGTAATGTTTGAGAGTGTTTCAACAGGGATTACGGCAGACCCTTCCTCCTCAATACTTGCAGGAATAGTTAGCACAATGGTTTGCTCTAAATCCGTTGCTCTTAGTATTACTGTTCCACTATCAGAAGTTACAAGCATGTTTCCAAGAATTGGGATTGTCGATCTGCTTGGTATTATTTTGGAGAGTTTTTGTAGGGCGCTCTGTAGGTCTGATTTAGTAGTGGAGAATTTCATTGAAATGTGTCACTGAATTTAAAAATGTTTATTGTACGGACAAATTATCAAAAACGAATAATTTTAATATTATAATAATATTATATAATATATAAATAACTATAAGTGTGTTTATTTTGTTAATAAGTAAGTACCATGTTTATGCTGAAACATACTAAAACTATAATAAAGAGATTTAGTTAAAGATTTTCTTTATGTTGAAAAAATGAAATATTTTGTTGATATATTCTAGTTTTATTTATATAAGGCAAAAATATATAGTTGAAAAATAAAATGTTAATAACTTTTGTGAAAAACTTACTCCTGGTCATAAATATCAATAAATAGAATTGACCTTGACTGGTTTAGCCAATTTTGAAACCAACTGGCCTTTTTATTGTTTAGAGCGAAGTTTTCAATTTCAGGCCAATGATCTGACAGGTTTGGCTGTCCACCTGGACGAAAATCAGATATCCACAAAAGATGATAACCCAAAGATGATTTTATTGGAAAACTACAGATGTTTATAGAGTCCATAAGTTTAATGGCATCCATAAACTCTACAATAGGGAGTTCCGCCGGATTAACCCAGCCCAAGCTTCCCCCTATATCTTTTGTTTTATTATCTTCAGAATATTTTCCAGCAAAAAGTTTAAAATCTTTGTAACTTGATATAGAGTCCATAAGTGTTTTTGTAAATGAAAAGGTTCTTGAATCATCTGCCTCTGTAAGTTCCGGTTTTATTAAGATATGCCGAACTTTTGCTTTTTCTCCTTGTTTGTCTAGGGTCTCAATCAAGTGGAAACCGAACTGTGTTAAAACGGGCTCGCTGACAGTATTAATCTCTTGAGAAAAAGCCACAGATTCAAATTCGGTTACAAGAGAGCCTCTTTCTACATATCCTAAAACCCCCCCTCTAGACGCACTGCCTGGGTCATCAGAAAATCTAATAGCGAGAGAATCAAAGGAATCTCCAGAGAGGATCTTTGAACGAATTTCGTTTATTCTTTTTAGAGTTTTGGAAAGGTTTTTTTCGCTTGGTTTAACAGAAAGCTGTATATGGTTAATTCGATAAAGAGAGGGGAGAACCCCCAAGCTGTCTTTATATTCGTCAAAAAACGCCTGTACTTCATCCCTGTTAATTCTGACTTTATTTAATAAAGAAAACTGATACTGCTCTGAGATAAGCCTATCTCTCATGTCTGACCAAAACTCACGCCGAAACGATTTTATAGACTGCCCTAAATAGTCTTCTGCTAGCGCTCTGCTTCCGGCCTGTAAAACAATATTTTCGATTTGTTGTTCTAGGGCATCATCCACATCTTTTTCCTTTACCTCTACGGAATCTAGTTTAGCCATTTCTAGAATGACTCTTTGGCTAATTAGATTTTCCAGAACCTGCTTCTCTATTATTGAGTAATAGTCCGGATTTTTTCTAAGATCAACTTTTTGCTGTAAAGCGGTCATTGATACAAGCTGTGAGACATCACTTTTTAAAATTATATTGTTACCAACGACGGCTGAAACACCCTCAAAAACAGGCGTTTGGGCAAAAAGGGAAACAAAAAAAAATAAAAATAAAAAAAATTTCATTTGGTAAACATTCTCCTGATTTTATGAATATCAATGGTTACTGGGTATTCGAAAGAAAGGCTATCAATAATTTGTTGATATCTTACAGAGTAGGCCTCGTTTTTGAGTCTTTGATATATTTCATCATAAACAGACTCTATCTTTAACTGATCACCAGCTCTATAAATGTTTTCAATTTTGATAACGTGATATTTTTTTTCTACTAAATAGGGACCCAAAAGGTTTCCTGTTTTAAAACTAGCCTTACTGAATATTTTAGAATTTAGTTTTTCTGGAAGCTCACCAAAACGAATTTTTTTATAAATACCACCATGTTTAAATAGTACCCGCGAAAGGTCTTTTTTTTGAGTTTTTTTAATTTCTTTTTTAATTTTTAATGCTGCCGATCTACTATCAACGAGAAAACAAAAAACATCTGCCTCTCTTTCTTTTCTAACAAACTGAGCTTTGTTTGAATTATAATAATTTTTGATAAGCACATCGTCTATAGATATATTATGCGAACTTAAATTAAGGTAACTTTCTCCAACTATTTGACGCTCATATTCAAATATTTTTTTTATTAGAGAGCTGTCATATAAAAGCCCGAGAGAGACCCCCTCCTGATAAAGAAGCTCTTTTTCTATCCACCCTGAAATGTAGTTGAAAACTTTTGTGCTATCAGAAGAATATCCGGAAAATTGTTTTTTCAGCTCATCAAAAGCTAGAGACCTGTTTCCAACGGTAATCACAGCCTTTGAGCTCGCTTCACGGTTTTTGTCTGAACACCCCACAAATACAAGGAAAAACGAAAAAACAACATAACTTTTTACAAAACAGGAGTCCATAAACAGAGAATACCCGGCTACGATAAAAACAGCCTATTCAAAGAAGACTCAAAGTGCCCGAAAGACGCCCGGGCAACCGCAAGGCCAGCAATTTTGGCGGAGAGGAGACCGTTTGAGGCATTTTTTAGAACAACCTTATTTTTATTAAGATCGAATGCTTTTTCTATTCCCAGCAAAAGTTTTTCCACCGACAAAAAAGGCTCAATAGACCTAAAAAAAAGTTCAACAAATTTATCTTGTATATTAAGCTTGGCAACAGAAGTCCCAGCTAGAAAGACTCGAAGCCTTGCAGTAGAAACAAGGAAAAAGGCTTCGTCTGGTAGAGGGCCATATCGATCTTTTAGTTCGTTTTCAATGTCACAGACTTTTTCTTTAGTATCAGAAATAGCAAGAGACTGATAAAAGTAAAGACGGTCTTCCAAAAGAGGTACGTAAGACTCAGGAAAGTTACAGGAATAATGAACAATGATATTTGGTGGGGGATCTTCCTTCTTTTTTCCTCTAGCCTCATCAACAGCCTCTTTTAATATTTTGTTATAGAGGTGAAAACCAACGCTTGAAACTGCTCCACTTTGTTTTTCCCCAAAAAGATTTCCTGGACCTCTTATGTCCAAATCTTTTAGGGCTATTTTATAGCCTGATCCTAGGGCGGTGTTTTGTTCCATTGTTTTTAATCTTTGAAAAGAGGGCTCATTCAGTTTTAAGCTTTTTGGAACAAACAAATAACAATATGCCTGGCTCGGGCTTCTTCCAACCCTGCCACGCAATTGATAAAGCTGAGACAATCCAAAATAATGGGCATTGTTAATTATTATTGTGTTAGCGCTTGAAACATCTAACCCCGAACCTACGATTGTAGTACAGCACAAAACATCAATTTCGTTCTTAAAAAAATCAAGCATTACTGACTCAAGCCTACGGCTAGATAGCTGTCCGTGAGCGACATTCACTTTAATGTTTTTGAAGTTATTTTGAATTTTATTTGCTAAAAAGGACAGAGTGTCTATATCGTTGTGAACGAAATACAGCTGACCCCCTCTATTTATCTCTATTTCTATAGCCTTAAAAATGTTTTTCCAATCAAAATATGAAACAAAGGTTTTTACTGGGCGACGAGACTTTGGAGGTGTGTCTATTATGCTTACATTTTTAAGGCCCACTAATGACTGCTTTAGCGTTCTTGGAATTGGCGTTGCTGTGAAAGACAGAACATCCACAAAGGGTTTTAACTTTTTTATTTTTTCTTTCTGTTTAACACCAAACCGATGTTCTTCATCTATTATAAACAACCCTAAGCTTTCTACTTTAACATCCTCAGAAAGAAGCCTGTGAGTACCAATCAAAATATCAACATGGCCGCGGACAGCCCTATTAATAATTTCTTTTTGCTCTGCCCTTGAGCGGAACCTTGACAGGAGCTCAACAGAAATTCCTAAAGGAGAAAACCTTTTCAAAAAGCTGATATAGTGTTGGTTGGCCAAAACAGTTGTAGGGGTTAATATAAAAACAGCCCTCCCACTCTCAACAGCCCTTACAGATGCGCGAATAGCCACCTCTGTTTTGCCAAAGCCCACATCACCACAAACAAGCCTGTCGATAGGCTGAGGCTTCTCCATGTCCGCCAAAACATCCTCTATCGCTGATAGCTGTCCCCCGGTCTCGGTAAAAGAAAAAGTTTCACAAACAGCCCTATAAAACTCCCCTCTTTTTTCATATTTAAAATCTCTATACCCCCGTCTCTGGGAATAGCTTTTAATTAAATCACCAGCAATGCTAGTAACATATTTTTTAACTGAGCTCTTTTTTCTTTTCCAGCTTCCGGAGCCAAGAGAAGAAATTTTAACAGAGCCCCTTGGAACCCCCACAAGCTTGTGTATTTTTTCAAAACTATCAACAGGAACAAAGACAACACCACCATCCTTATATTTTATTTTTATACAGTCCGCCCCACCAGTCACCTCAAGCCCACGATACTCTCCAACGCCAAAGCTCTCATGAACCATCGGCTGTCCCCACTTAAGGTCTGATATATCTAAAACTCCAGCAGGCCTCCGTGCTCCATCCCCGCTAATCATCCACCTGGTTTTTAGATCGCCTGACACTCCAGGTATGTTGTCAGAGCCCAAGACAACGGCGCTAAAATCTTTTAAAATAAAACCTTTTTTTATTGAACCATAAACCCGGTCAAACAAAAAATCTTTTGGCAGGAAGGAGGGAGCCTTAAGCCCATCACCTTTAGGAGAAAAAACAAAAAGATTAGAGACAGTCTTGTTGGCAAGCATCTCAATAAAAACCTTTTCGGAGTATGGCTGTATATCTATGTCGGCGGAAACACAACCAACGATTTTAATAGCCTTTTTGGCTGGACCAGCGGAACCCGAAGACAGAACAGAAAAAAACTTTTTACTTGAAGAAAAAAGACTAAACAAAGGCGGAGATTCATGGCCCCCTTTTTGTAGGCGAGAAAACAAAAAAACACTATTGATTACCTTTATTGTTCTTTGTGAATAGGGATTAAAAAGACGTATAGAGTCAACCATATCTCCATAGAACTCTATTCGGACGGGATTTCTTGACTGAACAAGGAAAACGTCTAAAATCCCACCTCGGACGGTATAGTAGAGAGGGTTTTTCACACTGTCGGCCCTAGTGTATCCCCATTTTTTTAGCCGTTCAAGCAAAGACTTCATTTTTGTTTTTTCTCCCACCCGAAGATCAATACCCCTTAACCTATTTTGGTCGCCAGGTAGGCTGTGCTGTTTTAAAGCCTTATCAGTGGAAAAAATAATACCACGCACTCCCGAAGAAGACAACACAAAGAGAGCCTCCTCGGTGTAGCGCTGGTTTTCAGACAAAAAACCAGGAACAGCAAGGGGGTCGCTATTCTTGCCTGGTAAATAATAAGAACCCTTGGGGGAGAGGTTGTAGCAAGTGGAATATAAACTAAAAGAGAGCGCCTCACTATCACAAGAGACAACAAACAAGGACCGCTCAGCCATTATTTTAGAAAGGAAAAACAAAACAGCAGACTCGCGGGTCATATATGAAGAAGTAGAAGATCTTTTTGTATTTAAGGGGGCGCTATACCAGCCTAAAAAACGATCAAGGCTCCACCCAGACGTTTCACGTGAAACCATAGTTTATTTAAATAAAAAAACCGAAAGCACAGAAATATCAGAGGGCGTAACCCCAGAGATTCTCGTTGCCTGGCCAAGGGTTTCCGGCTTTATGTTAATTAGCTTGTGTTTAGCTTCTGACGAAAGACCTACAACCTCTTCATATCTAAAAGAACTGGGAATTCTTTTCATATTAAGGGATTTAACCTTTTTTATTTGATCTGTCTGTCTTTTAATATACCCTTCATATTTAATTAGAGTTTCTGCTTCAGCGAGAGCCTCGCCCACCAAAGAGCTATTAAGGCCTTTAGTGGGGGCGCCACCTTTTAACACAAAACTTTTAAATTCTTCTATTGAAACAGAGGGACGCTTTAAAACTTCTCTGAGAGGTCTTTTTTGTTTGATAGCACCGCTGTTCGTTTTTGACAAAATAGGGTTAACCAACTCCGGAGAAAAAGACGCAGAGGCCTCTCTAACGATCTCATCAGCCAACAGTACCTTTGTTTTTAAAAAGGTTATTTCTTTTTTTGAAAGCAGCCCATGTTTTTGAGATACATCAACAAGCCTTCGGTCTGTGTTAGAATATCTAAGAAGGAGACGATATTCAGCCCTAGATGTAAACATTCGGTAGGGCTCCATCGTGTCTTTTGTAATTAAATCATCGATCATTACACCGAGGTAAGAGGTGTCTCTAGAAAGGGAAAGGGGCTCTTTTTTAAAGGTCGTCATTGCCGCATTAATTCCAGCTACCAGTCCCTGACCAGCGGCCTCCTCATATCCAGAGGTGCCATTAATTTGTCCTGCAAGAAAGAGACCGGAAAGGGCCTTTGTTTCAAGGGTAGACTTTAACTGTGATGGAGGAAAAAAATCATATTCAATAGCGTAACCAGGCCTTAAAAACTCTACACGCTCAAAGCCTGGAACTTGCCTTAAAGATGACAGTTGTATTTGCTCGGGAAGACTGGTGGAGAACCCGTTTAAATACACCTGGTCAGAGTCTTTCCACTCGGGCTCAAGGTATAAAAAATGTCCATCTTTATGGGAAAACCGAAAAACCTTATCTTCTATAGAGGGACAGTAGCGCGGGCCTGTGCCCCCGATGTCTCCCGAAAACATCGGAGAGGTAGAAATATTGTCTTTAATTATATTATGACATGCGGGGTTTGAGAGCGCTATATAGCAAGGGACATTTGGGGAATATATAGAGCTCGTGAAGTGTGAAAACTGAGTGGGGATCCTGTCTCCCTCGGAGCGAGTGCAGGCTGAATAATTTATTGAGGAAGCCTTAAGGCGGGGGGGTGTACCTGTTTTTAGGCGCCCAACCGAAAAGCCGAGCTCTATAAGAGACTCTGTAATACCGCCACTTGGAGACTCCCCCATTCTGCCCGCGCTTGTTTTTTGGTCTCCAATATGAATTAAACCATTAAGAAAGGTTCCGCAAGTTATTATTAGAGAGCTACACGCCAACCTGTTGCCGTCCCTTAATAAGACCCCAGAAACAGACCCGCCCGCCGTTAGAATATTAACAGCCTCACCACGAACAACAGAAAGGCGGACACAGTCGGAAACAAGCTTTCTTATATTGGTTTCGTATGTCCTCTTATCAACCTGTGCGCGGGGAGACCAGACGGCCTTCCCCTTTGATCTGTTTAACATTTTATATTGAAGGGCCGACATATCTGCTACCCGAGCCATTATACCGCCCAAAACATCTATCTCTCGAACCATTTGTCCTTTAGCAATACCACCAATAGAGGGGTTGCATGACATGCGTCCAATAGCCAAAGGGTCTATAGTAACAAGCCCAACATTAAGACCAAGTTTAGCACAAATTAAAGCCGCCTCTACGCCCGCGTGACCACCGCCCGCAACAATAATATCAAAGTGGTTATTAAAACGTTTCACGTGAAACTATTTTCCTACACAAAAACTATTAAAAACCAGATCAAGAATATCGTCTGTAACGGTCTTTCCCAAAACGCTGTCTAGTTGAATTAGGGCATCACGAAGCTCAATAGACACCAGGTCATAGTGAACGTCTTCTTTTTGAGAGAGAAGAAGAAGGGTGTTTTGGATGTGGTCTTGAATTTTTAATATAATATTTTTTTGTCTTTGGGTTATGATTGGAACAGAAGAGCTTAGAGAGGGGGAGGGGAGTATGTTGTTTTTTATTAAGTCTAACAAAACCCCTGTTCCGTAACCAGTTTTAGCTGAGACAAAGCAGTGATCAGGGTGTTGTTTTTTTAAAAGAGATAGAGTTTTGTTATTAATAAGGTCTGACTTATTAACAACAAAAACATGACTTTTTCCTAGCTCTTTAGGGCTGACTCTAGATATATTATCAATGTCGGATAAGTGGACAGAGCAGTCGGCAGACAAGATCCTCTCTTTTGCCCTAACCACACCCTCGCTCTCAATCTCGTCGCCAGACGACCTCAGCCCCGCTGTGTCAATTAGGGTTGCGGGTAGACCGCCAAGAGAAACAGATCCCTCAATAGCGTCTCTTGTTGTGCCTGGTTGAGGGCTGGTTATAGCCAAATCTGAGCCAGCCAGGAAATTTAAAAGGGTAGACTTTCCTACGTTTGGGGGGCCACAAAGAACAACGCTTGCCCCCCTGTTTAATATACGATATGCGCTGTGGTTGTTTAGGGCCTTTTGAAGAAACATCTTACAGCTTTTTAAAAGAGTGTGAGACTCTTTTTGCAGATTTGGCTGAAGATCCTCCTCGCTAATATCTAGCTCGAACTCTATTTTTGAGAGAAGGGTAATTAAATCTTGCTTAAGGTTTTTTATAACAGAGGAGAGCTCTCCTCTAAGCATTTTGAAGTTTAAAGAGGCGGTCTCTTCTGTTTTTGAATGTATTAAGGACGCTACAGCTTCTGCCTGTACTAAATCTATCTTTCCATTAAGAAACGAGCGCTTAGTGAACTCTCCAGGCTCAGCCAGTCTAGCCCCATTTAAACAACAAATAGAGAGTATTTTGTTTACAATAGAGGGGTTTCCATGACAAGAGATTTCAAACAAATCCTCGCCAGTATAGGACTCAGGAGCTTTAAAAAAAGCGATGACAGCATCCTCAAAAATATTATTGTTTTGGTCTTTTAGTTTAACTAGAGTTATTGTTCTATGTTTAAACGACAGAGCCCTTTTTGAAGAGCTGACAGAAACAGAGAGAACAATATTTTTAGAGGATGAACCGCTAAGCCTAACCACAGATATGCCGCCAAACCCATGTGGAGTTGCGACTGCAACTATGGTATCCGGTGAAATCATTTTTTTCTTATTTTTTTACTGCTTTTGTTGGGTGGTGGGGTTAAATATTTTTGCTGAAGAATTGTAAGCACATTAAAAAGAGTATAATATAGGTTTAGACCTGAAGGAAAACCATTAAACAAAAGAATAAAAAACCCTGTCATAAAATATGACATAAACTTCTGCTGTCCAGAGGCCTGGGTGGGCATCATTTTTTGTTGGAGAAACATTGTTATACCCATAAGTAAGGGTAAAACGGCGACGCCGCTACCATATAGAGGAATAGAGAAGGGTAGAGAAAATATAACATCAGGTGCAGAGAGGTCTCTGACCCACCAAATAAAAGGAGCACCCCGGAGCTCTATGGTGGAGCGAAACACCTGAAAAAGAGAAAAGAGAAGGGGCATTTGTATTAGGATAGGTAGGCACCCCCCCAGTGGGTTTACTCCACGCTCTTTATAGAGGTTCATTGTTGCTTGTTGGACCTTTTGAGGGTTGTTTTTATGTTTTTCTTTTAGGGCCGCGATTTCAGGCTGTAGAGATTGCATTTCTTTTGATGATTGGTGACTCTTTTTTGTTAAAGGAAACACAGCCAGCTTTACTAAAACCGAGAAGATTATCAAAACCACACCATAGTTTGGCACCCAAAGGTGTATTGTTTTTAAAAGCCAAAGAACGCCCCTGCTTATAGGTCTAATTATTGACCAGCCAAAGTTCATGATAGAGGGTATTCCGCTGTTTACTTTTTTTACTGTCTCGTACTCAAGGGGCCCTAAATATAGAGAAACTGAAGACTCCATATTTTTATCTAAACCAAGGGCAACACTATATAATGGAATTATGTGAGAGTTAACTTCAGTTTCGTTGTGACCGGCCCAGCAGAGTTCGCTTGAGGTTTTAGGAATTAAAACGGAAACAAAATATTTTGATCTTAGCGCAATCCAATCTGTTTTACCCCTAACCACCTCAAGAGATTCGTTTTGGGGTTGTTTTATTTTTGGGGCGACCTTTTTTAATCCATATGCATCGCCGGCTTGATAAACATATCCATTAAAATATGTAATATCGTCTTTAATGTTGGTTTCTGTTGGGGGTACTCCACCATCCCATCCGAGAGAGTAAGTGTTTCCAGACATAATACTAGAGAGTCCAGAAAGGTCTGTGTTAATTTCGATTACATATGTTTTATGGCTAAAGACAAGCGTTTTTTTGATTAAAAACCCTCCATAAGATAAATAAAAACTCAAAGGTTGAGGTTCGTCAAAAACCTCTATAGCGGAGGCGTCTGCGTCTGTATACCACCCCTCTTCTAAAACGACAGGCTCTCCCTCAATACTTGTATACCCTATATAAAGGTTTTTCTGGTTGTTTTTATTGATAAGGTTTACAAAGGTAGAGTCACCCGCTATATAGTTGTTTAGCTCATAGCTGGCGAGAGACCCCCCAAAACGTGTGGAAATTTTTGCAGTATAAAGGGGGGTAACTATAGAAATAAACTTTTCTTTATAGGGGGCCTTTGGTTTTAGGGTAGGTATGTTTTTCTTTTCAGCTTCACGCTCGAGAGGGCTATCTTCTATCGTGTTGTTTTCGGTGGGAAGCTCTTTCTCGGGAAGGGGGGGTGAGATTATTTGATAATAATATGGCGTTATTATCAACACTAGAGCAATCAGAAAAAAAGCAAGAAGAGAACGCTTGTCCATTATTGTACAGGATCTACGCCCCCAGGGTGAAGGGGGTGACACTTAGAGAGCCTTTTTATAATATACCACATAGCCTTAGGAGATGTGTGTTTTTCTGCAGAGCGAAGTGCATATTCGGAACAGGTTGGATAAAAACGACAACGAGGGAAGAAAAAAGTAGAGATGCGGGCCTGATATACCTTAATAGATTTTTTAATTATTAACAGAACAATACTGTCAAGCGCTCTGTAGGCGGTTTTTAAATACACCCTCTTACTTATACAACAAGAGATTTGCGTCCTCGCTGACGCCGCCTGGACAGAACCCTTCTACCGGCCTTAGTAGACATTCTTTTTCTAAAGCCGTGGGTACGCTTTCTTTTTTTGTTTCGAGGTTGGTATGTCCTTTTCATGTTTAATCTCTCTTAAATAGCCGGCAAAAGTACACAGAACACTTTAAATAAGACAATTTTTTTTAAAATCAACAACAATATAAAAACAAAACAATCTAATAAAATTTTATAGGAACAAGAAACAAAACGTCTTTAATTTTTCATTTAATCAACACAAAACCAAATGTGGATAACCTGTTAATAACATTATGATACACCAAGAAATATGGGATACGGCTAAAGCTTCCCTAAAAAAAGATATACCGAGCCATGCATTTAACACCTGGATTGTTCCAATTAGGCCTGTAGCCTTTAGTGATAATAAATTACTTTTAGAAGTTCCTAATCAGTTCTTTTTTGAGTGGTTAGATACCCACTATAAAGAAATAATAGAAAAAAAGGTTGTTGATAAAAAAGGGAAACGCTTAAAAATAGACTACACAATATCTGCCGAAACAAAAAGAATAAAAAACGAAGCAGATGACGAGGTCTATAAACCTAAACACTTAGAAAGACCACCTGCTTTTATCAATAAAAACCAAAGGTTTTCCAACTTTATTGAGGGATCAAACAATCAGTTCGCAAAAGCTGCCGCGGCATCTATAGCAAAAAACCCAGGGGCCTCTAACTATAACCCCCTTGTTATATATGGGGGTGTTGGGCTAGGAAAAACACACCTTTTACATGCAATAGGAAATTTGGTTATGTCTAACGAAAAAAAACGAAGAGTAGTGCTTGAAACAAGCGAGCGTTTCACACAAGAGTTTATAAATAGCATTCAAAAAAATATTACAGAGGACTTTACAAAAAAATATAGGAAGGCCGATGTTTTACTTATTGACGACATACAATTTTTCAAAGGAAAAGAACAGACACAGGAGCAGTTTTTTCACACCTTCAATGAGTTACACCAACTAAACAAACAAATTGTACTGTCGGCAGATACATACCCAGGAGACATGGAGGGCCTTCAAGAGCGGCTTGTTTCTAGATTTCAGTCTGGCCTGTCCGTTGATATACAGCCGCCCGACTTTGAAACAAGGGTGGCTATTTTATTAGAAAAAGCACAACAGAACGGGCTTGAACTTTCTTATGACCTAGTGGAACTAATAGCGACACACATAAAAACAAATATTAGGGTTTTAGAAGGTATAATTATTCGTTTATTAGCAAACTCATCTCTGTATGGAAAAGAAATTGATAGAGAATTAGTAGAAAAAGTTATTCGAGAAAAACTAGGCAACGAGATGGTTTTAGAGTTGAGTATAGAAGATGTGGTTAAAAAAGTTTCAGAAATTAGAAGCATCCCAATGAAAGTGCTCATAGGGCCCTCAAGAAGGAGAGAAATAGTGAAAACAAGGCACCTTGCGATGTACCTCTGTAGAGAGCTAACAAACAATACTTTAACTTCAGTCGGCCTGTTTTTTGGTGGAAGAGACCACACAACCGTTTTACATGCCTGCTCCCAGGTTGAAAAGGTTTATAAAAAGAAAAAAGCGGTATCAAAGTTCATAAGTCAGATTAGTAAGGACATGTCTGTGGCAAACTTTTAATATTAAGGAAGGCCTTTTAATCAACAGTAGACTCTAATATTTTATAAACATCTCCATCATAATCTAGAAAATAAAGCTCTCCAAGGCCATCTTGACCAAAGGAAGAAACATAGAGTTGTTTCTTACCGGTTCCCTTTCGAAGCTCATTTGTGCGGTTTGTAAGTTTGGTGACAACACCATTTTTATAGACAAAGCTCCAAAACTTCCCTGTGCAATAGTCAGCAAAAATATAATGTCCTTGAAACTTGGGAATTGTTTCTCCTCTATAGACATAGCCTCCCGTAACAGAGCACCCCTGAACCTCAGGTTTGTTTTGAGAAAATCCTATTAAGGTTTTCATATAGTTGGCATCGTTAGGATACTCAAAAACAGGCAAAACAAGCCCTGAAGTATCACAGTCCTTTTCGGGGGAATAGCAGCTTGAACCCTCTAACACGCTCCACCCTAGATTTGATCCACCATCGTCCATAGAAAGCACATGAATCTCTTCCCACCTGCTTTGTCCTACATCACCAATGTAAATCTCGTTAGTCAAAAAATCAAAAGAAAAACGCCAAGGATTTCTAAGCCCAATAAGCCAAATTTCGCCCAAAGAGTTTTTTATATTAACAAAGGGGTTTGATTTAGGAATTTTATAAGGATCTCCACTGTCAACGTCAATTCGCAAAACAGTACCAAAGAGAGAGTTTTTATTTTGACCATTGTTTTCAGGGTCTCCCGCAGACCCCCCATCTCCAACTCCAATATATAAATATCCGTCTGGACCAAAAGCTAGCTGTCCTCCGTTGTGATTCATATACGGCTGAACAAGGTCAATCAAAACAAACTCACTATCTTTTAGAGGATTAGGACCCCTAACACTAAACCTCGATATAATTGTGTGTTGATTTTTAGACACATAATTTAAAAATAAAAACCCATTGTTGTAAAAATTTGGGTGGAAGGCCATTCCTAAGAGCCCCCTTTCGTCTCCGGGAAAAACTGGATTATGAACCCTGTCTGAGATATCTATAAAAGGTTTTTTTATCAACTTACCTGAACCTATTTTTTTTACACGACCACCCTGCTCTAAAACATAAAGGGTGTCTCTTTCACCCTCTGGGGCAGTCAGATATACTGGGCTATCCAAACCACGCGCAACAATTTGTGATGAAAGTACGGGGCCATCTGCGAACAAAAACGAAATAAATGTAATTATAAAGAAAATCATAAACTATAGAACCTTTAAAGAGAGGGTTTCCGTAAACTCAGCGACAATTTCATTAGAAACTGAGGGAACTTTTGCAAAAATATTTATAGTTTCGTTTTCCCTGCTACCAGAGCTAACTGTTTTTTTAACAAGAGTGTCTATTTTTTCACCTTCGTTGCAATAAAAATGAACATCTCCCTCAGCTCTCATTTTAAAATTTGCGTGGAAGTCTTTAAAAACAAGGCTGATCTTCTGGTTGCTCTTTTTAATAGAGCGCATTGCAAGGGCTCCGGCCGTTAGGTCAGACCCGACAGCAAAAACACCAAAATATAATGAATTCAGGTGATTTTTTGTTCGTCTTCTCAGTGGAATTTTTAACTCAACGTAAGAGTTATTAATAGATATAACTTTTGGGCGGCAATAGAGAATCATAGGAACCTTTAAAAACCCGAACGCTCGAATCATCATTGTAGTTTTGAATTCAGAGGAAAACATTGGTTTTTAATAAAGATTATATACAGATATCACCAATAAAAATACAGCATCTAGTTTTTTTCCGGAACGAATAAAATGAGTTCTGGTATGTTTTACAGTTTATTAGATAGATTCAACAACTAACATAGGCAGTGTAACCACTAGAGATATTTATGAAATTTAAGAAAACAGCTTTGATTGTTCTGTTTGGTTTTTCGCTATTGATGGTACCAATATATCAGTCAGCTTATAGTCAAGGACAAAATGTCTATGGGGCCATTAAGCTGAAGATGCAGGTTCTCACTCAAATCATGAACTATATTAATGAGCTGCATTTTGAGAAAGCAGATTTAGGAAAATTAATGGACGGTGCCTTTGAGGGAATAATGAAAAAACTAGATCCCCACTCCGTTTATATTCCACCAAAAGAACTTGAAGATATAGACGAAAAGTTTAAGGGAAAGTTTCAGGGAATAGGTATTGAATTTGACATTTTAAATGGCTATATCACCGTCATTACTCCAGTGGCAGATAGCCCTTCTGAGCGCGTAGGGCTACAGCCCGGAGATCAAATTATTGAAATTAATGGTGAGGATGCCTACGAAATAACAAAGGATGAAGTATTTAAAAAACTAAGAGGAAAGAAGGGGACATCAGTAAACGTTACCATCAGACGAATTGGAGAACCAAAGCCATTTATTGTAAATATAACTAGAGACAATATACCTATTTATAGTGTGTGGGCAGAAACCATGGTTGACGACTCCACAGGGTATATTCGACTTACAAGGTTTTCCGCGTCTACCAGTAAAGAGGTAGAAAAAGCAATAAACCAGTTAAAGGAGAGAGGAATGAAAAGACTTCTTCTTGATCTCAGAAATAACAGTGGAGGGTATCTTGAGCAGGCCGCGGGGATAGCGGACCTGTTTATTGTAAAAAGAGACACACTGGTGTATACTAAAGGAAAAAACGCTAGAGCGAGACAGATTTTTTTAGCAGACCCACAAAAAGGGGGAGATGATATACCGCTTATTGTTTTAGTAAACCGCGGAAGCGCAAGCGCAAGCGAAATTGTTTCAGGGGCAGTTCAAGATTTAGATAGAGGGCTAGTGGTTGGAGAAACAACCTTTGGAAAAGGGTTAGTTCAAAAACAAATACCACTAAAAGATGGCTCCGCGATTCGAATTACGACATCTAGATATTTTACACCAAGCGGGAGGCTTATTCAGCGCCCCTACGAAGAGGGAAAAGATAGAGCATATTATCTTGAGCTATATTCAGCAAACAGAGAATCAATATTAGACTCCCTTAAAGAAACGAGACCTAAATATAAAACCAGAAAAGGCAGAACGGTCTATGGGGGTGGGGGGATAACTCCCGACAAATATATTCCCTATGAATCAAAAATAAGCAACTCTGTACAAAAAGTTTTAGGAAACTCAAAGCGGCCACTGTTCAATTGGGCATCAACATTTACCGCAAGCCAAAATTCTAACAGCCAGTTTTCAAACTATAAAAATTTCAAAAAAAACTGGAAACTCTCCTCCGACCAACTTTTTAGTTTTATTGAATTTCTTGAAACAGAAAATATGGGCCCTGATTCATCTTTTACAAAAACGGACAAGGAAATATTAATGTTAAGAATCAAAGCTGAAATAGCGGGAGTTGTTTGGGGGAGAGACGAGGCGGTTGGTATTAGGCTGATGGAGGACAACCAGGTTCAAGAGGGAATAAAATATTTTGATGAAGCTTCGGTTTTCATCAATCATTCTTTTTAAATTAGAATTCTGTATGTTAATAGTTTTCGTACAACTAGGTATAATTTTGAATATATTTATTAACAAAATTTGGAGGTATAAATGGTAGAGTATTTTGTTAACGGTGGACCGTTTATGTGGCCCATCTTAATATCGCTGATTTTTGGATTGTGTTTTGTTCTTGAGAGACTATATTCTCTTTTGATGTCTTCAGTAAACACAAAAAAATTCTTTGAAGAAATATCAGAAACCTTAGACTCTAGCGGCGAAAAGGCTGCACTCGACCTTTGTGAGACAACACGAGGGCCTGTTGCTGCAATTTTTCGTGCCGGACTTTCGAAAAAAGATAGAGGGCTGGAAGAGGTGGAAAAAGCTATTCAAAACGCAGGACCAGTAGAGATGGCTTTTTTGGAAAGAAACATGATTTGGTTAAATGCCGTTATAACAATTGCACCAATGATAGGGTTTACTGGAACAGTAGTAGGAATGATTGCAGCTTTTGATGCTATCAAAGCGGCCAATGATATATCTCCCGCGGTAGTTGCAGGGGGAATTTCTCAAGCGCTACTAACAACAGCTTTTGGGTTAATTACAGCAATGATTATTCAAATATTTCAAAATATTTTTGTTAATAGAATTGATGGGTTAATTCTAGACATGGAAGAGCACTCCGTAAAGCTTGTAGACCACCTCTATGAGCTAGAAACAAAAAACAAATAGCCTAAGAACACAATGGCTCTGACAAAGAGACGGCTTAAGGGCGGGGAAATACCCACCTCTTCTATGGCAGATATAGCATTTCTGCTTCTTATTTTCTTCCTCGTAACAACAACCATAGATATGGACAAGGGATTGGGAATCGTTCTTCCTCCAGAAGGGGATACCATTGAAATTAGAAAAAAGAACATTCTTAACTGTCTTATTAACTCTCAGGGTAAGGTTTTATTGGGAGGAGAGCCTGTCGAGACAAAAAACATTAACAGAGCCATTAAAGAGAGGCTAAGAGAAAACGAAAAGCTAATAATTTCGGTAAAATCTCACGAAAGAACACGCTATAAAGATTATGTAGCTGTAATTGATCAACTTAAAATTGCAAACGCGACAAGAATATCAATAGCAGAAACTGACTAATGAAGTTTTCAAAAAAAATAAAGCTAAACTCAGATATTCCTACCGCGTCTATGCCTGACATTATTTTTATGCTTCTCATTTTTTTTATGGTTACAACAGTTCTTAGGGAGTATTCTGGACTGCCAATCAACTTACCTAAGGCAAAGAGAATTGAAAAATTAAAATCAAAAAGACATACAACTCATATATGGGTATCAAAAGAGGGATTGATTTCAATAGAAGATAAATTATATCCAGTTGATGATGTGCGTCATATCATGTATGAAAAACGATCAACTAACCCTCAAATTGTTACATCTTTGAAAGCGGACGAAGAGGCAAGAATGGGGCTGGTTTCTGGAATACATAATGAGCTTAGAAAGGCAGACGCTTTAAAGCTCAACTATTCAACAAAAACTGCTGTTGATTGATGCAAACTGCCGAACATACTGGATCTTTAAGGACAACCTACCCCCTTATAGTAAGGGTTATGGCACTTTTGTCTGTGTTTATTCTAGTTTTTATGTTTTTGTTGTTTCCCCGGTTTGGTGGAAAGCTGGTTTTAGAGGAGCAGGCACAGATAATTATAGAGCAGATTGAGATACCACAGACCCAACAGATAAATCGCCCACCTCCGCCCGCTAGGCCGTCAATTCCAATAGAATCTGAGAGTGAGGATATATCTGAAGACCTTACGATGGACGAACTAGACCTTGAAAGTTTTGAGGCCTGGGACGCACCCCCTCCCCCACCAGAAGGGCCTCAGGTTAAGTTTATTCCATATGATGACCCACCAGTTCCCAAAACTCCAATTAGACCAGAATATCCTGAGATTGCGCAGGAAGCGGGAATTGAGGGGACTGTTTATGTTCAGGCCTTTATTGACGAAAGAGGAAGAGTAAAAGAGGTGTTGATAGCAAAAGGCATTCCAAACACAGGGCTTAATGAGGCCGCAATGGAGGCAATTCGAAAAACTCGATTTAACCCTGCAAAACAAAGAGAGAGAGCGGTGGGGGTTTGGATATCTATTCCAGTTAACTTCAAACTGAAAAACTAAACTTTCTTTTTGGGAGGCCTGTTTTTAAAAGAGAAGAGAGTTTTCTCAATATAAAAAAACAGGGAATAACTTTAAAACGCTAGGCGACAAAAGACAATCTATAGCGCTTGTCGCTTGGTTTAAAAACTAGCCCTCACGAACTCTCGGTTTAGACGGGCTATATTCACAATAGATATTTCTTTAGGGCACTCTACCTCACAGGCTGAGGTATTAGTGCAGTTTCCAAAACCCTCTGTGTCCATTTGTTTTACCATATTTTTTGCCCGAGAGGCTCTCTCTACCTGCCCCTGAGGCAAAAGCGCATATTGTGAAACCTTTGCGCCCACAAAAAGCATAGCAGAGGAGTTTTTACATGCAGCAACACATGCGCCGCAACCTATACAGGCTGCAGCGTCAAAGGAAAGGTCAGCATTCTTTTTTGAAACAGGAAGAGTGTTTGCATCTGGGACTCCACCAGTACTGACAGAAACATACCCTCCGGCTTCCATTATTCTATCGAACCCTTTTCGGTCTACAACCAAATCTCGTATTACGGGGAACGCTGCAGCCCTCCAAGGCTCTACAATCAAAACATCACCATCTTTAAAGCTGCGCATGTGTAATTGGCAGCTGGTGGTTCCGCTTAGGGGACCATGAGCTCTACCGTTAATCATAACACCACATGTTCCGCAGATTCCCTCACGGCAGTCGTGGTCAAAAGATATAGGATCTTTTCCCTCGAGAATAAGTTGATTGTTGAGCATATCCAACATTTCAAAGAAGGACATATCCTCAGATACATTATCAACACTATAAGACTCAAATCGTCCCTCTGCATTGCGATGATTTTGGCGCCATGCTTGAACGGTAATTTTCATTATTTATAACTCCTTGTAGTCAGGTCTACTTCTTCAAAATCGAGCTCCTCTTTATGGAGCTTTGGAACAGAATCGCTTCCTTTGTGTTCCCAGGCGGCCGCATAAGAAAACGACTCATCATTTCTTTTTGCTTCATTTTCTTCGGTTTGATATTCTTCACGAAAATGCCCTCCGCAGGATTCTTCCCTGTGCAGGGCATCTCTTGCCATAAGCTCCCCTAGCTCTAAAAAATCTGCCAGACGACTGGCTTTTTCAAGCTCGGGATTGTATTCATTCATATCGCCAGGAACGTGAACACTTTTCCAAAAGTCTTCTTTAAGTTTCGGGATAAGCTCAAGAGCTTTTTTTAACCCTACCTTGTTGCGCGCCATACCTACATGTTCCCACATAATTTTCCCTAATTCTTTATGAATATCGTCCACAGTTTTTGAGCCTTTTATAGATAACATTTTTTCTAGATTTTCTTTTACAACCTTTTCAGCTCTAAGGAAGTGATCATCTGATGTTTTAACTGTACACATTTTCTCTCTTGCAAGATAATCTCCAATAGTATATGGTATAATAAAATATCCATCTGCGAGACCCTGCATAAGAGCGCTGGCTCCTAACCTATTGGCTCCATGGTCAGAAAAATTAGCTTCACCGAGAACGTGTAAACCGGGGACGGATGACATAAGGTTATAGTCCACCCAGAGTCCACCCATGGTATAATGTACTGCGGGATATATTTTCATAGGGGTTTCATAGGGGTTTTCACCTGTAATCTGACGGTACATATCAAAAAGATTTCCATATTTTTCTGAGACCCACTCCTTTCCTTTACGGCTGATTACATCTTCAAAATCTAAATAGACGGACAGCTTTGTGGCCCCGACACCATGACCTTTGTCACACATTTCTTTTGCCCTGCGTGAGGCTACGTCGCGGGGCACTAAATTTCCAAAAGAGGGATACAGACGCTCTAGGTAATAGTCTCTATCTTCTTCAGGAATATCGTTAGGGTTTCGATAGTCACCGGCCTTTTTAGGAACCCAGACCCGGCCATCATTTCTTAAGCTTTCGCTCATAAGGGTAAGTTTTGACTGATGTTCGCTGGAAACGGGGATGCATGTAGGGTGAATCTGTGTAAAACAGGGGTTCGCAAAGTATGCACCCTGTTTGTGTGCCCGCCAAGATGCCGTAACATTAGATGCCATCGCATTAGTAGAAAGAAAAAACACATTTCCATAGCCACCTGTTGCTAGAATTACAGCATCCGCAGAGTGAGAACAAATTTCTCCTGTCTCCAGGTTTCTAGTTACAATTCCTCGGGCCCTACCCTCTACTTTTACAATATCTAACATATCATGACGGGGATAAAAGGCGACCTTTCCTGCGTTCATCTGTCTAACCAAAGCAGAATAAACACCTAACAACAGCTGCTGCCCTGTTTGTCCTCGGGCATAAAAAGTACGGGACACTTGGGCACCGCCGAAAGAGCGGTTGTCTAACAGACCACCATATTCCCTGGCAAACGGAACACCCTGCGCTACACACTGATCGATGATATTACTACTAACCTCTGCTAGACGATAGACGTTGGCCTCTCTGGCTCGGTAGTCACCGCCCTTGATTGTATCATAAAACAGGCGATAAACGCTGTCTCCGTCGTTTGGATAGTTTTTTGCTGCGTTGATTCCTCCTTGAGCTGCAATACTGTGAGCGCGACGAGGAGATTCATGATAAGAGAAAGCCTTCACATTATAACCCAGTTCTGCTAGGGTTGCGGCAGCGGACCCCCCAGCCAACCCAGTTCCAACAACAATAATATCATATTTTCGTTTATTAGAGGGATTAACAAGCTTCATAGAAAACTTATGATTGCTCCACTTTTTAGAAATGGGTCCTTTAGGGGTTTTCGAATTAAGACTCACAATAATTTATTATTTAATAAACCCGAAATACAGCGGAATTGAAACAAAACCAAGGGGAATGATAAGCCAAAAAAGAACAGAGACCTTTTCTATGGCTCCTTTATAGCGAGACTCTCCCAAACCAAAGGTCTGAAAGGCAGACTGAAATCCATGGCGTAAATGTATAGCCAACAACAAGAGAGCTATAATATAGAACAAAGCAATAGCAGGGTTTTTATAGCCAACAGAGCTATTTACAACAATCTCATAGAAGCCCGTATCATTGCCTTGTTTTTTTTGAAAACTCCACCAAAAAGTTTGAAGATGGAAAACAAGAAAGATAAAAATAACGCTTCCAGAAACAGCCATAGTTCTGCTGTAAAACTTAGAAGTTGAACTTCCTGGAGACACTCGGTATGGTTGGGGCTTTGCTTTTCTGTTTTCCAGAGTAACCTGGATTCCCGAAAAAATATGACAAATGAAAATTAAAACAAGGACTACCTCGGCAATTCGAATAAGGGGCTTTATAGACCTTAAGGAAAGAACATAGTTATTAAACATTTCAGCACCACCAAACAGCATAAGGTTTCCAGCTAAATGCGTGATAAGAAAAAAAACCAGCATTATGCCGGTGACCGCCATAAGAAACTTTTTTCCGATGGAAGTTTGAAAAAACTGAATGAGCCAGGTCATATTTATATTATATTGAAACTATCATTCCCAAAAAAGTGCTCGCCACAATAATAATTAGATTACATAGTATATAGAAATTAACTAAAAACAACAGCCAAACGAAAGAAGAGCGTTATATCCTTCCCGCTAAAACAGCCCCCAGGTGTGATCCATAAAACAGAAAAACAATGGCCAAACCTCCAAGCATAAAATATAAAACAAGCGCCCACCTAGTGTCTGGTAGTTTTTTTTCAAACTTGAGTCTTAAAGCAAACATTACAACAAAAAGTAATATTGATATAATTTGTAAAGAACCGTGAGATTTAAAAACAGGAAAGGGGTTTTCAAAATGACCATAGTTCCAATCTGCTATAAACCCAGAGAGAACAGAAAAAGAAGAAGCAAGAATTCCCGAAAAAAGATTCCACCACCCTGCGGTTTCAAGGCCTCTTTTCTTTAGGACAAGGGATAAACCATCAAAAAGATATCCAACAGAAAGAAGAGCGATGGGAAAATGAACCACTAAAGGGTGTATATCGGTTATTTCCATTTTATAGCACCGAAAATCAACAAACAGTTAAAGGTTATCATACTTTTTTATTTTTATAGATCCATAGATACTCACAATCAACAAAAAAGTAATAATATGTGTTAACCATATAAACGGGGTGGTTGGTATAAAAGAAAACTCAACATAATAAATACCAGCCACAACAAACAAAAGAGCAGAATGGAGGCTGTTTCTTGCTAGCGCTGTTCCCATTTTAGTAACTAAAACATAGAGAACAATTAAAAAACCAACAGAGCCAAGCCATAAACCAAAAAACCTATAAAGTAGAGACAGGTAGAGATGTAACTCGCTGTTTATACCTTTGCTTAACAGGTCTTTGAAGGAGACAGTTAAAAGCAGTTCGTTTGCCTTTTTATCTAAAAGCCAGGGTTCCCCGATTGTAAAATATGTTATTCCAACTGCTAGAGCAATTAATCCAACTAAAAATATAGGTACCCAAACCAAATTATGATATTGTCTGCCATTCATTGCCTAAACTTAATAATGTATTTAAAGAAAAACCCTAAGTTCTGCAATTGAATCTATGATAGCGTCTGGCACAATGTCTGACTGCTCTAAAATATCCTGATCATACTTTCCGGTTTTAACCAAAACCGATTTTATTCCGACGGCCTGTGCCCCCCCTATATCGTTTATCAGGTCATCCCCTATCATCGTAACACACTGGGGTGGTAGCTGTAGGTCCGATAGGGCAGCACAAAAGAAATCTTTGTTTGGTTTTCCCAGAGAGATTGCTTTTTTCCCTGTTACATATTCCAGTCCCGCAACAATTGCACCAATATCCATATCTAGCCCCCCACTCACCTTAAAGTATTTTCCCTTATGCAGAGCCAGCAACTCAGCTCCTCGCATAATATAGCGGAAGGCCCGGTTAATATCATTATATGTCCAATTGTGCCCCCGGTCGCCTATGACCACCCAGCTTGGCTCGTCTCTTTCACAATCAAACCGACGGTAGTCTTCCATAAGCTCGTCGCTGATGAGCAAATGACATTTTGGAGATCCAAGTGAGTCTAAATATATTTCTCCAGCCCTACCAGCGCTTATAATTTCATCTTCTTTTATATCTAAACCAAGATTGCCTAGTTTTTCTGTCAGCTGTTTTCGTGTTTTTGAGGTGGTATTAGTAATAAAACGAAACGGAAAGTTTTTTTTACGTAGCTGTGATATTATTTCTGCCCCCCCCTGAATAAGCTTTTCGGAAATATAAAACACTCCATCTAGGTCCAACAGGAATGCTTTTTGTTTCAATGATTTGCTTTTCACAACCAACACACTACCTTTATAAAAACAAGAATAATAAACATATTAAGATTAGAGATGACTTCTTTTAAGGCTGTTAAAGCATAGCCATTGAAATAGTTTAAGCTGGGTTTCGTCGTCTGTCATTATTTCTGGATGCCACTGAACGGCGAGAAATAATTCGGGAGAAGCTAGGTCCTCGATTGATTCAACAAGACCGTCCGGGGCCGTCCCGGAGACACCTAAACCTTCCCCCAGTCTGTGGATTCCCTGGTGATGTGTGCTGGCTACTTTAATATTTGTTTTTTTTAAAACAGAAAACAGATAGCTTTTTTTGTTTAGAAAAACATCATGGTATGAAACCTTTCCGTTAAATTCGCCGTGATCAATTTCTGAAGGGTTAAGCGTTTTTAAATCCTCATAAAGGGAGCCCCCATAAATAACATTAATATGTTGCAGCCCGACGCAAATGCCCAGAACTGGTTTTTTAAATTGTTTAGCTGTTAAAAACAGCTGTCTATCAAAGGACTCTCTTTCAGGTAGCATTACATCTTTATCAAGAAGCTCAGCGTTGTTTCCTTTATATAGATTACAGGGAATGTCTGGCCCGCCCACCATAACAAATCCATCGATTTTTTTTACAAGATCAAACACAGAACGTTTTTCTAGAGAATGGTGGACTGTAACTGGAACACCCCCGGCTTTCCATATAGCGGTATAATACTTATCTCTTGTTCCGTTCCAAAAAGAATTTCTATAATTAAAATAATAAGGATTTATTCCGATAAGAGGTTTTTTCATTTTATAGGCTTTAAAAATTCTTCAAATAGTTTTCTCTAATAAAAAAGCCCAAATCTCTGCTCTCTAGAGAAAACAAATCTTGGTTTTTTAATGTCCAGGCACGGTCTAGAGCTGACTCTAAAAAGCTTTCTAAGAAAACAGTCTCAGACTTTATTTTTAAAAACCTTTTACGCTCTTCTAGACCACGGAGCGCACAGTCAGCTATAATTTTTAACCACTGCCCACAGGTTTTTCCTTCTGGGCCTTTTTGAGACAGGTCTAAACGGAGCGCGGCTGCATTCAGAGATTTCCTTTCTATGTTTGACCAACAAGAAACTCTTTCCCGAAGCTCTTCCCTGACATTTTCTGCTGTCAGGAGCCCACACCAAAAAGCTGCAGGGGCCAACTCATATCCAAAAGGGGGACGGTCGGACCCGCGGACCTCTAAGACGCTCTTAAAACGAATGTGTGTAAATATTTGACGGAGGGCAGACTGTATATGTTTATCTGAGAGGGTGCGGTCATTGTAAAGAGATTTCAGCCACTCCCCCAAGGTGCCACCAAAAGCCCTTGTTTTTAAAAAGTTGTCTAGAATAAAAATAGCCGGGACAGATAAAATATGTTCAACAAAAGAATAAATTAAATTCTGATGTTTAATAATACCATGGTCAAACAAATTTCCACATCGAGGAGAGTCTGTATCGTTCCAAATTTCAAGCCTTAAGTTTCTGTTTTCAGCAGGGCTTCCTTTTAGGAAGGGTGAGTTCGAAAACAACAAAAAACCAAAAGGCTGGAGACAGTCTGCCACATAAGCCATACTTTCTCCATCCTTTTCGCTTGTCATATCAATATTTACCTGAACACTGGCTGTGTTTCTCATCATCCACGGGCCGTGTTTACCTGTTGAACAAAAACGCTTGTTCATTAATTGATACTTTTTGATGTTTATTAATTTTACCTTTTCAGGATTATAAATTGGGTCCAGGGAAAACCCCAAAGGAAAAACCTTATAGCTATCACATAAAGACCTAAGGCCCTTATTGTGGCTGTCTAGCTGTGCCTGTATATCATGAAGGGACACAAAAGGTGCAGAGGCCCACTCAACCTGTCCTCCGGGCTCTAAAGAATATGAGCCCACCCCTCTTCCCTGATGCTTTTCTAGCTTATCCACAAGCTCTGTAGATGACATCTGGTCTCCAGGGTTGACAGGGAGCCTTCTCATTTGGTTGTCAAAAAAAATTGTTTCTATTTCAACGCCTATTCGCCGGTCTTTTGGGTGCTGAAAATTGGAAAAAATAAACTGTAAAACCTTTTCTATTATAGGGCTGTCCACAGTTAGGATTTATATAGAGATTTTGTTTTTAATATCATTCTTTTAATAGAGGGCTCAGAATTTAAATTAAATATTTTATGAATTGGAACCCACGCTAAGTCGTGAGACTCGTGGTTAGCTATTATAAGCTCTTTTTCTGGATTTGCCTGTAGCAAGAAGCGAACATCATAGTGATAGTGAGAGGGCTCATCAGCAAATTGTGGGACTTTATGAATATCAAGGTCAAAAATATATTCACTTAATATTTTAAAAATTTTTAAGCCAGACTCTTCTTTAGCCTCTCTAACAGCAACCTCAAGCAAGTTTTTCTCTCCATCTGAATGACCACCCAACTGAAGCCACTTGTTTAGTTTTTTATGATGGGTCAAAAGAACTTTAGATCTGTCAGGACTTACAATCCACGCCGAACCAGTGAAATGCCCAAGAAAATTTTTTCTGGAAAAAACGCTGGACTGGTTTATTAGAAATCCTAACATCTTAGAGGGGGCCCTTTCATGAGGGTGGTCTAGAATATATTGATCAATTAGTTTTTTTAAGGTGTTCATTTTTTCATATGTGGGTCTAGATGGTCTCTTATACTGTCACCTAAGAGGTTGAACGCTAAAACAGTTATAGCTATAGCAACACCGGGAGCAACCGATATCCACGGAGCTGTTCTTATAAAGTCCTTTCCTAAATTAATCATGGAGCCCCAGCTGGGTGTGGGGGGCTGTGCGCCAAGGCCCAAAAAAGAGAGGCTTGCCTCCGCCAGAATGGCCGAGCCGATTCCTAGGGTATAGGTAACAACAATAGGAGAAATACAGTTTGGTAGAATATGCCTCCATAAAATCTTACCTGAGTTCAGCCCTATAGTTTGTGCTGCTAAAACGTATTCCTGGTGTTTTACAGAGAGAACCTGACCTCTAACAAGCCGAACAATGCCAGGCCAAGAAACCAACCCAATAGCAATAAACACCACCAAAAGGCTTGGCTCAAAAATTGATGTAATTGCAATTAAAAACAACAAAACAGGAAACCCAAACATCATATCTGTTACACGCATAATAATAGTTTCTGTCCACCTCCCGAAGTAGCCAGCAAGTCCCCCCAATAAAACACCAACCAGCAAAGAGAGGGTGCTTGCACATACGCCAACAGCAAGTGATATCCTCGTCCCAAACAAAACCCTAGACAGCACATCTCTTCCAAACTGATCTGACCCCAATATAAAAGTAAAAGATTTAATCCAATCCCTCTCAAGCTTTTCTTTAGATATAAAAAACTGCCTTCCAATTAAATCATCGTAATATACACCCTCTTGAGACTCTTGATATGTTTCTATTGCAACTGTCTGTATTGGGAGGTTTTTACGGTGCCGAAAACGGATTACCTGACCTCTAAAACCAGGAGGTTTATTTCTAAACTCCAAAACCTGAGAGTTTGGAGGGGCAGGAGAAATTTTATGGGCAAACAAACCCAGAAGAACAAGTAATATGATAAAAAAAACACCAAACCAAACAGAGAAAGGCAAGCTGTTTATTGAACAATATATTTTGCTTTTTGTTATTCTCAATTGCGCTCTCCGGCCCTAATGCGGGGATCAATTGTTCCATATAGTATATCAACAATTAAGTTAACCAAAATAAAGATTATTGCCATAAAGAGAACTGTCCCCTGAATTACAGGAAAGTCTCGCTTTAAAATAGACTCAAGGACCAGCCTTCCTATTCCCGGCCAACCAAAGATTGATTCTGTGAGAACTGCGCCAGAAAGATAGCTTCCAAAGTCCGTTCCGATGATGGTCAAAACAGGAATTAAGGAGTTTGGTAGCGCATGTTTTGTTATTATTTTCCAGCGAGGTAGCCTCTTGGCACGTGCCGTTCTAATAAAGTCCTGGTTTAGTGTTTCCAACATGGAGGCCCTGGTAAGCCGGGTGATTTGGGCTGCAGAACGAAGCCCAAGCGTTAGAGATGGAAGAATGATGTACTCAACTCCTCCGTATCCGGTGGGCGGCAGCCAGGCTAAGTGTACACCAAAAACTAAAACAAAAACCAACCCCGTCCAAAAAACAGGAGAAGATATTCCCGCTAAAGCAAAAACCATTACCGCTTTATCTATCCACGACCCAGGGACAAGCGAAGTATAAACCCCCAAAGATACCCCAACCAAGACAGCTATAAACATTGCCGAAACTGCGAGAATAAGTGTGTTTGGGAATTTTTCCATAATCTCACTTAATACAGGCCTATTTGTTATAAAAGAGGTTCCCAGGTCTCCCCTAACGGTATTGCTAATAAAATGAAAAAACCGGAAAGAAAGAGGTTTATCTATATTCAATTTGTCTCTCATAATCTCTACTGTTTTTTCATCATATCTCTCTCCCACTATAGATAAAACCGGATCTCCAGGAAGAACGATCATAAGAAAAAAGGAAATTATCAAGACCCCAAAAATAACGGGAAGGGTCTGAAAAATTCTGCTTAAAACATACTTACCCAACGGATTTCTTCTCCCAATAAATATAACGCTCAGCATTAAAAACAAGTTTAGGTTTATATCCAAAGATATAGCTTTGAGTGAGAGTGTAGCTACCCTTGTGCCACAGAAATATCCAGGGAGCGTCGTTGTGTAAAAGAAGACACGCTTTTTGAATAAGCTTGTCCCGAACCTGGCCATGTGATGAGGACTGTATTTTTAGAATAATTTCATCAAGGTTTGGATTGGAATAGCGGTTCCTTTTTTTCATTGATTGTTCAGAGAAAAAAAGAGGATAAAGAAAGTTTTCTGCGTCTGGATAGTCTGCCGTCCAGTTTAGGTAATACATAGGAGGTCTTCCATTTCTAACGGAAGCTTTAAATACATTCCAATCACTGTGAAGAATGCTCACATTTATCCCGATAGAGGCCCAGTCAGCCTGAAAGGCTTCAAGAACGTGAAACATTTCTGAGCCACCCCCAACCCACAGCTCAGTATCAAACCCACCAGCAAAACCAGCCTCTTCCAATAAACCAATAGCGCCCTCAGGGTCATAGGGGTATGGATTAATTTTATGGTTGCCAGCCAATAGAGAAGGCGGAACTGCGCTTGAAGAGAGCTCACCACCAGGGATAAGCAGGTGAAGATGTTTTTCTCTATCAAGCGATAGGTTCATAGCCCGCCTTACACGGTAATCGTCAAAGGGAGGCCTTGAACAGTTTAATCCTATATACCAAATATTTAATTCATCAGAGTATTCTATATGATTTTTGTGTTTATCTTTTTGTTTCCATCTATTTATCTCTGTTGGTGGTATTGATAAAAAATCCAAGTTTCCAGCTTCAAACTCAGCGGACTGAGTAATAGCCTCAGATAAAATTCTAAACCTAAGTGTATTTTCTAAGGGCTTTTCTCCCCAATAGTTTTCATTTCGGACAAGGTTAATTTCACCATCTCTATTCCAACCTAAAAGCTTCCAGGGGCCGCTTCCTGCGGGAAGTTCGTTTATTAATTTTTCCATTTTGCGGTTTATAATTGAAGCCGCAGGCATTGCAAGATATTGAATAAAGGGAGAAAAAGGGGCTTTTAGTTTTATAATTAAGGTGCTATCGTTTTTAGCTGTTAGGCCTCTTACAGATAAAGACTTTTTATTCATAAAAGCATCAGCCCCATCAATCTTTAAGAACATCCAAGACTGGGGAGACAAAACCTCAGGACTTAAAATGCGACTAATCGAATAAACTACATCCTGAGCTTTTAGGGAGCTTCCATCATGAAAGAAAATACTGTCCCTAATAGTAAATCTATATTCCAGATCATCTTTAGAAATTCTCCAGCTTTTGGCAATTCCTGGTAATATTTCAGTGGAGTCACCAAAATGAACAAGATTATCATAAACAAGAGAAATTAATTTGCCGGATCTTACATCTACTGCGAGAGCCGGATCAAACCCACGAATATCAGCGGAAAGGGCTAGCTGGAGGCTGCTATCGGGAACAGAGTTTTTACACCCAACAAAAACAAATAAAATCGAAACAGCGGCAACGCCCCGAAAATTAACACACATGATGTTACAAAAATACGATATTTAAATAGCTAACTCTAAACGCATTAATAAAAGAGAAAGAGCACCTTTTACGCGTAATTATGATTATTTGACCACCTTAAATTTCTGCCTTATTTTTATGTAATATTAAAGGATATCTATGAACAAATACGTTTACTTTTTTGGAAATGGAACAGCTGATGGCAGGGCTGATATGAAAAACTTATTAGGGGGAAAGGGAGCCAATCTGGCTGAAATGAATCATTTAAATATCCCCGTTCCGCCGGGTTTTACAATAACCACTGAGGTGTGTACCCATTTTTATAGCAATGACCACCATTTACCAGAAAAACTAGAGAAGGAGGTAAACGAGGCACTAGCAAAGACTGAAAAAATCATGTGCACAAAATTTGGAGATAAAAGCGAACCTCTTTTGGTGTCTGTTCGTTCTGGTGCACGCTCTTCGATGCCGGGAATGATGGAAACCGTATTAAATGTTGGTTTAACAACGGAGACCATACCGGGCATCATTAAAAAAACAAATAACCCCAGGTTTGTTTATGATGCATACAGGCGGTTAATTATGATGTATGCTGATGTCGTTATGGAAAAGGCTACAGGGGTCGAACCGAAAGACGGATACGGCATTCGGCATAGACTGGAGTCTATCCTTGATGTTTATAAAGAAAAAAATAATTACAAAAATGATACAGACCTTTCGGGCGATGATTGGAAAAGGTTAACCGAAGTATTTAAATCTGAAATAAAAACAGTGTTGGGGTCTGACTTTCCAGATGACCCTATGGAACAGCTTTGGGGTGGAATTAAAGCTGTTTTTCAAAGTTGGAATGGAGTAAGAGCTATTAATTACCGTCGCATCGAAAACATTCCCGATGAATGGGGGACGGCCGTTAATGTCCAGTCCATGGTGTTTGGGAATATGGGCAACAGCTCTGCTACCGGTGTTGCCTTTACCAGAAACCCCGCAACAGGAGAAAATAATTTTTTTGGTGAGTGGTTAACCAACGCCCAAGGAGAGGATGTAGTGGCGGGTCTGCGAACACCAAACCCTCTAAATGAGGCAACAAAAACAGCAGACACCCAAAATCTCCCATCACTTGAAACATCAATGCCAGAAATTTATACACAGCTGGATACGATCCGAACTAATCTGGAAAAACACTATACAGATATGCAGGACATTGAGTTTACAATCCAAGAGGGCAGACTATGGATGCTTCAGACACGAGTTGGAAAGCGAAATGGTAGCGCAGCGATTAAAATGGCTGTGGAGATGGCTAACGAAGGTTTAATTGACAAAAAGACGGCCATCATGAGGGTCAAACCAGAACAGCTGGACGAACTGCTTCATCCGATGTTAGATAGTGAATCAGAAAAAACCGCCAATCTGCTTGCTAAAGGGTTGCCTGCGGGTCCAGGTGGAGCCAAAGGAAGAGTTGTTTTTACGGCTGATGATGCTGAAGAGTGGCACAAGAATGGTGAACAGGTAATTTTAATTCGAGAAGAGACCTCGCCCGAGGATGTACACGGTATGCACGCTGCAGAAGCTATTCTCACAGCAAAAGGGGGGATGACATCCCACGCTGCCCTTGTTGCACGTGGTTGGGGAAAATGCTGTATCGTTGGGTGTAGCGACCTACACATAAATGCACCAGCGAAAGAGGTTTCCATTGGCGACTCTGTTTTAAGAGAAGGTGATTGGATTACTATGAACGGTACAGTGGGACACCTCTATATAGGTCAGCTGGATTTAATTCCCGCAGACCCGGATACTCACAGAGAATATAAAGAATTAATGAGATGGGCAGATGAGTTTCGCTCTATGAAAATCCGGACTAATGCCGAAAGTCCGGCAGATGCTGCACAGGCAATCCGGTTTGGGGCCGAAGGAATTGGGCTGTGTCGTACAGAGCACATGTTCTTTGATGAAACACGAATTCTTGCGATGCGAAAAATGATTTTGGCAGACAATGAATCCGATCGCAGGGCGGCTGTTATGGAGCTACTTCCATTTCAAAAAGAAGATTTTAAGGGAATTTTAACAGCCATGAAGGATAAGCCTGTTACTATTCGTCTTTTGGATCCACCTCTTCATGAATTTATGACTCTAACAGATGGTCAAGTTAAAGAGCTGGCAACCCATGTGGGTCTGGAAATATCAAAACTAGAAAAACGAATTTCAGGGCTTCACGAGCTGAACCCTATGTTGGGACACCGTGGATGTAGATTAGGGATTGCCTATCCAGAAATTACGGAGATGCAAGCAAGGGCAATTTTAGAAGCCACAGCCGAGCTGACACAAGAAAATATCTCTGTTTTTCCCGAAATTATGATTCCACTGGTGGGGACTGTCACAGAATATATAGATCAAGAAACTATTGTTCGAGCAGTTGGAAAAGAGGTCGAAATAGAAAAAGGAATTAAACTCAATTATATGGTAGGAACAATGATTGAACTGCCAAGAGCCTGCCTTACGGCAGATGAGATTGCCCAACATGCAGAGTTTTTTAGTTTTGGAACCAATGACCTCACTCAAACAACCTACGGTTTCAGTCGAGATGATATTGGTTCTTTCCTGCCAGACTATTTGGACAGGAATATATTAGATGGAGACCCCTTCCAAAGTTTGGACGTGAATGGTGTAGGAAAGCTCGTATCTATGGCAGTGAAACAGGGGCGTGGTGTAAATAGGAGATTAAAGATTGGAATTTGTGGCGAGCATGGTGGAGATCCTTTTTCAATTCATTTTTGTAAAGAAAACGGGCTAGATTATGTGAGCTGTTCTCCTTTCCGCGTACCAATTGCTAGGCTCGCAGCAGCCCAAGCGAGCATCAGTGAATAAAACAAACACAATATATAACTAATTTAAATATTGTTATAAAAAAACCTCAAAACAATTAAGGTTTTTTAAAGTTGTTTTTATAACAAAGAAGCTTTTATTCAGACGAGGCGGTTTCTATAACCTCCTCAACTTTTGGTCCCATTTGATCTTTCATGGTCTTTTTAGGGAACACAATTTCCACACGTCTATTTTCTGCTCTTCCCTCAGGGCTGTTGTTGGTTTCAGCTATCCACGACTGGTCTAACAACCTTGGAAAAGGGGGCTTTTTCCTTGGGGAAAACTCAGCCATACCTGTGGCCTCAAGACGTAAAGGGTCTACCTCCATGGTTAAAAGTTTTCTAACAATTGAAGAAGCCCTCGCAGATGATAGCTCCCAATTAGTAGGAAACACCCTTTGAAGCCGCTTAGGAATAGGCCTGTCATCGGTATGCCCTTCAATTAACACAGGGTGATAATTATTAGGGGCATTAATAATGGGAACAAGTTTATCCAAAATAGATTGAAACCCTTTTTTGGGAGTGGCCGACCCAGGATCAAAACTGGCCTCTTGTGAAATAGATATTACCAAACCTTTTGGGGAGGAATAAACTTCCATCTGCTCTTTCATTGCTTCATTTTCTTGTTCTTCAAGCATAGCAACGACCTCAGATTTTATATCAGCCAGGTCCATTGCTCCCTCCATTTTCTTTGTTGATCCCACAGATTTTCCCATAGAGTCAGCCATTTCTTGCAGTTTCACAGGATCCAAAGTGGACATTGCTACGAGCAACACAAAAAACGCCATCAAAAGGGTCATCATATCAGCGAAGGTTCCAAACCATCCGGGAAGACCCTCATCAACAGAGCTTACCCCGGCTTTGAATCCTTTTTTAAAGTTTAAGGTTTTTGGCAACTATCCCTCCCTTTTCCACTCTTTTGGAGGAATAAAGGAATTTAGTTTTTCCCTTACAATAATAGGATGTTTTTTCTGATGAATCAGCTTGGCACCTTCTACAAGTAATGATTGGATAGTGGAGGTAAACTGGATTCGACTTCCTACCTTTGCAGCCATTGGGAGGAAAAATAAGTTAGCTAAAACGGAACCATAAAAGGTAGTTATAAGAGCAGCTGACATACCCGCGCCTAGCGCATCTGTACCACCAGCGCCTCCAAAACCTGAAAGCATAATAACCAGACCGATTAGTGTACCAACCATACCCCAGGCTGGCGCCATATTTCCCATTGTTTTAAATAAATCTGCTTGCGCTTTTTCCCTAACCTCCCTGTAGTCAATTCTAGTATTAAGAATATCTGAAATTTCATCCTCTCCATATCCATCTACAACCATCTGAAGACCATCCCGAAAAAAGAAGTTTTTTACAGTGCCAAGTTTTCCCTCTAACTCTGTCGTTCCCTTTCTAGCAACCTCGGCAACCTCTACAGCTTCGTCAACATATGTCCCTAATTTGTCACCACTTCCCTTAAAAGTAGCACCTATAGCTGCCCCCAATTGTAAAACATCATTCAACGGAAAAGCAACAGCGACTGAAGCTATCATTCCCCCAAATACGATAATGAAACTACTAGGCGAAATAAAGACACCTGTCCCTGCGCCAGCCGCGGCAGCAGCAGTAAATATACCACCACCAATCATACCAAGGCCCGAAAGAATACCTATTAACGTTGCAATATCCATAAACTAGTTACTCCTTTAAAAAAATCTCATTCTATTTACTAATAATCGTTTGAAAACTGAAAATATTTAATTTTCTTTGAAATTATATACCTCAATTTAAACAATGCACTGCTTAGTATACAGCTAATAGTGAAAAGTACTTTATATAATAATTTCTGGTGGGTGAATTTAAGGTTTAGGTCAAGATCTGAGGTAAGGGGGATGCGGATTCCCATTTTTTTCCTATACCGAACAAACTCACCCACAAAACTATTCATGTAAGCCATATACATCTCAATATGTTTTTGTAGTGGAACATATATTTTTTCATAACCTAAACAAAAAACAGAAAGGATACATAAAAAAACAGTAAAAATCGTTTCCTTTAGAATTGTTTACATTCCTGAAACGCTTATTTGAATTGACCATTATTTTTTTACCTCGGATATTCTATATAATGACAATTCCTGTCATTTTCAAATATTACTTCGAAACATACAAGAGTGTCAAGAAAATTTTTAAAACACTTTCGCTAAAATATTAACAAAGGTAGGTAATATTTAAGTATAAAAATTTACCAAAACCAGAGATAGGTAATAGCTCGATTTTTACGTCCCAAATCTAAATCATAAGGGTTTCCACAGTCTGATCTCATAGAAACAGAGGTTTTATGAAAAATATCATAATCTTCACCAAAAACGACCGCCTGAAACCGACCCTCATGTTCACGGCACCAGTCTCTCACAGCTTCTCTTAGTTTTCCTCTCCCGTGACCATGAACTATTTTTATACAGCGAGTGTTTCCTTCGTACTGTAACCTGCTTACCTCCGTTTCAAGAACAGAAACAGCCGTATCCAAACAATTATTTTGATGTCCAATATCTAATACTTCAAACATGAGACAATCAATCTATATAAACCATAATAACCTCTTTTATTAAAGTGTTTTTTGAATTATTTCTAATATTTTTATTTATTAATAGTTAACTTCACGATAATGACTGATAAACTATTATCTTATAATCCTATAACACAAGAAGTTGTGGGAACGGTGCCCTTGACAACCGATGAGGAACTAAAAGATGTTCTTGAAAGAAGTAAAAAGGGTGAAAAGATATGGAGCACACTAAGAGTATCAGACAGGGCGGAAATACTTAATGGTATCAGAAAAAATCTAGTCAAAAAGTCTGATGAGTTTATTTCTACTATATCAAATGAGACAGGCAAGCCCTATTGGGATAGTTTTGTAGAGGTAATGACCGTGGCGGAACACCTGAAATATATGTGCCGCCATGCTCCTGTTATTTTATCAAGAGAGAAACGACCAACAGGAATTCTTGTTCACAAAAGAGGTTACGTTCAATATTTTCCTCATGGGACGGCAGGAATTATTTCACCCTGGAACTACCCATTAATATTAGCTATATCTCCTGTGGTAGAAGCTCTCCTTGCAGGAAACAGCGTTGTTCTGAAGCCTTCAGAGGTCACACCAATAACAGGAGATAAAATACACAGACTGTTTTTGGATGGGGGGGTCCACGAAAGTGTTTTTCAAATAATTCAAGGATACGGAGATATAGGGTCTAAGTTAGTTGAAAGCCCACAATCTGATATCATTTGTTTTACAGGAAGTGTGAAGGTGGGAAAACTGATTTCTGAACACTGTGCCAAGCAACTTAAGCCCTCTATTCTTGAGTTGGGAGGAAACGACCCTATGATAATATTAGAAGATGCGGATATAGACCGCGCAGTCTCTGCTGCGATATGGGGGGGGCTTTCAAACAACGGACAAACCTGCATTGCTGTAGAACGAATTTATGTAATGGAGTCTATTGCTGATGTGTTTTTAGAGCTCCTCAAAAAAAGAGCTAAAGAATTAAATATTTCTGATGACAAAAAATCTGCTGACATTGGTTCAATGATTAACCAAAAGCAAAAGGAAACCGTTATATCGTTCATCGATGAGGCAAAAAAAGAAGGAGCCACTTTTCATTTAGACTATAATCAGAAAACAAAAGACAGTTCTTGTTTTTTGTACCCAACAATTATTGAAGAAAAAAACAGAAAAAGTAAAATTATGCAATCTGAAATATTTGGCCCTGTGATTACTGTTTTTAGGGTCAGCTCAGAGCGTGAAGCTATTTCAGAAGCAAACTCCAGTGGCTATGGACTAAGTGCATCAGTATTTTCCAAAAACTTACGAAAAGGGCGTGAAATAGCTAAACAGATAAAAGCGGGTTCCGTATGTATAAATGATGTTAACTCAAACTATGGCTGTGCGTCACTACCGTTTGGAGGTGTTGGAATCTCTGGAATTGGTAGGGTTCGTGGAGAGGAGGGGCTGAAGGCCTTTTCCCGGGTTCAAGCGGTTTATGAGGACCGCTTAGGATTAAAAAAAGAGCCATGGTGGTTTCCAGTGTCAGACCATACTAAAAAATGGTTTAAGAGATTTTTTAGATATTGGTATAGCTGAAAAACCTAATTTTTTGTGATTCTTTCTTTGTATTCTAAACGCAGATCAAGCACAGCCCTCACATAGTTTTCACTATGGTTGTATGCATAGACTGATTTCCAGTTTCTAGAGCCTTTAGTAAAGGGACCACCTGTTTCGTAGCCATTTTTCAAAAGGTAATTTGATATACTCGCTAAAACATCTCCCCACTCGTTAAATCGACGGACACCATCACTGTCAAAATCAACAGTGTATCGATTAAAACTAGAGGGGATAAACTGTCCAAAACCAAAAGCCCCAGCATATGATCCGGTTACAGAATATGCCTGAACATTGTCACGGTAGCAATAGTCAATAAACTCTGCCAGCTCTTTTGAGGCCCAGTTTTTTCTTTTTGGAATAGATGAAACAATTGTGTATAGTGCATTAAACACCTCATATTTTCCAGGGTGCGCTCCAAAGTTACTCTCAATCCCAGAAATACTTAATATTAAAAAAGGGTCCACCCCTAAACTATCATACACAGCCTTAATTATTTCAACATTCTTATTATAAAACGCCACGCCGTCATTTATTCTTTTTCTTGTAACAAATAGTTTTTTATAACTTGAATAATTCTTTTTTTCATAGGCATATTCAAATTTATCCGGAATATCTTCATATAGCTCCAAGGAGTCGGAGCTGAACAAATCAATAACATAACTCAAGGGGATATCTTTTTCTTCTATAAAAGGTAACACAGACTGGAGAGAGGCATATCTTTCTGCTTCATCAGGTTTCGCTCCTAAAACTACAGAAACAAGAATCAAATAAAAAGAGAGAGCTGATTTTAGTGTTGTTACCTTAGGGTATCTTAACATAGAGATGGTGTAAAATTAATTTCCTTTTATAATGACTTTATATAATTTAATTTATTAGTGCAAGCCTTAGGATACGAGGGCTATAATAACTAAACTTACCGTAGATAAACATTAAAAAAATGAGGGTAAAATGAAAAAAATAATTCTGGCTTTTTTATACCTTAACATAGCAATTCTTTTTTCTCAAGATACGAAAGAGTTTTATTTAAAAAGTGGTGACAGGGTTTCGGGTACAGTTTCAAGCGAAACTGACAGCACCTATACCCTTGAAACGACATTTGGTGCGGTGACACTTAACAAGGCGGACATCCAGCCAGATGAGGTAATGATATATCTTAAATCTGGAGATAAAGTAAAGGGTATCTTGATATTGGAGAGCAATGATGGATTTAGAATTAAATCGCAGCTTGGAGAATTGTTTATAGAGCGGACAAAGGTTGATAGAGTTGAGTTTATATCTCGCCTCTCAAAAGGAACCGAGGGAACATCAAAACCAGGAGAAGAAGACTCTGGACGCTGGTATTACGGAGAGGAAAGGCTTAACGATATATTTTTTGACCCTACAGGGTATACCCTAAAAGAAAATGTATTATATTTAAGTGGTCTCTCTTGGGGATATGGGCTTACAGACAGATTTCAAATTATGTCAAAATGGGGAGGATATTTATTTGGAGATTTAAATTTTCGTCCAAAATATATGGTATTTAAAAAGGGGGATGTAAAATCTGAACAGGCACTTTCAATTGGAGGGCATTTTCATTTAAGAGGATATCCCAATAAACATAACTTTAAGAAGGTTGAAGAAAACAACTGGAGCGGCACTAATGGTGATGGTATACGAACAGAGTGGGTGCGGGTTGGCGATGAATGTAATTTTATAGAGGAAGAGTTTACAGAATGTGAAGACGAAGAAAGCATGTGGTATGAATTTTTTGCTGCCTATACTGTTTCTAATCTAAAAAAGTCCGGGCAGGGACGGATTAACCATACCATCGGAGCTACAATAACCTCTTATCCTGGTTATGACACAATGCCACGCGCATATTATGCTGTCAGCGCGGACGCCAGAAAAAGTCTTAAGTTGATTTTTGAAGTGTTTTGGGATCCATATTGGGCCTCAATGCTTGAAATTATGGAAGAAGAAAAAATTTCTGACATAGATTTTGATTTTGGTTTTATTTATGCCCGAAGTGAGAATTTCAGAATAGGAATTCACTTTCAAAGACCTTTTTTAGCATTCTATTATAAATTTTAATTTAAAGAAAGTATTTAAATTTTACCCAAAGGAAGTCGATTTAATAATCTTTCTTTATCGTGAGAAACATTAAGAAGGCTAATCTAGCCTGGCTGGTCATAGCTCTTTTTTCGGTTAGCTCTTCTTCAATTATAGTACGTTTTCTTCCGAGCATCTCTGCAGAGGTAATTGCCTTTTGGAGGATGGCTCTGTCATCTTTTATGCTGTGGTTTTATAGTGGGGTAAAAAGGCAGGGACACTTAAACTCTTCATTTAAAAAGCCTGTTATCATTGCAGGCATATTTCTTGGGTTTCACTTTGGACTGTTTTTTTCAGCAGTCAAACTCACAACTATTTCTAATGCAACTCTATTAGGAACAACTGCACCCCTATTTTCTCTTATAATTGAAATATTTGTTTTAAAGAGGCAATTTCCTGTTGTCACGATATTTGGTGTTTTTTTAGCATTTTTTGGTGTTTTGGTTGTTCAAGATTTTTCAATTGATTTTAATACAGAAGAGTCAAAGGGGAATCTATTTGCCATTTTATGCTCCCTATGTATCGCCCTTGTATTTATTATTGCAGAAAAGGTCAGACAACACACCTCAACTATTGTTTATTGTAGGCACCTGTTTATGTGGGCAGCTATCACATTGGCGGTCATTTCAGTATTAGGGAATAAATCTCTTTTTTGTTTTTCAGGGGAGGATTTTTTCCTGTTTTTTCTATTAGCACTGTTCCCCTCAATTTTTGGACACGTTGTCTTTAATTATTTTATCAAATATTTCCGCCCATCTATAATTATATCGATTCCCCTGGGCGAGCCGCTTATCGCTTCATTTTTGGCGCTTGTATTCCTTTCGGAAGAGCCACTAACAAACACTTTAGTTGGAGGTGTTATTACTATTACAGGACTATTTATTCTGGGAGTTAAAAGTCAGGAAAGCCATTTTGCTTCCGAAAACGATTAATCCTTTTGTCTCCCATAAAATGTCCGTGCCTTTCTTCAGGAAGCAAAGCTCCAATTCTGCACATAATCTCTTCACCAACTCTTTTTAAATCACGTTCTTTTTCTTCTTTAGCCTTTGAAATTGAAAAAGGCCCAAAAGGCTTCCCAATGTTAATTTGAACCTTCGGACGTATTCCCCTAAAAAGCCCATCCAAGCCATCCTCTAATCCAACTATTCCTACAGGAAGCATGGGGGTGTTCCCCGCAGCAGAAAGAAAGGCAGCACCGTTTTTTGCTGGGCGCAACACCCTAGAGAGAGATGTTCCTTCTGGAAAAATTCCCAAGATGTCACCGGATTTTAAAGCGTGGATTGATTTTTTAATTGTAGAAGGAGCTAGTCTGGTACGGTCTGTGGGAATAAAACCATACAGAAAGGGTGCCCAAAGATATAGAGGTGTAATTACTTGGTCGCTGGCTGCTAAAAAACTAATTGGCCTCTGAACAGCATGAATAACAAAAGGAGGGTCAATATAGCTAAAGTGATTTACAACAACCACAAAAGGACCATTTTTGGGAACATTGTGTCTTCCATACACCTTTATTTTTGCTCCCAGACTACAAATAAACATTGAAAAAAAACCCAAAAGGTAACGAACCCACCTTGGTCTCGGGGAATATCTATTTAAAAACTGGTATTTTTTAGGATTGTCTATTTTTTAAGTGAGACAGGGTGGATAAATAAAAGCCTAACTCGGAAACTAAAAACAGCTTAAACCGCCTTAAAAGGGGAGATCGTCATCGGAGCTATCATTTACTTCTCTAGAGCCACCCCCTACGTCAGTTTTTTTACCCAACATGGTTACCTCAGAGCCAACAACTTCTGTTTTATATTTTTTTGTACCACTGTCGTCTTCCCAAGATCGAGTTTGAAGTCTTCCTTCTATATAAATTAGTTGCCCTTTTTTTAAATATTCCCCAGCAAACTCTGCTCGCTTTCCAAATAATACACAGCTGTGCCATTCTGTATGATCTACAAACGCTCCTTCAGCATTCTTTCGAGATTCATTAGTGGCTATATTAAAATTAGCTACCGCCGTTCCTGATGGAGTAAACCTTGTTTCTGGATTAGCGCCCATATGACCTACTAATACGACCTTATTTACACTTCCTTTTTGCATGTTGCCCCTCGTTTTTATGGTTAAAGTTTTGATAATTCATTTTGTAAAAGTTAAGGGAAAAATTCGCACAAAAAAAGGGGTGTCTAATAAATTCAAAAAACCGACCTGTAAATTTCATCCAAAGCGTCCTTTGTAAATATAAAATAAACAGGGAGACTGTAAACCTCACAAGGAAAACTAACATCAGAAGTTTTATTCAAAAAAGATGTCAGTTTAAACATATCTTTTTCTGTTGTTAAGATGAAATCGCTACCACTTGTTTTTACCTTTGATATAATATTTTCAATCATCTTTTTTGTATATATCTGATGATCTCTAAAGGACAGGTGGATTGAAATATTTAATTTTAAACTTTCAGCAGTTTTTAAAAACCCTGAGGGGTTACCAACACCAGAGACCAGCACACCAACCTTGTCTCGCACTTCTTGAATTGAGACATTTTTTCCGTTTTTGTCCAAGAGAAAACCGGTTGGGCTAAGTGAGCCTTTGTAAATATTGGCTTTTGATCTTTTATCAACATTAACTGAACGAGATGGAAAACTTCCCAAATTTGACTTACTTAGAACTATCAGGTCAGCTCTTCTTAGTTGTGATAAAGGTTCTCTTAAGTTACCAAAAGGAATTAGTCGATATTTTTCTCTACTATCTAAGCAATTTAAAAGCACAAGGTCAAGATCTCGTTTGATCCGACGGTGTTGAAAGGCGTCATCTAGAATAATAACATCGGGATTAAACCTTTCAATTAGATATTGACCTCCCCTAATACGGTTTGGGTCAACTACGATAGGAATAGACTTAAGAGAGTGTGCTGTAAAAAACGCCTCATCTCCAACAGACCGCCAATCAGAACAAATAGTTTTACCATCAGAGACAAGAACGGTTCCTTTTATTTTTTTTCTATATCCCCGACTAAGTATTGCAGCTGAAATATGTTTATCTTGGAAATATTTTGCTAAGGCAATCACAGCTGGGGTTTTTCCTGTCCCCCCTATACTAATATTTCCGACACTAACGACCTTACACTTAAGACGAAAGGAAGGCAATATCATCAAATCATAACATATGTTTCGTATCTTTACAACAATTCTATAAATGACCCCTATAGGAGAAAGAATAAATCTAAATAATTTATTCAAGCTAGTTTAGCCTTCCAGAATCATATCTACTTCAAGCTCAAGAGAGTCTAGCGCTTGTTTTAGTGTGTCTGCACATTCTTGAAAATCACCAGACGTATCAAACCGTAAAGGGTTTCCATAACGCAAGACAATTTTACTAAAAGGTTTAGAAACATAAAATGTATCCCAATTGGTAAAGCCCCACCTGCTTTTTGCTTGGCCAATTGCGGGAATCACAATCGCACCTGTTTTTTGGGCAGCTCGTATTACACCTGGTTTTGGGATTTTTGCAGGGCCCTTTGGACCATCTGGAGTCATAGCAATAACTTCCCCGGGCCTAGATAAAACAGTGATCATTTCTTTAAACACCTCTTTTCCTCTGTCAGAGCTGGACCCTCGAAGCAATTTCCAGCCCACCTGTGCTCCAATTTGAGATATAAGCTCTGCGTCTTTATGCATTCCGGCCAAGGCATAATAATTATAAGAAGCTAGGTCCATAAAAACAGGCAGAACCTTACCATGCCAGATGGCAATAATAACGGTTTTTCCTGACCTGGTTAGCTCTTCTATTTGTTTGCGCCCCCTTACATCCCATCGGCATGTACCATAAAGAAACTTTAGTAAATATTTACTAAACAAGGATTTTAACTTCATTTTTGTAAACATTAAAAATGTTTATTTAAAACAGCCTCAGCAGCTCTATCATATACTCCAGGAAGGCCCAAACTTCGTCTTACAGCCTCAAACTGAAGCAGCATGTTTTTGCGTTCACCAGAGCGATTGAAAAGATTTAAAACAGAGCCCGCAATGAGCTTTGGTTTCATGGCTGTTTGTAAGAACTCAGGCACTATTTTTTTTCCTGCAATTAAATTTACCATAGACGCGAAAGGAACATTGGTAAGATGTTTAATTATCTGCCATGAAAACCAAGACATCCTGTAACATACAACGACAGGAGTATCATGAACCGCACATTCAAGTGTCGCTGTTCCCGATGAGGATAGAGCGGCATCAGCATAGAGTATGGAACATTTTGTAAGCTTGTTCTCTGTTCGAATAAAACTCGGAATTGGATTTAAAGTTACAGCCGGACTTTTTGCAACACAAAACTGGACATTTGGGTTTTCTGCTTTAATAAACTCAACGGATTTCAAAAAAACACTCCAGTGGCGGTCAACTTCCTGCTGTCTACTTCCCGGAAGAAGGACAAGCAGCGGGTCTGATTTCTCAAAGTTGTGACGTAAAAAAAACGCATCCTTTGTTTCTTCTGGAAAATATTGTTCTGAAAAGGGATGTCCTGGATAGTGAACGGAAACCCCACGGTCTTCAAACCATTTTTGTTCAAACGGAAAAATACACAGAGATTGATTTACATATTTTTTTAATATTTCGACACGCTTTTCTTTCCAAGCCCAAACCTGTGGAAGAATAAAATAGGTAATAGGGATATAGCTCATCTTCAACCTCTTTGCAAGTCTAAGGTTAAACCCAGGATAGTCAATTAAAATAACCCTATCAGGTCTCAGTTTTTCAATAGCCTTAACTGTTTCTCCCATAACTTTTATCATAAAAGGTAGGTGTTTTAAGACCTCTGAAAATCCCATCATAGAAAGAGAGTCCACATGTCTTAATATTTGGAGACCCTCCCCTTTCATTCTATTTCCTCCATGTCCAATAAACCGAGAGGAGGGGTGTATCTTTTTTAACGATCGCATTAGTCGAGACCCATGAAGGTCTCCAGATTCTTCTCCAGCAACCACAAAAAAAGTCAGAGCGCGAGAATCAGTCATATTTTTGTGTTATATTTGGTTTCGAATAAAAACCAGCAATAGAACAAAAACGATATTCTGTAAGGTACGTTTTTCTGTTTTTAGTGTATCAAAAATCGGTTTGGGTGATATAGGTTTTTCGGTTTTCCAGGGCCTCACTCGAGGAAGAAGAGAAGGTACGTTTTGTTTATATTTTATATACTCTTTACCAAAAAGCTTATACAAAGATTCCTCTTCTAGAGACACGATCAAACTATATTGTACAATAAAAAACAACCAAGTAACACTCACCATTACCCAAAGGTTTTCATTTCCTGCTATAAAAACGAAAGCCGTATAGAGAATCATATTTCCTATATACAAAGGATTTCTCACTCTTGAATACGGCCCAGACGTACACAGAAAAGGTGCGCCAACCTTTGTTGTGCGTGTGGCTCCTCCAGCATATCGAACTGCCCAGATTCTGATAGATTCTCCCAAAAACAATAAAGCTATACCCCAACTCAAAAACGAATGGTTTGGTGAAGCAAAAAATATAATTAGTAAGGCAAGAGGAATAGGTGTAAAGCTTCTGTATTTAAAAAATGTGTTCCGGATATTCATAAATAATTATTAGTGGAGATCTTCCAAAATTAAATCATGAATTTGCTCTGCTATCGCTAAAACGTTTCTCCCAGATATTCCTGTTACTGCTGGAGTTGAATTTCCCCTTAAAGAATCTGCAAAGTTTTCTAGCTCCATTTTTAGGGCGTCATTGTGTAAAACCGTAGGTTTTTTATAAACGATTTCTTTTTGTGTTCCCTTATAATTTAAGGGAGCTGTCAATTCAGTGTGAGTACTATCTTTATTAACAACCTGATACACTTCCGTGAGATTTAAAAGCATATCAATGGTTACATACATGTTCTTTTGAAAAAGCTTTATTTTTCGCACCTTATCTTTTGCGATTCGGCTGGATGTAAGGCTGGCAACAGTACCGTTTTCGAACCGTATTCTTGCATGTGCGATATCTACAGAGTCAGTCATAATAGATAGACCTGTGGCGGCAACACTTTTTACTCCCGAATCAACAAAACTTAGTAGAATGTCTATATCGTGTGTCATAAGGTCTAAAACCACAGGAACATCTGTTCCACGGGAGGTGTAGGGCGCGAGTCTTTGAACTTCGATAAATTTTGGGTTAAGTTGACAGTCTTTTACTGCCAAAAGAGCAGGGTTAAATCTCTCAATGTGTCCAACCTGGATAAACACGTTATTTTCTTCTGCAGCACTTAATAAAGAGTCCGCAGACTGTACAGAATGAGAAATAGGCTTTTCAATAAAAACACTTTTTCCTTTTTGAATACATTCCAAGGCTGTGTGAAAATGATCAGCTGTTGGCGTTACAATAGTTAAACCATCGCTCTTATCTATAAGTTTTTCTAGGCTATAAAAAGACTTAACGCGATAGGTAGAAGCAATTTCTTCGGATCTAGCTTTGTTTTTATCATATATACCGGAAAAACTAAGATTGTCCATTTCCACTAAATGTTTAACATGGTGCTGTCCTAAATGCCCCACTCCAATGACGCCTATTTTGGGTTGGTTATTTTCCATTTTAATCTTTAATACAGTAGAATTTAAACATTAAATCGAAAATAAATACAGTCCCCATCGTTCACAATATAATTTTTCCCTTCCATTTTAGCTAAACCACGGTCTCTTACAGACTTTTCAGATCCAAACTGATCTAAATCATTATACTTATAGACCTCTGCCTTAATAAAACCTCTCTGAAAATCCGAGTGAATAACTCCGGCTGCTTCAGGAGCAGTTAATCCTTTTTTTATAGTCCAAGCTCTCACCTCTTTTGATCCACCTGTAAAGTAAGTGTGCAGCCCCAAAAGATCAAAAGATGCGCGGATGACCTTGCCCAACCCTGCTTCTTTTAATCTATACTCATTTAAAAATTCAGTTTTTTCTTCTGGAGGTAAGGAAGCTATTTCTTGTTCGATTTGTCCACAAATTCTGATAGCGGTGTTTCCTTCTTTTTTTGCAAAATTAAAAAGTTGTTGAACAATGGCCCCTCTCTCTTTTGAAGTAATTTCTTGTTCATCTACATTTGAAATATATAGAATAGGTTTTGCAGAAAGAAGATGGAGCCCACGAAGTATAATGTTTTCTTCTTTATCTCTTTTTATCATTCTAGCTTGATGTCCTTCGTTGCAGTGTTTGGTTAGTTTAGATAAAAAACCATACTCCTTTTTAATTTTTTTATCTCCAGTTTTTATTAGCTTTTCTGTTTTCTCCAACCTCTTCCGTATGGTTTCCAGGTCAGACAAAAGAAGTTCTGTTTCAATAATTTCTGCATCTCGAACGGGGTTGACTGAGCCATCAACATGGGTTATGTTTTTATTTTCAAAACACCTCACCACATGTACCAGAGCATCAACCTGCCTAATCTGCCCTAAAAAACGATTTCCCAACCCCTCTCCTTTGCTGGCGCCTTTAACCAGACCAGCAATATCAGTAAACTCAACTGTAGCCGAAGTCACAGTTTCAGGATTAAAAATTTCTCTTAACCGATTGAGCCTTAAGTCCGGAAGTTGCACAACACCGACATGAGGGTCAATAGTACAAAATGGATAGTTTTCCGCAGGAACTGAAGAAGCAGTCAAAGCATTAAACAATGTGGACTTACCTACATTTGGTAAGCCAATAATTCCACAGCGCATTTATTTTATTTAAAAAGGATCTAAACGGGGGTCCATTCCGGTATCCCATACCAGTTTATCAAATAACCCCACCTGCAAATCTTTGGCAAAATATATTTCTTTTTTGTTAGCCTTTACCACTGCATCTCCCCACACCATATACATAGACCTAGAAACTAACTTACGGACATCAATTGTATAGATTATTGAGTTGTGATATGGACGAACCTGTCCTTTGAATTTTAGTTCTTTAACACCCAGCGCTCTTCCTCTTCCTCTTCCCCCAGTCCACGAAAGGAAAAAGCCAAGGAGCTGCCACAGTCCGTCTAGCCCAAGACAGCCAGGCATAACAGGATCATTTTCAAAGTGACACTTAAAAAACCAGAGGTTAGGATCTATGTTCATCTCAGCGATTATTTTTCCTTTTTTATACTTTCCTCCATTGTCTGAAATATGAGAAATTCTATCCACCATAAGCATAGGAGGTTTTGGTAGTTTTCCATTTTTTTCTCCGAACATAATACCATTAGAGGCCTCAATGATGTCTTCTTTAGTATAAGATGATTTACGTTTCATTATTTACTTTTGATAATCTTTAAATTTACGATGGATATACAGACACATCAGCAGAGATTGTATACACATAATTTTTAAATTCTAGATAAGAATTGGTTTTGAAAATAATCATAAGGATTTATTATGTCTAAATGGGCTTTAATATTAGGATGTTCCACTGGTCACGGGGGAGCTACAGCAAAAAAACTCGCAGGTAAAGGATATGGAATCGTTGGTTTTCACTTTGATAGAGGGGAACTAAAAAAAGAAGCAGAAAAAACAAAAGAAGAAATTTCAGATTTAAATGGTGGTATGGTAGAGTTTTGGAACACCAATGCTGCTTCACTGGAGACTATGGATAAATATATTCCACAGATAAAAGATATAACCAAGGGAACACCACTAAAACTACTGCTTCACTCTATAGCCTTTGGAACCACCACAAACTTTTTTAGTGACAAGCCTGTAAGTCAAAAACAAATGGATATGACTGTTCATGTCATGGGAAATTCACTTTTATATTGGACACAAAAATTGTTTAAAGCAGACCTAATAGCAAAGGGCTCTAGAATTATGGGACTTACAAGCGAAGGTAATTACGTAGCAATGGAAGGTTATGGACCCGTTAGTGTTGCAAAAGTTGCCATGGAAGCCATAATTAGGCAAATCGGCTGGGAACTAGGACAATACGGAATTACCTCAAATGCTATCCAGGCGGGAGTGACCCCCACAAGAGCACTGACAAAAATAACTGACAGATGGGAGGACTGGGTAGAGAACACAAAAAAACGCAACCCCATGAGAAGAACAACAACACCGCAAGATGTTGCAAATACTGTATCACTTTTAATGAAACCAGAGGCAGATTTCATTAATTGTTCCATCATTTACTGTGACGGAGGAGAACACCGTTCAGGAATGGTGTAAAAGCAAACTTAATATTGCTTTAAGTAGATTTTTTTAGTTTTTTTTAGACGCTGAATTGGTGTCCTATTGCTCAGGTTATAAAAAGACTTAAGGCCTAAATCTAATATCCGGGGTTTTGTACCAATTGATTTCCATCTATTTCGAACTCTCTGGCAGGGATAGGATATATTTTTCTAAAAGATTCAATCTCTAAAATCTCCTCAGCTTTATTAATTCTAACTAATGTGTGGAGGCGTTTTCCTTCTGCAAAAAGCTCCCATTTGTTTTCATTTATATATTTATCCAAAAAATTATTTGAATCAGCATGTGGATTAAGACCAGCCCTGGTCCTTACAGCGTTTAAATTTTCAAGAGCATCATTAGAATTGCCCAAAAAGTGATTTGCCTCAGCTCTGTAAAAGTATAACTCAGCAATCCGTATTATGTATGCCGGATTGGCGTGACTTGAAAAGTCTTCTGCCTTCAAAAAACGTTCATATGGTTTTCCTTCTACATTTCCAATGAGTTCTCTCCGCTGATCACCTTCAGAGAAGGATGCAATTAAGCTTTCTTCAGGGAGGACCTCATCACGTAGAACTGTCCAAAGAGCTAAATTACTTATATCAAGAGAGCTAGAAACAAGCTCAAAAATAGATTCGTTTGTTAATTCACTTTGAAAGATATCTAAAAATGAAGGATTAAGAGAATAGTTGGCATTGTCAATGACAAGAGTAGAGTAATTGATTGCAGACTCATAACCTTTCATATGAAGGTATGTTTTTGCTAAAAGACTTTGAGCAAGAGCTTTGGTAGCCACAGCTCTGTTATCACTATTAGGCAAGCCCGCTTCAGCAGTTTCTAAATCATTCAAAATAAAATCGTAGGTTTCTTGCACAGTGCTTCTTGAAATCATTTCTACATTTGCATAATCGCTGTTGGTCGATCGTGTTACTAGAGGCAATCCATATTCAGAGTCTAGGTTCCAATGTTCTCCAAAATGGACTAACAGGTCTAAATATCCTAGACCCCTGAGACATTTAGCTTCCGCAATAACAGCAACCCTTTCGTCTTCTGTAAACCCAATGTCATCAACCCCAGGAACGCCGCTAACAATTTCGTTAGCTCCATTTATAACCCTGTAAGCACCGAGCCAAATTTTTTCCACAAGTAAATTTGTGGGCGGGATAATCCCCTCACCTGCCTCTTGATATTCAATATTAAAACCTGCATAGGTAGAAACATCAGTATAATTATCTGAAGCATACTGAATAGACGCCCCATAATAATCATCGGACTGTAGCTGATGATACAAACCAACAATAGCAGACCGAACAGATGACTCTGAATCAAATGCTTGTTTAGGGACAATGGCATCTTGTGGGTCATGATCTAAAACACTGCATGCAGAAACAAAAAGAAAAGAAAATGTTAGAATTAATTTTGTGTTAAATATTTTCATTATAGCCGCCCTATATTCCTACGTTTATACCAAAGTAAACAGTTTTTGGTTGTCCCAACCCACCGTAATCTTCACCTATTCGGGTAATATTTTCTCCATTTGAGCTTACCTCTGGGTCTACGCCGAGGTAAGCTGTTTTTGTCCAGAGGTTTTGACCTAAAATATATATCCTCAATGAAGATAGCCCATATTGCTCCGCAAAGTAAGATGGGACAGTATAGCCAAACTCAAAAGTTTTCAATCTTATATATGAGGCATCCTCTAGCCATTGATCACAGTCCTCCATCCAGTTAGGCTGTAAAGCACTAATTGCATTTCCTTCTTCGTCAAATTCATATCCTAGGCTTGCCCGAGGAACATCGGTTACATCTCCCGGGTTTTGCCACCGTTCGTTTTCAACTCTTTCGGTGTTGTTACCATAAGGAATAAAAAACCCTCCATAATTAAAGCTCCAGCCAACCTGCTCCTGTGCATACCTTGAGTGATTAAAAATGTAGTTACCTTGTGAATACTGAAAGAAAACATTTAGATCAAATCCTTTCCACGAGAGCGAGTTTCCAAATCCACCGAAATAGTCAGGCCAAGGGGTTTTGTCTTCAATGAGCTGCATGTCGCCTGAATTAATTACACCATCGCCATTGACATCTGTATAGTTTGAATTTCCTGTTTGGGGATTTACACCTTCCCAGTGTATAAGATAAAATGTTCCCAAGGGATAGCCTTCTTTCATAATATTTGTTCCACCAACAGCGCGCTCATTATCCTGTTCCAACTTAGTTATTTCATTTTTAATTGTTGAAATATTAAATGTAGTGGTCCAGGTAAAATCATCAGTATCAATATTGAAAGATCTAATTGAAAACTCTGTTCCGCTGTTTTTAACCTCTCCAATATTTCTAGTTACAGTGGTGAAACCGGTATAGCCGGGGACGTTGGAATCTAGAAGCAAACCGGTAGTAAGTTTTTGATATGTATCAAAAGTCACAGAAAAACGATTATCCATAAAACTGGCATCTACCCCAAAATTATTTTGTGTAGTGGTCTCCCACTCAAGCTCAGCATTTCCCATTCGATTAGGGCTTATTCCAGCAGAGCCGTTATACGCAGCTGCCACCGTCCAAAGGGCCCTTGAAGCAAAATTATTTATTCCATCCTGGTTCCCTGTTTTTCCATAACTATATCTCAGCTTCATATCTGAAAGAAAATTAAAATCAGACATAAAAGGCTCCTTTGTTATTCTCCAGGCCGCCGAAAAAGATGGGAATACACCATACTTTCTGTCTGCCCCAAACCGTGAGGAGCCATCCCGCCTAATTGAGCCTGTAAAGTAATATTTGTAATCCAAATTATAATTTATACGGGAGACCAAAGATTCAATTCCCCAAGATGTTCCCATGGTAGACGCGTCAACTATATCTGCTGCAAGCTCTAGAGCGCCTAAATTATCATTGCTATAATTTTGTGCCGCGATACTGGCAACATTGTTAGATGCTGTTTGTGTTGTGTAAACCAACAATAAATTAAGATGATGCTTTTGATGAAAGCTGATTTCATAGGTAAGCATATTTTCAGTGAGCCATGTGAGATTTTCTGAATTTGCAAATAAGCCTTTTCCGGTTACTCCTGACTGCCAAGATTCCGCTGCAGTTGACGGATAGTGCATTACATCTTTTAGGTAAGAATAATCTAATGAATAAGAGTTTTTAAATTTAAGTTTATCGATAATATTATATTCCGCAAAAACGGAACCAAGAAATCGATTTGTAGAAGTGTTCCTTTTATAGAGATCAGCTGCCGCTGCTGGATTTTCTAGAGCCCACCATGAATAGTAGTGGAAGGGATTAGAATAGGAACCATCCTCATCAAACACAGGCATAGTGGGATCAGCTGCTAAAGTGTTTATCATAACTCCAAAATATGAGTTATCACCTATTGTAGATAACGCATCGCTTTTACTGATATACACATTAGTTCCTATATTCGTTTTGTCGTTTATTTTAGCATCTATATTTGTTCTGAAGCTCAATCGATTATAGTTTGTTCCCTTTTGTATTCCTGCCTGATCAAACAGAGAACCATTTATAAAATATTTTAGTTTATCGCTACCGCCACGAACACTGAGAGATGTGTTTTCAATGGGAGCATCTTTTCTGAGAACTTCTCCATACCAGTCTGTATTAACGAGGTTTGGATCAGCGGGGTCGCCAATCCGATTCCAGTCTGGACCGCTTGAAGAAAAATAATCTGCAGGAAGACCATCGTTTTGCGCAGCCTCATTCATCATTTCTATAAATTGTTTACTGTTCATCATTGGAACTATATACGCTGGAGACTGTGTCCCTGTATAACGGTCAAAGACAATAGAGGTTTTTCCGGATTTAGAGCCCCGTTTGGTGGTAATCTGAACGACTCCATTGGCGCCACGAGCGCCATAGATAGCTGACGCTGACGCATCCTTTAAAATATCGATAGACTCAATATCGTCCGGATTGATATCTGACATAGAGTTAAAGTTGTATCCCCCCGTTTCTAGTATAGAGTTATTGTCTGATGTCATAGGTATTCCATCAACCACGTACAGCGGTTCACTACTTGCAGTAATGGACGTTGCTCCACGGATTAAAATTTTAACTGCAGCTCCTGGCTGTCCGGAGGAACTCGCCACGCTTACCCCAGACGCTCTTCCCTGAAGAGCTAAATCAAGATTCGCTACTGGCTGGTTAATTACATCCTTACCTTTTACAGATGTTATTGCCGTTGAAAGGTCACCTCTTTTTTGAGTACCGTAACCAACAATTACAACAGACTGAAAGCCAATCACATCGTCCTCTAAAACAAAATCCCTACTAAGTACTCCCATAGATGGAAGGGCAACAGATATGGATTGGTTTTTATATCCAATATACGTTGCCGTTAGTGTAATGTTTTCACTAGTTGGGAACCCCCTTGGAAGGTCAATATTATAGTATCCACTAACATCACAAGCACCACCAAGCATTGTGTTTTTAATAGAAACGTTTGCACCTATTAGTGGTTCTTGATTGTTATTTTTAACGTACCCAGAAATAGATGTTTGTCCAAATATATTAAAAGTGAACAATAAAAAAAATGGGATTAGCTTACAGGTGGTTTTCATCAGATATAGCCTCCTACTAATTAGTTATCTTCCATAGGTCAACAGTAAACTTAGTTTAAGTTACGGTTGAATAAAAAATAAAAACTGAACGAGTTAATTATTTAGAACGACAATATTTCAGGAAAGAGAAACTAAAAACAATTAACTTAATTTGTATAAATCAATCAGTTTTTTAAACCTTGTTTCATTTCGAAACTGATCGAGCTTAGGATCCACCTTTAAATATATATACGGATTTTGGTCCAATATCCCATTGTTAATTGCATTATACCCCTTATCTGTATTTCCTAAATATAAATGAATAATGCCTTTTAAGCTTTCTATGCCATCTGCACCACCAAACTTTGTTAATTCATTTATTACCGAAAGAGCCTCTTCTCTTTTTTCCTGTTGAGCATATATCAAGCCCTGACTGTATAATGCTAAAGCTTCATGGAATGCAGATAGACCTAAAAACCCTTTTTTGGATTCACTAAGTATATCTAATGCGGAGCTGTAGTCTTTTTTTTCAAAAAATATCCAGCCCTCTACCAGATTTGCCAGAGGTGCAAAGGGGGTTAATCCATATATTTTTTCAACTGTTTCTAATGCTCTATCATAATTTTTATCAAAATAATAGCCAAAAGATAGGTGTTCCAAGGCCATAGAAGAGGAGGGGTTTAAACTAACATATTTTTTGTATGCCTTAATTCCTTCTTTTGTTTTTCCTTGAGCTGTTAATATTTCAGCGAGCTCTGACCAGGAGCGGCCGTCATCTGGCTTTATTTCTGTTACCTTTAGAGCGGTTTGTTCTGACTTTTCCCACAAACCCTGTGTTTTATAAACCTTACTTAGAACAAGATATCCCTGTAAAAACTTTGGATGGACCTCTAAAATATTTTTAAGCGTTTTGCTTGCATCATTCTTTTTGTTTAGAGCTATTTGTGCCTGAGCTAGATTTATTGCAATAATTCCTGAAAGTGGATCCAGACCTTGTGCTGCCTTACCATATGATAAAGCTTTTTCATAGTCTTTTACAACCATTCTTAAAAAATCAGAATACCAGTGGTGCGCTGTTGCATAATTTGGATTTAATTCAATTGCTTTTAGATAATAAGATTCTGTTTTAATAGGATCTTCTTTTTTCATGAGACTTACATATGCGTTTGCAGAATGAACCTCTGCAGACTCTGGGTTTAGCTCCATGGCTTTTGATGCATTAAACTCAGCGAGAGGAATGTTTTCATCGAAGCTAGCGTATCCATAATCAGCTAATAGTAAATAGGTATTTGCGAGTCCTACATAGGCTAACTCATAATTTTGATCCTCGCGTATAGTGTTTTTGAAGAAAGTTAGAGCTTTTCTCATTCCCTCTTCATCCCTTCGGTCTTGGAAGTGAACGCCCTGTAAATACATATTGTATGCCTCAACGGATGTTTTTGTCTTTTTTAGTTCTTTATTTCCAGTGTGTCCAATGTAATCCATCTTAAGGGTGTTGACTATAGTTTGTGCAATCTCATCTTGCACAGCAAAAATATCTTCTAAATTTCTATCATATGTTTCAGACCAAAGATGAGCATCATCTTTTGATCTAATAAGCTGAGCAGTGATACGCACCTTGTTTGCGGCCTTACGTACGCTTCCCTCTAAAACATGAGACACATTTAACTGTTTACCTATTTCAGCAAGACTGATGTCCTTTTTATCTTTGTATGTAAAAACTGAGGTTCGGGAAATAACCCGTAGGTTTTTTATTTTAGCAAGATAATTCAATATTTCTTCGGTGATTCCATCGCTAAAATATTCATTATCCCTATCTGCACTCATATTGACAAAAGGAAGACAGGCAATGGAAACCTTATTTGAATCATCTTCCGAGGCCTTTTCAGAACCGCCTGCCATGAATATAGCTACTACAGCAATGATAGCAACCCCTGCAATAGCACCAGAAATTAATAGTAGAGGATTTTTTTTATCCTTTATTGAAGGCTGAGTTTGGCTATTAGTTTTTTCGGATGTAACAGCAGGTGTAGTTGATGGATCCAATTTAGCTGAAACTTTGGATAGGTCAGTTTCAGGAAGTCCATGGGAAACAATACAATGTAGCTTTACATCCTGTCTTACCCCTTTCAATTTTGGTTCACCAATTAATTTGGTTTGATAAACAGGATCCCTCAATAAAGATGCGTTAATTGGGTTTGTTACAACTATTCCGCCGGGGCTTGCAAAGGGTTCAATTCTTGAAGCTACATTAACATCATCACCAATCACATCATTACCCTGAATAACAACCTCTCCCTGATGTATTCCAATCCGAAGGTCTAGGTTAGCAACATTCTTTACAGTATGCTGCATTTCTATAGAACAGTCCACCGCATCTTTTGTGGTGTCAAAGGTTAGCAACAAACCATCACCCAACTCTTTCAACCAATGTCCATTATGTCGCTCAACAATGGGCTTTAAGGTGGTTCGCTGGGTTTCCAAAAGCTGTACAGCTAAAGGCTCATTCTCAGCAGATAATTTGGTAAAGCCAACGATGTCTGTGAATACAATTGTGGCCAGTTTTCGAACGGGCCCAGCCATCAGATAGATAAAGAATTATATTTTTTTACGGTTGTTTTTATGACAGTTTTCATAAATATGATTTAACTTGTAAATAACATTTATTTTTCAATACTAAACTTAGGAAATAATCCAGGGTCTTTTACAAAAAGAATCAACACCATAAATCCAACAAAAAGACTTCCTCCAATGGCAATAAGGGCGATAAAAAACAGCTTTAATTCAGTTAATATACCCACCAATACAATGAATAAAATAACAAAAGGTGCTAAAACAGAATCTATAAGGGCAATATACAATTTATTATCCCGATCTCCTGCAAAATCGTAGACCAAATTCATGGCTGAGGGCATAAAAGCTCCGTTTGCAATTCCAACACAAAGAAAAACTCCATAGACCCAGATCATGTTTTGTGAGAAGATTGCCATCACAACAGCCAGAATATGGGCAACATAAGAGATCGCCAACCCTGACTTGTGGCCGTAAAGCTGCCCAACTTTTCCTGCGAAGTAGCTTGCAACTCCGGATGCTATGACAGTTATAATGGTAAAGTTTCCAGCTTCGCCGAGTTTAAATCCAAATTTATTTTGACAGTAAATAGGATATAAGCTTACTGCAGGGAAAAACGCACAATAGAAGATTCTTGATAGAATATATTTTTGAAGGTTTTTGTGCCCCCTGACAACAGTTTTTGTAAGTTTTAAAAACTCCGCAAGGGATAATTTTTTTCTTTTGGGCCTATTTTCATTTACACGATAACCAAAGTATATAACCGTAGCAATTACCGTAGAGCCAAAGAAAACAAAAAAACCAACGCCAAAATTTCTTGGAAAGGCAAGGTTGCTCTCTAAAATATATTTTAACAATATACCACCCAAAAAACTCCCAATACTTCCAAACGCAAAAGAAAACCCAAAAAAGGTTCCTCGTACCTTTCGAAGGGTAACTGCATTTAAAAAATCTGCCCAGATGGGAACGACAATACCAAGCCCCAAACTATAGATAGCAAAAAGAAATAAATAGAAAATCCATGCAGACTGACCAGATAGAGAAAAAAAAGTAAAGACAAACCCCATAATAAAAAGTGGAACACATATTAGGGAGTGAACAAGCAGAACAGCAAACTTTAAATTGCGGATATTTCTTCCTAAAACAGCAGTGGTCAGTTGAGGAACTGCCATCAAAAAAGTGAAAAGACCGCCAACAGAAACAGCAATACCATTTGGAGCTCCTAGCTCACGGAGAAACAGGGGAATCACCGCATAAACGGTATGAAAGGCCAATCCGAACCCCCAAAAAAATTCATGAACGAGGTTTAGTCTTAAGTTATGATTATGATCTTGAAGAGTGAATTGAGACACACTTAAGTCAACTTAGAATATCACACAAATTATAAGAGGGTATCAAATAAACGTTATACTGCTTTTTATAAAGGCAGTTTACGCCAAACCACCATGCCCCGAAAACTCTGAAGGGCTGATACCAAAAGAAAGCGCTGCCTGATTCCACATAAGTTCATCCGGTGTGTTGAATATGAAATCACCTGTTGTATCCTGAATTAACCAGTCGCCGTTTTCAATTTCACTTTCTAACTGTCCACCTGTCCATCCTGCATGCCCTATGGCTAGTTTGTAATTTGAAGCAGGAATATCTTTATCTAAGCTTTCTATAATTTCTTTATGAGCTGTTAAAGCAAAATCATCAGAAACGCTAATGGTTCCATTTAGTGAAATTTCCGGAGTGTGTAAAACAATTCCTCTTTCAATCATAACGGGACCTCCAAAATAAACGGAAGGATTTTTTTTTAAAATACGTTTACCATCAGGGTAGACCTCAGAAAACAACTTTCTAAGATCTGGGTCGGAAATCGGTCGGTTTACGACCAACCCCATGGCACCCTCTTTAGAGTGGTCGCACATTAGAACAACGGATTTCCCAAAATAAGGATCAGTCATGTGCGGCATGGCAATGAGAATTCGATTTTTAAGAGAATTCATTATTAATAATAATTACTGAAAGTTTAGAATCAAAACTACACCATGTAAACATTATATATAAAATAAAATCGGTTTTGTTACAAATTTGTTTATGTAAGTAAATTGATAGTTGTCCTGATTTAGCTATGTAGTATTGAATGAATAAAAAAGCTCTAAAAAAAATTATCATCCGGGGTGCCAGAAAGCACAATCTAAAAAACATTGATTTAGACATTCCGAGAGATAAGCTAACAGTTATAACCGGGCTTTCCGGGTCGGGGAAATCGTCCCTAGCGTTTGATACTATCTATGCAGAAGGACAGCGGAGATATGTAGAGTCGCTTTCATCTTATGCAAGGCAGTTTATAGGGCTTATGGATAAACCAGAAATGGATACTATAGAAGGCCTCTCTCCTGCTATTTCCATTGAACAACGAACCACATCTAGGAATCCCCGCTCTACAGTGGGAACTGTAACAGAAATTCATGATTACCTTAGATTGCTATTTTCTCATGTGGGAAAACCCCACTGCTGGAAGTGTGACCGCAGAATACAGAAACAAAGTGTACAACAAATTGTTGATGCGGTAAACGATTTCAAAAATGGAACAAAAATCTGTCTACTTTCTCCTATAGTTCAAATGAGAAAAGGTCAACACAAGGCTGTGTTCGAGGGAATTAAAAGAGATGGTTTTTTAAGGGCAAGAGTAAATGGTGAAATTCTCTCTATAAGCAAAGCACCTGAACTAAAAAAGAATAAAAAACATACAATAGAGGTTGTTGTAGATAGGCTCATTATTGAAAAGGGTTGTGGGGAGAGGTTAACTGAGTCAGTAGAATTAGCATTAAAGCTTGGCTCAGGACTGGTTATCGTTAGTGAATATCCAGACAAAGATCACCTATTCAGCGAACATTTTTCTTGTCCCCACTGCAATGTCTCTATGGCGGAACTAAGCCCAAGAATGTTTTCCTTTAACTCTCCATTTGGCGCATGTCCACACTGCGATGGAATTGGATCACATATGGATATTAACCCAGACTTGATAGTTCCTGATAAATCGAAATCAATTATTCAGGGGGCTCTGGTTCCGCTTGGAGAGCAACCAAGGGGAAACTGGTATGGGAATATTCTTAGAAGTTTATCTAGTCACTATCATTTCAATTTTACAACACCATGGAAAATGATTAATTCGGAGATTAGAAAGATATTATTGTTTGGCACCGGAAATAAGCAGATGAAAATGAAATATAAATCCAGGCGGTGGTCCGGAACCTATACCGGAGGATGGGAAGGTGTGGTTCCTAATTTAATGAGACGTTACAACCAAACCAAATCCAATGGAATAAGAGAGTGGATTGAACAATTTATGAGCATGAGATCCTGTCCCGCATGTGGAGGAGCAAGACTAAAAAAAGAGAGTCTCTCTGTGACGATAGAAAAATCAAATCTTGGCGAGTTTTCAAGAATGTCTATCAAAGAAGCCTTGAGTTTTATTAAAACGCTAAAGTTAAATAAAACAGACCGCATAATTAGCCAAGAAATCTTGAAGGAAATAAATGAACGTCTGGGTTTTCTATATGATGTGGGGCTAGACTATCTAACACTTGACCGATCAGCTTCCACCCTTTCAGGTGGAGAGGCACAGCGTATTCGTCTTGCTACTCAAATTGGTTCTCAGTTGGTGGGCGTTCTGTACATATTAGATGAGCCATCTATTGGTCTCCACCCCAGAGATAACTCTAGACTACTTAGTACCTTAAAAAAACTAAGAGACTTAGGAAACACTATATTGGTTGTTGAGCACGATAAAGAGACAATGGAAGCGGCAGACTTTCTCGTTGATCTTGGCCCTGGAGCCGGTGAAAACGGAGGGGAAGTTGTTTTTTCTGGTGAACCAAAAAAAATATATAAATCCATAAAATCACTAACCGGAAAATATTTAGCTGGGAAAAAACAGATTCCCACGCCAAAGGCAAGAAGAACACAAAAGGGCAATATGCTTGTAGTTTCTGGAGCATCGGGAAATAATTTAAAATCAATTGAAGTGGCGTTTCCATTAGGTAAGCTTGTATTGGTGACTGGTGTTTCTGGTAGCGGAAAAAGTACTCTTGTAAACGAAACACTTTATCCTATATTGGCAAAAGAACTTCATAGGGCCCGCATGTATCCTCTTAATTATACAGAAATAAAGGGAACTAAATATATAAATAAGGTTGTAAATATTAACCAAAAACCCATTGGAAGAACCCCACGCTCCAACCCTGCGACCTACACAGGAGTATTTACATTTATTCGTGATATTTTTAGTCAGCTACCTGAGTCAAAATTGCGGGGATACAAGCCGGGGAGGTTTTCTTTTAATGTGAAAGGAGGAAGGTGTGGAGAGTGTGAGGGAGATGGAATTATAAAGATTGAAATGAATTTTCTTCCAGATGTCTATGTAACCTGCGAAACATGCAATGGTAGTAGGTATAATCGCGAAACCTTGGAAGTGAAGTATAAAGATAAAACTATAGCGGATGTGTTAAATATGTCCACTGAGGAAGCGCTTGGTTTTTTTAAAAACATTCCTTCTGTCAAGAAAAAACTCGAAACTTTAGTTGAGGTAGGGTTAGGATATATCAGACTAGGACAGCAAGCGACAACACTCTCCGGAGGAGAGGCACAGAGAGTAAAACTTGCCACAGAACTTTCACGAGCGAGCAATGACAGTACATTTTATATTTTGGACGAACCAACCACAGGTCTTCATTTTGAAGATATTAAAATGCTTTTAAAAGTTCTTCAGGAGCTAGTGAACAGGGGAAACACTGTTGCTGTTATTGAACACAACCTGGAGGTTATTAAATGTGCAGACTGGGTTATCGACCTAGGCCCTGAAGGTGGGGATGAAGGTGGGGAGGTTTTATTTATGGGTACACCAGAAAACTTATCTAACCATAATGTGTCTTACACAGGACGCTTTTTAAAAAAAGAGCTTAAAAACTAAGCGCTATAAATAAGATAATCTGGCCTTGATATATCCTGTTTAAAACCCTTACTTTTAATACTCCGAAATGTACCCAATTTATTGTTCATATTACTCCCGTGACTGATACCTCTCTTACTGACCCTGCTCCACTAGAAGAAGAAATTGTAGTTGAAAAATCTCTTAGGCCGTCCCATTTTGACGAATTTATCGGTCAAAAAGATATTGTTGGTAGCCTAAAGCTTTATATTGAGGCTGCGAACAAAAGAGAAGAAGCCTTGGACCATGTTTTATTATTTGGCCCTCCTGGGTTGGGGAAAACCACTCTCGCAAATATTATATCTCGAGAGTTGAATGTAAGTATTAAACAGACATCAGGTCCCGTTATGGAAAGAGCTGGAGATTTAGCTGGAATGTTAACTAACCTTCAAAAAAGGGATGTTTTTTTTATTGATGAGATCCATCGGTTGAACAGTGTAGTTGAAGAATATCTTTATTCCGCTATGGAAGACTATACTATTGATATCATGATAGACAAAGGTCCCAGCGCCAGAAGTGTACAGCTAAATATTGAAAACTTTACGTTAACCGGAGCTACAACACGCTTAGGAAATTTGACCTCCCCCTTGAGAGATAGATTTGGTATCATATTGAGGGTAGACTATTACGATTCCGAAGAGCTGTTTCATATTGTAAACCGTTCAGCAGAAATATTAGATATTAAAACTGACGATGAGGGGGCAATGGAAATTTCTAGTAGATCTAGAGGGACCCCCAGGGTTGCAAACAGAATTTTACGCCGTACACGTGACTTTGCTGAAGTGAAAGCTAACGGTACTATAACTCAAGAGGTAGCAAGGGCCTCACTAGACGGTATGGGGATTGATGAAAACGGATTGGATAATATGGACAGAAAAATTTTAGAGGCACTGGTAGATAAATTTAACGGAGGCCCCGTAGGGGTAAACTCACTTGCCGTTGCCATAAGCGAAGACTCCACTACCGTTGAGGATGTATATGAGCCCTTTTTAATTAAAGAGGGCTATCTTCAGCGGACATCTAGAGGTAGAATTGCACAGAAAAAAGCGTTTCAGCTTTTAGGACTTAACCATAAATATCAACAAGGACTTTTTAATGATTGAAAAAAGAAAAAAATATAAACTGAGTGACTTTGACTTCCCTTTGCCAAAGAAGTTTATAGCCCAACACCCATCCTCCCGTAGAGACCTGGCGAAGCTTATTGTCGTACACAAAGATACCGGAAAGATAGAACACAAACTTTTCTATAATATTTCTGATTATATGAGTAAAAATGATTTAATTCTATTGAATAACACAAAGGTGTTTCCTGCCCGATTGTTTGCTATAAAAGATAAAACAGATGCACAGGTAGAAGTGTTTCTTTTAAGGGAGCTTGAAAATAATCTATGGGAAGCTATGGTGCGACCCGCAAGAAAAGTGAGGATTGGAAACAAGCTCGTATTCACACCAAAAATTCACTGTGATGTAATTGATAATACTATATCAGGTGGCAGAGTAATTCGCTTTGAACATGGTGACGAACCCATTTACGATGTAATAGAAAGAGTCGGAAACTCTCCCCTCCCACCCTACATTAATAGACCCGCAGAAGCAAAAGATAAAGTTCGGTACCAGACAGTGTATGCTCAGGAGCGAGGGGCTGTAGCAGCTCCAACTGCAGGGCTTCATTTTACAAATAGTTTGTTAGGTAAATTAGAAAGAAAGGGAGTAAAGCATGATTTTGTTACACTTCATATTGGGCTAGGTACATTCCGGACCATTCAGGTGGAAGATCTAAATCGACACCAGATGGACTCAGAGTATTTTGAGGTTCCCCCTAAGACAGCTCTTTCTATAAACGAAACAAAGAAAAAACGCCGAAAAGTAATTGCAGTCGGAACTTCTTGTGTTAGGGCGCTGGAAACTGTTGCGGTATCTGGCTTTCAGGTTACACCTAAAAGAGGGTGGACAGATAAATTTATATATCCTCCTTACAAGTTTAGAATGATTGATGGAATTATTACAAACCTCCATATGCCAAAGAGCACCCTTATTATGATGATTTCTGCGTTTGCAGACGTTGATTTAATTAAAAAGGCTTACAGGGAAGCAAAAAAGAAGGATTATAAATTTTTAAGTTATGGCGATGCCATGCTAGTTATATAGAGCTGTAAATTTATGCCCACAGCAGCAATCATACCTGCAGCGGGGTCCGGTCTTCGATTCGGAGAGCAAAAACAATTTAAATTACTAGGGAAAAAACCTCTTTTACTTCATTCTATTGAACCATTTATTCGGTCTAATGAAATTCAAGAAATAGTGGTCGTTGTACCCTCCGAAATGGTGAAAGAGTCAAAGAGGATATTTTCCAATTATTTTGGAATCGGAATAAGGGTTGTTTCTGGAGGCGAACATCGCCAGATATCTGTATATAACGGATTAAAAGCAGTATCTAAAGATTGCAATCTGGTCTGTGTTCATGATGGAGCCAGGCCTTTTGTTACCGTCAAATTGATTGAGTCAACAATTCATGCAACCAAAAAATTTGATGGCGTTATAGCAGCGGTTAAGGCGACTGACACAGTAAAACAAAGTTCAAACAATACTGTTCAGGCTACATTAAATAGGGATATAGTTTGGCTTGCTCAGACACCGCAGGTGTTTGATAAAAACATGCTAAAAAAAGCACTATCATCTTTAAATGAAAAAAACGATTTAGAAACCGATGAGGCTATGACAATGGAAAAAATGGGTTACTCAATTGGAATTGTTGAAGGTAGCAGGTTTAATATAAAAATTACAACACAGGAAGATTGGGTGTTCGCAGAGGCTATCATAAACTCAAAACCTTTAAAAACGTTTCAATGAGTAACTCTGTCGGTATGCGAGTCGGAATAGGATACGACGCTCACCCACTGGTCAGAGAGAGATCTCTGATAGTTGGTGGTGTTGATATCCCTTCAGGTCTAGGTTCAGATGGACATTCAGATGGAGATGCATTAATTCACTCTATCGTGGATGCTCTTTTAGGTGCTGTGGGGCTCGGAGATATTGGAAGCTATTTCCCCAGTGATGACAACCAATGGAAAAATGTAGAAAGTAAACTATTTTTACAACATGCCACTATAAAGATAAAAAAAATAGGTTGGGAAATTGAAAACATAGATAGTGTGATTTTGCTTCAAAAACCTAAAATTGCACACCACATTCCCAGTATAAAAAGAGGTCTTTCTAAAATCATGAATATAAAAGAGTCACAGCTATCTATTAAGGCGACAACTACAGATCGTTTAGGTTATATTGGCAAACAACAGGGCTGGGCTGCTCAGGCAGTTGCTTTAGTAAGAAAAATTTAAAACAAACCTTGAAACTTAAATCTGGAGCAAAAATAAATATTGGTCTAAAGGTTTTGAACCGCAGGTCAGATGGCTATCATAATATTTTAACTGTATTTCAGGAACTGAACTTTGGGGATGATTTAGAAGTTGTAAAATCAGATAACGGGTGTGAATTTTCCTCTAATGTAAGCTGGCTTAAAAATGATAAATCTAATTTATGTGTAAGTGCATGGATAAAAATGAGGGATAGTTTTTCAAAACTAAGGGGAGTGAAAATAAGGTTAAAAAAGAGGATACCTAAAGGCTCAGGCTTAGGAGGGGGGTCTTCTAATGCGGCAGGAGTTATTAAGTGCTTGAACTCAATTTTCAGCTTGAATATGACCCACAAAAAAATGGAGAACGTTGCAGCTGATTTGGGGGCAGATGTAGCATTTTTTATTCAAGGAGGGACACAAATAGGTAAAGGAATCGGGGAGGATTTAAAAACTCTTTCAAGCCCACCTTCCGGAACTGTTCTGTTGGTCTTCCCAAATATCCATATTAATACAGCCCAAGCTTTTGGCTTACTAAAAAACAAGTTGGAAGATATTAATGAATCCCCTAACTTCGCCAGCTTTTTTCAGGAAAATAGTTTTCCTGAAGAGATCTTTAAAAATGATTTTGAAAAAGTAATTTTTCCAGCATATCCAGAGATCGGTCGGATAAAAAAAACACTGATTGAATTAGGTGCTGTGTTTGCCGGTTTGTCGGGTAGTGGCTCGACTGTGTATGGAATATTTAATGATGTGTCTTCTGCGGTATCTGCAGAATCACAATTTAAATCAACCTACCATACAATAGTTACCTCTCCCGCAAACTCTTGATTTTATCAACTTTCTGGTTACTTAGGAAATAGTACTGGTTTTTGGGGCGTCGTCTAACGGCAGGACATCGGGTTTTGGTCCCGACAGTCGGGGTTCGAGTCCCTGCGCCCCAGCAGATTATTAATGACGAATCAACTAAAAAAATAAAAATTGCATGAATTCAAATACTAACAGTTTGAAAATTTTTTCTGGCAGAAGTAATGTTCAGCTAGCAAAAAGGATTGCACAGAATCTTGGGGTTCCCTTAGGTGAAATTTCCATTAGGAGTTTTGCTGATGGTGAACTTTGGGTAAAGTACGAAGAAAACATCAGGGGTAAGGATGTTTTTATTGTTCAATCGACGAACAGCCCGGCTGAAAATATAATTGAATTGATTTTAATGTTAGATGCTGCTGTCCGCGCCTCTGCAAAGAGAGTTACAGCTGTAGTGCCTTATTTTGGATATGCTAGGCAGGACAGAAAAGACACCCCACGAGTTCCTATTTCTTCTCGAGTTATGGTTGATTTATTTTCAACAACTGGTGCAGATCGGATTATAAGTATGGACTTACACTCCACCCAAATTCAGGGTTTTGCATCTATTCCGTTTGACCATTTATATAGCAGAATAGTTTTGCTAGATGAAATCAAAGGACGATATAAAGACCCGGATAACACAGTGGTTCTTTCACCAGATGTAGGCTCGGTTCCTATAAGCCAGGCATATGCAAAGAGATTGGGCATGCACTTTGCACTTATTGATAAAAGAAGATACTCGCCGAACAAAGCGGAAGTGATGCATCTTATTGGTAACCTTGAGGGAAAAGATGTGTTGATTGTCGATGATATGATTGATACAGCGGGTACTACTGTAAATGCCGCTGAAGCTGCCCTAAAGCATGGTGCGAGATCAGTCTCTTCGGTTGCAACCCATGCGGTTCTGTCTGACCCTGCGATTGATCGATTAAAAAACTCAAAAATAGATCATATTTTATTTACAGACACAATATATATTTCAAATGAAAGAAAACTGCCAAACATTGACTTTGTATCTGTGGCAGGTATTTTTGGAGAAGCAATAAAACGGATCCACAAAGGTGAATCTGTAAGCGCGCTTTTTGATTTTTAAAAGGAGATAGAAAATGGCACAACAATATGAACAATTAAATATTGCGGATAGGACCGAGACGGGTGGTCGTTCAGCACGCTCTATAAGAAACAGCGGGCTGATTCCAGTAAATTATTATTACAAAGGGGAAGAAAATATAAACCTTACTGTAATTCAAAATGAATTTTTGAAATCTATGAGATCGGGACATCGTATTTTTAAGGTTGATTTAAAGGGCAGCACCCAGTACGTGATGGTAAAAGAGATTCAATATCATCCAGTTACAGATGACGTTATTCATATTGATTTGATGAGAGTACGTAGAGACGAAAAAATGACCATTTCAGTTTCTCTAGAATTGATTGGATCATCTGTAGGTGTGAAAGAGGGCGGTGTGATGATGCAGAATTTGACATCAATTGAAATCAGCTGTCTCCCTGCAGATGTGCCTGAAAATATTACCGTAGATATTTCAGATTTGGAGTTGAATGCCAACCTAAATGTAGAAGATTTGGAAATTCCAGAAGAATTAGAGGTACTAACCAGCGGTGATATTTCTGTGGTGAGCTGTCAGCCTCCAAAAGAAGAAGTTGAAGAAGAGCCAGAAGAAGAACTTGAACTAGAAGAAGGAGAAGCACCTGAAGAAGAAGATGGTAAAGATGAATCTGAAGAGGAAAAATCTAAGGAGTCATGATCGTATTTCTAGGTCTTGGAAATCCTGGAGACAGATATGCAAACACAAAACACAACGCTGGATTTTGGGTGATCAATGAATTGGCACGAAGGTGGAAGGTCAGCTTTAAACCAGGTAAGGGTGACTATGTTTTTTCGCAGAAAAAAAACGGGAGAGTACTATTGGTAAAACCGGTAACCGGAATGAATGCCAGCGGAGCTGTTGTAAAAACTGTCTGTCTCGAATGGAATATTGCTTTGAGTGATTTGTTTGTAATAGTTGATGATGTGGATCTGCCCCTAGGAAAAGTTCGGATTCGTCCAAAAGGTGGTGACGGATGCCACAGGGGGTTAGAGTCCATAATATATCACTTAGGAAACACTCACTTTGCACGGCTTAGATTTGGAGTTGCTGCAGGAGACCACAAAAGGCCCGCAGAAAAATATGTACTGAAACCGTTTAAGAAAAATGATCAACCACTAGCTGATGAAATAATCCAATTAACAGCAGACGCTGCGGAGTCCATCTTGTATAACGGTCTGGACAAAACGATGAACAAGTTTAATTCATAAAGGAATATAAATATAATGGAATCGAATCTGATGATGTATGTAAACCTTGCTTTTGGAGCAGGTGTTTTAGCGTTGATTTTTTCGGCATGGAAGACAAGCTGGATTGTCAAGCAGGATGAAGGTACAGATAAAATGAAAATAATTGGCGCAAATATAGCAGAAGGAGCTATGGCATTCTTAAAAGCAGAATATAGGGTTTTAACAATTTTTGTTGTTTTAGTTGCGGGATTACTTGCCTATGCAAACGCAGGAAGCTCTGTATCTAGCTCACTAACAGCGGTCTCGTTTATTACAGGGGCACTCTGTTCAGGTTTAGCAGGGTTTTTAGGTATGCGGGTTGCAACAAAAGCAAACAATCGCACTACAAATGCTGCGAGAACCGGACTAGCCCCCGCGCTTCATGTTGCATTTACAGGCGGTTCTGTTATGGGACTTTCGGTCGTTGGACTTGGTGTTTTAGGGCTCACTGGTTTGTTTATTATTTATATGAACCAAGGCTGGGTTATTGGAAAAATATTAAATGTAATTTCGGGTTTTTCATTGGGAGCCTCTTCTATTGCACTGTTCGCACGTGTGGGTGGAGGAATTTATACAAAAGCAGCTGATGTTGGAGCAGATTTAGTAGGAAAGGTTGAGGCGGGGATTCCTGAAGATCACCCTTTAAATCCTGCAACAATTGCAGACAATGTTGGGGATAATGTGGGTGATGTGGCCGGGATGGGTGCTGACCTGTTCGAATCATATGTAGGATCTATTGTTGGTTCTATGGTTCTTGGAGCAAGTATTTTGGCAGCAGGGGTATTTGATCTTAGTTTTGTTATTCTGCCACTATTAATTGCTGGGTCTGGAATAATTGTTTCTATAATAGGAACGTTTATGGTTTCAGTTAAGGAGGGTGGAAATCCACAAAAAGCATTGAACATAGGTGAGTTTGGATCTTCAGCTATTATGATTGGGGTTATGTATTTATTAATTACCAACCTCCTTCCAAGCTCTTTTGAACTAAACGGAGTAAATTATTCTAACATGGGGGTGTTTTGGGCGTCTACAATTGGCCTTGCCGCTGGATTAGGAATTGGAATGATCACGGAACACTACACAGGAACAAACACAGCTCCTACTACCTCAATTGTACGCCAGTCACTAACCGGCCCAGCGACGAATATTATTGCTGGACTAGGCGTTGGAATGCAATCTACTACCTTTCCTGTTTTAATTATTGCCACAGGAATTGTGGGCGCACACCATTTTGCTGGACTGTATGGAATTGCTGTAGCAGCTTTGGGTATGCTGGCAAATACAGGAATACAGTTGGCTGTAGATGCTTATGGCCCAATTTCTGATAATGCAGGAGGTATTGCCGAAATGGCTGAGCTGCCCAATGAGGTGCGTGACCGTACGGATAAACTCGATGCCGTTGGGAATACCACAGCGGCAATTGGTAAGGGCTTTGCAATTGGTTCCGCTGCGTTAACCACACTAGCTCTTTTTGCCGCCTATATGGTTCAAACAGGAATCACAAAAATTGACATTGCAAATCCCATGGTAATGGCAGGATTATTTGTTGGAGGAATGCTTCCTTTTCTATTTTCTTCTTTAGCAATGAATGCAGTAGGTAGAGCTGCTATGTCAATGATTGAAGAGGTGCGTCGACAATTTAAAAATATTCCCGAACTCTCTGCAGCTCTTTCGGTTATGAAAAAATATGGAGAAGATGATGAATGGTCAAAGGAGGACAGAAAAATCTTTGAAGAAGCCGATGGAAAGGCCGAATATGGTAAATGTGTAGAAATTTCTACACAATCCGCTATAAAAGAGATGGTTATTCCGGGTCTATTAGCTATACTAACTCCGGTTTTTGTGGGTTTTGTTTTTAAAGCTGAAGCTCTCGGTGGATTGCTTGCTGGTGTAACTGTTTCTGGTGTATTGATGGCAATATTTCAATCAAACGCAGGGGGTGCTTGGGATAACGCAAAAAAAATGATAGAAGAGAAAATAGAGTTAGATGGAAAAACATATGGAAAAGGGTCTGAAGCCCATAAGGCTGCCGTTGTTGGTGACACAGTTGGTGATCCCTTTAAAGATACTTCCGGCCCATCTTTAAATATTTTAATTAAACTAATGTCTGTTGTGTCTCTGGTCATTGCACCACTGATTAAATAGGAGAAAAAAATGAGATTTTATGAAACTTTGTATATTGTAAATCCTAACTTAGAAAAAGACCAGTTGGGAAAAATTATGGATGCTGTAAATGAAGAGTTTAAAAAGAATAAGGGGGCCGTTATAAACCATTATGTGTGGGGTAAAAAGCGACTAGCCCACCCTATCCAAAAGCACAGATATGGAAATTATATTTTGGCACACTTCAGCAGTAAAGAAATACAATTTCTTTTAGATTTTGGAATGTATTTAAAACTGAATACAGCTATCCTTAGATATCAAACTGTACGATTGGATGAGGAACCAGATGTGGTGGAAGTTAATGAACTTGAAGAAGAAAACGAAACTCTTGAATCAAAAGAAGGCTCAAAGGAAGACGCTGGGAATAAAGAAGAGTCTTTGGTGATGGAAGCCAGTTCCTCGAGTGAAGAAGACAAAGAAGAAACCGATAGTCCTTCTGGAGAAAAGGAAAGTGAAACATCAGAATCAGAAAACAAATCAAAAGAGTAGAGAAAAATCATGGCAATTATAAATAAAAAGAAATACTGTTATTTTAAAGAAAACGGAATTACTGAAATTGATTATAAAGATGTAAAGCTACTGCGGCGGTTTATTACCGAACAGGGTAAGATCATGCCCAGAAGAGTGACAGGGGCCAGCGCAAAAATGCACAGAAAACTAGTCCGAGCAATCAAGAGAGCACGAAACATTGCATTGATTCCCTATACAAATATAAATCAGGAAGGGTAAAATAATGGAAGTCATATTACTAAAGGATGTAGAAAACCTGGGAATAGCAGGAGATATGGTTCAAGTTAAACCCGGCTATGCAAGAAACTTTCTTGTCCCCCGTGGTCTTGCGCTGAGAGCTTCTAAGCAAAATTTAGCTGTTGCTGAAGAGCGAAGAAGAGTCATTAATGCAAAGGTTGGAAGAGCTCAAAAGGCTTATATAAACTTGGCCAAATCTATCGAAAAACAAGAACTGACAATTGAAGTTGAGGTGGGCGAGGAAGAGCGACTGTTTGGTTCGGTCACCAGTCAAGACATACATAAAGCACTTACAGATAAAGGAATAACGATAGACCGCCAAGCCATTCAGTTAGATGAGCCTATAAAATCACTTGGTGTATACAGCATCCCTGTAAAGGTAGCTTCAGAGCTTTCTCCAGAAGTAAAAGTATACGTAATTAAAACAATTTAATTATAATAGCTTTTTTAAAGGAGAGGAAATTTTAGTTTGGATCTTTAAAAGGTTTAGATAATTTCCAAAGAGAGTATTTTTGGACTAAATTCCCATTTCTCTCTGTTTTTAGTGAAGCTAGGAACTCTATCTGACTCCAGTGTGGTGATAATAATTCTGGAAACGAATCTCCTTTTCCAACAAATAATAACCTGTCTTTTTTTAAAGATTCAAGTGGGTACAAAAACGAATAAAGGGTTTGATGATAGTTTATTGATAAACACGCGGCTTCTTTTTTTGGCCTCAAATAAAGGTTAATCATTGATGGGATCTGATAATTATTTGCAGCAATTCTGTGGTTTTTGAATTCTGGCTTATCCAATAAAAATAGCTCTAAGTTTTTTATTAACCCATCGTAAATAAAATATCGGTTGGTAATATCATTTTTCCCTTTGATTGGGAGAAACGGAAATACAGTCTGAACAGAAATGAGCAAAACCAAAAACAGAGACAATCCCCACTGAAAGGCTAAACGTTTGGGAAATCTTTCCATAATCTTTCCTGTGTGAACTGAGAACAGAAAAAGACCGCCATAAAATACTGGAGCAGGCCAGTTCAGCTCAAACCTTGAAAAGAAGGAATGAAATACAAAATAAACAAACGGAACGGCGGTAACCACAGCAAAATATAATTCTTTTGTTGAAGAGACTTTATTTTTCCTTACAAGGTTTAGCTGTTTCCACGGAAGAGTCACTGTATAATAAAACAACACAGGTCCCAATAGGATTGCTGACCCGGCCCACAACTCAACAAATGTGGAAATACTACCTTTTTGGGCGATATGAGCACCCTGATATCGTACAAATGCCCAGTCATTTTGTACATTCCAAATAATAAAAGGGGAAAAAATAGCAAAAGCTATAAGAAATGAAAAGTAAAACCGAAAATCCTTTAATTGGACTCTAAACTGAGAACAAATAACCGGAAAAAGTCCAAAGCCTACTGCAATAAATAATGCAGATATTTTTGATAATAGTGCAAGACCAAGTATAAACCCTCCTAAATAAAAGAAGTTGGCATCTTCAAAATAAGCTTTATAATAGAAAATGATGGCAAAAATAGAAAAAAACGCCAGAGGTACATCAGGAGTGCTTACAATTCCATTTGTATGAAAAAGTATATTGATCCAATATGTTGTAAAGAGTATAACCCCAGTATTTTTATTGAACTCTTTTTCCCCAAAAAAATATAGAAAAACTGATAACAAGGTATATAGAGCCAGCGCACCAAAGCGAACACCAAAACCATTTTCTCCAAATAAAAATATCCCAAGTTTTATAACAATTGCGATGACTGGGCCATGGTCAATATATCCCCATGCAAGGTGGCGGGAGTACATAGCATAGTAGGCCTCATCATCTATGACCATGGTGTTCATAATGAAGAATAAGCGTATGGCTAACAGTCCTAGTGAAATCACTATCAGAGCTATGATTTGACGGTTCATCTATAAGTAAATTTAAGCACGACCTGTTAAAGAAATCTTTGAAAATCCCTCTCTGTTTTTGTTGACAGGTGAACTAATTAAATCATATTATTATGAGTATGTTTGCAGATATAGCCTTTCCAATTTCGAGTTACACGGTTTTCACCTATGCAGTTCCGGATAAATTCAGGGAGGATGTGGGAATCGGTAGCAGGGTAACTGTTTTGCTCGGAAAAAGGAATACCACAGGAATAATAGTTAGTTTTCCTCAAAAACCAATATTTAGCGGAGAAATCAAAGAGATAATAAGTCTTGTAGACCCATACCCAGTTTTGGATAAATTTCTCTGGAGGTTAATAAAATGGATGAGTAAATATTATTTTTCACCCATCGGTCAAACGGCTAAAGCGGTCCTGCCCGCACAGCTGTCTTTGAATTATACACCACCCAAAAAATGGGCTGTGGAGATAACCAAAAAACATAATATGTCTAACCTGGGCAGAGAATTTCGTAGCGCTCCTTCACAAAAACTGCTGCTTGATTTTCTCATTCAAAAAAATAGCAGTGTTACGGTGGCCTCACTAAAACACCTAGCCTCAAATCCACTGAACGTATGCAGAGGTCTTGAGGAAAAGGGTTTGGTAAGTTTGACTAAAGTGGAATCCATACCGGACAGCGGGAGCTTTACTTTTGAGCCTATTGAAAAACAAATCTCCTTTTCTAGGTCACAGCAGACCATCTTGGATGAGCTAATCCCACAGATCAGTGGGAAAAAGTATATTTCAAATCTGTTACATGGTGTAACCGGAAGCGGAAAGACTGAAATTTATATAGAGCTAGTTCGAAAATGTGTAGAGAAAAATATGTCAGCCATACTTTTACTTCCTGAGATTTCACTTACCCCCCAAATTGCAGGGAGGTTTTATGCTGTGTTTGGAGATAAGGTAGCACTATGGCACTCTAAAATGACCTCTGGAATTAGGGTATGGACGTGGAAGAAAATATGTCAAGAACAATGCAATATTGTTATTGGTGCTCGCAGCGCTGTCTTCACGCCAGTTAAAAACTTAGGATTGATCATTGTAGATGAAGAGCAGGAGTCCGCATACAAACAAGAGTCGCCTGCACCTCGATACCACGCAAGAGATGTTGCTCTAATGCGGGGAAAGATTAATAAGGCAGTCGTCGTCCTTTCAAGTGCAACTCCTAGCCTGGAAAGCTATTATAATAAAGACTATAAAAAACACGTTTATCTATCCCTTCCAGAGCGCTTTGGTGGCGCATACTATCCTAAGGTAAGTTTGGTTGATATGAAAGAAGAGAAGGATGAGACGGGTAAAAGTGACCAGCTTTTATCAGGTCTGCTTTTAAAAAAAATTCATAAACGCCTGAATTTAAATGAACAGGTAATTCTTCTCCAAAACCGAAGAGGTTATGCACCGGTCATGAGATGTTTGGACTGTGGTTTTATGTTGGAGTGCCCCCACTGTAAGCTACCCCTGACCTACCACAAAACAGGACTGACAATGCGGTGCCATTGCTGCAGATTTGTGAACAGGAAAATATCTGAGGAATGTCCAGACTGCAAAGGAACACAGCTTGGTTTATTTGGAACTGGAACCCAGAAAGTAGAAGAATATTTGACTGAGGTATTTCCTAAGGCTAATATAGCACGTATCGATACAGATACCGTAAAAGGAGGTCGATCTCTCACCTCACAATTGAAAAAATTTGCTGAAAAAAAATTGGACATTCTTATTGGAACACAGATGATTGGTAAGGGGTTGGACTTTGAAGATGTAACCCTTGTTGGTATAATCAACGCTGACACTGGACTGTATCTGCCAGATTTTCGCGCTGGAGAGAGGATGTTCCAACTTATTTATCAGGCCGCTGGTAGAGCCGGCCGTCACAAAAAGCCAGGTGAGGTGGTGATTCAATCTTACCAGCCAGATAATCCGGTGATAAAATATGCCGCAAACCTCGAACTAAAGCAATACTATAACATTGCTATGGGCGAACGAAAAATACTCCACTATCCACCTTTCAGTTGGATGTGCAGGGTCATAATTTCGGGAAAATCTCTAGAGAGAGTAGACTCAGCGAGCTGGAAAATAAAAAACGAATTTCCGATACCCTTCTCCGGATTAAAAATATTAGGGCCCGCACCCTGCTATCGAGGTAAAGTTGGATCAAAATACAGACACCAAATAATTTTAAAATCTTTAAAAGAGCAAGACCCAAACGGAGAAAAACTACACCACTATCTCAGAAAATATTTTTCACAAAAGAAATTAGCAAAAACCGCTTCCGTTCAAATTCAATTGGACATCAACCCAATATCAATGCTCTAAAATGCTACAACGAGCAAAAAACATTCTACATTTATTTTGTTGGCTCTGTCTCGCGAGCGGACAAAGCGAATACCAGGGGCTTAGATCTTTGTATAGCTCTGCAACCATTTCTTCCGGTGGTGGTTCTCTGCTAGTCACTACAGAGGCCGACAGGTATAACCCTGCTTTGCTGAGCTTTGAAAAAAATCAATCTATCACCCTAGATGTTATTCGCTATCCCGCTCAAATAAATTCAAAACACTTAGGGTGGGTTATTCCCCAAAAAACCAAAACATATTCTATTCACTATCGACAGCTGGACTATGGAAACTTTGATGGATTTGATGGAGATGGATATCCAACTAGACCATATAGCTCAAATGACACATGGCTTAATGGGAGTATGTCATCACAGGCAAAGTTCTTTCGCTATGGGGTGAGTGCCGGTATATTTTACAGTCGCCTTTCTGATTCTAAATCTTTAGTGTTTACCTGTACACTAGGAGGAATGATTTTATTAGAAAAAGAAAAAATTAAAATTGGAATTGCACTACGAAACTTTGGCAAAGCGATAAGAGCATATTCAAAAACTGAAGAAACGCTGCCCTATTCCGGAGCATTGAGTATATCAAAAGACCTGGCATATTTGCCGTTAAGTCTGAACCTGGACCTTGAATTTATAGGTAGAAACCGACAGCCGGATATCTCCCTGAGTGGAAAGTTTACTCTCACCGAATCTGTTTTTTTGCGGTGGGGTATTAATTCAGATAAGCTTGACCAACAAATTAAATCAGGTGTGGCAAAGGATTTAATCACCGGTACGGGAGTCGGATTAGGATTCAAGTCAGAAATGTATTCTATTGAAACAGGAGGATATTTTTACAATCCAGGGAACTGGTTATTTGGAGTAAGCGCAGGATTCTATAGGTAAACATAAAACAAACTAGAATTAAAACAGTGACACAAGAATTTTCTGTCCACAGTTCCTAAAGATATTATTGAACCTATAGGCTTTAGTGCCCCTTTAGGACATCAAATAGTTTTCTCTTAACTTTATCCTTCCAATTATTACATAAATTGTGCATCTTTAGTGGGGTTATCGGTATCAGAATATTTTATTTTGTACAATATATATGGAAACCAGAATAGATTATTACTTATTCACCTTCTTTAGTTATAAGTTTAGAAGGAATGAAAGAGGTTAGAAATCCACGATATAACATTGTACGTTTCCAGATTATAAATGGGGATTAATTATTAAATAATGTAAGGTATAAAAATGAAATTTCACAATTGGATAGGACAAGATAAGATACGGGGTTTATTATCGTTAAAAGTAACTGAGGACATTTTATGAGTTTCCACAAATGGTCTGGTCTTGATTCAGAATTTGCTCATGAGAATGAACAAATCATTGAACTTGCAAGAACATTAAATGAGTGGTCAGATAATGCAGAAAAGGAAGTTCATCTTCTAACTAATTTTTATATAGCGGCTGAAGAAATTGACGCGCTAATTATTTTGCCAAAATCTGATCTTATTGTAATTGATTTAAAAACTGGTTCAGGTAAAATTACTGGAGAAGAGAATGGTGATTGGTTTTGTGAACCGGAAGATGGAGATAGATTTAAGATCAATAAAGGCAGAAAAAATCCATTAAACCAAGCGAGATCTAAACGTTTTGCAGTTATGAATTATATGAATAATAGAAAGAATGAAATTTTTTCTTCTCAAAAAGCGCCTCAAATGGATTTTGTACATACGAAAAGTATAATAGCGTTTAGTGACCTAATATCATGGGATAATAACCAATTACCAAGTTCCTACTTTGGCTGGTTTGATGTATTAGCACTTGAAGAAATAACTGAAAAATTAAAAGTAATGAAAAGTCAAAAGCTTGATCTTAACACAGATGAAGCTTGGAAAATTCCAACCCTTTTATCATTAAACAATGAAGATAATGACCTGAAAAATTTTGATAAAAATGAAACTGTAACAGAAATCGTTGATGTTGTAATTGATACGGAAAATATTGTTGATGAAAAGACTGAAATTGAAAATAATTTAATTTATGAGAAAGGGCTCAATAAACTTGTTAAGGGATCCTTTTCCGGAATCAAAGAAAAGAAGATAAATATAAAATTATCAAATGGAGAAGAAAAGGGGGTACGGTTAAATACTGACTTTAAAGGAACAGTAGAACAATTAGAAATGCTTTCAATTCAGAGGAAGATGTTAATTGAAAAAGATGAGATTGAGATAAATCTTATTAATGTCAATTATGAAAAGGGAGAATTCCAATTAGTTGAAAATTCCTTACTCGTCATTGAGCCTGAGTGGTTAATAAACGTAACATCACTAACCCAGTTTGATTATTGTGAGCGTAGTCTTTTTAATCAGCGTTACAGTATTCAATCTCAAAATGAGTTTATGATGAAGGGATCCATTATACATGAGGTATTTGAAACTATTTTAGTTAATAATGATGAAAAAAAAATTGAAGATAACCTAAATGAAAGTTTGAATAAGCGCGCTTTGGAATTTCCTTTAACTGGAATAAATCCAGGGACAATGGTCCAAGCCGTGCAACCGCATATAGAAGCACTCTCAGATTATGTGGAAAATCAACCCATAACCGAAAAAATTGATATAGCATCCGAGAGGTTTATTATAAACCCCAAGTTGGGGTTAAAAGGTAAAATTGATGCTGTCATTTATAATGTTGCTAGTATGAAAGCAATAGAACTAAAGACAGGAAAAACCTATGGCGGTAAGGTAAAGGACGGTCATGCTTTCCAGGCACAGGCTTATTCTTTGTTAATGGAGGATAAATATGATCAAAGTATTAAAGATCCAACCGTTCTTTATTCAGGTGATCATCCTTTCACCACCAATTTAGGAAAAAAGGTCCCTTTCGATTATACAAATAAAGCTCATGTTATGTATTTAAGAAATAAGCTTGTACTTGCAGATTATCTTTTTGAACTCGAATACACTGATAATCCAAGAAAGTGCGATCCATGCGGTCAACAACAAATTTGTAAAGACCTTTTTATGCTTGAGATTGATCATGATAACAATAATCTTCCATTATATAGAAATGAACTTTTGGATAAAAAATGGTCTAACGAAGAAAAACAAATTTTTTATAATTATAACAAGTTGCTTACTGAAGAATACAGAGTAATAAAAGAAATACAAGGAGAATATTTCTGTAAGAAAATTGAAGAAAGAATTTCTAATCTTAAATGTGTGGAAATAAATAATTGGAAGGGAAATAATAACAATGAGTATATACTATATTGTGAAAATAAATCCGAGATAAGGGAGTCTGATGCAGTATTAATAAGTGATGATAAAGGTCCCGTTGACGGAGAGTGTATAGAAGCCTATGTAAAAACAGTTTCAAAAAACAATATAATAATAAATACTCGAGTGAAAATTGATGAAAGCACCTTTAGGCCAAGATATATTGATAAATATGATTCAGAGACTGCTTTTGAAAGGAATTATGCTGCAATATATGAGCTGCTTAATAATCCTAACCTAAACGAATTAAAGGAAATACTAATTAAATCTAAAAAAGCAGGATCAAACCATTTAGAAGAAATCGCCGTATCTTCAGATTTTGAAGAATACAAAATGCAAGATAATTCAGTACGAATTGCCAATGGAATAGAAAATTTCTTATTAATTAAGGGCCCTCCTGGAACAGGGAAAACAGTAACAATTGCTAGAATTATTGAACAGTTAAAAGAAAAAGGTAAAACAATTATTGTATCTTGCTATACTCATAGAGCAGTCGATGAGGTTATAAAGAAGGTGAAAAAATATGCACCGAATATAGATTTATATAAGGTGGGCAGCAGGGTATATGCCAATGAAAATGAAGATTCCGGCAATTTGTTGGAAAAAGAAATAAAAAAGGAGGTTAATCTTGGTAATAGAATAAAAAAGGCGGTTGATATAATCGATTCTGCGCCGGTATTCATTGGTACTACGCATGCCTGGCTATCTGGACGCTATGACAACTTAATGTTGAAACAAGGGAATGACCTATTTGATATAGCGATCCTGGATGAAGCATCTCAAATAATTCTTCCTAGTGTATTAGGAGTGGTAAGATTGGCGAAAAAATTTATTCTGGTTGGTGATGATAAACAGCTTCCTCCAGTTACGCAAAGCGAGCTGGCAAAGGACCTAGAAAAAACATTATTTGAGTCACTCTATAATGAATATCATAACGACCCAAATATTAATAATGTCACATTAATGCTTGATATCCAGCATAGAATGGCGGAACCCATTGCAAATTTCATCTCTAATGAGTTTTATGAAGGGAACTTGAAAACATCGGAGAATTGTAAAAAACAACAATTAAAAATTGAATTAAATCAATCGGATTTAAAAGATATTATTGATCCAAATCAACCAATGACTTTAGTGCATACGAAAACGTCTGCAATTGTTCCTAGGGATAGAACAAGTCCGCATGAGGTAGAGATAATTACTGATATTCTAAATAATCTTATTCAATGTGGAGTATCACCAGAAAATATTGGCATCATAGCCCCGTATCGAGCTCAAGTTGCAGAAATAAGAAGATCAATAGAAGAAAAACTACATGAAGCATTTTTTAGTAGTAACCAAGGTAACCGTATAGTAGATACTGTCGATAGGTTTCAGGGCGATGAAAGAGACATAATTATATTTTCACTATGTTTATTGCATAAGGATATTCCTAGAATTTATCAAGACACACGAAGAATAAATGTGGCTATCAGTCGTGCAAAATTTAAATTTATAGGAGTCGGTAATTGGGATATAGTTGGCAATAGTAAGGTTTTCAGTTCATTACTAAAATATGTGAGAGAAAATGAAGCATGTTCCTTTGTCAACTGGAAAAAGTAATTTGATAATGAACAAACTGTTTGATTCTAACCTCGTTCTTAACGAGGAGGAACACAAGTATACACTTAAAACGAAACTCGATTTGGAGTTTACTAGTGTGACTGCGTTTATACACAAATTCTTTCAACCTTTTGATGCTGAAAAAACTGCAGATTATTTGGTTTCCAGTATCCCAAAATATAAGAATAAAAAAGCGGAGGAACTTTTAGCTGACTGGAAACAATCGGGAATTGATGGGACCGAAGTTCATAAACAGCTGGAGACTTATGTAAAAAACCAATCTCGACCGAAACATCCAAAAGCCCTTCACGGTGTAAAGTGGTTAAAAGATTCAGTATATGGAAACGGGGACTTCAAGATACTTGCTGAAGCTACTCTTTACAGTGAAGAGATCAAAATCGCCGGGACAATTGATTTATTGATTCACAATGTCACTACCGATGAATATACCTTGGGTGACTGGAAGACTAGTAAAGTAATCCGCGAATCAGGATATAAGGGTGCAATGGGCACCATGGGACCTGCAAAGAAATTAGAAGACTGTAATTATATTCATTATGCTCTACAGTTATCTATGTATAGGTACATACTAAAAAAATACTACGGCTTAAAGGTGATAGACCAATATCTAATCCACTTAAAGGATACCAAAGTTGTAGTTTACCCCACACCGTATTACGAAGAAATTATTAAAGGAATGACGGAGCGAGGATGGGTGGAAAAGCCCGGAACACAGCTTGACTTAGCATTTAATAATGATAAATGAAAAAGCAAATATTATTTTAAAAGATATCTGATATACTTTCGGTAATTAAATAAAATCAAACCATGTCATTTGTAAAATCACTCATCCAAAAGGATGAAAACATATCACTAGAAAAATTCAAGGGGGAGTTCAGACTTTCCCCTGAAACAGATCTATTTTCCGGACAGGGAAGGCAGGTCTGTTTTGTGGATGTTGAGACCACAGGAAAAAACAGAAAGGAAGATGGAATAGTTGAGCTTGCTGCAAAAACTGTTTCTATAAATGAAAAAACAGGAGAAATAATTTCTATTGTAGACCAATATGAATCTTTCCATGACCCAGGATTTCCCATATCAGAAGAGGCATCCGCAATAAACGGGATATCAGATGAAATGGTTGAGGGCCATGCAATCAACTGGGAGAGGATAGAGTCAATATTTAATTCATCAGAATTGATTGTTTCCCACAATGCAAGTTTTGATCGCTCTTTTCTGGATAGGGAACTCCCGCTATCTGCTCAAAAATTATGGGCATGTTCTGTGAATGATGTAGGATGGCTTTCTCGGGGGTTTACAAATCTAAAACAGGAATTGCTGTGTGTGTGGCATGGCTTTTATTACGACTCCCATCGGGCCATGAACGATGTGGATGCATTAATATATCTCTTGACGCATAGCCTCTACCCTGAAAACAAACCCATAGTAGAGCTTATCGAGAACGCTTATATCCCCTATTATAAAATATCTGCATTAAACAGTCCCTTTGAAACAAAAGATAAATTAAAATCCAGAAACTACAGGTGGAACAGTGAACATAAATGTTGGTGGAAAAAAATATCATCAGATCAAATTAACTCTGAAAAATCATGGCTAACCGAAGAGATTTATAGCGGATATTTTCGCGGTAGAGTTGATGAGGTTTCACTGGCGGATAAATATAAAGACTAGTAAATTGTTGAATATCAAAATAAAAGCCCCGACAAATCGGGGCTTTTCTAAGGAGTAGGAGGTCACTCTCCTTATTCTATTATAAGATAAAAATTGTGTAGTTATCCTCTTTGACAAGCTTCGTCAAAAATATATTCCAATTTAAATTAAACTTTCTTCTTTAAACTTAAAAAACAGCTCACGACCAACCCAGGCGTCAGTCGCTGCATAGGTAATTTGCTTTTTACTTAAATTTACTACATTCCAGTTTGTTATTCTTGCCTGTTTAGAAATACGGAAACCAAGAAAATAAGCTGCAAGTCCACGAAGACCATGATGGGGAATGAATGACTTTCGTGCAATTTCACCTAGATCAACAAAACATCTTGGGGTAAAATGTTTTACTAGGTTTAATTCACGCAGGTCTTGATTGATAGCGACACCACATTTTACTATTTTATCAGATGATAGAAGGTTTATAATGGGTTGGCAGAGTCCTGTCTGAGATAGCTGAAAAATATAAACTGCCTTTTGCCCTGCCATTTGGATAAGAGACGGAGGGTGGTGATCTCCTTTTATAAAAACTGGTCGAGTCTCTGTATCAAACCCCAGAACTGTCTCTTTCTGTAGTGAGGTGCACACAGATTCAACATCTTCAGGAGAGTTAATTATAAAAATCTTACCCCTGTAAGATTTTAAAGGAAGATCATTTATTTCTTTTTTTGAGAGCTTTCCAAGTGGGATCATTTGTTAGACTCTTGAAATCAGCTGATGGATTCGAAACTGGTGATATAAACTAAAAACCAGCCAACATAGAAAGACCACAAAGAATATTGATTAATTTTGATCTTTAGAGTGTAGAAAAATACTAATTAGGCTATCAGTCTATTTATAGCGGTATACGATTCGACCTTTGGACAAATCATAAGGAGAAACCTCCAGAGTGACGGTGTCTCCCGGAAGAATTTTAATAAAATGTTTTCTCATTTTTCCGGAAACGTAACTTAAAACCTCATGGTTTTTGCCTCCAATTTCGATTTCTACTCTAAACATGGAATTTGGAAGTGCTTCCTTGATTGTTCCATCAATGGTTATGGGTTTTTCTTTCGCCAAAGTGATTTTTCCTATCTAATTCGCTATAAATATTTATCGTTAATTTTCGTTAATCAATAACAATAGTGTTAACAGAACAGTCAATTTATACTTCATTTTATATATTTTTCTATTAATAAATAAAAAGACTTTATATTCAGCCTGGTCTAATAATATTTTTTAATTAAAAAGCACAACATAATAATCTGTATATCTGTAGATAAAAATTGAGTTAATTTTCTAAATGAAAACGAAGCAATTTAACTTAATGGTGGCACTTGTAGCTCGTGGAGATGAAAAACAGGTTATACAACAGTCCGTCTTGTATGCTGAAAGGTTTAATGCACGTCTTACTGTAATTCATATAAATCAGCCCGCCTTAAGTCAGCCAAAAGGTGCAGTCGAAAAAACAATAAACGAAACTGATATTAAAAATAGGTTTATCGAATATGGCTTTGAGTATTTTCTAGAAAATTTAGATATTATTATAGAATATGGTGAAGGTGTTTCTGAAATAATAAAAAAATATTCTGATGACATGAATTTAATTGTTCTTGGTCACAGAAAAATGAGCTTGTTTAAATCACACATTATGGACTCTGTTGATGAGGGGATTATAAATTTAGTGTCTTGCCCTGTCTTAGTAGTTCAAAAACTTTAATTTTTACCTATAATTTCATTTGAACTACTATTTAAATGAAGAAAACCCCGCAAAAAACGGGGGTTTCTAAGGGACTCGCCTGTTGTGGGCGATACTGGACTTGAACCAGTGACCTCTGCCGTGTGAAGACAGCGCTCTGACCACCTGAGCTAATCGCCCTTTTCTCTTTGGAGTTTCCAAATATCTCCTGCAAATTTACGTATTGAATCAGGGTAAATCAATGTCATTGGCGAGAACAAATACCGGAATAAAACATACAGAAGTTGTCAACGAGTTTCTTCTTGTCAAGTGGGAAGATGAGTCAGAAACCGTTATCCTTTTGTCAGCATTAAGGGATAACTGTCCCTGCGCATCCTGCTCTGGGGAAAAGGATGTTTTAGGCAATATTTATAAGGGCCCTCCGCAGAAAATGAATAAAAATAGCTATCGAATCATGTCGATCAAACCCGTTGGATATTATGGAATACGCCCAGTTTGGGGTGACGGACACAGCTCGGGAATCTATACCTTTGAACTTTTAATTGGCCTAAAGAATGAATAAAGCATTGCCAGTTTTATTTTTTTTTATGGTTATGTTGTCTGGATGTGTTGAACACTTTATTTCTATTAATGTCCACCCGGATGGAGCTTACGCCTTAGAATTTATTTCCCGTGGTGATTCTACTGATATTTTTGATGATGACTTTCCCCATCCAGCAGGAGGTAAAAGATGGACACAACATATTTGGTCTGACCGAACAGATAAAGACACTACCTGGATTATGGAGACAAGAGGGTATATAGAAAGAGATATGAAAATTATGTCTTCTGATGAAGAGCTTGGTGCACTTATACACCCTATGTCCATCGAAATTAAAAAACGATGGATTTCCACTCTTTACACCGCAAAGTACATATTTAAAGGAAGAGAAATCTATCGAAAATATCCTCGTCTGGGAGAATCACTAGATAGTTCTGCTAGCTCTGACTCCATAGAATGGATAACTGAAGCTCTCGTATTTATAGTATCTTCTGCTCTCAATGATATGGAAAAAAATCCAAAAAACGAGCTAACTTCTTTTTTAATTGAGAGAATGACAACACATGTCCGCAACTATACTGAAAGAGTGAAGTCAAAAAAACTTGTTATAGAACTTTCTGACAAAAGGGCTGAATTTTTGAGAAAATTATTTAATCCATTCAAAAATGATGTAAAAAGTTCATTTTACGAAAACCTGGATGATGCAATGTTTCCTTATGAAGAAGAATTGAGGATTACGACAGGTCTTCAGGACGATCGTTTTAGTTTTCATCTAACTCTACCAGGCCTTGTAACTCGTTCTAATGCTGATACCCTATCTGGCGACACCTTACAGTGGATGTTTGAGCTTGGAGATTTTGCGGGAGATGATTATATAATGGAAGCCATATCTGTTGTGTATAAAACTAAGGAAATTCAAAAAATATCAATCATTGTGATTCTTTTTGGACTTTTTGGTTGGTTCTTTTTGTGGATTACCGTTTTTAGGAAGACATAAATTTCATATAATTAATTAACTGAAGATTTATAATTGATGGACCATTTAGCTAAACTTAAAAAAGATTTTATAGGACTAAACACTATATATCCAACTGTCGACAGAGGTAAAACACGGCGGATATATCTAGACTCTACGGCATCTAGCTTGATGATGAAAACAGCCTATAAGGCAATGGAGTCTTTTTACAATCACTATGCAAACACACACAGCCTTCTTCATTTTTCTGCCAAAATTTCAACCCATGAATATCACTGGGCACACGATCGAGTGCTTTCATTTCTGCAAGCTGATTCAGAAAAATACACCTGCTTTTTTACTGGAAGTGGTACAACCGCAGGTATGAATCGTTTAGCAAGAGTATTTAGGGATCACAGAAAAAAACGGGATAAAGTATTGGTATCTCTTATGGAACACCATTCCAATGATTTGCCCCACAGAAAGCATGCGGGAGAAGTTATACACATCCCATTAAATAATTTTGGGAAAGAGGCGGGATGTATAAGTCTTGAGGAAATCGAAAAGAAATTAAAAGAAAATGAGTCTCAGATAAATTATATAGCTGTTACAGGAGTGAGTAATGTGACGGGAATCATTAACCCCATTTATGATATTGCTGAGTTAGCCCACTCCCATGGAGCTTTCATTATCGTGGATGGGGCACAGATGGTCTCTCATATTCCTGTTAAAATTAGTGGACATAAAAATCCAAAAAGAGATCTTGATGCGTTTGTGTTTTCTGGTCATAAAACTTATGTGCCAGGCTCCCCAGGGGTAGTGGTCTGTCGTAAAGACATTCTTTCATCTATCGAGCCAGAGGAAGTTGGAGGTGGAATGGTGGATAGGGTCTTTATTGATAGATATGAAGTGACGCAAAAATTTCCAGACCGGGAAGAGGCCGGGACTCCAAACATTCCAGGTTCAATAGGATTAGCGGCAGTGCTTGAGGTTTTGGAAATGGTAGGCATGAATAAAATTCATGAGGAAGAAACAGCGCTTATCAATTATACATTGGAAAAACTCATTAAAATACCTGAAATACATATTTATGGAGAAACCAACAAAGATATCTGTCCTAGGGCGGGCTCTGTGTCATTTAATATTTCAGAAATGGACCACGGGATGACCGCAGCTATTTTGAATGACTATTTTAATATTGCCGTTAGAAATGAATGTTTTTGTGCACATCCATATGTAAAAGAAATGATCATTGATGACCTTTTAGATTATACTTCAGAAGTTGATGAAGAAAAGTTTGAAGAAGAAATATTTCTGAAATCAGGGATGGTTAGGGCTTCTGTAGGGCTGTACAACACATATGACGACATTGACTATCTTATTTTTGCACTTAAAGAAATCATTAATAGGAAGGAGGAACTTTCCTCTCATTACTGTTCCGACTCGGAAGGTAATTATTTTCATACATCATTCAGTGTAGATGGTACCAACCGGTTTTCAACTACCTCATTTATTAGGTCTTACTGGAATTCATCAAAAGATCACGTTTAACTAACATGAAGCATGAATACATGTTTCGTATTATAAAAACAGAAGTGTTTAGTAGTTAGCCCTCCTATATGAAGGATATACATAATGATATATTACTTCTTCGTGACCAGATAAACGATCACAACTATCGTTACTATATTCTGAACGAACCACAAATCTCTGATTACGAGTATGATACACTTTTTCGTCAACTGGAAAAGCTAGAAAACAAAAACCCCGATTTAGTAACAACGGATTCACCAACTCAGAGAGTAGGTTCAGACCCGCTTTCAGAGTTCAAAACTATAAACCACTCCATTCCTATGCTATCACTTGCCAATGCAATGAACAGAGAAGAATTAATTGCCTTTGATGAGCGGGTCAACAAATATTTTGATAAAGACGAACAGATAGAGTATATAGGAGAACCAAAAATTGATGGACTGGGAGTTGAAGTTGTTTATAAAAATGGTATCTTTAGCCATGGCTCTACTCGCGGAGATGGAGTCACGGGCGAGGATATATCTCTAAATCTACGGACAATTCACAGTCTGCCTTTGAAACTGAGAAGTGAGGAGATTCCTGTCCCAGGTCTTTTGGAGGTGAGAGGAGAGGTTTTTATAACAAAAGATGGATTTAAAGAGCTAAATAAATCAAGGGAAAAGCTGGGAGAACCTATATTTTCTAATTCCAGGAATGCGGCCTCCGGAAGTGTTCGACAGTTGGACCCTGCTGTTACATCTAAACGCCCTCTATCAATAATTTTTTACCAACCAGGAGTTGTAAGGGGAGCATCCTTTTTATCTCAAAAGGAATTTATTGACTCTGCAAAAAAATGGGGGTTACCGGTCAGTGCTTTCGCTAAGAGGCTTAAGGGTATTGATAAGCTGATTAAGTATCACAATAACCTCGAATTAAAACGCGATACCCTTCCATATGAAGTTGATGGAACTGTATTAAAAGTAAACTCAATCAACCAACAAGCTATTTTAGGCCATAGAAGCCGTTCTCCTCGCTGGGCAATAGCTGGAAAGTTTAGGGCAAAACAAGCCACTACAACTATAATAGACATTGGTGTTCAGATAGGGAGAACTGGCGCAGTTACACCAGTGGCAAGACTTAACCCGGTGGAAGTTGGTGGGGTTACAGTTTCAAATGCCACACTTCACAACCAGGATGAGATTGAGAGGAAGGATGTTCGTGTAGGGGACACAGTATTTATAGAAAGAGCGGGGGACGTAATTCCAAAAGTAGCAAAAGTAATTTTCGAAAAAAGACCCGCAGAGTCTGAACCATATATATTTCCCAAAAACTGTCCCGACTGCAGTCAGAGGCTGTTTAGACCTAAAGGTGACACCATTTTTAGATGCCAGAATATTTCTTGTCCAGCACAGATAAAGGGTAGGATTCAGCATTTTGTGTCTAAAAATGCCATGAACATAGATGGGCTAGGACAAAAAATTGTGGAACAGTTGGTTGATGAGGGATTACTAAAGTCTTTTGAAAATATTTATTATTTAAAGAAGGAGAATCTTGTCGAACTAGAGGGTATGGGTGAGACGTCTACCAACAAACTACTTAAAGCGATTGAAAAATCAAAGCGAACAACATTTTCTCGGTTTGTCTTTGCGCTTGGGATTAGAAACGTAGGGGAGCATATTTCCAAGGTTTTTGAAAAAGAATTCAATGGGAACCTCGACAGTTTTATTTTAGCATCTTTAGATGAGTTAGAAAATATTCAAGAGGTTGGCCCGATATCAGCTGAACACATAGTACAATTTTGGGAAAACCCCAAAAACAGAAAAGCTGTTGAAGAATGTTTACTTGCGGGTGTACACTTTAAAAACAATTTGACTTCAGATAATAATTTACCACTCGCAGGTGTTTTATTCGTGTTTACAGGCTCTTTGGAGAAATTTACGCGGAGTGAAGCAAAGAGAAAGGTTGAGGAGTTAGGGGGAAGAACTTTAAGCTCAGTTAGTAAGAAAGTGAATTATCTAATAACGGGGCCTGGTGCAGGCTCAAAAAAACAAAAAGCAGAAAAGTTGGGTATTAGAGTTTTGTCTGAAATTGAATTTTTGAAGTTGACAGGAACATAACATTGTATTTTTTTAATTATCCGAGATAAAATATAATTTACATTTTTGGTGCGACCGCATTATTAATTTGCTCATCCAAACCCACGGCTCGCGGGTGTCGAACAGCGTGGCTTTTCACAGGTTGGCTCAAAGGATGTTCCTGTAGAAATTGCTGGAGCAGAAATTTGTCTTTCCGCATTCTCCATACCACAATATGGGCAGGTAATATTTTTGTCACGCATTGAACTCGGAGAAACAAGCTCCTCAAATAGCTTGCTACAGGAGCGGCATTTGTAGTCATACATAGGCATAAGATCAAGCTCTATATTTTATTTAATGCTGATCTAATAATCTCATTTACTTTATGAGCAAGAGCTGAGATTTCATTGTTTTTAAAACTTTTGGACATAATGGTAGCATCAAAAGCAGTTATAGCCGTAGTACCATCGTCATTCTCCCATATAACAACGTTGCACGGCATAAACAGACCGACACCTTTGTCGCTGCTTAGTGCCTCCAGAGCAAGGCTAGGGTTACAAACCCCAAGAATAGTATATTTATTGAAATTTACATCAAGCTTTTCCTTGAGAGTTTCTTTGACGTTTACTTTAGTTAAAACACCAAACCCAACTTCACTTAGCACATGCTGTGCTCGCCGTTCAACCTCCTCAAAAGAATCATTAATAATTTGTTGATATCCGTATTTCAAGTTTATTTCCATAAATTAATAGATAGAAATTAAAAATATTATTAGTGATTACCCACTCCCGATGGATAAGCTTTCAAGCTTTTTTCTCAATTCAGAAATTTCAAAAAGTATTCCAGAGACATCAGATCCTTCTCTCTCTTTTTCCCGCAATCTAATTCTTGCCTCATCAATACTTCTTTTCACTGAACCAACTTTCAATGAGTTCACACAGTCTTGTATTGTTCTGTCAACTTCGTCTGTTTGATATAAGCTCAGCAGTATTTCTGCTACCACCTCCCGCTCCTCTTTAGATTCAAACAGCTGAATAACAGAGCTATAATTAAAATCTTCGTAATTACTGAAAAAAAACTGTGCGAGTTTCTTTAAAATGGGAGATGTAAAATATTCTATCTTTACTGAATTGCGGACTTGTTGACGTACGTCAAGACTTTCTCCAGCTAAAAGTTTTACTAGCTCTAGCTGTGCCTTTTCATTTCGAGATGAAAACTCTTTTCTCTTATTTTTTTCATGTTTTTTTACTTTCCACTTCTTTTCTTTTTTATTCTCTTTTTCTGCAATAATCAACAGGTCTCTCTCATTTACTTTCATTTCATCTGAGACTAAACGTAACATTTCATTTCTGAAAATCCTGTCCTGTATTCCAGCTACCTCTTTAACAACCTCTCGAAGGAAGTTAGATTTTTCTGCAGGAGACATGTTTTTTCCCTTAGACTGGTGAATATGAAAATTAATGATTGGAATGCCTAAATTTAATTTTTCTTTAATGTTTTCCACCCCTTCTTGACGAATCCAATCATCAGGGTCAAGACCATCTGGGACGGGGACAATAAAAGGCTCCATACCCCCTTTCATTAACATATAGCCCGCCCTAACTGCCGCGTTTTTTCCAGCACTGTCTCCGTCATACATTAGTAATACTTTCTGTGCTAATTTTTTCATTTGATATACGTGATTTTCTGTGAATGCAGTCCCAGCTACTGCGATTATATTTTTAATTCCCCCTTGATATAGTTGCAGAAAATCCATATACCCTTCCACTAATATAGCAGTCTTTTCCTGCCTAATCACTTTTTGAGTTTTATCCAAACCATAAAACACCCTGCTTTTTGAGTATAAGACTGTTTCTGGAGAATTCATATATTTAGCAGGATCTTTACTGTCCATGGTTCTTCCCCCAAAAGCAATTACCTGTCCACCAGAATTGTGAATGGGAAACATAAGACGATTTCTAAATCGATCAAACACACCTTTTTCAGTTTTGGTAAACAACCCAGATTTATCTAAAATATTTCCAGAAACTCCGTTCTCACGAGATAATTTTAAAAGACGGTCCCATTCCCCTGGAGCAAACCCCAGTTGGAACTCTTTTATTATTTTTTCAGAGAGTCCCCGTTTTTTAAGATAAACAACCACCTGTTTTCCTTCGGTAGAGCTCAATAAATTCCTGTAAAAATTTGATGTGGAGGTATGAAGATCGCGCAGTCTTTGCAGCTCTTCCTGATTTTGGATATTTCCACTAAATTTGACCTCTATTCCATATCGCGAACCAAGCGATTGAACTGCCTCTACAAAGGTCATTTTTTCATATTCCATAAGAAAATGAAAAACGTTTCCTCCTGCATGACATCCAAAACAATGATAGATTTCCTTCGCCGGTGCGACGCTAAAGGATGGGGTTTTTTCATCATGGAAGGGACAAATCCCAAAATAATTCTGACCTCGTTTTTTAAGATTTACAACCCCTGATATAATGTCTAATATATTTGCGGCCTGTCGTACCTGCTCAATAATATCTTGAGAAATTTGATTCAAAGCCTCTCTCCTGCGGTTTTTGGCGAGAGCCAAGTTTCGATAAACTCAGTCCCCCTTTTCACTGGATCTTCCCAACCGAAATACAGACAAACATTTTTTCTTAAATCTGAAAGTTTAACAGCGTATTTAAAGTTTGACTGAACAGCTCTGGTCCATGTTGTATTATTAAACAACTCAAGACTCCAGATGACCATGGCAATAATAAGTACCCCTTTTATCAATCCTGTGGTTACTCCTAGCCAATGATTTAGTTGAGATAACCCCACAGTTGATATAAAAAACTCTAAGACTTTAAAAATTGCCTTAAAAATAAAAAGAGAAGGAAAAAATAGAAATGAAAATGCAATTGAAACGATAGCATACCCATGGAAAGGTAGCCACCCTGATAGGTGTTCACTTAAAGCGATATACCACGACATAGAAATAAGGATTGCGCTAGCTAGACCAACAACAAATCCTATTTCACTAATGAGCCCATTTTTAAATCCACGAAAAGCAAACCATAAAAGTACCAGCCCTGATAAAATATCAAGAAAAGTCATACTTTTATGAAAGGAGCTCTCTTACAATTTTCTGGGCAGTTTTGCCATCGATAAGCCCTTTCCCTACTTTCATCACCTGAGGCATGACTTTACCTATATCTGAAAATTTAGAGGCACCAGTTTCTATAATGATTTGACGAACCAACTGTTTTACAGACTCATCATCCATCATTTTTGGCAAATAGCTCTCAACAACCCCGAGCTCATTTTTTTCATTTTGGACCAAGTCATTTCTGCCACCATTTTGATACATTGCCATTGCCTCTTTTCTTTGTTTTGCAAATGTTCTTAGCTCTTTCAATTCATCTTCCTTGGATAATTCATTTTGTTTATCTATTCGTTTTGATTTTAAAATTGAAAGAATGGTTCTTAGAGTTGCGGTTTTTTCTTTATTTCCTGATTTCATAGCAGAGTACATATCATTTTGAATACGATTGTAATAATACATAGATATAATCCTTATGTTTGGTCAATTCTTTTCATAGCCATGAGAAGTTGGTCCTGATTAGTTTCAAAGCCAATGAACCTGCGACCCATTTTTTTTGAAACCGCACCTGTTAATCCATAACGGGTGAACGGATCCAAAACCCAACTTAATTTAAAACTGCTTGCATCTAATATTCGATTAATAACCTTTTCTGGAATGTTATTATTCAGTGGATTAGATCCGCTGTCATCTAAAACATCTCCCCAGAAATTATTCATCTTATTTGGTATGTAATTTTCATTTAATGAAGGAATAATATCTCCTTCAAATAGAAACTCTTCAGATTTGGTAGCAAACCATATATCACTATGAACATTTTTCCATCCCCTGTGCTGACTTTCACTATTTTCATAATGATTTCTCCATGTAATCCGAGATTGAACATGAAAATATTGTGAGAGTAGATTGTGATACATTCCTGAATTTTTCCAATTGCACAAAAGATAAATTGACCCGGTCACTCTTAAAACTCTATGAGACTCCGCTAACCAATCTTCGTTCCAATTATAAAACTCACCTAGGGTGAACTGTTCTCCCGTACCTATACCCTCTTTCATAGGGTCAATAGGCGGAAAGGCAATTACAATATCTATAGACCTATCTGGAACTCGCGAAAGACCATCTCTAGCGTCAGCAAGATATAAACCGTCTTCTAGTTTTTCGCCATCAGAAAAAATATCATCTACTGTTCGAACTGCGGGAAGATAACGGTTAATTTCAGAGATAGTTAACCCTTGAGATTCGTTAAGTGGATCACTGAACAGGAGGTTTTGGGATTCTTTTCCTTTCATAGCTATAACTAAATTTATTGAAAGAATGAATAATATAGTGATAATTACACTAGTATATTTTTTACTTGTTAAAATATATGATATTTATGAATTTTGTATATGAAAAGAAAAAAAATAAAAGTACTTTTCGTCTGTACAGGGAACTCCTGCAGGTCACAGATTGCAGAGGGTCTTTTACGATCCAAAGCAGGAGAATGCTTTGAAGTGTACAGTGCAGGGTCCCACCCTAGCCATGTCCATCCCATGGCGATCGAAATTATGAAAGAAAAAGAGATTGATATTTCCAACCACACCTCAGACCATGTAGACAATTATTTAGAGTTTGGAATTGATGTTGTCATTACAGTTTGTGACTCAGCAAATCAGTTATGCCCCACTTTTCCTGTCAATGTGAAAAAAATCCACTGGAGCATAGAAGATCCGTTTAGAGGATGGACATATGAAGTCAGTCAATTAGATTCCTTTCGAAAAACCATGGAAGATATAGAAAAAAAAATAACAAATTTTATTAAAGATAGCTTTGATAATTAATTTTTCTTTCTTCCATAACTTTACTCTTTCCCTATATATTGTACTCAGAAAATCATGAGAAATATTCTAAATCTATTTGTGTCTTTTAGTTTTTCTTACAGCCAAACTGTCATTGGAGAAGGATTGTCTGGGCAGGAGTTGTGGGACTATGTTACAGAAAACTATAAAACCACCACAACGCTTGGATACACCAACTGCAGGGACGTAATGTATTCAGAGATTGATATAAAGGATGGTAATCAGCTTACAGGTGTTTACAGTGGATATACAATTACACTTGACTTATCACAAGACCCCAGTAGCAATGCATACGAACAGGGGATTAACTGTGAACACACATTCCCACAGAGTATGGGTTCTAGTGGTGAGCCCATGAAAAGCGATATGCACCACCTGTTTCCAACAAAGTCAAATGTGAACTCATCTAGAGGGAACGACCCATTTGAAGAAATCCCAGATCAGGAAACACATGTATGGTACAGAAATGAATACTCACAACCTGATGTTCCAACAGAGTTTATTGATGAATATGCTGAAAAATATAATCCACCAAATCAAAGTGATGAACGATTTGAACCAAGAGAGGAACAAAAGGGGAATACAGCAAGAGCGATGTTTTATTTTTATGCAATCTATACAGATGTTTCGGATGATGATTTCTGGGAGATTCAAAAGGAAACATTGATGGATTGGCATTACTATGATGAAGCAGATGAAATAGAGACAGAAAGAACTTGGAAAATTGCGGAATACCAAGATGGAATACCCAATCCATTTGTTCTTGACTCTACACTCGCCAGACGAATATGGTATCCACAATCAAACCTTATTGTTGAGTACTATGAAGGATGGAATTTAGTTGGATTGCCACTATCAGTAGAGGATAGCAATTACCAGACACAATTCCTCAATGCTGTGGTTGGAACGTTATACAGTTATAATTTAGTTTATGAAGAAGAAATAAATCTTGAAAACGGTAGCGGTTATTGGTTAATGATAAATGGTAATAATGAAAATGTATTTTTAGGTGAACCACTAACAGAATTAAATATCAGCTTAACTGAAGGATGGAATTTGATGACAGGAATAAGCTCACCTGTTCAGGTAGGAAACATAATTGATAACGGTGAAATAATTATTGATGGTTCGATTTTTGGTTTTGATGGTGTATATCAGGAAGCTGTATACCTATCAGCAGGAAAAGGTTATTGGGTAAAAGCAAATTCGAGCGGTATAATAACCATTGTTTCAGATTAAACTAGTGAGAGTTCACAGGCCTTCGCTTTCAGCCTTTGAAAAAGTGCGAACGGAATCCTAAACCAACCCCTTACTGTTGTTTTATCAAAAACTTGAGATAAGTTATACTGAAGCGATAGCTGTAGAGGCTTAACACCATTAAAATCCGTAGCCTATACGTAGGTTCAAACCTCCAAAATGATCTTGACCAGGGACAACATCTTTTGAGAAGGTATGGCGGTAAAAAAGAAAAGTATCCAACACCAATATTTTAAACTGCAACCCAGACTGAATATGGAACCCACTGTATTTTGCTTGGCTATCTTTTAAAAAATCTACCAAATCGTTTTCAGATAAATTTGTAGGGTCAGCAGCTAGATCTCCTGTCAAAGCACTTTTCATTAAATCCAGGTCCATCATTGGTGTAACGGTGTGCATATTATATCCGCCACCGTAAAAGACTTTCGCTTTGGCAAGCAGCGGAATACCCAGCCCGATAATCTCTTTCCGAGCTGTTAAATAAACAGAAAAATCTGCCCAACCAAAATCGTAAGGACCGCTGATCCCCAGTGCATTTGTAAAATCAAATGTATATTCTTTTAAAGATAGGGTAAAATCTGCTTCCAGGTCAATGAAGGGAATCGCATCAATATATAGATATGCTCCACCTGAGAATGGATTTGAAAATTCGGATGTGTTAAGTGTAGCTCCTTCAGAAAAATTAGTGGAAGCATTAGCTGTTAATAGGGATTGTCCTCCCTGAACTCCAAACCCAGCGACTCCAAACGTTTGGGTTAAGGGAATGAGAATAGAACAAATTACCATACTGTGAAATAATTTTTTCATAAGGAGAGCTCCTAGAAATGATTTTGAAATTAGTAATGCTTGTAAATTAACTAAGTTTTGATTTGTGTTCACAGAAATATTAATGTCTAAGGAATTAAATAGATGTAATTTTGTTTTTATAAGGAATATTAGAAAAAGCATGAAAAGGATAATTTTTATCGGGACAGTATTATTTGCTGGTATTGTTCCCACCAGTTCTGATGATAGGTCTGAACACCAAAGGAAAGTTGAAGCCGAGATACACAATAGTGTTTTAAGACTAACCGTTAAAGAAGGAGGGGAAATAAACACCTACGAAGTGGAGCTAAAGGATGTTGTAGAGCTAGATGCGATCAAAAGCCTGGTGGATGATTTGGACATTGATATTCATTTAGATTCCATTTTTGATAATTATTACCCCAAATCCTATGAGGGGGTTACATTTCTTGGAGTTAACTGCGAGGATATTTCAGACCAGCTCCGTAAATATTTTAAAGTAAAATCTGATGTGGGAGTTCTGATTTCTGAGGTTGTGGAAGATAGTCCCGCTGAAGGTGCGGGACTAAAGGCAGGAGATGTTATAGTCGCAATAAACAAAGATGAAATTTGGGATTCTCAAGACCTGATCACTACCGTAAGGGAATATGAGCCAGAAGATGAAATAAAAGTTAAGGTTATAAGAAAAGGTCGTGTTAAAACAATTGATATAGCTCTAGGAGAGAGGAGCAAAGCATCCCACGTTGAGTTCCGCAGCAGGTTTGCTGATTATTATTTTAACAAAAAGAAAAGAGTTGAAAAATTTAGAAAACCAAACTTTGATGGAGAGTTCGAGGAAGATTTTTTTATTTTAGATGATGACTTGTTGCGAAAAGAGCTAAATGAGCTGAAGGAAGAAATTGAATCATTAAAAAATGAATTAAAAAAAAATAAACAAAAACAGACTAGCTATTAACTTAAAAAGAAATTCAGAATGAAACAGGCCCTACAAAAGTCTCTTTCATTTTAACCTATATTTTAGAGACTTATTAATCTCTAAACAAATTTAGATACGTTCATGGTAACTTTGTTGAAAATAATCGCTCTCACTGTTGCTTTCGGTTCACAGCTAGCTGCAGAAATTATATGGCCTACCAATGCCAGTCGTCAGCTGTCTTCCAATTTTGGAGAATTTAGAGGAGATCGATTTCACATGGGAATTGATATAAAAACACATGGGAAAGAGGGGTTTGAAGTTTATGCAATTCAAGACGGGTTCATCTCTAGAATGGTCACAAATTACAATGGCTATGGGAAAGCCCTGTATTTAAGGACGACAGCCGGACGCACTGCTGTTTACGGACATCTGAGTGTGTTCACTGAAGATTTAGAAACAGAACTTTATAAACGACAAGAAAAGTTAAATATATACCATACAAACAGCTATTTTGATAGCACAGCATTCCGATTTAAAAAAGGTGACATAATTGGTTATACAGGAGATACTGGGGCATCCTTTGCTCCTCACCTCCATTTCGAAATAAGGAAACAAAATGGTAAAACATTAAATCCCTTAAAACAGAAATATTCATTTCCTGATTCTGTTTATCCGGAGATAAAAGGGGTTACTGTTTTTCCGCTTAGGCCAAATACTATGATAAATGGGCTTCCTATTCCAATGGAATTATCGGTAAAGCAGGGTGACACAGGAAAACATTGGATTGGAGATGCGATCTATTGTGATAATGGAACAATCGGCATTGCAGTAAATGTTGAAGATAAAATTCAATACAGCTGGAACAGATACCAGTTTTATAAAATAGAATTATATATTAATGACTCTTTATTTTTCGAATTTTCTTATGACTCATTAAGCTTTGAACAATCAGGCTATATGAATTCCGTTGAAAACCGTTTTTTTGGAGGTTCAGATGGAATAACTTATCATAACTTATTTTTATCTGATAATTCTCCTTTTTTATTACAAAATAAAAATAAAACAGGCCATATATCTTTATCGTCTGGAGTTTACAATGTCCAACTTAAGGTTACAGATGTTTCAGGTAATATTTCTACTCTAAATGGACAAATTATATGGGGAAAAACAGAAAGGGAAACAATGCAAACCTCTCGAGTTTGGCTCTACAGAAAACCAACTTTATCTATCTACTCACACTTAAATATTTTATACAGTCCAGGTGGCTTGTTTGTTGAATATAAAGACTTGGAAAATAAAAATATGGTTAAAGAGGTTTTTTTTATTCAAAATGGTGATAAAAGTAGCTTCGATTTAATCCAAAGCTCTCCTCAAACTTATTACAGTAGATTGATACCTTTTGAAAACTTTAAAAACATGGAAAGTGTGTTAATTCAAAGAGAACCCCACCCATATCAATTTAAAATCAAATCTAAGGTCATATACCCAACATCACAGTCTGATTTAAAATCATATGATGGCCTATTTACTGTTCAAATCACAGACTCTACTCTTTATGATACATCAATGTTATGGATAGAAAAAAACGAACAATTATTTAATACTAAATTTAAACTTCCAATTTTGAGTATTTATAAAATTGAGCCGTGGAATCTTCCGTTAAAAAACCCTGCGATTATAAGAGTTAATCTAAACCAACATCAAAACCAATTGACTGGTTTGGGTTTATATAAATATAATTTCAAGAGGGGTGATTGGCAATTTCAGGGAAAAAGATTAACAGGTTCATCAATAATATCTGCCGAGGCATCTGATCTTGGAGTCTTCACAGTGCTACAAGATACAGTTCCTCCAGAAATTATAAATATTTATCCATCACAAGGCCACTCATATGATTTTGGTGAAATCCTCTCAATTGAATGTGTATTGAATGATAATCTTTCTGGAATTAAACCTACCGAAGAGGCATTGAATATAATTCTGAATGGAAAAAATCTATATTGTGCCTATCAGCCAATCAAGAAAAAACTATCTTATAGATTTCAAAGCCCATTAACTAGCGGGACCTACGCTGCTAATATAAACGCAAAAGATAACGTAGGTAATAAAATGGAATTCACGCTTCATTTTACAGTAAATTGATAGGTCATTACATTTAATTCTTTATAAAATCCCTTTGGCGCTTAAGTAAATTTGACAAAAAAGAGTCTATGTTTTTTCCATATAAAGACGACAATCCTCGAATTCTAATTCCCTATGTTACCTATGGTATCCTTGCTATTAATATATTTATACATCTATTTCAAATAGGATTAGAATTTTCAAATACTAAATCAGGAATGACTTTTATCTATGCTTTTGGACTTATTCCTGCTCATTTTTCTATTTTTAACATCTTTACTTCTATGTTCGTTCATGGCGGGATTGCCCATATTGCAGGAAATATGTGGTTTTTGTGGATTTTCGGTGACAATGTAGAAAGTGCATTAGGGCATTTCCGGTATTTTATTTTTTATCTTGTTTGTGGTATTGCTGCTGCGTTGAGTCAAGTTATAATAAATTCTTCATCTCAAATTCCAATGGTAGGCGCAAGCGGAGCAATAGCAGGGGTGTTGGGCGCGTACATGATGATGTACCCCAAAGCCCGGGTACACGTTTTTATTATTTTTATTTTTATAACAACCGTTCAGGTGCCTGCGCAAATAGTATTGGGGATTTGGTTTTTTATGCAATTGAGCAATGGACTAGGAACTCTGGGATTGGATATCACCGGTGGGGTTGCCTGGTTTGCACATATTGGGGGGTTCATAGCTGGTGTATGCGGACAAAAATTATTTCGTACATTTCGTATTGCATAAATTATGGAAAATGAAAAATTGATAAAAATTGCAAATGAAATGCGTGATAAAGCGTATGCTCCGTTTTCAAAATACACCGTTGGTGCATCTGTTGAAGTTGAAGGCGGAAAGATTATTGGTGGTTGCAATGTGGAATCTGCAAGTTACGGATTGACTGCCTGTGCGGAACGGGTTGCACTGTATAATGCTATATCAAAAGGATATACCTCATTTAATGCAATTGCAGTAGCAAGTAAAAATGGAGGATTTCCTTGTGGCGCATGCAGACAGGTTATCTGGGAATTATGCGAAAATATTCCGGTTTTAATCATAGACAATGAAAATGGAATAACAAAAACATCAAGTAAAGAATTACTTCCCAATGCATTTAGTAAAGACAAATTGGAAAACTATTAATTATAACGCTGAAAAAACATGAGCAATAAATCAGCTGAATCAGGTTGGATAGAAGTGATTTGCGGTTGTATGTTTAGTGGAAAGACTGAAGAACTGATCAGACGTCTACGCCGGGCTCAAATAGCTCGGATGCAAACAAAAATATTCAAACCTCACATTGATGAACGATACAGCGAGAATCACATTGTATCTCATAATAATTTGAAATTAGAATCATTTTTAATAAAAGATGTTGAAGAAATTATAAGTATGGCAGATGACGCAGAGGTTATTGGAATTGATGAGGCTCAATTTTTCCCGGACAAGATTACCGATATATGTAAAATCCTTGCACATAAAAATAAAAGAGTTATAGCAGCCGGACTAGATACAGATTACCAGGGAAAACCTTTTGGTGCTATGCCTGCCCTTATGTGTGAAGCAGATTTTTTGGATAAATTACGAGCTATCTGTGTCCAATGTGGAAAGCCAGCCTCATACACTCAAAGAACTTCAAAGGAAACTCAACAAATCGTCCTTGGAGAAACAGACATTTACGAAGCTCGATGCAGAAATTGCTATGTTTACCCCGAGAGCATTAATTGAATCAATTTGTAGGAATTATTGGGATCTTTGTGATCCTCGGTACTGCATTTATTTTATCTAATAATCGGCGGAATATAAATCTAAGGATTGCCGGATGGGGCTTGGGCCTTCAGATGTTTCTGGCACTTATAATTTTAAAAACTCCGGTAGGTCCTCCGTTTTTTGGTTTTTTTGATAAAGCAGTAAAAAAACTCATAAGCTTTTCAGATGCCGGAAGTGATTTCCTTTTTAAGTCCTTTATTCCAGATGTAGGATTTCATGCTGCATTGGTTAATTTTGCATTCCGCGCGTTGCCGACCATTATCTTCTTCTCATCGTTAATGGCTGTAATGTACCATTTTGGAATAATTCAAATTTTAGTAAAATGGATTGCGAGGATAATGCAGAAAACAATGGGTACCAGCGGATCCGAAACCCTCAGTATTTCTGCAAATATTTTTGTCGGACAAACTGAAGCACCGCTTGTTGTGAAACCATTTGTTCACTCGATGACCCAATCTGAACTTATGGTAGTGATGACAGGTGGATTTGCGACAATAGCAGGCGGTGTTATGGCTATCTATGTGACAATATTGGGTGATATCCCGGGGATTGCAGGTCATTTATTGGCGGCTTCTATTATGAGTGCACCAGCGGCAATGGTTATAGCAAAAATAATTCTTCCGGAAACAGAGAAGTCTGAGACATTGGGTGAAGTTAATATTTCAATTCCCAAAACAGATGACAACGCACTGGAGGCCTTATCACGTGGAGCTACTGCTGGTATGAAGTTAGCTGCAAATGTTGCAGCTATGATTGTAGCTTTTGTATCCATAATTGCATTAATTAATTATCTTCTTGGTTTTGCAGGGTTGTCATTGGAATTGATTTTTGGATTTGTGTTTAAACCACTTGCATGGACAATGGGTGTTCCGTGGGAAGAAGCAGGAATTATGGGAACTTTAATGGGAGAAAAATTAATCTTTACAGAATTAATTGCTTATAGTAATCTTAAAGATTTAAGATTAGAAGAAGCAGTTTCAGAGAGAACTGCCATAATTGCAAGTTATGCACTGTGCGGTTTTGCAAATTTTGGTTCTATAGGAATTCAAATAGGTGGGATAGGTAGTATTGCACCTGAAAGAAGAAAGGACTTGGCAAGACTTGCCTTAAAGGCGATGATTGGCGGAGCATTGGCATCTTGGCTGACTGCAACAATTGCTGGAATACTTATTTAGAGAGATATTACAAGAATGAAGCTGATTTTACTAGGTCCTCCAGGGGTAGGAAAAGGAACTCAAGCTAATCGGCTTAAAACATATTTTAACATCCTTCACTTTTCGACTGGACATATTCTGAGGGAAGAGGTGAAATCTGAATCAGAAATAGGTAGAAAAGCCCAGATATATTTGGATGGAGGAAAATTGGTTCCAGATTCGATCCTTTTAGAAATGATGGCACAACGATTATCTCAAAAAGACTGTATGCCGGGCTATCTTTTAGATGGATTCCCTCGTACCATTCCTCAGGCAGAAGGGTTGAACCAAATACTAGATCAAATTCAACATAATTTAAATGCGGTGGTTAGCCTTACAGCCGATGAAGAAGAGCTGATCAACCGGCTTGTTCTGAGAGGTATAGATTCAGGGAGAAGTGATGACACACCTGAAATTATATTACGTAGACAAAAAATCTATTGGGATCAAACAGCTCCTCTTATAAACTACTACCAAAAATCCGGACTGGTTAAAGAAGTAAATGGTATTGGAGAAATACCGGAAATAACAGAACGGATAATTAAAGTCTTAAAATAATAATGCTAAAAATTGGACTTACAGGGGGGATAGGTGTAGGTAAAAGTGCAGCCGCAAATTTATTTAAAAATATGGGTGTGCATGTTTTTGATGCAGACAAAGTAGCAAAAAACCTTTTAGATACATCTGCAGTTATTCAAAATGATTTAATGGCTGAATTTGGAACAGATATTTTGAATAATTATGGAAGAATTGATAGAGGTAAACTTGCGAGAGTTAGTTTTCAGGATGAACACCATCAGTCTAATTTAAACTCAATCATTCATCCTCATATATTTGAAGAAATTGATAAGGAATTTGATAAAGTTTCATCTAAAACCAAGGCCCCCATTTTTATGGTTGATGGTGCATTAATTTATGAATCTGGGTTGGATACCCACCTAGATTATGTAATTGTAGTAACAGCAAAGTTGTCTATTCGTATGGAAAGGTCTATAAAAAGAGGCAATCTGGCTAGGGAAGAAATACTAAGAAGAATAGACTTGCAGTGGCCCTGCGAAACCAAAGTTAGAATGGCAGACTTTGTTATTAATAATAATACGACAGAAAAAGACCTTCAGTCTGAAGTACTAGAAATATTTAACCAACTGAGCTAACGTGCTGTTTTTCTTAGGGCCTTAGGCTTATCTAAGATTTCTTTTAGCAAAACAGCTGACTTTAGGTTGTCAGAATCTCCTAAATACTTTCTTTTCATTCTATCAACCACTGATTCAGTAGGCCTTTCAAACAGACGTGATGATTTGTCCAATACAAGCCTGTGATGTTTCTTTAGATTTGATTTGGGTTTTTTATCATGTAAGAAATCCTTCTCGGGAGAATCTGTTTTAGTTTCATCTTTCCATTCTCCATCGATAATGTCTAGATGAGGAGAAGGGTCGTCTTCATAATATAGTAGTTCTTCATCTAGCTCAGATTCCACTCTTTGATCCGATTTTTCCTCAGCCATTCCATCTAACTTTAGAAACTTGAACAGGTCATCTATTTGAGAGGACAAACCATTTGTTTTTTCTTCTTCACCCGCCTTTTTCAAACTGGATTTCTGCTTCTTTTTTTTAATCATACTTGAGATCAAATAAAATAAAGCGAGAAATATCCAATAGGCTGATCCTTCCATAAACTAGCCCTCTTCTTTGCTGTGGTCTTCTGTTTCTATTTTTTCACCAGTAGATATGGACTCCCTCATGGAAGTGTCCGCCTGAACATTTCGCATATTCACATAATCAAACACACCCAGTTTTCCCTCTCTAAATGCCTGTGACATCGCTAAAGGAACCTCAGCTTCAGATTCAACAACCTTAGCTCGCATTTCCTGAGTTTTTGCTTTCATCTCTTGTTCTTCTGCAACAGCCATAGCTCGGCGTGTTTCTGCTTTTGCTTGAGCAACACGCAAATCTGCTTCTGCCTGGTCTGCTTGCAATTGCGCTCCAATATTTTTTCCAACATCCAAATCTGCAATATCAATAGATAATATTTCAAAGGCTGTTCCTGCATCAAGACCTTTTTTTAACACAGCACGTGATATATTATCAGGGTTTTCGAGAACTGCGCCATAATTTAAAGAAGAACCTATTGCACTAACAATCCCTTCGCCAACACGAGCAATAATCGTATCATCAGTTGCACCTCCAACCAGTCCTGGTATGTTTGTTCGAACAGTAACTCTTGCTCTAGCTTTTAATTCAATCCCATCCTTGGCAACTGCAGATAGAAATCCATCTCTGGGGGCATCAATCACCTTTGGATATACACTTGTTTCAACAGCTGTTTTTACTTCACGCCCTGCTAAATCAATAGCGGTCGCGGTCTCAAATTCCAATGGGATTTTCGCTTTATCTGCTGCAATTAAAGCATGTATCACATTTGAAATACTTCCTCCTGCCATGTAGTGGGTTTCTAGCATGTCAGTTTTTATATGAATTAGTCCTGCCTTATGAGAATTTATTACATTGTCAACCACAAGCCTTGGAGATATTTTTCTCAATCTCATCCTAATTAAATCGATTATAGTAATACGTCCTAATCCAAGACTAACTACTGCTTGAACCCACATCCCAACTGGAACAAAATAAAATAATAGAAAAAGAAACAATAATAAAAACACAAGCAGAAATATAGATGTGGTTGCCATAGGTTACTCCTTTAAATTTGAACAATTATTTCGGACAACAACTCTGTTGCCATCCACTGATAAAATAGAAACTTTTTCTCCTTTTTGTATATACTCTCCTTCACTTACTACAAACAATTTTTTATTCCCTACTGTCACCCAGCCTGAAGGTCGTAAATCAGATGTTGTCTCCCCAGTTTTCCCTACAAATTCTTCCAACCCAATAGAAATTGAATATCCTTCATCCTTGCTTTGAACACCGGGTGAAGTGAGCTTGTTCCAGAATTTAGTTTTTATCATTAATCGGAATAGTAATATAAGGGCAATTAGACCACCAACTACTCCAATAACCATTCCATCAAATGCACGAGAATAAACATCCTCTCCTACCGGAACTTCAGGGATCAACAGTTTATAAATACCAAATATTAAAACAGAAACTCCAGCTATTCCTGCAACTCCAAATCCTGGGATTAAAAACCCTTCTATAAACAGTAGAGCTAACCCTGCCAAAACAATCAGTAAATCTGTCATTGTTGCAAGCTCGGCAATGGTAGAGGCACCCAAGGACAACGTAAGACAAACAGCGCCAAAAGTTCCGGGGATTCCCCAGCCAGGGCTCTGAAGTTCAAAGAGAATTCCCAAAAAACCAAAAGTCATAAGTAGTGATGCTACAACCGGGTCAGTTAAGAACCGCACAATGTTTTCAGACCAGTTCACATCTACATTTCTAATTTCTGCGTCTTCTAATCCCAACAACTTTAATAAATTATCAAGAGTTTCGGTTTCTCCATCTGCTATTTTATATTTGATTGCTTGCTCTGTTGTCAAGGTAATGAGCTTTCCTTCCTTTCTTCCTTCCAAATCTTCAACTAATACAGAGTCACTATCTAATAATAAGTGTGTAAAAAAAAGGTCTTCATCTACCATCCCCTTAGCGATATCTATGTTTCTGCCCCTTTTTTCTGCTGTAGATGCCATCTCTTCACGCATGTAACTGATGACTTTTTCTGATCCTTTTTTGCCAGACATGTCCACAGCTGTTGCAGCGCCAATAGTCCCTCCTCCAGTTATATAAATTTTTTCACAGGATAGAGATATAAGTGCCCCAGCAGAAATTGCACGGCGGTTGATAAATGCAACTGTTAACAGATCAGCATCCAATATTGCATCTTTTATTTGAGTGGCAGCGTCTACTCTTCCCCCAAAAGTATCAATATCAAAAATTACACCATCCGCACCAGCAGTTTCTGCTTTTGATATAACCCTTTCAATAAAAGGGGGAAGTCCAAGGTCTATTGTTCCCTGAATTGGAACAACATATACCACCTTTGCAACTGATATTGAAGTTGACAAGAAAATGAATAAAAAAGATTTCATATTCATTAGAAGTATTAAGCTGTTATTAAAAGAAATTTTACCATGGAAGAATTTAACTTAGATTCTGACAATCTACGACATCACAATGAAACTAAATGAACGAATTTGTTTTTTTCTTCTTACTTTTCTGAGTTTTTTTGTTCGCAGGTTAACTCCGCGCGATAGAACTATATGGGCACAGAGGATAGGGGGATTTATCTTTCACTATATTTCTTTACGAAAATTAGTTGCACTTCAAAATATCGATAGAGCTTTCCCAAATAAATCCATTGATTTTAAGTTACAAACTTTAAAAAGATCTTATTCTTTTTTTATGGAACAGTTTCTATTCTTTCTTGGTTTCCCTGAATCCTACCAACAGATAAAAATGGAGATAAAAAATAAAGATATTCTGGATGAGGCCATAGGTAAAAGAAAAGGAGTACTATTCATAACAGGTCATTTTGGGTTTTGGGAAGGAATTATCGCTTGGTTTGGAAAAAACAATTATCCATTAACTGGTATTGCACAAAGACAAAAAAATGAGGGAGCTCATCATTTCTTCATTAAAAAAAGAGAGTGGAGCGGAATAAAACATGTTTTTAGGAAGGATCAAGTTAATAGTTTCAACAAAGTGCTTGAAAAAGGAGGAATTTTAGGATTAGTGAGCGATCAAGATGCCAGGCATAAGGGAGTATTTGTAAAGTTTTTTGGTATCCCTTCCTCTACTCCAAAAGGAGCAGCTCTGTTTTATCATCATAAAGGATCAATTCCTGTTTTTGCGGTTTGTAGCAAAAAAGGTCACAACCAATTTCTTATCAAATTCAGGAGAATCCCTAAAGAGTTAATATCAGACACGTTCACTTTCACACAAGCTTACACTCAAATGTTAGAAAATGAAATTCGCCAACACCCCGACCAATATTTTTGGTGGCACAACCGTTGGAAAACACCGCCACCTCAATAATGAATCAGAGAATTTTGTCGGGGTCTCCGGAAGCTATTGCTACCGCAGTAAAAATAATTAATTCCAGCGGTGTTATTGTTTACCCTACAGACACTTTATATGGATTCGGTGGAAAAGCCTCGGACAAGACAGCAGTTGATAAAATTAATTTTATTAAAAACCGAAAAGCACCTATGAGTGTTATCGTGAGTGATCTTCAGATGGCATTTAGTATTTCTGACTTGACTGATAAAGAAAAAGATATTTTTATAAAACATTTTGGTGGTGCGAATACCATCATAGTCAAAGCACGAAAGGGAGAGTTGTTCTCACAGATTTTGGGACCAGACGGCTCGGTTGGTATCCGAATGCCAGACCACCCATTTGGGAAGGAACTTGTAAAAACATTGAATTATCCCATTACAACTACAAGCGTAAACAGGACTGGAGAGCAATCCCTTAATGATCCAGATGAAATTATGAAACAATTTAGAAATGAAATTGATTTACTAATAGATGAAGGAGTTTTACCACAGTCGAAAGGGTCAAGCATTTATAAACTTAATAACACAACTTTAATTAAAATGAGATGAATTGTAAATTAACAATTAAAACACTAACGATATTTATTTATTTTTTTTCTACTTCAGCCTTCTCTGAAAAAAACTTTCCGTTTAAGGAGGGAGAGGTATTCAATTATACTGCAAAATTCAATTTTATTCCCGCAGGGACTGCTTCACTGAAAGTTATTTCAATTGATTCGATCAATAATATAGAATCATATCATATTCAATATTCTGCTCGTACTGGGTCCTTAGGGGACAGATTATTTAAAATACGAGATCAGGTGGATTCTTGGATTGATGCAAAAGGACTAAATCTTCATCGCCAAAAAAAATCTGTCAGACAAGGGAGCTACAGAAAAACCACACAAACAGAATTGTTTTATGATAAAGGACTGGCTATTGTCAATAATGACACCATACAAGTTAGGGGCATCATTTTTGATCCGTATTCTTTGTTTTATTATTTAAGAACAGTACCGCTTGTTATAGGAGAGACATTGAATATGATTACCTTTGACAATGGATCTTTTACAAACTTTCAGTTACGAGTAGATAAGTCTGAACTATTAACTGTTCCGGCAGGGACCTTTAATTGTTTTGTGGTGAATCCTTTCAAAAACGGGAGCTCTCTCCTTAAAAATGAAGGGGATATGACAATATGGTTTAGCGATGATAAACGAAGAATCCCTATTCAAATATTGGTAAAGATAAAATATGGAACCATGAAGTTAATTCTGAAATCTTTTAGTTTGTAAACAATCTGCCGATATCATTGTATAACACGGTTACCATAACAAGTAAAAGAAAAACCATTCCAATCTGCTGAAAAATCATTCGTGCTTTTATACTGAGAGGCCTTCCTAAAATTGCCTGAATGACTGCCACAAAAATATGACCTCCATCTAGTCCAGGAATTGGTAAAATATTCAAAAATGCCAGATTAATGCTGATAATTGCCATAAATGAGAGTAAATAAGTAGTTCCAGCCCGCGCAGTTTCGCCGGCCAGTTGTGCTATCATGATAGGGCCACCTAATTCCTTAAAAGATGCCTCTCCTGAAAATAGCATTTTCAGAGAGGTTATAATCATGCCAAAGCCTACTGTCGTTGATCGAAATCCGGCTACACTGGCCTCCAAAAAATTAATATCAGCATACTGAATTTCCGGGTAAATTCCGATAATTCCAATTGTGTCTAGTCCTGCTTCAGAATGAATAATATCGAAAGAGGTTGTAAATTTTTTGGTTATGAGGTCTCCCTGACGGTCGATTTCCAATATGATTAGCTTTTCAGGGAGATTGTGAATATGGTGTACCATATCTTTCCATGTATCTATCTGTTCTCCATTAACCGATATTATTTTATCCCCCGGAATAATACCGGCATTTTTTGCAGGCATATCATCAACAAGTCGAGACACGACTGGGGATGGATTTTCTATTGGTTTGCCAAAATGATAAGAGAGTCCGGTATAAATAAAAAATGCCAAGAGAATATTCATGATCACACCAGCACTCATGACGAACACCTGAGATAAAAAAGATTTACTCATAAATTCATCTGGTGCATGTGTAAGGGTTGTATCCATACTTTCATCTATTATCCCTGCCATCTTCACATACCCCCCAAGAGGCAACAAGGCTAAGCAGTATTCTGTTCCGCTTCCTGTTTTATTAGGGACAACCAATGTTTTTTCCCAGATAGGTTGCCACTCTAACTTTCCGTCAAGTGTACTGCTGTAAAAATATAATTGTAATAACCATCCCTCTTCAAGGGAAGTAAAAGTTATAAACCTTGGGGGAAAACCTACGGAAAATCTCTCAACCCTCACGCCGACGGAGCGTGCTGCAAGGTAGTGACCCAGCTCATGTACAAAAACTAATACTCCTATAACTACAATAAAGGCCAAGAGTGTTGTCATACTAAATCCAGTTTAAATTGACTAACATTACATTGTAACTAAAACGACTGAGCAAAATCTATTGACCAAGATTCCAAATAGGAAAGGGCTTCAAAGTCAGGATGTTTTACCCACTCATGTTGTTCGCATGCCTGCTCAATCATTTTAGGAATATCAGTAAATAAAATTTCATTTTTTAAAAATCTATAAACCGCATACTCGTTAACTACATTTAAAACAGCAGGCGTAGATCCACCTGAACTTAAGGCATCATATGCTAGCTTCATACAAGGGAATTTATCGAAATCTGGTGGCTCGAATGTAAGTGTACTTATGGCAGTAAGATCCAAAGAATTCCAATTGGAATATTTGTGTCTTGGATAGGTCAAAGCATACTGTATCGGGATTTTCATATCCGGAACTCCCAGCTGTGCTTTAACAGATCTGTCTTGAAATTCTACCATAGAATGAATAATTGATTGAGGATGTATTACGACCTCAATCGCTTCTGGTTCCATTTCAAATAACCAATAAGTTTCAATTATTTCCAGGCCTTTGTTCATCATGGTTGCTGAATCAATTGTGATTTTATTTCCCATGTCCCAGTTGGGGTGATTCAAAGCTTCTGCAGGTGTAATTTTGTGAAACGAATCAATGTTTCTATTTCTAAATGGACCGCCACTCCCGGTTAAAATTATTTTTTGTACATCGTCCATAGATTCTCCCAATAAACACTGCCAAATCGCCGAATGTTCACTGTCCACTGGAAAAATAGTGCATTTTTTAGAATCTTTTTCACGATTTATTAAATCTCCGGCCATTACCAGGCTTTCTTTATTACTCAAGGCAACATCCACCCCTGAGCTTATTGCTCTAAAAGTCGGTTCCATTCCAGCCGTGCCAACAAGGCCATTCATCATAATATCTACCTCTGAATCACCAGCACACTCTAAAAGCCCTTCCCGTCCTTTTATAACTTTAATATTAGTTTTTTTAAGTGCTTCCTTAACTGGTTTAAACTTATCATTATTTACCACAACTACATTTTCTGGCTGAAACTTAATTGCTTGTTCAATTAATAATTCGCTATTAGAATTTGCTGTGAGATATTTTATTTTATAATGTTCTTCTAAATCCTGAATTACACTTAAGGTGTTAACACCAATGGAGCCCGTGGAACCTAAAATTGAAAGAGTTTTCATATATTATTGAACCCCCAAAGAAAATTTTAGAGTTATATCTATCAAATTGGGATGAAAGCGCAATTGTGGAATAATTTCGTATGTATTGTTTTTTATTAACATCCCCAACAATAAATAATTTATTTCTCCTTTCATTCCTGAGGGAAAGCTATTATCATTCATAAGAAATGTAGCAGAATACATTTCTTTTCCAATTCCAATTTGTAAATTGGAACTTAATATATGAAATTTTGAAGACAGGTTAAGTGAAACAGTTCTCAGATTCAAGTCTTTGGGCCCTTCTAATCTGTAGAAAATAACTGAAGTTTGTAATGGATAGGATGTATCTTCATTGGCTCTAAGAGCAAGTCCATAATTTTGGATTTGTATATTTTGATTAGCAGAGTGAAACTGACTCACACCTCCGATAAATGTGAGGTTGTTAGTTAGAAAAAAAGAAACTAAAAACTTAGGGGCTACCCTAGAAATCTGGCTTTGATAGATACTGGCATGAGACCACAGGTGTTTTGAAAACCCAATACTTACATGCATCCTGTGATTTGGAGAAATTAGATTTGAAGGGCTTTCTGATAAAGTGAAAGCAACTCCTTCAAGAAATCTTTGCACATCAGGCTGTGAAAACTCCTCTTGTGCAAGACTGAAATCAACCCACTGTGCAAAACAAAAACTTAGTAGAATATGCAACAAAAAAAACTTTATTGTACAGTTGGAAAACCTTCTAAGGGATTTGAAAATATTCATAGATTTTTAATTCTTTGTATTTTTTAAACCATTCAGATAAAACTTTTTTAGTTAGGTTTTTACTGTTGAATAATATCTGGTACAGAAAAAGTAATTAGTGAAAATTAAATTATCCCACGATCGCTATTTTCTATAAAACTAACTATAGAACGTCCTAATTTATTTGAAGAAAATTGATTTTTTATTTTATCCAATGCTCGCGTTCTAGGTTGTTTTGAACGAAAATATAAATTATAAATTTGTTTCAAAATGTTTAAGTCTTCATTCTTATATCCCCTTCTTTTTAGTCCGATAGTATTCAAACCAGAGTACTTGATAGGTTCCCCTGATGCGGTTATAAAGGGGGGAACATCTTGGACGGCTCTAAAACCCGCAGCAATAAATGCGTGTTCTCCAATCTTACAAAATTGATGTACTAATACCCCACCTCCCAAAAATGCCCAATTACCTATTTCGACATGGCCACCTAAAGTTGCCATATTGGCCATTATAACATTGTTTCCAACAACACAATCGTGGGCAACGTGGGTATAAGCCATTAAAAGAACATTATTTCCGACCTTAGTAACTCCTAATGCTGATGTCCCTCGATTTACCGTGACAAACTCTCTAATCGTAGTGTTGTCTCCAATTTGTGTTTCAGTAAACTCCCCTTTAAATTTTAAATCTTGAGGAATCTCCCCAATAACAGATCCTTGAAATATCCTGCAGTTGTTTCCAATGAATGTTCCAGATTTAATGATAGCATAATTACTAACACTAGTCCCAGACCCGATAGTTACATCTTTTTCAACACATGCAAAAGGTCCAATTTTAATATTTTCCCCTAGGTCAGCATTTTCATGAACTAACGCTGTAGGATGAATTGACGTGGGAATTAATCTCCCCCCTTTACCCTTTCAACAATATTAGCCATAATAGTTGCTTGAGCGACCAATTTATTTTTTACGTAAGCTTCCCCCTTAAGCCGTATGGCAGTTAGTTTCATTTTTACTAATGTCATTTCCAAACGAAGCTGGTCCCCAGGAGTAACTGGTGCGCGAATCTTTGAATCTGAAACTCCCGTAAAAAACATATTTTTATCCAAGGGATTTTCAACGGTATTCAACACTAAAAATGCACCTGCTTGTGCCATTGATTCTAAAATTAACACTCCGGGCATGACTGGTTGACCTGGAAAGTGACCCTGAAAAAAATGTTCATTAAATGTTACATTTTTAATTGCTGTGAGTTTATCCCCCGGGTGATAATCTATAATTCGGTCTATGAGAACAAATGGATATCGATGAGGGACAACTTTTAATATGTCCTCAATGGTAAACGAAGGATTTGTCATAAATAATTCTAAAAGAAATCAGGGTAAACGTTTCGAATCATTTTTACAAACTCGACATTACTCGCATGTCCGCTTCTTGCTGCAGTGACATGACCTTTTATTGGGACCCCCAAAAGAGCCATATCTCCAATTAAATCTAAAGTTTTATGGCGAACAGGTTCGTTTTTGTATCTGAGTTTTTTCCCATTTAATATTCCATTAGCACCCATAATGATCTCATCTTCAATATCAAATAGAGTTTTCAGCCTGCCGACCTCTGCATCATCAATGACCTTATCCACCAACACCACCGCGTTATCAAGTGCCCCACCCCTGATTAATCCTACCTCCCGTAGTTCCTCAACCTCACTTAAAAAACAAAACGTTCTTGCGGGAGCAACTTCTTTGGCAAAATCTTCCTGCATATTGTAAACCGCAGTGTACTGAGAGCCAAGAGATGGAAGCTTATAATCAATCATAAAGGTAACTCGGAATCGATCAGAGGGAACAACATGAATGTCTACACCCCTATCGGGATCAGAATATGCAACAGGGTTGGAAATTTCTAACACACGACGGGGTTTTTTTTGTTCTACAATACCAGAGTTTAACAACGCATCTACAAAATCTTTTGAACTGCCATCCATAACTGGTGGCTCTTTGGCTGTCAATTCAATTAAAACATTATCAATACGTAAACCGGAGACTGCAGCTAAAGCATGCTCTACAGTATAAATTTTTATTCCGTTCTGTTCAATTGTTGTCCCTCTAGAGATATCCACAACATGTTCAATATCTGCCAAAATAGAAGGACAGTTTTCTATATCCTTCCGGAAAAAATGTATACCAGAGTCTTCAGGTGCAGGCCTAAAAACTATCGTACTTTCAATTCCAGTATGCAGGCCTACACCTGTACAAGAAACTGGCTTTGAAATTGTGCGCTGAAATCTATGTGTTGTGTTCATTTTTTAACACAAGGTTTTCTAATTTATCAACACGTTTTTTTAATGCAGAGAGTGATTGTAAAACAGCATTTTTTCTATGCTGTTCACGAATTTTTCGAGCCGGCATTCCAGAGTATAATTCGCCCCCTTCAAGAGACTTAGTGACTCCAGACTGTGCGGCAATAATAGCTTTAGACCCAATGGTAACATGAGGTACAACCCCGGACTGGCCAGCAAAAATACAGAAGTCTTTGATCGTTACTGTACCGGCAATACCAACTCCTGCAGCAAAAAGGCACCCTATCCCTATTTTAACATTATGAGCGATATGAACTAGATTATCCAGTTTAGTCATGTTTCCTATTCTTGTTGTTCCTATAGTTGCTCGGTCAATCACACAATTTGCACCTATTTCGACATCACTTCCAATAATCACTTTCCCAACCTGAGGTATTTTGTGGTGTGTATCTTTATCAGTAACAAACCCAAACCCATCGGACCCAATGACACTACCACTGAATATAACAACTCTATCTCCTATCAAACTATCATGATAAAGTGTTACTCGGGCGTGAATTCTACATTCTTTTCCAATGACAGAGTTTAAAGATATGACAGAACTTGCTCCAACTATTGTCCCTTTTCCAATTTTCGAATTGGCCTCTATAACTGCGTAAGGGCCAATGCATACATCTTCATCTATATGTGCTGTTGGGTCAATCACAGCAGTTGGATGTATTCCTTTTTGTTTTAGCAGCTCTGGATTAAATATTTTGAGAATTTTTGAGAAGGCAAGCTGTGGATTTTGAACCTCAATACCATTTCTACCTTCTAGCAGTTCAGCACTTGAAACAATGACTGCTGAAGCTTTTGTTGAATTTAGAAATTTTCTATATTTTTGATTACCCAAAAATGAAATTGTCCCAGGCTTTCCATCATTTAACTCAGAAACCCCTGAAATGGGAAGATCAGATTGTCCAATTGCCTTTCCTCCGACCAAATCAGCCAATTGGTTTAGTGTGGTCAAAAAACTATTTACTTTGATATATCTTTATTTAATTTTCTTAACTCATGCAGGACATCATCAGTTAGATCGTGGGTGGGTTTTCCATACAATAGAGAAATTGAACCATCAAAAATAAAATCATATCCCTTTTCTATTGCCACATTATCCACTGCTTTCTTGACCTTAGACAGCAGTTCATATTCCATCTGAGATTGTTTTTTTACTAAATCTCCTTCAGGCCCTACTTTTTTAGCTTGAAAGTTCTGGATAGCATTTTCCTTATCTTTAATGTCCTGCTCTTTTTCCCTTCTCCACTCAGGGGAACTCATTAAACGCTGTGTTTCAAATGCTTGATTTAAACTATCCAACTCCTTTATCATTTCTTGATATTCAAACTGAACTTTTTGAAACTCTAATTGCAATTGAGATTCTGATTCTTTGAATTCCTCATACTCCATTCGTATTCTATCTGATGCAACATATCCCACTTTTAGCTGACCGAAAAGTATTATCGGAAAGAAAAGTAGGCCTGTAACTGTGAAGATATATTTTATGTTTTTGTTCACTATTTTCTCCTAAAAAATATTAAAAGGGTTGTCCAAATATAATTGTTGATGTCCATCCTTGGGGGCTGCCGTAACCGGTTATATCATCGAATCCATATCCTACATCAAATCCTAACATTCCAATCATTGGCATAAAAAAACGAATTCCAACACCAACAGATTTTCTAAGTGTTAATGCACCTCCACGAGGGATATTAAGTGGTTCTGTCATTTGATGTGAATTCCAGACATTACCCATCTCAGCAAATACCAACCCATAAACAACTGGGTTTTCAGAAAATGGAAATCTGAATTCAGTGTTAAATTTTAACATTGCATTCCCTCCAACTGGATTTCCACTTGATGTCACCGGTCCAATGGAGTTGTCGGGGTACCCCCTGAGCATATTTCCATAAGGGATACCATTTCCACCCATGATAAACCGTTCATCGAATGGGATAATAGAAAGCTCATCTTCCTGTGATGAAAGAGCTTCAATCAAGCCCAATTGAAAAGAACTCTTCAAAACAAATTTCCAGAATGTAGGTGTATACAACTCTAACTTCAAAACATGTTTATGAAAGTCTTCATTTCCACCCAAAATCCCACCAGATAATGTCGTTTCCAATGAAAACATTGATCCTTGAATAGGAAATTCAGGTCGGTTTCGACTGTCACGGCTGATAATTTGTGTAAGATTTATTCCTCTAGAAATGTTCAGGCCCTTTACATATCGATCCAAATCTTCCTGTTCACCACTGTACTCTTTTTCAACAGCTCTTAATGCCCAATTCCCCCTAAAATAATCATCTGGCCAGCGAAATCTCCTGCCCCATGTTACTGACCCGCCTTTCGCTGTATAATCCAATGGAAAATAATAATTAGTTGATGAACCGCGGAACGAATAGTAGATTGAAAACCCCAGCAAGTTAGGGGTATCATTTACCATCGGATCTGTAAAACTCAAGCTAACCGATCTATACTTAGAAGGTGTTTGAGTAGAATAAATCGAATAATTTGTTCCAGTATTAAAGCTGAACATTAACCTCTGCCCCAATCCTCTGAAGTTGTTAAACTCCAAGCCCCCCCCACCAGTCATGCCGTATTCTCCTGTAAATCCGATATTTGCATTCGCTCGATCCGCAGACTTTTCTTCAACCACCACACTCAAATCTACCTGATCTTCATCAACAGGGACAACATCAGGGATTACGTTACCAAAGTAGTTCAACATCCAAACCGCCTGTTGGCTGCGAATAAGTTTTTCTCTACTGAACACATCTCCCGGAAAAATCCTTAGTTCACGGCGGATTACATTTTCTCTTGTTTTTGTATTTCCTCCTATCATGATGTTTCTAACATATACTTTATGATTTTCGGTGATTTGGAAATGAATATCAAGGGAATCTTTTCCAACAGGTGTTATAGCCGGTTCAATACGGCTGTAAATATATCCCATATCCATATAAAGACTTTGCATTCGTTCATATACTGCTTTGTTAAAATTTTCTTCATTATACACATCACCCTTATTTATGCCTAAGGACCGCTTAAGTATTTCTTCATTGTATAATGAGTTCCCATCCCAGCTAAAGTTTCTGAATTTATATTTAGGGCCTTCAACAATTTTTAGATACAAATTCATCTTTTTTTTGTTATTACTATATCCAGTGGAATCAGATAAAAACACAAAATCCCGATACCCTTTGTTTTTATAAAACACATTTAAAGCTTCAATATCCTCTTCAAATTTTTCAACATCAAAATGAGACCTCCAGAATAAATACCATCTTTGCTGTTTTGTGTTTTTCAGAACTCTCTTCAATCTCCAATCTGAAAAAGACTCGTTTCCTTCAAATTTAATTTCACCTATCTTAACCTTTCGGTTTTCTTTAATATTGAATGTAAGGTCATTAGTAATCTCAAGAATTTTAGGATCATTAGAGCGAACTGTTTTTGCTGGTGTCAATTCGCTATTTATCTCAGCAATTAAATATCCCTCTTCTGCATAAATAGTCTTTAACTCCTGTATCTTTTCATGAACTGTATTTAGTTTAATTCTCTGCCCTGAAACAAGTATAAGTTTTTCTTCCAAAACAGAATCTTTAATTTTTTTATTTCCGTTAAAGGATATTTTTCCAAGAATAGGAGATTCTTTTACTACAATTGTTATTTTTACTCCCTCTTCAGACTCTTCATCCAGACGTATTTGGATATTCTCAAACATCCCCAAATTCCAAAGACGTTTTACTGCCTTTGAAAAATCCCCAGGATTTATAGTGTTTCCTGCTTTCAGCGCAGAAGTATACTGAATCATTCTATCGGTTGTAACTGTATTTCCTTCAACCGCCACATTTAGAATTTTTATTTCTGTTGATCCTAATATTATCCCACTGAAAATAACTATCTGGAATAGATAGAAATATTTATTTTTTTTCATTATGCTTTTACTTGTCTACTAATTTTACCAAAGCGTCTTTCTCTTTTTTGAAAATTAAGAATGGCTTCTAAAAGGTGAAACTCACGAAACTCGGGCCAGAATGTATCGGTCATATATAATTCTGAATATGCCAGCTGCCATAACAGAAAATTACTGACACGATTTTCTCCGCCAGTTCTGATAAGTAAATCAGGGTCTCTAACATCTTTTGTATAGAGATTTTCCGAAACAGTTTTTTCTTTTACCTGTTCTATATTAATCTCAGCTAACTCCACCTGTTTTATGATTTTTTTTATTGCGATTATGATTTCTTGCCTGGCGCCATAATTCAAAGCAAGAATAAGATTCAGTCCTCTATTGTTTTTTGTCAACTTTATTCCTTCCTGTATTCCATCATAAGCAGAATTGGGGAGAACATCCAAATTTCCGATTGTTGTCAGTTTCACTTTGTTTTCATGTAAGCTTTTAATTTCCTCACGAATTGTGTTAAGCAATAGTTTCATTAAAGCAGAAACTTCTTTTTTGGGTCGTTGCCAATTTTCTGTAGAAAATGTGTACAAAGTTAAATGTTTTACTCCGAGTTCACCACATACCTTTGTTATTTCCCTAACTGAGTTTATTCCCTCATGGTGTCCAGCCAGTCGTGGCAATGAATGTTTTGTTGCCCAACGTCCATTTCCGTCCATTATGATTGCTATATGTTCTGGAATATTTCCATTTCTCTGAATTGTTTCCCTTAGCTCTGTTTTACTCATATTAGGTTAATTGTTAGAATTAGATATCTAAACATAAATCCTTTTATGATTTTTTTTGGATACAGTTCCCCCTTGAAAATAAAATTTAGAATGTAAGTTCGCTCTCAATTTGTTTTACAATTTGGGAAAATATTTTTGTCCCAGCATTTTCAGGCAGGTTAAAAGATATTGGGGTGCCAGCATCAGTTGCATCCATTATGGTATGCGAAAAAGGTATTTTCCCTAATAAAGGGACTCCAAGGCGTTGACTTTCCTGTTCCCCTCCTCCTGTTTTGAACAAATCAATATTAATAGAAAACGATCCACCTTCATCAACCTGTGTTTTGTGTATTTGATTTAGAACAATACTCCCGTTTTTTATAAGATTTCCACCCGAATCGTAGACGGTTCCCTTTAGAGTCATTCCAGACATGTTTTCAACAACCCCTAAAACAGGAGTGTTTACTTTTTGAAACATATCTGCTCCTTTCCGCACATCAGAGAGAGCTATATCCTGAGGAGTTGTTACAATAATTGCACCACTTATCTGTATTTTTTGAGTTAAAGTTAATTGAATATCTCCAGTTCCGGGTGGCAAATCTAAAACAAGAAAATCTAAATCTCCCCAGTCTACATCACGAAAAAACTGTTCTGTCATTCGTGCAACCATCGGACCACGCCAAATCGCTGGAGAGTCATTTCCACTGATAAAACCGAAGCTCAGGACTTTCATCTCATTCCAATCCAGAGGGACAAGTTTTTTATCCTGAGTAAATTTTGGAGACTCATTTATTCCCAAAATTATAGGAAGAGAAGGACCATAAATATCAAGATCAAGCAAACCGGTTTTGTACCCTTTATTTAGCAAAGAACAAGCAAGGTTTGCTGCGACTGTAGATTTCCCCACACCTCCTTTTCCACTAGCTACTGCAATAATATGTTTCACATTTTCTGGTTTTTCTGTTTGTGATATGCTACCGCTTGACTGAGGAGCACCCATCAATTGCACATCAACATTTTCGAAAGCACCAGATGACTCTAAAGTTTTACTGACTAAATCTTTTACTTCACCCTGCTTAGATTTTTCAGCCGCAAGTTTCAATGTAACACGTACAGTTTTTTCAGTTAATTCAACATTCTCTACCATTCCAAAAGAAACAATATCCCTATTGAACCCAGGATAGTTAATTCTAGATAGCAATTTTAAAATCTGTTCTTTTGTCATGGTATTTGTAGAGATAGGAAAAAACGGTTTTCTATAAAAGCCGTTTTAATATAAGGGAAAGAGTAAATCAGCCTGTATATTCCTGGCCGAACCACTCATAGTTTATTTTGATGAAATCATGCCACTCTTCAGGGACCTCACTCTCTTCAAAGATAGCTTCTACAGGGCACTCTGGTTCACATGCTCCGCAATCAATACATTCCTCTGGGTCAATGTACAGTTGCTTCCCTTCAGGATCAAATCCTGGTTCTTTTGCTTCGGCACCGGCTCCTGATTTATCCTCTGGACCATGAATACAGTCAACTGGACAAACTTCAACACAGGCAGTATCACAGGTGCTAACACATGGTTCAGCTATAATATAAGTCATTTATTACTCCTAAATATTTTACTAATAAAGATGCCGAAATTAAAGATGATTTCTGAATGAGAAAAAGATTTTTGGTAATAAATTCACCACACTGTACTTTCTGTTTTAAAGCTGATATTTTTTGTTAAATTTCCCCTTGGTCCAAACAGGACAAGCAAATAATAAATTAAAAAATTGATATTGAGAAATTTCATTAATCATTCTTTCAAAATAAACACAATAAAACTATGGTCAGCTCAGACTATTTCAGCAACCGGTGATGCTGTATATCAATTAGCCCTTGTATGGATTATATTAGACATGACCGGGTCAACTGCAGTAACCGGGGTTGTAGCTATGAGTGCATATTTACCGGCAATTTTATTTGGTGTTTTAGCAGGAGTGCTGGCTGATAGGCATAACAGGATGAAATTAATGCTTATTTCAAACTTTTCTCAGGCAATCACAGTAGCTGTCATTCCAATCCTTTTATTTTTTAATTTTTATATTGGTTTATTCATAGGGGTTCTAGCTTTTATACGTGCCTCTTTCGGTTCATTATTTCCACCAGCGATGAATGCATTTCTTCCAGAAATTATTCCTCAGGAAAGGTTGCTTAAAATCAACTCACTCATTGCCACCAGCGGACAGTTTGCCTATTTACTGGGCCCCGCTTTAGCTGGAGTTTTGCTAAATATTATGACTGTAGGATCACTATTTATCTGGGATGCTATATCATTTTTATTGGCAGCGTTTCTGCTTATGAGCATCAAACACTCTAAAGTAAATAGAAAATTGGATAATCTCCCTCGCTTTCAAGAATTGAGATCTGGCTTTGTTTATTTAAAAACCCATAGCTCAATTAGACTGATTTTAATCCTTACAATAGTAAATAACATTTTTATCATGGGCCCTGCGATCGTTGGAATACCAATAATGGTTAAACACTATTTACATGGTACAGCATCTGACTTTGCATTTATTGAAGCCGGGATGGCTCTTGGTATGCTCACAGGTTCTCTATTTATGTACAAATTTTCAAAAAAATTTAACAGTGGTTTTCTCCTTTTAATGGGGATGCTGTGGGACGGTCTTACCTATGCTATGTTTTTCTGGGTTCAGTCAGTAACAGTTGCTATGATTATCATAATTTTTCATGGTATGGGAATTCCTGTCATTACAGTTTCCAGAACTGTTATTTTCCAGAAATATACTCCAAACGAATACCACGGACGATTGTTTTCCATGGTACATTTAGCGGTCTCGGGGATGACGGCTGTCTCTATAGCACTGGTTGGAATATTCGCCGAGATGATTCCAATTCATACGGTATTTCTTGTATTTGGTATTGGTGGAATGATAACCGGGTTTATAGGTATTATGAATAAAAGTATTTTAAAATATCAGTAGAATATGAAATCATATTTTTTAGTACTTGACCAGGGAACAAGCTCCACAAAATCATTTTTATTTAATAGAAATGGGGAAGTATGTCACAGTGAGAAAATTAAACACAGGCTGAGCCACCCTAAGCCCCTGTTTGTTGAGTGTGACGTATCTATCATAGCTGAGGCTATATTTAACTTGATTAGATCATCTGTCAAAAAGGTAAAAATAGAAAAAGGGATAATTGCTGCTATGGGTATAGCAGTGCAAAGGTCAACGTTTTTATTTTGGAATAAAGAAACACTAATCCCCGAAACTCCCGCATTAAGTTGGCAGGATAACAGAGCAAACTATCTTGTTGAAAAATATAATGAATACAAACAATTGGTTTACACTAAAACCGGGGCTCCTCTAAGTGGGCATTTTGGTGCCTTAAAATATATTCACCTAATTAAGGAATACCCAAGCCTAGAGAAAGATGTTCACAGTGGTGATTTATATTTTGGTACACTCAGCTCTTATTTAACTCATGCGTTAACGGGGTCTGCTTCAATTGACCACTCCATTGCCGGAAGGTCACAACTGTATTCTTTAGATTCCCTCACCTGGGATCAGGAGCTGTGTAATTTATTTAATGTGAATTCATTGTGTCTTCCTCCTCTAACTCCAACAGTACGTAACTTTGGAAAAATCAATATTGATAATTATTCGGTTCCATTAAATTGTGTCATAGGCGATCAGCAGGCAGCTCTAATTGGACAGGAATTTTCTTTATCTGAACAGGCTTCCATAAACTTAGGAACGTCAGGTTCTGTTCAGTTGTGCACTGGAGACAATCCATTAATTATAAAGGGATTGATATCAAGCTTACTTTGGTCATCTAACTGTGAAAACCAATTTTTTATTGAGGGAACAATCAATGCTGGGAACTCACTTTTTTACTGGCTGGAAGATTATTTGGATATTCCTCACAGGGATATGAAATGGGAAGAAAGATGTGAAAAAACAAAATCAGAGGGTGTTCTTATTCCAGGATTTACCGGTATAGCCTCTCCATATTGGATACAACAAAAGGAGTCCTTGTTTTACAATTTAGATGGGGCATCTAAGGATAGTATTATACGGGCAGGTATGGAATCTATTGGCCTTTTAATACATGATATTTTCTTCATTTTAAAAAAAAATAATTATAAGATAAAAACAATTCATATGGGAGGGGGAGGAGCAAGAGAGCCATTACTCCAGTTTATTGCAGACATTCTAAATGTACCGGTAATAATATCTTCTGAAAAAGATAAAACAGCAAGGGGTGTATTTCGCTTATTATTCAAAAATCATTATAGAGAATTTCCTAAAAGCTGGTTATCGAGTCGTAAAGAATATTTTCCGAAAATGTCTGAGAATAATAGACAAAAGAAATTAGGACGATGGAACAGTGCCCTGGTGGAAGCAGGCATCAAAAATAAACTAAGGTAAAATCAAACCCCTCTTTTTTAATTTTAATGTAGAGTTAATTTCCCTACACAAATAGGAAATACAAATATGATGAACATAAGTGAAATAATCGATGATATTGTATTATTAAAATTAGAGAACCATGAACCCCTGAAAGATCTGGGAATTATTCAGAAATCCTTGTTCGCCAAAATTCTTGGCTATGATGAACATGGTGTCTGGATATACCACCCAAAATTTCAGGTGGCAGAAGCTCCAGATGGGGAAATAAAATCAATTAAACCGCCGAAAACCCGTGAGGTAGAAGCTTCAGTGCTGATCCACTGGGGATTCATTGTCTCAATTGTTCATTTCCCCGGAGTAGAGGGATTTGACTTTCCCAACCCGTTTGAAAAACAAATAGGGTTTGACACAGAACCAAAATGACAGCTCCCGCAATTCGATTTACAGATCTTGAGAAAAGTTATAATGGGACCCATGCTCTAAAGGGTGTAAGCCTTGATATAAATGATGGTCAGTTCTTTGGCCTTTTAGGTCCAAACGGAGCAGGAAAAACCACGACTATAAACATTCTCTCTGGATTAGTTTTAAAAGATAAAGGCAAAGCAGAGGTCTTTGGAAGAGACACAGTGAATGAATATCGGTTTACCCGCTCCAATATTGGAATTGCAGCACAGGAGCTCCCACAGGACTGGTTTTTTCCAGTGGAAAAACTACTGTTTTTCCAGGCAGGCTATTACGGTCTTACACATAAAACGGCTGAGCCATACATTGAGAAACTACTTAAACGCCTTGGTTTAGCATCAAAGAGAAATGCCCGATTGAGAGAGCTCTCAGGAGGGATGAAACGCAGATATCAACTGGCAAAAGCGCTGGTGCATGACCCAAAGATTGTTATATTAGATGAACCAACAGCCGGTGTGGATGTGGAATTTCGTCATGATATGTGGAAACTGTTCAAAGAGTTGCATAATGAGGGAAAAACTATTCTCCTTACGACTCACTATATCGAGGAAGCAGAAATGCTATGCGAAGATGTAGCCATTATTGATGAAGGAAAAATCATTGCCCAGGGGAAACCGAATGAATTGACAAAACAGTCGGAAAAATCTGGAATTACCATCCAGCTAACAGGGTGGAACGAATCAATCCATAATAAATTTAATTTATACACCTACACTTTTGAGGATAACCGTCTTCATTTTACTGTAAAAGATCCAGAAGAGTCATTACCGGAAATAATCAATATTTTAAGTCAAAATGGTTGTCATATTCAAAACATAAAAACTGATAAGATCACATTAGAGGATGTATTTCTTTCGCTAACTGGAAGAGGAATTGGGGAGGAATCAGGGACATGAACTGGATAGGAATGTGGACCCTTACTAAGCGGGAGGTCGGACGATTTTTTTCTGTTTATCGTCAAACAGTTTTACCGGGTCTAATTACTACTACACTTTATATTCTTATTTTTGGATTTACATTGGAAAAAAGAATTTCAGAAATTGAAGGTATCCCTTACACACTATTCATTTTGCCGGGGCTTATGATGATGAACACACTCACTAATGCCAGCTCCAACTCCTCCTCTTCCATGCTTCAGATGAAGCTGCTTCAGCAGCTTCCGGATATTCTTACAGCCCCACTATCCAGTTTTGAGATTTCTATGGCGTATATCATTGGCGGTACTGTGAGAGGTTTTGTAAATGGAGTTCTAGTCCTTCTGCTGGGGATTCTTTTGGTGGGAATGCCTATTGTAAGTCCAATACAGACCCTTGGGTTTCTCTTGGTGGTTTCATGGGCATTTTCAAGTATGGGATTGTTTTTAGGGCAGATGGCCGACAGTTGGGATGAGTTGGCCATGATGCAAAACTTTTTCCTTACTCCTTTAAGTTTTTTAGGAGGAATATTTTATTCTATACAAATGCTGCCAGATTGGGCACAAACGCTGAGTTTTATCAACCCAATCTATTATATGATAAACGGAATTCGCTTTACTGTTCTGGGTGTCAGTGACTCTCCACCGCTGGTCAGCTTTTTGATGGCTGTTGGAATGACGCTTTTGTTCACTTTTTCAGCAGTTCTGTTAATGAAAAGTGGAAAAAAGATTAAATCTTGATCAAATTATTTTGAACCCCTTTTATTATCGGGACATTTAAGGGTAATGAAATTGAACCTACTCTTTATTTTTATTTTGTCTGCTGTATTTAGTCAATCTAAAGTTCATAACGTAACCGAAGAAAAAGAAAAACTTCTGATTTTACCTGCGGACAAAGGAAAAGGACGTAAATCTATTGAGTCTACTGTCACCGGATTGGTGTCATCAGAAGCCATAAATTTGAATAGATTTGAAATTTTAGACCGCAACAATCTTGAAAAAACTCTCAATGAACAGAAATTACAAATGAGCGGTATCATAAGAGATGATGAGGTGGTGAATTATGGGGAAATATCCTCTGCTGATGAGGCTTTAGTTGTTTCCATTTTATCCTTTGGTCAGAGAGGAGTGCCTCCAAAAAAGGAGAGGTCAGATAAAGATGATGATGAAAAAGGGTTTTGGGAACGGGTTGGAACAGAGCTGGCAGTTGGTGTAATTAGATCTATGTTCTCACATAATGATCCAAAAGAAAAATATCCGCATAATATTCAAACATCTTTACAGGCAGAAGTTCGAAAAATTGATATAGAAACAGGGGAATCCACACACTCATTTAAATTATATGGCGAGTATACGGGAGGAACAAGAGCCGTATCTTTGGGAAAGGTGTTAAATCAAATTCGCAGCCAAATTTCAGCTAAACTCCGAAAGATGTTTTTATTAAAAAGTGAAATCTTGGAAAGAGATGGAAACAGGCTTACCATGTTGCTTGGATCAGAACTGGGAGTAAAAAAAGGTTCCATTTTTGAAATAATGAAACCAGATGTCCATAAAATAATCCAAGACAGAGAGTTTATTTTACCGGGGAAATCAGCAGGGCTGGTGAGAGTAGCAAACTCTGGTGATGACGTCAGTGAAGGAACCATTATCAGACAATATAGAGGAATTGAAGAAGGGTATTCATTAATTGAAAAACCTCAGTATTTTGGAGGATGGGTTATTTCGGGGATGTATAACGAATCTGTGAGTGAAAAACGACTTGATATAGGATATGAGTTTTTTCCGTTCAGCCGATTCAGCTTCACAGCAGGTGGGGCTTTGGGGGTTGTAACAGACTCTCGTAACGACAAAGATTTTAAGGGATCATTAATGGTGGGAATGAACTTCAGGTTTATTCATACCCGTTTTATATCATTGGGAGCATCGCTAAACCTTCCCTTAAGTTTAATTTTTAGACAGGATGACCAACCAGAAAATGTTCATAAGTTTCAGTTCACCCCCACTCTAGGACTGAATACAGAATTTCTTGTGTCAAAAACAAAGGATGTTGTTTTGGGTCTCCATTATGTTTTTATTGATAAATCAGACCGATGGGTATATACAGAGGGGAAGGGTGCAGAAGCAATAAATCTTCATGGTGTATGGAGTGACAGAGTTGAACCTTCGGTCAACCCTGCAGGACTTTATTTCTCTGTAGGAATTCGGATAATTAATTTTTAGAGGTAGTAAGGAGATTTGGAGTGGTGTACTATGAAAATTGATAGTTAAACGTTTAAGAAATAAGTTTTCATTTCTCCAATTCCCTTATATTCCTTTGTTTTACAGGAGATAAAATCAAAGTCTGTTTTTAATTGATGCATCACAGTATGTGAAACATGAATTTTCCCAGGGATTCCAGATGATTCCATTCTACTAGCAATATTCACAGTGTCACCCCACAAATCATAAACAAACTTTTTCTTCCCAATTACACCGGCTACAATAGGGCCGCTATGCAAACCTATTCTTATTTTCAATTTATTGTTCCCTGTTTTAAACTGATTCGTAAACTGAATCATTTCCATTGCCATATTTAGAGCATGAAAGGCATGGTTAGGGTTGTGTAAAGGTAGTCCAGAACCAGCCATATATGAATCTCCGATGGTTTTGATTTTTTCCAACCCGTGTATTTCACATAGGTCATCAAATGTTCTGAAAACTTTATTCAGCATATTTACTAAATCAGATGCAGATAATGATTTGGAAAGTTTTGTAAAATTCACCACATCGGCAAACAGAATGGTTACATCATCCAATTTATCAGCAATGGTTGTTTCTCCAGCTTTTAATCGTTCGGCAATTTCAATTGGCAGAATATTTAATAAAAGCCTTTCTGATTTTTCTTTTTCATCACTTATGGTTTGAAGATAAACTTTTTCTTTATCCTTTAATTTTTTCTTTTCGATATTGCTATCAATCCGAGCATTTAGAATGGTGGTATCAAACGGTTTAGTTACATAATCATCCGCACCTAACTCAAAACATCTGTAAATGCTGTCCACCTCATCCATAGAAGAAAGCATAATAACAGGAATATGATAATATCTTTCATCTGATTTGACATATTTTAAAACTTCATATCCATTGATTCCTGGCATAATAATATCCAATAGAATCAAATCAATTTTATCATGTTTATCCTTAATCTGATTCAATGTATCTCTACCATTGTTGCAAATTAAAACTGAGTGTCCTTCTTTTTCTAATCTCTTTTGAAGTAAATCTGTGTTGTTTTCATTATCATCAACAATCAGAACTGTACCGGTGGAGGTTTCCTTTTGCTCACCACCCTTTATTGGCTTGATACTGCCCATCACTTCCTGGATAATAGATAAATTTCCTATTTCCTCTGCGTGCTCACTTTGGCCTTCGATATTTTTTAGATTGGTGCCAATTACACTTTTTATTTCAGTTGTAAGGTTTTGGCAAGATGTGTGAATCTTGTTTAGGTCATCAACAAAATTCTTTATTTCAGTATGCCCATCTTCCAAGAGCATTTCGGTATAGCCAAGAATTGAGTTTAATGGAATACGGATAGCAATTTCAATTTCTTCTCCAAATTTTTTTATTTGCCCGGGTGCCCCCTTTTCAAGGCGGTCATCATTGAATATTTCATCAATATGAAGAACAATTTCATGTCCGGCAGAATTGATTTTTTCTAAATCAGAAATGGGGTCTGACTTATTATGATCTTCGCAGTCCTCAATTAGCATCTCACTGTATCCCAGAATTGCGTTGACCGGGTTTTTTAGGTTATGCCGGACTTTTCCCAGGAATGCTTTTTCTGTACGTTTATCAAGCATTCGAAATAAATATTATAAAAATTGATTTATTTTTCCTAAAAGTCGTTTAAAGTCTACGGGCTTTGTGTCATATTCATTTGCTCCCGCTTCTAAGGCTTTCTCTCTATCTCCTGCCATAGCGTGTGCAGTAAGGGCAATGACAGGTATGTTTTCGGTTTTGGGATCACCTTTAATAGCTTTAGTGGCTCCCCAACCATCAAGAACAGGAAGGCTCAAGTCCATTAAAATTAAATCAGGAGAAAGGGATTTTGCCATGTCCACTCCTTGCTGTCCATCCAATGCCATTTCAACATCAAACCCTTTTCTTATTAATCTACGGGAGAGCATATCACGGTTCATTTCATTATCTTCAACCAGTAAAATTTTAGCCATATTAATTCCTTGTTTTTATCCCAGATATTTTTTTGTTAATTTCATCTAAGAGTTGTCCTTTTGAGTAGGATCCTTTTTGCATGATTGTTTCCACATTTCCTTTCAACCTGTCGTGATCTTCTTTTGTAAGATCTTTGGCTGTGATTACAACCACGGGTATATCCAGCCATTCCTTTCTTTGTCTCAACAATTCTGAGAACTCGAATCCATCCATTTCCGGCATCATAAGGTCCAACAAAATCAATCCGGGCTTGTTTTCTTCTATTTTTTTCAATGCCTGTTTTCCATTCACTGCTTCTCTCACATTGTAATCATTGGACTCCAAACTCTTTCGGAGCATATCACGGGTTACCTCATCATCTTCTACGATTAATATGCTTTTCGAACCTTTTTCAATCTCCAGTTTGATTAATATATCGGACAGTGCGTCCCATTCAACCGGTTTGGTGAGATAATCTGTTGCACCTAATGAATACCCTAAATCCTGCTCATCTACCATAGACAGCATTATAACAGGAATATTTTTTGTTTTCTCGTTGGATTTTAGTTTTGATAAAACTTCCCAGCCATCCATATTTGGCATGATCACATCAAGGGTTATGACATCCGGAAATATTTCTTCTGCTATTTTCAACCCTTCTGCTCCGCTTAGAGATTGGACAACTTCATATCCTTTTTTCATTAAATATTTTTTCATTAGCTCCTGAGATGTTTTATCATCGTCAATGACCAGAACTTTGTATTTTCCTGAATCGGTTTCAATAGGACCAGTTTGTATAGAAGCTTGTTTTGGGTCCTTTACATTTTTGGGAATAGAAATAGTGAATGCGGTTCCCTTGCCTGGTTCAGACGTTGCTGTAATATCACCACCCATCATCTCTGCAAATCTCTTTGTGATGGTCAACCCCAAACCTGTTCCTCCATATTTACGGGTCGTTTTTTCATCCGCTTGTGTAAATGGGTCAAACACCTTTTTTAATTGTTCAGGCGTCATTCCTATTCCTGTGTCTGAGACCTCAATTTCCAGCACGCTAGAATCAGAACTCGATTCTCTAACTTTTAAGGTGATCTTTCCTTCTTTTGTGAACTTAGAAGCATTGCTTAAAATATTAAGCAGCATCTGTCTTGTTTTAGTGATATCCGTATATATGTTTATATCCCCTGCATCATTTATAATATCAAGAGCATTATTGTTGGTTTCAACTAATGGAAGAATGGTTGACCTTACCTCTTCAATAACACTGTTCAGCTTCTGATTTTCAAGAAATAATTCCATCTTACCAGACTCTACCTTGGACAGGTCCAAAATATCATTGATAAGCCCTAAAAGATGTTTCCCTGAATTATGAATTTTATTTAAATCAGGAATAAAATCTTCATTCTCATCTTCTGCGTCCTCAATGAGCATCTCACTGTATCCAATAATTGCATTTAGGGGAGTCCGCAGCTCATGACTCATGTTTGCTAAAAATGTACTTTTTGCCTGATTTGCTGTTTCCGCTGCTTCAATGGCACGTTTCAGGTCATCTCCAGTTTTGGTCAAATCTTCCATGATGCTCACCTTAACAAATGCAGAGGTAACATGTTCTTTCAGGCTTTCGAGGAGTTGCAAATCCTGGTTGTCAAAAGCGTCTTTCTTAGTGAGGTTGTCAAACACAAAATAGCCCTGAACTTTCCCTTCCGTTTTGATTCTGGCAATAAGCATGGATTTAGGAATACCTGTGTTCTTGATTTTTTCCTCACCCTTTCGTCCTTTTGTGTCCCGGATGACAAACACATCTTCTGATATTTCTTCCACATCCTTTACATATCGATCGTGAGCCTCTAGTTCTGTCAATTTCACATTTTCAACCTGGTCAAGGACATAGCCGGATGTTGCTTTTATGGTAAAACAATTTGTTTTTTCATCATAGACAAAGGCTGTAGCCTTTTCAACACCTTTTATGACCCTTGTTTTTTCCAGGATCGAATTCAGCAGATCATCGGATTTCATTTCTGCGTTGATAGACTGGACAATTACATTTATTTTTTCAAGCAATTCTGTTTTCTTGCTCAAGTCTTCCTGAGCTTCTATTAGATCGGTATTCTTTGCTTCCAAATTCCTCCTGTTTTCTTTCTCCTGTTCAAGCATTTCATCTCTGAGTCTTTCTGCCTCGGCTCTCTTGGAAAAGTAACGATAGGAAAATCCAAGTGATGAAGATACAAGCAATAGAATTATCCCCCAGAAGGGAATAGCTGTCTTTGGATTTGTGTACCAGGGTGGAAGGATTACGAAACTCAAGCTTTGTGGTGGAGAATAATTCATATCTCTATCAATAGACTGTACCTGAAAAGTAAAATTTCCGGAGACATCTGGAACCCAGTCAAACACATTATCTGTCGTTGTCAAATTCCATTCATCGCCTAATTCAGGGATACGATATCTGAAATTTTGTTTTTCACTGATTGTATTATAGTTTGAAGCCACCACCTTAAAATTGATTCTGTTACCAACTATTGATTCTGGGGTGTCATCAGAGCGGCTTAACACAAAATTATTATTTGCTGTTACCACCTCCTTTATTTTTACAAACCCTGTGTTTGTAGTAGGTTTATATTGAGAAACACCCCTATTACTTCCAAACCAGTATGTGTTTCCATAGTTCCATATACTAAAAATGGTATTGTTAACCAATCCGTCTCTTTTATCTATAGAACCCCAGGTATTACCATCATAAACCGCAACACCCCCTCCGAACGTTCCAGCCCAGACATTGTCACGTTCGTCCACATGAATACATGCGATTTCATAACTTACAAGTCCATCATCTACAGAATAATACTCAAAGTCTTTACCATCAAAAGACATGATACCAGATCCGTCCGTTCCCATCCATATCGTTTCTTTTGAGTCTACTGATAAAGCGGTGATTCGGTTGTCAATTAACCCGTTCTTTGTGTTGTAGGCTGTAAATGTTCCATTTTTGAAAATGGATAAACCTGTGCCATACATTGCAATAATTATAGATTTTTCTGGTCCCGACCTTATCAGGTTTGATCCTAACATCTTATTTTCCAATTTATCATAGTTTATAAAATTTATCCCATCAAAAGACGTCAGTCCTGCACGTGATATAAACCAAATTAAATCTGATTCATCAACACACAAAGTCCAAATACCATTATTAGGAAGTCCTTCTTCAGTTGTATAGTTAGTGAACGTCTTCCCGTTGAATTTTGATAATCCGTTTGGTGTGGCAATCCAGAGATTTCCTTTTGAATCAACATCTAAGTCATTAATAGTGTTGCTTCTGAGTCCATCTTCCATCTTATAGATTTTTTCCACTTTTTCATTGCTAATTTTAACCAAACCATTCTGGTTTGCAACCCAAAGGTTCAATTTATTATCTGTTATAATTTTATTATGATTTCTTGTATTTGGCAAGCTGTCTTTCGCTGTAATATTCCTCATGGAATGAGGGTCGTATTTTAAAACGCCGCGCCCTGAGTAATCAGTAAACCAATACATTCCATCCTTGGATTTATTAATCTTAAAAGAATTACCAATACTAACATTCAGTTTAGATTTTTTAGGATCAATACTTATGAAGGTATTTCCATTAAATTTGTTAACACCCCAGTTTGTGGAAATAAGTACATCTCCGTTTTCCTCAAAATAAAAATCATGAGTCTGATTGTGAGACAGCCCGTTCCATTGGTAATAGTTTTTGAACTTGATTCCGTCAAATATAGAAAATCCTCTCATAGTAGCAATCCAGAGATTTCCACTTGGTCCTCTTTTAATCTCCCAAATTCGGTTGTCACAAAGACCATTTTTCATTGTATAAGTTTTAAATGTTTTTCCATTAAAATGAACCAATCCACAAAACGTTGACATCCAGATATCTTCTCCCTCAACCAGTATTGATGATACCGACCCATTACCCAATCCATCCGCATATGTATAATTTTTGAATGATTCTCCATTATATATACTTAATCCTCCCCAGCCTCCGACAAGAATATTTCCATGAATATCTTCATTAACTGTAAGAGCTCCATCGATATTTAAACCATCTTTTTTTGTAAAAACTTTAATGGAATCTCCATCTATCAATACCACTCCCCCCTCAGGCGACCCAAACTGACCAGCTGTTGCCCACATCCTACCTTTAGAATCCTTAAATATATCGGTGATTGGTCGCTGTGGGAGACCATCCTTATTAGTAATGTTTTTAATTTCCTGTCCATCGTAAATAGAAATTCCAGTAAAAGTGCCAAACCAGAGCGAATTATTATCATCCACAAAACTTTCAGAGACCCAATCACTCTGCAGGCCGTTCAGATAGGTTAACTGCTCCCAGTTCCCTTTGACCAGAGGAGGGGTTTTCATCTCCAGCTCTGCGTAGTCTTTACCACCATCAGTAATAATAAATTCTTTTTTATTTCCATTACTGTCCATGAAATATTTCATTTCATCTTTTAGATGTATACGCAGGTAATATTTACCAAATGGAATATTATTAAATTTAAAAGAACCATCATCCGCAGTATGCTGTGTATATATTCTGTTTTTTATTTCTTTTCCTGTATCATCAATACCTGAAATTTGAACAGTTACACTATATAAACTTTCCTTCCCATCCATTGTAAGAACTTTTCCGCTGATCAAAGGCCTTTTATATGCAATGACATTTCCAAGCTTTATTTTTTCCCCGGAATCTAGTCCGTCCAGTACCTGATGATAATATCTATCGTTTCTACCATTAATAAATAAATTGTAAATACTGTTTTTATTAAAAGGATAAATTACAAGTTCAAAAAAACCGTTTGCGTCAGTTTCAATATCCCTGAAAAAGGATTCGCGGTCTGATAGCCTCCCTACTGCATATGGGATAGGATTGTTATTTGCATCAATCACTGTTCCTGATATTTCAAGCCTGTTTTCAGGCCACAAATAAGCGTTAAATTCTGCAAGCCCCCGAGGTTTTATCACTAATTCAAATCGGTTACGTCCTTTTTGAAGGTTTGACCTTATCAGTCCCTCAGGAGGATTATCTGTTGTGAAAATAAAAGATTTATTTATGTAACCTACATATTTACCTCTGTTGGTAAATCCCCATAAAACACATGATTGTTCTTTTTTACTTTCAATTTCAGCAACTCCAACAATTAGTTCATTATCATTCAAATTCGGATATAATTGACAAACCGTGTGAAATGCCCACCCTGCATTTGTGGTAACATCCAAACGTTCATATCTATTCCCCCGAAAAATAAAGTGTTCATTTTTTCCAAAATCATAGTCATTTATTTTACTGACAAAGGATTCTATATCAAGGGTGTCAGGCACAGGCGCAAAAAACGAAAAGTGATAGAGACGGGGGTCTGCATCAACCTGATTAACTTTCAGGTCACCGCACCAAAGGAGATTGAAGGCCAAGATAATTGAATAGAATATTGAATTATGTTTCATGAATACCAATTATTTTGGTTTAAAACGTAATATATTTTTAGGTAAATCAGAAGAAATATCTATAAAGGATAATTTTATGAAATACCTCAGTTTTGATTAAACACCCTATTCAATATTCCACCTAAACGAATACCACCTTGTAATAGTCTTAATTCCAGCAGTACTTTATTTTGATAAAAATAGTCCCACTTCAGATTATTATTTTCAAAATTATAGGTTTGATCTCTCCATCTTTGAGATTCAGAAATAGCACCATAAATATCTGTTTTTATCCACTCAGATATTTTCTTTTCAGTTAACCCTAATAATAGATAATCCCCGTATTCAGTATAGCTTAGCTTTTGGTGGTCAATCATGTCTGTATCCCACACAGCATGAAGATTGGTTTTTTCTCCGAACCATCTTACTGAAACATCGTTTCCTCCTTTATCTGTTCCATTTCCTACATGGAGGGGCTGATGGAGATCACCAATGAGATGTACCAGAAACTTCAGTGCAACTTCCTTTTCGGTTTTAGTTCCTTTTCCAGATTCAATTAGTTCCAGAAACTCCAAAACCTTTTCCACGGCCCTTCCAGATCGTTTTCCTGCCTTGAAAGTTTCACCATCCGGTATTGTGGTCCAGTGCCAATCATAGGCATGGCTCCAATTGGGATCTGATTTAATTTCATCTGCCCACGTACTCACCATAGCTAAATTTGTATGCCCAAGAATTGAGGTTACTTCCTGTTTTGCTTTTTCAGTTAGATGTTTTTCTGCAATGTATCCAACAATTCTGTGTCCTGTTTTACCCCATCCAAAAAGAACAGATATAAAAATCAGAAAGCACACAATGCATTGTTTTTTCATAGTTTATATTTTAGTTAAAGAGATATGGAATAAAAGCAAAGATGGTCTCCGGATGTTCATCAGAAATAATTAGGAACCCTAAATCATCCAGCTTCACAAGACCCTCCCAGTTTCTAGGATTATTTTTCTCTAGTTCGATTTCCACTGGTCGTTTTTCGGAACGTATAACGCCCCTATCTGTTATTTGAAATTCTAGAAGACGTTCCACGTGTTCGTATTTTTGGTGTGTTTCTCCTTTACCATATTTCTGTACATAAATATCATTTTCCGGGCTTATATGTTTTCGATATCCGGGCCAAAAATAATTAATTGCCCAGAAACGGCCGTTTTTATCTACGGCTGTAAAGTCAGTGATTCGGTATTCAACATTTGGAAAAGTAAATTTTGTTTTTGGTGTTAGGTCAAGACTAAAAGTATTTATGGTAGGTTCAGGATTTGCTTTTAGCCCATTGGCTTCAAATAATGCCCAAAGCGATTTTCGAGTATAAAATAGAGATTCAAATGCCATATTGTGAATTTTTGAAGGGACATCAATTTTTATTAATTTTTCAGTGAGGAAGTTAATTGTTTTTTCTTTTTTATTAATAATACTGGAAACTAGATAACTACTCATATACCTGTTCACTTCTGCTTCTATGAGAAAATAAAGTTTTCCTCTGACATAACATACTGCCTCAAATCCTTGAAAACCCGGGACAAGGTCAACAAGATTATTTAATTGCATGGAATATTCTTCTGAATTAATAGGAATTTGCGGATTATTTATTCGATCTTTTATTACAGAGTTGTGAATCCCGTATAAAATCGGTTCAGCCAGATTTGGATATTGGGGCATAAGCAATAAAGTCTCTCCTGCCCAGGTGAGACCTGACATTTCCAATTTTTTGTCGCCTGCTTCACCGGAGAGGATGAAGGAAATGGGTTTTACTTCTTTTCCAATGGAAACAGAAACTGATAAAACAAGAATAATAAGGGTAGTTTTCAAAAAAATCACTTTAAATTTGCCAAGGAAGTTCAGAGAATCCTGATTTTATGGCAAGAGAAAAAACATCCGAAGAAAGAATAAATATGATTAATACTCAGTTAATCAACAGGGGGATCTTGGATGAAAAGGTGCTTTATGCAATTAAATCAATTCCCAGACATGAGTTTGTAGGACTTAAATATAGAAGCATGGCTTATTTTGATGGTCCTATTCCCATCGGGAAAAAACAGACTATCAGCCAGCCCTACATCACTGCCTATATGACAGAGGTTTTGCAGGTTCGGCCCAACCATACCGTACTTGAAATAGGCACAGGATGCGGCTATCAGACCGCGGTTCTTTCATTTCTGGCCAAAAAGGTCATCTCTCTGGAAATTCACAAAACTTTAGCTGTCACTGCGAAAAAACGTCTAAGCAGGCTGGGATATGATAATGTAGAAATTCATCATGCTGATGGAAAAATGGGTTGGCAGAAAAATGCTCCATACCATAGAGTTTTGGTAACAGCCTGTCCTTTAAAGGTCCCGGCTGAATTAGTCAATCAATTAGCAGACGGAGGAACTATGGTTATACCTGTAGGGGAGAAAAAAGAAAACCAAAATTTAATGGTAATTACAAAAAATATGTTGGGAACAGTTAAAGCAAGACCTACACTCCCTGTGAGGTTTGTTCCTATGCTCTGATGTTATTTTGATCAACATTTAATATTACTTGATAATGATCTCATAGGGAAGAATCATTTGCATACGATCATTTTCAAAGTTTGGTAAAGCGTCCAAGGATCTTTTTACTTCAGCTAATGGTCCATCTATGATAAAGAATTCACTATTCACGTTAGATTTGAACAGTACTTTAAACGAAAAAGGTTCTGACTGAGGATATTCCTGAATTATAACATCTTCATTAGAACTGATTCCTGCTGCTTCTTTAGCAATTTCAATAGATCGATTCAAATCGCCTAATTCATCTACTAGACCTAATTCTTTTGCTTTCACTCCGGACCATACCTTTCCTATTCCCACATCATGAACACCAAGAGAATCTAGATTGTCTCGACCATCAGCGACCCTGCTCAAAAATGTCCCATACATATCAATTATCTCCTGCCTCAACCACAGTCTTTCTTCTTCTGTCCACAATCGGCTCCCACCCCAAAAATCAGATCGCTCCCCAAATTTTAATCGGTCTGTGTTGGTGTATAGTTTCTCCCAGAGCCCTGATAAATTAATTCGTCCACTAATAACCCCAATAGATCCTGTAATCGTTGTTGAATCAGCCACAATTGTGTCTGCCTGACATGCGATGTAATATCCCCCCGATGCTGCTACATCCGACATAGATGCAATAAAGGGTTTTACATTTTCTGAATCGGAAACTGTAGTGTTCCAAACTTCCTTCCACATAAGATCTGAGGCTAACGCAGATCCACCACCGGAATTTATGCGCAAGACAATTGCCTTTACATTATCATCCTCCCTTGCAGATTTGATTGCCTTGGCAATAGTTTCGTTCCCCATAACCTGGGATACTCCTCCCTGTTTTTGGCTTTTGCCAACATTTATCCCACCTACTGCATAAATAACTGCAATTTTTTCTTTTTCTTCTACCCAGTCGTATACATAGTGCTCTTCTGAATCTATCTGTTTGAAGCTAACATAATTAATTTTTTTACCATCCCGTTTCTTTTTGAATTCTTTAAATTTATCAGGATACATATAGCTAGTGACCAGCCCTGCTTTTATAGCATTTTTTGTTGAATAAGGACCGCCATTTATCACCTCTTTTGTTTTGTCGGTTGTCCAGCCCCTACCATCAGCGATTCCGTTTACAAAATGTTCATAAATATCATCGAATAGCATAGTGTAATTTTCCCTCATTTCATCCGACATTGAATTTCTAATAAATGGATCCATCGCAGTTTTATATGGACTAATTTGTTCTACCTCAGCAACAATGTTCAATGAATCCAATAGATCTTTGAAGAATCGTACTTCAATCATGAGTCCTCTTAATTCTACACCGCTTAGATCTGGGATATAAATCTCATCTGCCATTGATATAAAATAGTATCCAGTATTTGAAATTCCTGTGGCATATACTATCAGTGTTTTTCCGGCATTCTTGAACCGATTAAGGGCCTCTCTGGCCTGTGTTAACTTTGCAAACCCTCCTCCAACATTTTCGAGATGGATTACCATTCCATGAATAGATTCATCTTCGGTAAGCTGATCCACAGCATCGATCCATTTTCTGAGTTGGATTTTTTTAATGGAGCCTCCTCCGCCCAACAAAGGAGGTAGGATATTGGGGAGCTCAAAGCTGAAAGGTGTTTTTGTTACAGGCTCCTCAATAAACGTTCCATTCAGTTTCATTTCAACATATTTTAGTTTTTTCTCTTTTTTGATTTCAAACATAGTTGGGCGAGTCTGTGTATATTTTTTTGCTCCAAACCCACTTGATGACCCTTGAGATGAGAAAAAGCCATTAACAACACCTAGGTCAAGTCCCATACTGATACGAAATTCTTCTTCATTCTTTTTTCCTTCTGGGCTGTATCCTAAACTTATTTTTAAGCCCTCCATAGGTAGTACTTCTGCAAAGTAAGTGGGATTATATGTATCAAAATCAGTCCCATAAGTAATCAAATCTGCACCTATAGTCACTTTGTGACCCATTGGCCGTACAGCGGTTCCCAAACGTAGTGTTGTCCACTCATCAAATTTATAGTTGTAATCTGCTGTAAATCCAATGGATAGGGAATTCATTGGTCTGATCATTGCCCCAAATCGAAAATTTTGCTTGGAGAACCATTGCATTCCTCCTAGAATTCCGGACTCTCCCAGATTGAATCCCAACCCCAATGAATAATAATACCCAGACCAATTTTCACTATTCTCAAGTTGAAAGGTGGAACCAAACCCACCATCTCTGTTTGCCATATTTAAGAAGTAAAGTGTTTGATCCTTTTTTGTATCACTAAAAAAAGACATACCCCCCTGAGAGCCTCTTTCAACACCCAATCCTGCAGGATTAAGAGTAAGGGCATCTAAATTATCAGATGTAGCCACAGAAACTCCGCCCCATGGATGTTGCTGAGCAGTGAGAAAGGTTATAACAATAATAGATACTAAAATTAGTTTTTTCATAATAAAAAAATCCTTTTGAAAATAATTGGAAAAGTTAAAGATAAAAATCCTCTCCTGAAAAAACTAAAATGGGCATACCCGAGAGATATGTAAATAGGTTAAGGAAATCTTATCGTTTTATAATTGAAATAATATAACATGTTTTCTAAACGATATTCATAAAAACATATTTTACAAATCTTAGGATATGAAGAGTTGGTTGACTGGAAGTTAATCTGAACATATTAAATAATTCACAAAGAAGTGCAGTTGAATAATTAATTGAACATTACTAAATTTGATTAGAAATGTGTGGACGAAAAACACTTACTAAAGATATGGAATCCATAATCGAAGCATTGGCAGTTGATGAGTGGGAAGATTCCAAAAATTATTCCCCAAGCTTCAATATTACCCCAGGGCAAAATTCCCCGATAGTGATACAGAACAATGGAAGGCAAGTAAAACAGATGAAATGGGGCTTAATCCCTTCCTGGTCTAAAAACCAATCAGTTGGATATAAAATGATCAACGCCCGCTCTGAAACATTGACAGAAAAACCTTCATATCAGGGGCTACTCAATAAACATAGATGTGTAGTTATTGCCGACGGCTATTATGAATGGAAGCGCGAAGGAAATCGAAGAATACCTTATTATATTCATACATCTGAAAAACCGCTCCTCCCCATGGCAGGGCTATGGAGTACCTGGACACATTCGAGCGGAGAGAAAACTTTTTCATATACAATTATTACCACAGAGGCCCGTACCACTATCCGCACTATACATCATAGAATGCCTATTATACTAACAGAAGAAAATTTTTCTAGCTGGCTTGATACAGAAAAAGTTTCAGTTTCTGATGCCCTTCCTCTTCTAGTTCCATATCAGGGAGACCTTGATATTCATCCAGTATCTCCAGTTGTAAATTCCCCTAAAAACAATTCTCCAGAATGCATCCTGCCCGCAAACAACAGAGAAACTTTAGAAATGTTTTGATAATATTTTTTTGTTCTTGATTTAAAAATAAAATAAACCGAATTTTGGCTAGATCTTTTGGAAGAAAACTTCTGAATTCACATACCCCAAAACAAAAGTGTACAATTTCGGCGCCCGTCGAAAGGATTATATATTTCATATCATAAATACCAAGGAGAATAAAATGAAACGAATGCTATCTGTATTTTTGTTCACACTACCCTTTGCCATATGTTTACAAGCATTAACGGTATCCGGTATGGTGAAAGATGCTGATACCGGTGAAGCGTTAGCAGGAGCTAATGTTGTTGTAGAGGGTACTAGCATGGGCTCTGCTACAAATTCAAGCGGAAGATTTGTAATTAGCAATGTCTCTTCTGGATCTCAGATTACTGCATCTATGATAGGCTATGAAAGTCAGACTATGACAGCAAGATCAAATCTTGAGTTTAATTTGGTAAGAGGAACCGTAGAGATGTCTGGGCTTGAGGTGCTTGCTTCGAGAGCAGGAGAGAAAACACCGGTTGCCTTTACCAATGTAAGCAAAGCAGATATGGATGTAAGGCTGGGTTCCCAAGATATCCCCATGGCATTGAATACTACACCAAGTGTTTATGCTACCCAACAAGGTGGCGGAGCAGGTGATGCTCGTATCAATGTACGTGGATTTAATCAACGAAATATTGCTGTTATGATAAATGGTGTCCCACAGAATGATATGGAAAACGGCTGGGTGTACTGGTCAAATTGGGATGGTGTTGGTGATGCAACATCATCGATTCAGATGCAGAGAGGTCTTAGTGCTGTTAACTTGGCAGCGCCCTCAATTGGTGGAACTATGAATATTATCACTGACCCTGCTGCCCACTCCAAAGGTGGAAAGTTTAAGCAGGAGTTAGGAGCAGGCTCCTTATTTAAAACTACCCTGAACTATAATACAGGGTTGATAAATGACAATATGGCTTTTAGTGTCACGCTTGTGAAAAAAACAGGGAAAGGTGTTATTGATAAAACCTGGACAGATGCCTGGGCATATTACCTGGGAGCGAGCTATGCAATGGATGACAAAAACCGTTTTGAGCTTTATGCAATTGGTGCACCACAGCGCCACGGTCAGAATTTGTATAGACAGAATATAGCCACCTATGATCAGGCTTTTGCAAAAGGAATAGATGGATTTGATCAAGAAGCATTTGCCGATGGAGCAAAGTTTGAACACGAAGCTGGTAGAAATTTTAACCAAAATTGGGGACCTGTGAGTTCATCATATAAAGGAAAACAATATTGGTATATGTATGGTGAAGGTGGCTTGTTTGGTGGTGGTTTGCAGGATCGTCATGATTCAAGTTTTTTAAACGAAAGAGAAAACTTCTTTCACAAGCCTCTTGTTAATCTAAACCATTTCTATACCATAAATGATCAGATGAGATTATCATCTATTTTGTATTGGTCTGGAGGCTCTGGTGGTGGGACAGGAACTTATGGGAGCGTTTCAAGGCTTCCAGCAATTGACGATAATGCTTGGTGGGCTAGCTCTCCTTGGACTTGGGATTGGGATGCTGAGATTGCTCAAAATTCTTCAAACATTGATTCCGCATGGTCTACAACAGAAAATCTTTCAACTGGAATTCTTCGTAACAGTATAAATCGTCAAAATACAATTGGTTTAATTTCAAAGCTAAATTATGATTTGAGTGATGAGTTAAAGGTGGAAGTTGGACTGGATTGGCGGACAGCAGGAATCGAACACGCAAGAGAGGTACGTGACCTGCTCGGAGGCGATTTTTATGTTGATTATGCTGATGATAATCATCCCGATGGGAAGAGAGTTGAACTGGGAGATATCATTGCCTATCACAATGAGACCACCGTGGACTGGCTTGGATTTTTTGGTCAGGGTAATTATTCATCAGGGCCAATAAACGCATATGGTATGGTTGGATTTTCATCCATAGCATACACCTATCAAGATCATTTTACAGTTGCAAATGCGGTTATAGACCACGGAGATCCTATTACAACTATGCAGTTTAAAGGCGGTGCTATGTATGATATCAATGATGAATTGAGTGCATTTGCAAACTTTGGTATTGTTGAAAAACCTCCCATCATGGATAATGTGATTTACTATGATGGTACAGTTGCTTCAGACCCTTCGAATGAAAAATTCCAGAGCTTGGAGTTTGGAGCAAATTACAGAGCTGGAAATATGGCTGTAAAAGCTAACTATTACATAACTGATTGGAAAGATAGAAACCTTACAAAAGCAGTTACTTCTGGTCAGGGTTCCAGCGGTGATACCGATGTTATATTTCTTTCAGGAGTGAACCAAAATCACTCTGGATTAGAAGTTGAAGGGTCTATGCAGGTACATGATATGGTACGTTTAGATGCTGCTCTAAGCATGGGAACCTGGAAATTCGTTGATGATGCAAAAGGGAACTATCAGGAGGATGAGTTCAATGAAGAGGGACAGGTAATCGGGCAAACAACCACCCCCTATAATTATGCATTAAAAGACCTATTTGTAGGTGATATGCCACAAACATCCTATGCGTTAGGTGTAACAGTCACACCTATGCCAGGATTAAGCATACAATCATTGTTCAACATGTATGATAAAAACTATGCGGATTGGAGTCCTGATGATAGAGAAGTTGATGAAGATGGAGAGGCAGATACAGAGCAGGTTTGGATGGCGCCCGGATACAGTAAAATTGACCTTCATGTTAATTATGATCTTCCGGTAAGCATAGGGGATACAAGAATGTCTGCATTTTTACATGTATTTAATGCACTGGATGCAGTATATGTTCAGGATGCTACAGATAACAGTCAATACAATAGTTGGGGAGGAACATCACACGATGCAGATAACGCAGAGGTGTTTCTTGGTACACCTAGATACTTCAACTTAGGGCTGAATGTCCATTTCTAAAAGGTAAATAGAAAAAATGAAAAACCCCACTTTTGTGGGGTTTTTTGTTTTATAAAACAATTTTTATTTTAATGAGAAATTGTAATATTAATACCGTATGAGACCATATTTACGGATGAAAGCACATAAAAAACCGTGTTATATAATTAGTCATCTACTTTTATTATTTTCTCCTCAAGCTCTTTCTCCTGCTTTTAATTCTAAAATACCTAGATTAGGATCTTTCACTTTACTCTTTTTCGTGGGACGGACTGACAGGCCTTTCTCGGGAAGCAGGAAGTGAAATATATTATGTCAGTTTCGAGTCCGGAGAGTATGTCCTTTCAGAAAAGATCTTACTGATTCGCTGAACATTTGATTAACCCCTCACTAGAGTTTAATCTTTCTTTTTTTCTCTGGAAATATCTCTACTAGCTGCATACAGCCTAGACTTTTCTGAATCTGATAGTCCGTCATAACCCACCTGATTGATTCTGTCAAGGATTTGATTTACATCTTCCTGAAGTTTTCTATTCTTTTTTTGCAGATTTTCCTCACGTTTTATTTTTGATTCCAAAATTTGTTTTCTCATAGAAAAGACAACTTTTTTCCATTGCCGATTGAATCTAAGATAGGTAAAACCAATGATCATTCCAGAGAGGTGAGTCAGATGACTGATATTTGAGTGACTGCCCAATGAAGAGAAAAAGGCGACAGCTCCAAGAATAATAACAAACCATTTCACCTTCACAGGAAACAAAAAATAAATATATACAATACGATTGGGAAACATAAGACCGTAAGCAGTGAGTATTCCATACACAGCTCCGCTCGCACCTATTAGGTATGCGGAGGAAGATGAAAATGATTGAAATAAAATCCATATTAAACCTGATCCTACACCGGTAATTATATAATATTTAATGAATCCCTGTCTGCCCCAGATTGTTTCCAGTTCTGAACCAAACAGAAATAAAACAAGCATATTGATAGCTACGTGCCAGAAGTCACCGTGAATAAACATATATGTAAATGGTTGCCAAACCAGAGGCCAGATAGTTTCAGGAGATAGCCCAAATATTTCTACAAGATTTATCTCTCCCCTAGAAATAGACTTGAAAATGAACAATAAAAGGTTTAATCCAATTAGGACTTTTATTGCATCAGTAAAATATCGAGGTCTCCAGGAGAACTGTCCTTGATTAGATTGAAATTGGTATCTCATGTGCTTTGGTATGCTAACTTACGAAATCGAAAATAGTTGCATGGGTTTATGAGTGGAGTGCTGACACTAGGAGAAGCTTCCTTAACCAAAAGCTGAGGCAAGGTAAAAAAACTGGTTTTTAGTTCTTTTATTTCTGAGCATACCCAGGCTGTATGGACAAAAAAATCTCTGGGGAATATTCCCCTAACTTTATTGAATCCATACTTTCTGAGCCCATCACGGATTATTGTTGTACAACTCCGATTGAAAAAACTGAAGTCTTTATATAATTTAGAGTTCTTGGGATGGGGTTCAGAATTTTTTATTACTTCTAGTTCGTCACGGTATATTTTTGATAGTAGTTTGTCATCTATCCCCTCAACACGCAACACATGAATTGTCCGCATAAAATTTCTACCAAATTTATCATAATAATTTCTTCCGTTTTCATTCAATGCAAATTTTCCTGTGGTAGGTGAAGGAGCAAATTCCCCCAGTGCGGGACGATAAAAATATTCCTCTGGTGTCATAACCTCATTTTCAATCATATAGTGTGAAAAATTAAATATGTTTCCACTAATATTAATAGCATTGTGCCCAAAAGTGGATGCCCAATATTTTACCAACCTTTCGTTGTAATATAGTTCAAGAAATGGGGTATCTTTTTTTTTCTCAGCTGGCCAAATAATATAAATGGATTTCCCAGTGTCCCAGTCAATTTGAGGGAGAGGGCGTGCGTGGACGGTACAATTTTCCCAGTGTTCAATATAGCCATCCCATATTTGGTCACTGTGTAAAATAATTTCCCCAGATGCCTTTTTGAGAAATATGGTATTATCCTCAGTTGTAATGATTCCTGTAATAGCTTTATACATATTCAGAGTTTTAGTTTTCTCATAAAATCAAATGAATGAAGGGGTCCGTTAAAATCAAAATGATACCTTAGGTTTCCAGATAGATATCCCCCTACCGTTTTCCTGTCTTGCGCTGAAACAGTGAGGTTAGGCATGGATTCCAAAGAATGAGTTTGAAGAGATTTCAGTATATTTAAACTATTTGAAGAACCACGAGGGTTATTGTAACCGTTGTATAGAAAATCATTTCCATTTAAATCTGGTTTAAACCCTAATAGAGTTAGCATTTTCATCTCATAATACCAAAAAATGATATTCAATTTGTGTCCCTGTGAGTCCATTTTATGAAGAACGGATACTAGCTCACTAAACAGTTCAGGGTGTGAGTCATGGCTGGTAATTGCTTTGTCTGTTATTTCCATTAGTGCCAATCCATAGGAAATGTGTTTCAAATTATTTTGAAATTTAGACCAAAGCTTGTGGTAGGAGATCTTAGATGCTATTTGAATATCTCTTTTGGATTTAAAATGGTAAATTAGATCTAAATGATTAATTGGTTGCAAAAATGATGTATGGTTATTTTTTTTTCTTTTAGCACCACGAACCATAATGCTGATCTTCCCATGCTCCTGTGTAAAACAACGCGCAATAATGCTGGTATCGCTATACGAAAAACGTTTCAGCACTATCGCTTCAGTCTTGATAATCATTTATGTTTTAATATGCTTTGGCGAAGATCACCTCATATTTTGCAGGTTTTCCACTGTAAACACACATTTTTTTAGATATTTCACCATCAGAAAGTATGCACCTTACAGTTGCCTTTGTTTCTTCCTTAATTCTCAATTCTGTTTCGGATTCGCCGTCCCAACCGCATTTGATGAATCCACCTTTTTCCTTAATTAAAGATTTAAACTCTTCATAAGAGTCTGTACTGTGTGTGTGATTTTCTCTGAAGGTTAGTGCCTGTTGGAATAAATTGTTTTGAATTTCTTCCAATAATTCAGAGACTTTAGAAAATATTCCATTAATGGAATATGATTTTTTTTCACCTGTATCTCTCCGCGCCAAAATAACATTGCTTTCATTAACATCTCGGGGACCTACCTCCAGCCGTATAGGGACACCTTTCATTTCCCACTCATTAAATTTAAAACCAGGAGAATTAGGACTCCAGTCCTCATAATATCGTACTCCATTATTTTTGAATTTATTAAGAGCTGGCTCGAGGAAATGATGAATATTTTGACGGTCTTCATCTGTTCGAAATATGGGAACTATTACAATCTGATAGGGTGCTATTTTGGGTGGAAGGCGAAGACCCTTATCATCTCCGTGAGTCATTATGACAGCTCCCAACAGCCGTGTGCTGACACCCCAGCTAGTAGCATGCACATATTTCTCTTTATTATCTTCAGTCTGAAAAGTAACACCAAAAGCTTTGGCAAAGTTTTGCCCCAAATTATGTGATGTTCCTGCCTGCAGGGCACGTTTATCACCCATCATTGCCTCGATACAGTACGTGCGTTCTGCTCCAGCAAACTTTTCAGCCTCTGATTTCAACCCTGTTAACACCGGGACAGCAAGAAATTCTTCTGCAAGCTTTTTATAAATGCTCAGAATTAACAGAGTTTCTTTTTCAGCCTCTTCTTCCGTTGCATGAGCTGTGTGCCCCTCCTGCCAGAGAAATTCAGTTGTTCTCAAAAACAACCTCGTTCGCATTTCCCAGCGAACAACATTTGCCCATTGATTAATAAGTAAAGGCAAATCTCTGTAAGATTGAATCCACTTTTTATACATAGACCAGATGACTGTTTCTGAAGTTGGCCGCACAATAACTTCTTCATCCAGCTTTGACTCCGGGTCAACAATGAGCCCATCCTTCCCTGCTTTTAATCTTGAGTGAGTAACCACAGCGCATTCTTTTGCAAATCCTTCTACATGTTCTGCTTCCTGAGCTAAAAATGACTTTGGAATAAACAGGGGGAAATATGCATTTACGTGCCCACTATCTTTTATCATTTTATCTAATGAGTCTCTCAGGTTTTCCCAAAGAGAAAAACCGTAAGGTTTAATGACCATAGTTCCTTTTACAGGACCATAATCTGCAAGTCCGGCTTTGGTGATGACATCTGTATACCATCCCGAAAAATTTTGACTTCTGGGGATAACTTTTTTAGACAAAACTATTTCTCTGAGTTAATATTAAAATAAAAAATGTAGAAGAAATTACCGGCTCTATATTAGGTGGACAAATAAAAAGGTAGTTTCAAACAAACGAATCTCAAAATTAGATGGTGAAACTTATTCATCTTTTTTTTCTTTAATTACTCTAAACATTTTCTCTCCCGGTAAAACCATCCCATACTTTTCCCTTGCTAACTGTAAAAGATATTCATCGTTATGTTCTAATAGCTGTTTCTCATTTTCTAGTTTTTGCAGTTCCACGCGAAGAACAGCAATAAGTTCTTGAGTTTTTTTACGTTCCAAGTTGATCTTTATCAATTGGTACACACCATGATCACCAAAGAAAAATATAATGATTAGTATGGTACTGATCAATAATGTGACCCCCTTTAATATTCGTTTTTTAGATTCCTCTGTCTTCCGTTTGTAGCGAAGAGTTCTTGGAGTTTTTTTCCTTTTTTTTGTTTTCATCATAAATTTCCGAGTACAGATTTATCTGGATATTTTGCTTTATTTCCTAACTGTTCTTCAATTCTTATCAACTGGTTGTATTTACATAACCGGTCAGTTCTGGAAGCTGATCCTGTTTTTATTTGTCCCATTCCCATTGCTACAGCAAAATCGGCTATGAATGTATCTTCTGTTTCACCTGAACGATGGGATATGATTGCACCAAAGTTATTTTTTCTGGCCATTTCTACTGCTTGAATGGTTTCCGTCACAGTTCCAATTTGATTTAATTTTATCAAAATGGCATTCATCGCGCTTTCATTTATCGAACGTTCGAGCCTCTTCAAATTTGTTACAGTTAAATCATCACCAATAATTTGAACAGTATTTCCCAATTTATTATTCAATAATGTCCACCCTCCCCAATCATTTTCATCTAGACCATCTTCTATAGAAACAATTGGATATTTGTCCACTAATTTTTGCCAATAGCTAACCATTTCTTCTGAAGATAAAACCATGTTTTCTGATGATAAATGGTAAGAACCCTCTGAATAAAACTCACTTGAAGCAGCATCAATTGCAAGAAATATTTCCTGTCCGATCTTATATCTGCTTTTTTCAATAGCTTCTAGAATTATTTCAATAGCTTCTTCATTGGAATTTAAATTGGGGGCGAAACCACCTTCGTCTCCCACTGAGGTATTTAATCCTTTTGATTTAAGTACGATTTTGAGATAATGAAATATTTCTGTTCCCATTTGTAGACCGGCACTAAATGAGTCTGCCCCAATTGGATAAACCATAAACTCTTGAATGTCTACATTATTATCTGCATGACTACCTCCATTCAAAATGTTCATCATAGGTGCAGGCAGTAAAAAACCATCAGAGTTTAAATGTTGCCACAAAGGTTTTTTCTTGTGATTTGCTGCTGCCCTGCAAATTGCCATGGAAACGCCTAAAATGGCATTAGCCCCCAAGTTGCTTTTATTAGCTGTCCCATCTATATAAATGAGTTTATTATCAATGGATGTTTGATCAAGTGCATCTTCACCACTAATAGCTTTATTCAAAACATAATTTACATTATGAATGGCTTTTTTTACACCTTTACCAAGATAACGACTGTTATCATTGTCCCGCAATTCTACTGCCTCATGTTCGCCAGTAGATGCACCAGAAGGAACCGCCGCCCACCCTGATGATCCATCACCAAGTGTAACCTCTACCTCAAGAGTAGGGTTTCCCCTCGAGTCAAGTATTTCTCTTCCGGTTACATTAACTATAGTTGAATTAGACACTTTTGTTTTCCATGATTTTATTCAAATTAAAACTGGGAACAACACTATACAATAGGCATTGTAATCTTAATTGTACAAAGAAACTACAGCCCTTAATTTTCTGGTAGCATGAAAAGCAAAATAAATGTTTATAAGTTTCATGAATCTAATTCTTTGGAGTGGGATACCTTTGTAAGTTGCTCATCAAATGGGACCTTGTTTCACAAAAGGTCTTTTTTGGGATATCATATTGATCGAAAAATTGAGGATCATTCACTGATGTTAAAAATAAATGAAAAAATAATTTCAGTTTTTCCAGCAGCAGTGATTTATAATGGCAGTAAAAAAATTCTTTGTTCACATCCAGGAGCTACAATTGGAGGTTTTGTCACAAATTCTAACCCGTCTTTAAAAAAATCATTTGATTTGGTTCAATCTTTAGTTCATTATGCTAAAAATGAAAACTTTTTTGGAATAAGGGTTACTCTTCCCCCTGACTGTTATAGTGATATTCTTTCAAACTATTTGGAATATGCAATGTTAAATATTGGATTCACCTATTTAAAACGAGAAGTCTCTAGCATTATGTTTTTTTCAGATACAATTGGAGAGACAATGAAAGGATTTAAGCCGTCTCACCGTCAAGCCATACGAAAAGCAGAGAGGGAGGGTGTAAGGGTCAGAAAATCAACAGATTTTGAAACATTTTATGGAATTTTAAAAAATAATTTATCAACGCGACATGGGGTTATACCTACTCATAGCTTAAAAGAGTTAGAACTACTAAATACAATTTTCCCACAAAAGATTGTTTTATATGCTGCTTTCCTTAATGATAAAATGATAGCAGGAGTATTAAGTTTCATTTTAAACAAACGTATAGAATTGGCATTTTACATTTCTCATGATGAGAAGTATCAGGAGAAAAGAGCATTAAATTTATTGTTTTATAAAATATTTCAAAAAGCCATTCAAAACAAGACAAAGGTGTTTGATTTCGGTATATTTACAGAAAATGAAGAGCCTAACTTTGGTTTAGCTCGATTTAAAGAAAATTTTGGGGCGAGGGGTGTTTTCAGAAATACGATTCAAATTAAGCTATAAAAGAAATGTCCATTAAAAAACTAGGACAACAATCCCTCATTTATGGAACAGGCAATTTAGCAGCAAAGGGGGTAACATTTATGCTACTTCCCCTTTATACCAATGTTTTTTCACCTGAAGACTATGGTATTGTCTCACTAGTCTTTACTTTCCTTGGATTTATGAATGTAGTTCTTCATTATGGATTGGACGCATCTCTTTTAAAACATTACGTCCCCGCTAACAGTAAAAACAGAATATCTATTCTTACCAATGCCTATATTTCATTTATTTTATCAACGTTATTAGTTGTTACTATTTTAATACTGTTTAGGAGCCAAGTTGCTAATATATTATTTGGTAGCAATTTATGGCAAATATCAATTCTAGCCGGAGGAATATTATTTTTTGATGTATTATGGTCAATTCACACCCTGATTTTGAGGGCTGAAGGGAAACCTGTTTCATACACATTAATAAGTTTTTTTAATGTATTTTCATCACTTGGCTTGAACCTTTTACTGGTTCTCAACCTCCAAATGGGTGTATTGGGAGTAGTGCTGAGCAACTTTATAACTTCAGGGATTATTTTTATTATTACACTCCCAATTCTTATTAAGCGCATTTCAATTTCTACCCTTTCTTTTGAATATTGGAAAAAGTTAATGAATTTTGGTCTACCCTTTTTCCCAGCTGGAATTTTTTCAATGACTCTAGAATTATCAGATCGTTATATTTTAAGGTACCTTACCGATTTAGATACTGTAGGATTATATAATGCTGGCTACAAATTAGGAATGCTGATGATGTTAGTGGTTATGGGTTTTAATATGGCTTGGCAGCCTTATTTTCTTAAAAAGGAGAAATCTGAGAGAGAATATATTGCGAAAATAACAACTCTTATCCTTGCTATATTAGGGATGTTATGGATTATACTTGTTGTTTGGGTTGAAGATCTTGTTAGAATTCAATTCGGAAGTTTCTCTTTTATTGGAAGTCAGTACTGGCCATCCACACAAATTGTACCAATCGTTGCATTGGCATATATTTTTCATGCAGCCTATTTACTCCAAATCCCGGGAGTTTTTTTGCTAGAGAAGTCAAGTTGGATAGTATGGGTACGTGGAGTAGGTGCAATCACAAATATCTTGCTGAATTTTTTGCTAATTCCTTCGTTGGGAATTGTTGGAGCGTCAACAGCCACCTGTCTTTCGTTTATTTTTATGGCTGCATTTATTTTTACAGTAAATCGTAAAATTTTCCCGATTGAATATGAATGGGAAAAAATATTTATTATTACTATAGTGGCCGTTTCTATTTGGATTGGTGTTTCCCAATTTTCTCTAAATTATTTTAGTAAAATTGGTTATACAACCCTATATCCATTAATTTTATTCTCAACAGGAATATTGCGGATTAATCAACTGAAGAGAATAGTAACTTAGATGATATTTTTTATTGACTCCACATATTTTTGCTTTCCAAACCGTTTAATCACTGAATTACGGATGTCAGATGGATTAAATCTATCAAAAGATCTTATAAGTGTTTTGATTGCTTTGGTCAACTCAAATACAGAACCGGGTTTAACCAAAATACCTGATTCAGGCGTAACTATATCTCTGGGGCCTCCACAGTCAGTAGCAACTACAGGTAATCCACAAGCCTGTGCTTCAATTAGAACTGTACCGAAGGTCTCAATATTGGAAGCCAAAACCAAGAGGTCACTATTGTGAAGTTCCTTTACAATCTGATTTTGTGAAAGATACCCCTTTAATTCTACTCGATCTGAAATTTTCAACCTTTTAATTTGGTTTTCTATTTCATGTTTTAAGGGACCACCTCCAATTAGTTTTAGTTTAGCTTTAATGCCTGAATGAATCAAATTTTTAAAGGATTCTAAAATAAGATCAATCCGTTTTTCTGGCCTGAATAGAGAAATGCATATGATTGTTAATTGTGATTTACTCTCAGGAACTTTTCGTAACGTAAATAGGTGTTCATCAACAGGGTTAGGGAGAAGATTTAATTTAGGTTTAAATGTATTAAAATTTTTTGAAATTGCATTTTTTAATGGAGAGCTAGATAGCAATATTTGAGAAGCCATGGAATATGTATTGTGGATTATTTTTTTTTGAAAAATTGAAAACTCATTTGGTATTAAGAATTCTTTTAGATGCTCGGTTAATATAAAAGGGATATTTTTTTTATTTAACATCTCCCCTAACGCACCACCAGCCCATAATGATGAATGAATCATTACCAAATCTGGCAATCCATGAGATTCCAATAATTTATTAAAAATATTAATTGCAAACTTTTTATAACGTTTAAAAAACAACTTTTCCATTTTGGGGAATATATTAATTGATTCATGGAGATATGTTGGTAACCCATTATTAAAATCTTCCTGAATTGAATTAGTTGGAGAATATCTAAAGAGATCTTTTAGAGAGTGTGTAACAGGTGCTCCTATAATTACTTCCATCTCACTTCTATAAAGAATATATGCCCGGTCTCTAAAAAAAGACCCACTTTCCGGATGAATCTCTGTTGGATACCAGGAAGGAATAATAAACAGTTTCATTGAGTAGATATCTATTAAATTTTCTTAGTGTAATTTCGTGCAATCCAAAGTTTTTTGAAATAGTTAAATAACATATCCAAATTGAAGATTCTTTATATTTCTCCTGAAAACACTGTTGGTACATTGAGTTTATGGAAAAAAGCTCATGAGATGAATGGGAATAGATGTGACTTTATTACTTTTTATAACAGTCCCAACCAATCTAATTTAGGTATGTGTCTAAACCTCCCACTAATATCTACAAATTCGTTGTATTTAAAATTTAGACATCAGTATTACAAATATTACAGAGGGGAGCTAGGGGATTATAATGAAAGGGAAGGGTTTCCACCAACATGGGAACCTAATTCGATATTTGAAAAAGTATATTTTACAATAAGGGATTGGATTTGGCATTATTATATCAACCCAGCTATAGATAAATACAACTTATTTGGCTATGATATATATCATTTTGAATGGGGCTTAGATTTTTATAGGGATTGCAGATTTGCAAAGCGACTATCAGAAAATGGAAAGCCAATTATATGCACATACCACGGGCAAGATATGCGAACTAGAGGGGTAATAAAAGATATAGATAACATTAGTAATCTAAATTTAACAAGTGAATTAGATTTGTTATATAAACATCCAAGTATTAACTATTTGTTTTTACCCTATGATACGAAAAAATATAAGGTTAGAAAAAATGTTTCATCTCCTTTAAGAATTTGTCATAGTCCAACGAACAGATATTATAAAGGAAGCGATGATATTATTGAAATTTGTAGTGAACTACAAAACAGTGGTCTTATAGAGTTTATTTTAATCGAAGGAAAAACTCAGGAGGAAGTAATTGAAATAAAAAAAACATGTGATATTTATATTGACCAAATACATAATCGTGGTGGTTGGGGATATGGTATGAGTTCTATTGAGTCACTATCTATGGGATTAGTTTGTTTAACAGAATTAGTTAAGGAATATCAAGAATTTATTCCTGATCATCCCTTTATTATGATAACAAAAGAAAGCCTTAAAGAGACATTATTAGAATTAACAAAAAACGAGGATTTATTAATTAACAAAAAAATTAAAAGTAGAGAATGGGTAGTGAAATACCATGATTTCCATAATACTGCAGAAGTGCTTTACGGATATTATAGAGAAAATAGATGGATCTGATATGAATCTTAATATTGTTTCATTTGATGTCCCTTACCCGCCTGATTACGGTGGTGTTATTGATATATACTATAAAATAAAAGCTTTAAATAGTGCGGGGATTAAAATCAATTTACATTGTTTTTACTATGGACGAAAAAAGTCATTTAAATTAGAATCAATTTGTTCAAAAATAAATTATTACCGCCGATATAGAAACCCATTTTATTATTTCTCAAAACTACCATTTATCGTTAGAACACGCACTCCCAAACAATTACTAAGAAATCTGCTAAAGAATGATAACCCAATTCTATTCGAGGGGCTTCACTCCTGTTTTTACTTATCAGACTCTCGTTTGAAAAACAGAAAAAAGATAGTTCGTCCTCATAATGTGGAACACGATTATTACAATGAATTAGCTCAAAAAGAACAAAACTGGTTAAAGAAAAAATATTTTACATCTGAAAATATAAAGCTGAGAGAATTTGAGAAAAGACTGGAACATGCTGACATCATTGCATCAATTTCAGAAAGCGATACAGTATATTTTTCATCAATATATTCGGGAGTTATTCATATCCCCGTTTTCCACGGAAACGAATCTGTGAGAATAAAAACGGGTAAAGGTAGCTATGCGCTATATCACGGGAATTTAGCTGTGCCTGAGAATGACAATGCGGCATTATATCTTGTTAATAAAGTATTTAATGACATTGACGTTAAACTTATTATTTCTGGCAGAAAACCATCCAAAAGGTTAATTGCTGCTATAAATAAAACTTCAAATATTTTAATTGAACCTGACATCCCATCCTCAGATTTAATTAGCTTAATTAGTAATGCGCAAATTAATATTTTACCCACTACTCAATCCACAGGAATAAAGTTAAAACTGATAAACGCGCTATACAATGGAAGACATTGTATTATTAACTCTAAAATGATCACTGATAAGGGTATAGATAAATGTTGTATAGTGGCAAACTCTGCTGAAGATATGAAGAAAGCTGTATTAGAATATGCCAACCAGGAGCTGAGCATAAAAAATACCATAAATCGTAAAATATTTTTAAAAAATAATTATTTTAATAAAAAAAATGCTGAGAACCTTATTTCTGAAATTTTTTAACAAAAACTAAACACAACTATATTTTCTTAATGTGGACAGACTTTATGGCAGTTCAATCAGCTGGAGTCTTGGGATAATAACATCAATTACTATTATTGGAATCAAAAGCCTATAAATAACACGTCCTAAATATATTCACTCAACATTTATATCTCTATACAGGCCCTATTCTCATGGAGACGGCCATTGGAGGGTATACTAATATTATCCAACATCTATAAAATCAGAACCAGTAATAAATCAAAGCCATGAAAAATTATATTTGAAGGTTCCATTGTGTTCTCCAAGGAAGGTATTTTCATTAAAAATATTCTAATTGACATATAAAATATTTTGTGTAAATTTGGGAAATAGTCTAAGAGAAACTCTGAGCACCAACCACATATATAATAATAGATTTCAAAATGAGCGGGGATATGTATCCCCGCTTTTCATTTACTATACCTAAACCAAGGAGGTACACTTATGGCAGATATAAGTTCAACCGTAGAGAGTGTTGTTGGCGGAATTGTAAGCCTAATAAAGGGTCTTATTGTGTTATTCGTCTTTGCGAACATCCTATACGATACAGGGTTTGATCCAGTTTATGGAATCATAAACTTAGTTGACTCATTTCTGAGCGGTGGTTTTGCCGGACTTTTGGCACTTCTGGTCCTCGTATCATTTTTATAGGCATATTGCCTGTATAATGGACGAAACCACGAACTTGAATCATCTCTAACGGAGGAAACATGAAAAACGCAGTTGACTTTATTAATAAATGGCTGGGTGACATTACGGAAGTTCTGAAATCACTGATAGTGGTAGGCGTAATCGTTGGTATTCTGTTTGATGACTATTTTGGAGTTATTGAAGGAATAGGGCGAGTTGTCGGACAGTTCGGAGATGGAGGATTAGCTGGCCTCCTTGCTCTGATGATCATATACATGTGGTACCAGAAGAAATAACCCAAACCCCATAATGATGAACGCCCCGGAAACGGGGCGTTCTTGTTTTATTAATAAAGTAGATCTATTATAGAATTTTTATTATTTATTCGCTGTATTCAGCCGTTATTTTTAATGTCTGAATTAATTTAAAATACCACTTTACATTTGGTTAAAAACTAAACTCTACTTTTTCCCTATATTGAATTATTTCAATTCCAGGCGGATTTAAAATGTTGTTTAATATTTACACTAAAAACTTTCTTATTGAATTAAATCATCTTTTTTATGGTTTTCTTGGATAAAAAAGGAGTAACAGAATAATTTGTCTGCTATGAAACTATCAATATTTAAAATAGTCCTGTGGTTTTTATTTTCAAGTTATGTTATTGGGAGCTCAATAAAAGTAATCAGTTCTGGCCAATCAAATGTTGAATTATTAAAGATAATGATTCATGAAAACCAGATTTACTGTTCATTGAATGAATTGTCTCGGATATTAAAATGTAATATGTATCACACAAAGGAAAGAGCGAAAATGGTTCTTTATATTAAAAACCGGAGGATAAAGGTTTCTAGCTTTTCTAGTTTTGTTGCTGTAGATGACCAAATGTATCAAATGCTATCCCCGAGTGTTAACATAAATTCTGATATTCACATCCCTGCAGATGATTTTTTGGGTATTTTAAAATCTTCATTGTTTCCTGGGTTAGTATTTGATACTAAAAATAATTTTCTTAAAATTAACGAAAATAAGTTTAATGTAAACAAAATAGAAATTGATGAAAAGGCAAATGGAACCATCCTTTACATTAAAACAAGAAAGAAATTTCCCGAAGGTCATATCAGTGCATTCAAAAATAAAAACGGTTGGTTTTATGTTACAATTAAAGGGGGGACTTTAGATTCTAAGATAATTGAAAAAACTTACACTCGGGGTAGTATAAGAAAAATCACTGCAGACCAGCTAGAGGAGTCTGCTCAATTGGCATTTAAATTAAGATCAGAAATTGCTGGACATGAGCTATATCAAACAAATGATCCATCCGAAATTGTTATAACTTTGAGGACACCTATCGAAAACGACATTCATATAAACTCCATGAAGGATCTATGGTTTTTGGATACAATTGTTTTAGATGCTGGTCATGGAGGAAAAGATAGTGGGACAATAGGAAAGCAGGGAACAAAGGAAAAAGATATAACTTTAGATATTACCAAACGACTGGGGTCTTTAATAGAAAAAAATACAAGGATAAAAACATATTATACAAGGGAGGAGGATATATTTATCCCACTCTTGGAGCGTACACAGTTTGCAAATGAAAAAACGGGAAAACTATTCATTAGCATTCACGCCAATGCTAACCACAATCGAAAAGTAAGTGGATTTGAGACTTACCTACTTCGGCCAGGGAAAACAGAGGATGCAATTTCCGTTGCATCAAGAGAAAATTCTGTAATCAATTTGGAGGAACACAATAAAAACTCGTATAAAAAACTTGAAGGGACCAATTTAATTATGGCAACTATGGCACAAAGTATGTTTATGAAAGAAAGTGAAGATTTAGCATCTTTGATTCAGGTAGAGATAGGCAAGCGAATTCAATCTAAAAATCGAGGGGTAAAACAAGCTGGGTTTTATGTGTTGGTTGGGGCAAGTATGCCAAATGTCTTGGTGGAAGTGGGGTATTTATCAAATCGTAAAGAGGAAAAACTATTGCTCAAAAAATCATACCGTCAAAAAATTGCAGAGGGTATTTACGAGGCGATTATTCAGTTTAAGCGATCTAAAGAAGAAATTTTAGCTAAAGGATGAAGGAATTTAAAAAACCCATTGGAGTTTTTGATTCAGGTTTGGGAGGACTTACTGTTGTAAAAGCAATTAGAGAAAGACTTCCCAATGAGTCCATTGTTTATCTTGGAGACACAGCTAGAGTACCCTATGGGAATAAAAGCAAAATTACAATTCAGAAATATTCCATACAAATCACTGAATTTCTCATGAGGAAAAATGTAAAAGCTATAGTTGTTGCCTGTAATACAGTTTCTGCCTTGGTATTGCAGGAGTTGAGCCAAAGAGTTCAAATCCCAGTAATGGGAGTTATTGAGCCAGGAGTTTTAGCTGCAGAAAATCAATCAAAAATAAAAAGGATTGGAGTAATTGGAACAGATGCTACTATTCAATCTAATGCCTATAAAAACCTGTTAGTTTCAATAAACACAGAGTTAAAGGTTTTTTCTCAGCCATGTCCACTACTGGTACCCCTTGCTGAAGATGGATGGGTAGGAGATAATATTGTCAAACAGATATTGATACAATATCTTACCCCTCTGATTAAGAAAAGTGTTGATACTTTAATCTTAGGATGTACTCACTATCCTGTATTTTTAGATTTTATATCTGAAATAATAGGACCTAATGTCAAAATAATTGATTCCCCTTCTGAAGTAGCAAATTCATTTTTTCAACATCTAAAAAAATATAACTTATTATCTGATAATGAATCATTAGGAAAACTTGAATGTTTTGTTACTGACAAAACAAGATCTTATAGTAAAATCGCGGAGACATTTCTTGGAAGCTATGTTTCTAATCTTCATTTTACAGATTTATGCTAAAAGTAAGTTTATATTTTGACTTTAGAGAATTTTATTTTTAAAATGAAAAATGGATAAACTTTTAACTTATTTGTATAACTTGGAAAGAAGAGGAGTTAAAGTTGGGCTTGAACACACGAGACAGCTTTTAGATGTCATTGGAAATCCACAAAGTAACTTTAGGTCTATTCATGTTGCAGGGACTAATGGGAAAGGGACTACATGTGCAATGATTGCTTCAATACTTCGGGCAGGGGGGATAAGAACAGGGCTTTACACTTCGCCTCATTTGATCAAATTTAATGAACGAATACGGGTAAATGGTGAACCAATTACAGATACAGAAATTATCAAGTTCGTTAATAGATATAAAGACAGTTTTGATAGTATTCCAGTTACATTTTTTGAGGTAACAACCGCCATGGCATTTTGGTATTTCGAAAATAATTTAGTTGATATTGCTGTTATAGAAACTGGTCTTGGTGGTAGACTTGATTCAACAAATGTTCTATTGCCGGAATTAAGTGTTATTACACCGATAGATTTAGATCATTGTCACATATTAGGAAAAACAGTTCAGAAAATAGCCAAAGAGAAAGGCGGTATTATCAAACCAAAAACTCCGGTAGTAATTGCCCCACAAAACAAGGAAACATTTCAGGTATTGGAAGGAATATCCAATAGAAACGATTCCCCTCATTACAGTGTTGAAAAACCTAAATCCATAAAATGTGATTGGGTTTACATGAATACAGAATTTAAGATAAAAAATGAAAAGTATAGTATCCCTCTGCTTGGTGAACACCAGACTACAAATGCAGCCACAGCAATTAAGGCGATTGAAGTTTTTGATAAAAACTTATCATATCAAACTATTATTAAAGGACTGAATAAAACAGTTTGGCCTGGGAGATTCCAAAAAATGCATGGACAAAAACCTATTTTTTATGATGTAGCACATAATAGCCATGGATTAATAGCAGTACTTAAAACTTTTGAGTTATTGTTTACTGAAAAACCAATAGGATTGATTGCTCTAAGGGAGGATAAAGAGCTAGACGCAATCGCTAAAATTATAAAAGATAGATTTTCAGAATTAATTCCAGTTTTTTCTGATAATGCAGATCTGTGGCACCCATCTGAATTAAGTCAAAAATTGAAAATTTATGAAATTAATAATAATCCATCAGACAATATTTATCGCAATATATTTGAATTAAAAAAGAAAGTAAAATATAACAAACCAGCTCTTATTTTTGGGAGTCACTATATTGCAGAGGATGTTTTTAAAGTGTTTGATTTTTCCTTTGACTCTGGTATCATCTAGTGTAATTTCTAGCTAAAGTTGAGACCCGCACTCAGCAGGTTATTCTGTATAAAAACTCCTACCTAAATAGGTTACCATTATGGATGTAAATGAATTAAAATCATTAAAAATTAAAGAGCTTACAAAGCTATCGCAGGATATAGGCATGCAAACTGTTTCTGGATTAAACAAACAGGAATTGATTGTACGTATATTAAAGGCACAGGCAGAAAAAGACGGTTCTCTCTATGCTAAGGGAGTATTAGAAGTTATGTCTGATGGATATGGATTTCTTCGAAGTCCAGATTTTAATTACTTGCCTGGGCCAGATGATATTTATGTAAGTCCCTCTCAAATTAAACGGTTTGGGTTGCGGACGGGTCATCTGATTTCTGGACAGATTAGACCTCCAAAATCAAAGGAAAGATTTTATGCTCTTTTGAAAATAGATATAGTAAATGAACGGCCTTTTGAAGATATAAAAAAAGCAATACTGTTTGATAACCTAACTCCTTTTTTCCCGGAAGAAAAATTTAATCTTGAGACAGAATCAAAAAATTTATCCATGCGAATAATGGATTTGATATCACCCATAGGCAAAGGGCAAAGAGGTTTGATTGTGGCTGCTCCCAAAACAGGAAAAACAGTTCTTTTACAACATCTTGCAAACTCATTAAGAGAAAATTCACCTAAAACCAATCTCTTAATTTTACTCATAGATGAAAGGCCAGAGGAAGTTACAGATATGAAACGCAATGTGGATGCGGAAGTAGTTAGCTCCACGTTTGATGAAGTCCCAGAACGCCATGTAGCTGTTGCAGATATGGTTTTGCAGAAGGCAAAGCGAATGGTAGAATATGGGGATGATGTAGTTATACTTTTAGATAGTATTACCCGGCTAGCTAGAGCACATAATGCTGTCATTCCTCACAGTGGAAAAATATTGTCTGGTGGTGTTGATGCTAATGCATTGAAAAAGCCAAAGCAATTTTTTGGTGCAGCGAGAAATACCGAAGAAGGTGGAAGTCTCTCTATTATTGCAACAGCACTTGTGGATACTGGGAGTAGAATGGATGATGTTATTTTTGAAGAGTTTAAAGGTACAGGTAATATGGAGCTTGTTTTAGACCGGAACCTGAGTGACCGAAGAATATTTCCTGCTTTTGACTTGATTCGGTCTGGGACCCGAAAAGAGGAACTATTGGTCAGCAAAAAACATTTAGGTAGAATGTGGATTTTAAGAAAGTTGCTCAATGATATGAATCCCATAGAGGCAATGGAATTTTTCCAAGAGAGAATCAAACGGACAAAATCCAATGAGGAATTCATGAATAACATGAGTCAGTAATTTATTTTTAAATAAATGTATTTTATAATTTATAAAGAGGTCACACTATGGAGGAAAGCAACGAAAAGGGCAATAAGCTTCAAACAGTAACGGCCCGCTTAGTAACTGATAAACCTGTTAAAAAAACTCCTTATCAGGTCAAGGGTGTAATTATGAATCAGTTTGCGGACGATTCAGTTACCCCTCTACTCAACGGACAATATAGAAAAGAGTTTTTATACCCTCGTGTTCAGGTAAAAATACTCAATGAACAAATTTACATTGTGGGAATAAATGAGGGTGCAGACCCCGTGTTATCTTTAAGTGAAAAACTTAATTCCCTAGATTTTGGCAATATCACATTTCAAGTAAATGATATTGATTTTGATCTTAAGGAAGACATTCTTATACTATCTAATCAACCTGTTAGATATAGATTTATTTCACCATGGGTTGCTCTAAACCCTGTCACTAACAAACGATATAAGGAATTGGATAATTCAGGTAGGATTAAATACCTCAGTCAATTGCTTACTAATAACATTTTATTTCTAGGGAAAGAAATGGGGCTAAATATTGATGTAAAGGTATATACTTGGCTTTCACTTTCTTCTTTATTTCCAAAACCAATAGGAGAAAAAAACTGGGGTTCATTTTATGGTGGCTTCAAAACAAATTTAATTCTTCCAAGCTATATTGGACTTGGGAATGGGATTACCCGTGGATTTGGAACTATTTATGGATTATTTGATTCAACAGGATTCTCCTTTGATGAAGAATCTTTAGTCGATGAAGCAAAAAAATCTGAAAATTATAAACCAAGAGAAAAACCCAGGTCTTCTAAATATTATAAAAGGATACATAAATCAAATCAGAAAGTCAGTAAAAATAAATCCAAAAATAAAAATTCAGTTAAAAATAAAACAAAAAATAAGAAAGGAAACCTACAATTTTCTGAATCTATTGGAGACTCAACAACATCAGAAAATTCTAATGAGGTTAACTTTAATAGGTTTAAATATCATAAAAAACAGCATAATTTTTAATTTAATTTTTATATTAAACTTTATATAATATGATTCTTGCTAGTAGAATTTCAAAACTAAACCCATCGTATACTATGCAAATGGCGGCTACAGCATCCCGTATGCGTGAAGAAGGTATTGATGTGATTGATTTCTCCGTGGGGGAACCAGATGTACCTACTGCAAAGCATATTTGTAACGCTGCAATAACAGCAATTGACAGTGGGTTTACAAAATACACAACTGTTAGTGGAATACCTGAATTAAAGACAGCAATAAAAGAAAAGGTAAAAAGAGATAATAATATTGAGATTGAAACAGATCAGATTTTAGTTTCAAATGGTGGTAAGCAGAGTCTTTATCTTGCTTGCCAGTCATTATTTGAGAAAGGTGATGAGGTGTTATTATTTTCTCCCTTTTGGGTATCTTACCCTGAAATAGTGAAGTTGACTGATGCTCACCCAGTCATTATTGATACAAGGCCTGAAAATAACTTTGAACCAAATTTTAAAGTGTTTAGCAATAAGATGTCATTAAAAGTAAAGGGTGTTATCATCAATTCTCCTTCAAATCCAACTGGTGCAGTTTGGTCAGAAAAGGCGGTTAAAAACATATTAAAACTTGCTAAAGAAAAAGATTGGGTTGTTTTTTCAGATGAATGTTATGAACAGCTAGTCTATGAAAAACCATTCAAAAGTATTGAGTCATTAAATGAATATAATGCTGAAGTCATTACATTTATGACTTTATCAAAATCATATGCTATGACGGGATGGAGGGTAGGATATACCTTTGGAAATCCAAAATTAATTAAAGCGATGAGCAAATTACAAGGTCAAGAAACTTCATGTGTAAATTCCATTGCTCAAAAAGCGGCAGTTGAGGCTCTTGCCGGAGATCAGTCTTTCATGATTGAAATGAAGAAGGTATTCAAAAAGAGAAGAGATTTAATGCTTAGTTTATTGGATGATATCCCAGGAGTATCATGTACAACACCCCATGGGGCTTTTTATGCCTTTCCAGATTTTTCAGAATATTTAGGAGTACGTTTCAATGGAGAAATTCTCAATACATCTACTCAACTCGCTCAGTTTATACTGGAAAACTCAAAAGTTGTAACAGTCCCGGGAGACGGTTTTGGAGCTCCGGGATATATAAGATTTTCATATGCAGTATCATCTGACTTTATAGAAGAGGGAATGAAACGGGTAAAACAGGCATTACAAAAATTAAAATATTAAGGAGATAATAAAATGAAAAAAGGAATACATCCAGAATACAAAAAAGGGAAAGTACATTGCGCTTGTGGTAATAATTTTGAAGTTTATAGTACCTTGGGAGACCAACGAGTTGAAATATGCAATGTGTGTCATCCTTTCTTTTCTGGTAAACAGAAACTTATTGACACCGCTGGAAGAATAGAAAAATTCGAACAAAAATATGGTAAAACTTCCTCATGATAATTTCCACTAATAGTACTATCTATGGAGGAAAAAGGTAAATAGTTATTTTATTTATATAAATGTAACGTTGAGGAAGCGAGCTCAGAAGGTGTATATGTGAAGGAAAAAATATTAGAAATAATTGACCATTTCGAACAAATTGATGAACAGTTCGCGACTCAAGAGGTTATAAACAATCCTGAATTGATGAAAAAAATTGCTCAGGAAAGAAGCCGTTTAGAACCATTAGTTTTGAAAGGGAAAGAATATTTAGAAGTGGTGCAACAATTTGAAGATACAGAAGAAATACTAAATGATGGTGATTCAGATTTAATTCAATTGGCAAAAGAGGAATTAGCTGACTTGGATAGTCTGAAAAATAAAATTAAGGAAAAACTAAAAGTTCTTCTTCTCCCTCGAAATCCAAACGATGATAAAAGTACAATTATGGAAATTCGGGCGGGGACAGGAGGAGAGGAAGCAGCTCTGTTTGCTGCAGATTTATACCGAATGTATTCCCACTATGCAGAACGTACTAATCTTAGTATATCCATTTTGGATGCAAATGAAACCGGTATTGGAGGTATGAAAAGTATTATTTTTTCTCTAAATGGTGCAGGTGCATATGGATTATTAAAATTTGAAAGTGGTGTCCATAGAGTACAAAGGGTCCCCAAAACAGAAGCTAGTGGACGACTTCATACTTCAGCAGCAACAGTTGCTGTTCTACCAGAAGCTGAAGAAGCAGATATAGATATTCGAGATGAAGATTTAAAAATAGATACCTTTCGCGCAAGCGGTGCAGGGGGTCAACACGTTAATAAAACAGAATCTGCAATACGAATTACTCATTTGCCGACCGGAGTTGTTGTCACTTGTCAAGATGAAAAATCTCAACATAAGAATAGGACAGCAGCAATGAAAGTACTTCGCTCAAGATTACTTGCATTTGAAGAAGAAAGATTAGCAAAAGAACGGGCAGAAACTCGCCGTTCTTTGGTTTCAACTGGAGATAGATCAGCGAAAATACGTACCTATAATTTCCCTCAAAACAGAATGACAGATCATCGTATAAATTATACATCTTATGATCTTGAAAATTTATTGAATGGAGAGCTAACTTCTCTAATTGAACAGCTTCAATTAGCTGAACAGCAGGAACAATTGACCGGAATGAAATTATAATGAAAACTTCGGATGTTTTTACTCCAAACCTTCCTGAAATGATTTCTTGGGGAGAAATGGAATTAAACCGTAATTGTATTGAAAATTATCGCAAGGAAGTACTTTGGATGGTATCTAATTTATTAAACTTACCACTAAGTAAAATAATTTGTAGTCCTTCCATAAAAATTTCTAAGCAGAAATTCACAATTTTTAAAAATTGGATTCACCGTAGAATAAATAAGGAACCATTTCAAAAAATAACTGGACATACTGAATTTTATGCTCTTGACTTTAATGTAACTCCTGGAGTTTTTATCCCTAGACCAGAAACAGAAAGATTGGTTGATGAGGTTTTAAATATTGCTTCTTCCTTTAAACAGATTTCTATTTTAGATGTGGGAACAGGCACAGGCTGTATTGGAGTTACATTGGCAAAAATGCTACCAAAATCTTTTGTGACTTGCATCGATATTTCCCGTAAGGCAATAAAATCTGCAATAGATAATGCAGAGTTTCATAACTTGAAAAATATTCAATTTAAGAGGAAAAATATTATGCTTGATAAGCTAGACCAGCCCTTTGATATACTGGTTTCAAATCCACCTTACATTCCAAAAAATGAACTAAAATCATTAATGCCTGAAGTATTGAATCATGACCCACATAAAGCACTGACTGATAATGAAAACGGGTTAGTCTTTTATAGATATTTTGCCAAAAATATTTCTTCTCTTGTAAAAAAACAGGGTTATATGATTTTGGAGACTGGAAACAGAAAACATCCATATAAAGTTTTAGATTTATTCAAAAAAAATAATATTCAATCACTATTGAAAAACGATTATTCAAATCATCCTAGAGTGCTCATAGCACAGAACGAATGAAGGTGATTGTAGGCTATGTTCGTATTCTCCGTCCAATTAATATAATTATCTCTGTTATTACCGTTCTGATATGTGCTGATATTCTTAATGAACTCCAAAATACTCCTCTTTTAATCTATACTATTATGACAGTTGTTTTATTCATTGGAGGAGCTAACACATTCAATGATGTCCATGACATTAATACTGACAAAATAAACAAACCATATAGACCAATTGTTTGCGGAGATATTTCAATGAGGTCAGCAAAAATTTATTTTATTATATTAATTTTAGCCGGAGTAGGATTCTGTTTATTTTTACCTGTCCAAGCGGTATTAATTGCACTATTGATTGCTATTCCAGTTATGATACTCTACTCCATAAAATTTAAATCAAAGCCTCTATTAGGAAATTTGTTAATATCATTTTTATTGGGATTGACTTTTTTATTTTGTGGGTTCGTTTTTGGAAATGTATTTCCAATGATTATTCCTGCAAGTCTTGCATTTTTTCTTACCCTTGTTAGAGAACTAACAAAAGATATAGAAGATTATGTGGGTGATAATAAATCCGGACTGCGAACAATGCCTATTGTTTTTGGATTGAACAGAAGTATAAAATTGGTAATATTTTTGGCTTTAGTGACTGGATTATTATCTCTCATACCATATTTTATAAATTATTACTCTTGGTATTACCTCATACCACTTACCTTGGGAGTTGAGTTACCTCTGGCATTAGTAGTAGTTTCATTCATGTTCTCCCCTACTATTTTAACAGCTAAAAAATCTTCAGTATTGCTGAAAATAGCAACTATAATGGGAATCATATCAATTCATGTTGGAGCCACTTATGGGTGCTGACTTCGTTCACCTTCATAATCATTCAGATTACAGCTTGTTGGATGGAGCTCAACCCATAAAACAAATGGTAGCTAGAACTGAAGAATTAGGGATGAATTCAGTTGCTTTAACAGATCATGGGAATTTGTTTGGTGCGGTTGATTTTTATATGCAATGTGAAAAAAGGGGAATTAAGCCAATTATTGGTATGGAGGCTTATATAGTAGGAAAAGGGAGTAGAACTGTACGAGGGGCTTCTCAAGAATTTCGCCAAAGAACGTTCCACATCATCTTATTGTGTAAAAATATTCAAGGATATAAAAACCTCATGAAACTGTCTTCCTCTTCTTTTTTAGAGGGATTTTATTATAAACCTAGAATGGATAAAGAAATTTTAAGGAATCATTCGGATGGTATTATTGGTCTTTCAGCTTGCCTTAATGGAGAAATAACTAGCCTCCATATGAATGGAAAGGATCTTGAAGCGCAACGTACAGTTGAAGAGTATTTGGATATATTTGGGAAGGATGATTTTTATATCGAAATTCAGCGTCATGGCATGAAAGAAGACCATGCTTATGAGAAAAATCTTGAATTAGCTAAGCACATGGGAATTAAATATGTAGCGACAAATGATGTGCACTATACCCTTAAGACTCATTGGGATTCTCATGATACACTTATTTGCCTTCAGAGTAATTCCTTAAAGAGCGATGAAAAACGAATGCGGTACACACCTAAAGAATTTTATATCCGTACACCTGAAGAAATGAGGAAACTTTTTGAAGATTTGCCAGAGGCGTGTGATGCTACACTTGAAATTTCTGAACGATGTAATTTACAATTAGATTTTGATACCTATCACCTTCCTGTTTTTAAAATCCCAAATGAATCTGTAGAGAAAAATCCTAATGCCTATCTTAAATCACAGTGTATGGAAGGACTGAGCACACTGTATCCTGAAATAACTCCAAAACTTGAGGAACGCTTGAAATATGAACTTTCAGTGATAAATCAGATGGGATTTTCTGGCTATTTTTTAATTACAGCTGATTTTGTTTCATATGCAAAAAAGAATCAAATCCCAGTAGGTCCAGGGAGAGGTTCTGCTGCAGGAAGTTTAGTTGCTTATGCATTAGGAATCACTACAATAGACCCCTTGAAACATAACCTATTATTTGAACGGTTTTTGAATCCTGAACGAGTTAGTCTACCAGATATTGATATTGATTTCTGTTATGAACGGCGTGGGGAAGTAATTAAATATATCAAGAGTAAATATGGAGAAGAATCTGTTACTCAAATCATTACGTTTGGGAAGATGAAGGCACGTCAAGTTGTAAAGGACGTTGGGCGTGTTATGGGATACTCGTTTGGAGTGGTGGATAAAATTGCCAAAGAAATTCCTGATGAACTAAATATCTCTCTAAAATCAGCATTGAAAAAAAACCCTGAATTCAAAAAATTAGCGAACGGTGAATACAAAGAATTAATTGAACATTCTTTGATATTAGAAGGAGTAAATCGACATGCTTCCACTCATGCAGCAGGCGTAGTTATTGCTCCTGGAGATCTTACCGAATTTATACCATTATATAAATCATCAAAAGGCGATATTACTAGTCAGTATGATATGAAGTGTTTGGAAAAGCTAGGGCTTTTGAAGATGGATTTTTTGGGCCTCCGGAACCTAACAGTGATTGAAAAAACTTTGGGACTCATTGAAAAAATGCATAAAAAAGTAAACATTCAATCAATCTCATTAGAGGATAAAAAAGTATATGGTTTATTTGCCAAAGGACTAACAGTTGGAATTTTTCAATTTGAATCTGCGGGAATGCGAGAGTTTTTAAAAAAACTGAAGCCTACATGTATTGAAGATTTGATTGCAATGAATGCACTGTATAGGCCAGGTCCTATGGACAATATCAATGATTTTATTAAACGCAAAAAAGGTAAAAAAACGATTGATTATATGCACCCTGAATTGGAACCTATTTTAAAAGAAACTCATGGGATTATTGTATATCAGGAACAGGTTATGCAAATTGCCAATCAGGTTGCAGGATTTTCATTAGCTGATGCGGATTTGATGAGAAGAGCTATGGGGAAAAAAGATTCATCATTGATGAAAAGGATGGAAAAAGATTTTATTGATGGTGCAAAAAAACAAAAAATAAGCATTTCAAAAGCAAAAGAAATTTTCATTCTTATAGAGAAATTTGCTGAGTATGGATTTAACAAAAGTCATTCAACAGCTTATGCTTACATTGCTTACCAAACTGGCTGGCTGAAAACACATTATCCGGTTGAGTTTATGTCAGCAAATCTTACAAGTTTTATGTCAGATACAAATCGGATTGTTGGACTAATAAATGAGTGTAGAAAATTAAACATTCAAGTTCATCCTCCTGATATTAATATCTCTGAAGTTGAATTTAAACCTATTGATAGTCAAAGTATTTCCTATGGATTGAAAGCCATAAAGAATGTGGGATCATCCGCTTTGAATAAAATTATATCTGAAAGAGAAAAACAGGGAAAATTTTTATCAATTTTTGATTTTTGCTCAAGAGTTGGATCAGCTGGATTAAATAGAAAAGTGATTGAAAGCCTAATAAAGGGAGGTGCATTTGATTGTTTTCCTGGGAAAAGATCTCAACTATTTTCCTCAGTTGATGATTGCATAAAATATGGTCAAAAAATACAAGATAACAAAAATATGGATCAGGTGGATATTTTCGGCGGAACTGATGGATCTAATTCAACTATAAAAGAACCAGAACTTGAAGAAAAAGACCCTTGGACTGAAAGACAATTATTAACATTTGAAAAAGATGTATTAGGGACATATGTGTCTGGCCATCCACTGTTAAGACATGCAGATATTATAGAGAAATATGCAACTTTTGATTTTACAGAAGAGATAAAGAGGAATTTAAGAAAATCATTTCGCTTAGGAGGGTTAATTGAAAATGTTAACCGTAATTATGATAAAAATGGTAATGAATGGGCACGGTTGAAAATGGACTGCATTGGAGGACAAGCTGAAATTATTGTTTTTAATGATATTTTTTCTAGACAGAGAGAATTGATTCAAGAAGGAAATATAATTTTTGTTTCAGGAAATCCGGAGGATAGTTCAGAAAAAGGAAACATAAAAATGCTTGCTGAACAAATTGTGTCTCTGGATAAAGTCAGTGAACAGTTTTCTAAAAATTTGAATATTTTGATAGACCCTGATATTATATATTCTAAAAACATTGATGAGCTTTACCAAATAGCAAAAAAATATCAGGGTGATACACGTTTGCTATTTCATATCGCAAAAAATGGAAGATATCAAAAAATATTAGCCCATAATATCCGTGTTTCTACTGATAGCATATTTTATAGAAAATTGAAAGATATTTTCGGCGGGAAGAATATCTGGTTAGAATGATTGCAGTTTTACAAAGAGTATCTAGCGGAGAGGTCAAAATAAATGGGAATGTATCAGGAACAATCCAAAAAGGATTGGTAATCCTATTAGGAGTAATGAAAAATGATACAAAAGAGGATGCTATATATCTTACAGATAAAATAACAGGATTTAGAATATTCAACGATAAAAACAGGAAAATGAATCTTTCCATTAAAGATGTAAACGGTTCCGCCTTAGTTATAAGTCAGTTTACACTTTGCGGCAACTGGAAAAAAGGAAGGCGTCCTAGTTTTGTTCACGCTGCATCTTCTGAGACAGGAAAACATTATTACGAGTATTTTATCAAAGAACTAGCCCAAAAGGGTATCCCTGTTGAAACAGGTAAATTTGGAGCTACAATGTCTGTCAGCTTGGTTAATGAGGGACCTGTGACATTTGTTTTAGATAGCAAGTAATTGCATTATTCAGAATAAAACTATGTCGTTTTTTATTTTTTAAGAAACTCATTGTAATTTTAACATTAAATTCAATTGAATTTGTAGATGAAACGTAGAATCAGAATCATAATGGCCAAACCTGGATTAGATGGACATGACCGGGGAATAAAGGTGTTAGCCTCCGCATACAGAGATGCTGGAATGGAAGTAATTTACCTTGGACTTCGCCAAACTCCAGAAATGATTGTTTCTGCTGCATTGCAGGAGGATGCAGATGTCATTGCTATCTCAAGTTTAAATAATGCACATATGACTATTTTCCCACGTGTAAAAAAACTAATGGATAAAAAGGGATTGAAAGATGTACTTTTGACAGGAGGAGGCATTATATCCCCCAAAGATATGGATTTTTTGTACCAGGGTGGGGTTGGAAAATTGTTTGGTCCAGGAACTCCCGTTCAGGATACTATAGAATACATCACTGAGTGGGTAGAAGTAAATAGAAGATAATGGAAATTTCCAATAAATTGGAGATGAATAAATTTATTGAGGAAAATCCGGGTTCAGTTCAATTCCCTTTAATTGCGGATTTGTATTTAAAAGATAAAGATTTTAAAAAAGCTGAAGAGATTTGTACTAATGGACTTAAACACTATTCAAATCACCCAGATGGTCTTTTTATATTAGCTCAGATTCGAATGAAATTAAAAAAAACTAAATCTGCTGAAAATATTTTAAAAAATGTACTAAAGTTTCACTCTATTTACCCTGAAGGATTAAATCTATTGACAAAAACCCAAGAAGTATTAAACCGATCCTCCAATACAATAAATGCAACAAGAAAAAAATATAAAAAGTTTGATTTTTCTTCAGAATCTCATAAGGAAAAAACATTTACAAGGAAGAAGATAAGCAAAACAAAAAAAAGCAGTACTGTGATTTCTTCTTCTGAATTCAGACCATTGAATGTTAGTTCTAAATTAGCAACGTTCACCCTAGTAGATATTTTGGAAAATCAAGGGCTTTATCTCCAGGCTATAGATATATTGGAAATACTTAGAGAAAAAAAATCAGATAATAATAGAATAGAAAAATATCAAAAAAGAATTTCCGAAAAACTTCACTCAAATAACTAAACTTTAAAAAAATGAACTCATTTCTATACTCCACCCGTCAGGAAAATTTAAAATCTGTGTTGAACAGCCAAGGTTTAGATGGAATCTTGATTACAAATTTGACAAACATTCGATACATATGTGGATTCACAGGTTCAGCTGCTACCTGCCTTGTTCTTCCAGATCAGCAATATTTCATCTCAGATGGAAGGTATGCAGAACAATCGAAAGATCAAGTCTCTGGTTTTTCCTGTATAATTGAAAATTTATCCCATCTTGAGCTTATGGGAGCAAAAAAAAGGAACCTTGTTCCAAAGGGTTTGAAACTGGGATTTGAAGGAGATCATTTATCAGTTTCACAATATCATATATTACTAGACCTTTTTTCTAAAACAGATTGGGTTAATACAAAAGGAATTTTGGAAGACTTGCAATCAGTAAAGGATGAAGAAGAATTAAATGCCATTCGAACTGCAGTGGAGATTACTGATGCAGCCTATGAGGATATTATCCCATATTTAAAAATAGGAACTACTGAAAAAGAAATAGCAAACAAACTTGTTATGTACTATCGCCGAGAAGCTGATGGAGAAGCTTACCCTCCAATTATTGCTGGAGGACCGAACAGTGCATTGCCCCATGCCATTCCATCTGACCGTGAATTTAAGAAAGGTGATTTTATCGTTATTGATGCTGCCGCTAAATATTCTGGATACCATGCAGATATGACTAGAACACCCGTGATTGGTGAGGCAACTGAAAAACATAAAGAGATTTACAGCATTGTAAAGGAGGCTCAAGAGACAGCAGTTTCATCTGCAAAAGCAGGTATGTCATGCAAGGAGATGGATACTATACCCAGGGGTATTATTGGAGATAAAGGCTACGGAGATTACTTTAATCATGGGACAGGGCATGGGTTGGGGTTGGAAATTCACACTCAACCTCGACTTAGTAAATTAAGTAATCAAACTCTTCAAAAGAATAATGTAATAACGGTTGAACCTGGGATTTATCTCCCTGGATGGGGTGGAGTTCGAATAGAAGATGATATTATTATTGAAAATGATGGATGTGAGATATTAAACAAGACCTCTAGAGATTTAATGGTACTTTAAAATATATCAAAAGTAATAATTATCAAATTATCTTCAATCTTTCATTTCAAATTTTAAAACTAATTAGGAATTGATTTATGAAAAAAAACATTTCTGCTAAGTTAATCAAGGAATTTAGTAAACAATCAAAAAATGACGCACTTCTTCGTTTAGCAAGAAATACTACAGTCCGAAATGATATAGAGGATCTTGCCATAGATTGGGATATATATCGTAAAATTGATCATACATTTTCAGAGATAGTTTCGGGAGAAATGCCAGTAACCAATCAAAAATCTAGTGGAAGATGCTGGGGATTTGCCGGATTAAATTTATTACGTATTTATCTAGGCAGAAAATACAATCTGAAAAATTTTGAATTCAGTCAGAGCTATTTTATGTTTTGGGATAAACTTGAAAAATCCAATTATTTTTTAGAGAATATTATTACAACCGTCAATGAACCAAGAAACGGAAGATTATTGATGCATCTTGTTTCTAATCCGATTCAGGATGGAGGTCAATGGCATATGTTTATTAATCTAATTCATAAGTACGGTGTAGTCCCAAAATCAGAAATGCCTGAAACATTTCAGAGTAGTAAATCCATGAGAATGAATCGAATGATAACACGAAAGCTCCGTGAGTTTGCTATAACATTAAGGAATGCTTCTAAAAATGGAGCAATCTTGGAGGAACTTCGTTTACTTAAAACTAAAATGCTAGAAACTGTGTACCGCCTTCTTACAATACATTTGGGGAACCCTCCCAAAAGCTTTGATTGGCAGATAAGAGATAAAAAAAAGAATTTTATCAGATTTGAAGATATTACACCAAAAATATTTTACAATGAACATGTAGCCCTGAATTTAAATGAATATGTTTGCCTGATTAATTGTCCTATGTCAGATAAAAAATACAATGAAATTTATACGGTTGAATACCTTGGCAATGTGTCAGATGGTGAAATAATTAGGTATTTAAACTTGCCTTCAAAGCGATTAAAAGAAACGACTGTTGCATCCATCAAAGATGATAATCCAGTTTGGTTTGGATGTGATGTGGGAAAACATTTTCATCGAAATCTTGGGGTAATGGATATAGACTTGTTTGATTTTGAGCTATTTTATGGAACAGATTTTCCAATGACAAAAGCAGATCGCCTTGAATATGGAGATAGCCAAATGACCCATGCAATGCTGTTTACCGGGGTGGATTTAGATTCAAAAAATAACCCTAGAAAATGGAGAGTGGAAAACAGTTGGGGCAATAAACGAAGCAATAAGGGATATGATATTATGACAGACAAATGGTTTGATGAATACAATTATGAGGTAGTGGTTCATAAACAATTCTTAACCGATGCAGAAATAGAAATATATAAAAGAAAACCAATTAAACTGCCTCCTTGGGATCCCATGGGGGCTTTGGCGAAATAATTTAGTTTATGAAAAAATCTTTTTTGCTTTCCCCAGATGTAACCTTTTTAAACCACGGATCATTTGGTGCATGTCCCAGGCCTGTGTTTGATAAATATCAGCATTGGCAAAAGGAATTGGAACTACAGCCGGTTCAGTTCATGGCAGAGGATATTTACGCACATTTAGAAACTGCCCGTAATAGATTGGGAACTTATATTGGTTGTGAAGGGGATGACCTTTTCTTCGTTCCCAACCCCACCACTGGTATAAATACAGTAATAAACAGCCTTCATTTAAATCAGAAAGATGAAGTTCTATCTACAGACCACGAATATGGAGCATTGATTCGTGGTTGGAACAGGTTTGCTCAAGAAACAAAAACCCATTTTATTCAAAGAGATATCCCTCTGCCTTGTTCAACCCATGAGGAGTTCACTAATCATTTTATGAGTGGAATTTCACAAAATACAAAAGTGATATTTATGAGTCATATTACCAGTTCCACAGCCTTGATTTTTCCAGTTTATGAGATTTGTAAGAAGGCCAGAGAAAATGGGATTATTACTATCATAGACGGAGCACATGTCCCGGGGCATATCCCTTTAACAATTTCAGAATTTGACCCAGATGTATATGTAGGTGCTTGTCACAAATGGCTTTGTGCTCCCAAAGGGTCTTCTTTTCTCTATGTGCGAAAATCATTTCAAGAAAAAATTAAACCACTAATAACCAGCTGGGGATACGAGGGTAGTGATCCGTCTAATTCTATTTTTTTGCTTGAAAATCAATGGCAGGGGACACGAGACTTGAGTGCTTTTTTATCTGTTCCTGACGCTATAGAATTTCAATTGAAAAATAATTGGGATGAACTAATTAAAAAAAGTAAATGGCAGGTGAGGGAAACACGAAGTCGTTTGGATGAATATTTTGATTTAGATCATCTTTGTCCAAATACTGAAGAATGGTTGGGTCAGATGGCGAGTATTGAAATTAATACCGAGGATGAAATAAAATTAAAAGACACTCTGCTGAAGGAGTTTTCTATTGAGGTTCCTATTTTCAAATGGAAAGGAAAAACTTTGTTAAGATATTCGGTTAATGTGTATAATGATCAACAGGATTTGGATTTGTTGATTTATGCTTTGAGAGATTTACTAAAAAATTGAATAAAAATAAATTATATTATTCAATATTTTCAATTATATAGATTATTTTTTAGTCAAGCTAAGCCTATCAATTTTTGCAGCTAAGATAAAATCACTTTCAGAAAGTCCATCTATTTTATGTGTCCATATTTTTAATTTAACTTTTCCCCATGCAAGATAGATATCAGGATGATGTCCCTGCTTTTCAGCTAAATCTGCAATCTTATTTGTAAATTTAACTGCTGTTTTAAAATCATCAAATGTCCACTCTTTTTCTAAATGATGCTTATTAACTATATTCCATTTTTTGCTTAAATCTTTTTTAAGTAACCTTAAATCGTTATCTTTTAAAGCTGGTATTTCACCATGACAGGGTATACAAACTTTATCTGCAGTTTTATTCATGGTTTATCCTAAATAATTAAATTAATTAAAATATTTTTAATATTTGACCAATCGAACAATCTCTTTTTGGACGTAGTCTCTTAATTTTTCTAACGGAAAATTTTCATAATCGGTTGAAAGAATTGGTCTACCGAAAGTTAAAGTAAGCGTTCCTGGATTAATTCTCCAATCTGGTTTATTTTTTGCTTTAAAAGCGCCTGAAAGTCCCACAGGAATGATTGTAACGCCTGTATTTTTTGCTAAATGAAAGGGTCCTTTTTTAAATGCATTCATTTCGCCAGTCAAGGTGCGGGTTCCCTCTGGTGATATAATAAAGGAAGTCCCTTTTCGAATGGAATCTTCTGCAAGATCAAGACTATAAATTGCTTCTTTGAGTTTTTTTCTTTTGATTGGTATTACACCATATCGTCTCACAATCCATCCCCAAATTGGCCAGGAAAATTGTTTATTTGCTCCTATAGCAGTGAAATAGTGAGGGATAGCAGCAGCGAGCATGAATGCATCGAATAGTGAAGCGTGATTAAAAAGATAAAGATAAGGTTGTCCATCTCTTAATGGAGGCGTTCCTTTTATCTTAAGCCATTGCCCTCCAAAGAATAATATGATTCGGCAAAAAATTGATGCCAGTTTGTATAATTTTACAGGTGGGAAAAATATGGCAAAGAAAAAATAAATAGGGATCAAAACTATAAAAACGAATGATGACAAGGGCCAAATTATCAATGAAGCTAATGTTTTAAACACCTAATTATCCTTCATAATATCAAACAGTTTGTGATTAGCCTTTGGGAAGGCGAATTTATTTATCTCATGTTGTTTGATCCAGCGATATGGCTGGATGCCTATTGGTACTGATCCATCTTCAACCTTGCAGTTAAAACAAGTAAGGTTAATACCAAAATGGCTATATTGATGATTAACACATCCGATCTTGTTTTGGATTGATACTTTTAAATTATATTTTTTTGTTAAAATCTTTGTTAATTGAAGTTTTGGATTCCGATTTGATTGAATTTTACCGCCAGGGAATTCCCATAAATTTGTTAAATGACGATATCCAGTACGCTGTAAAATTAAAAAGGAGTTATTTTTCCAAATGATTCCGGTCAGAACTAAATACCGTGGTATAGGTTTTTGTTTGTTAGGTAAAGGATATGATTCAGGCCTGCCTGTTTCAAATCCTTTACAGATTGATTTAAGGGGGCACATTCTACAATTAGGATACTTTGGCAAACAAACTGTACTCCCTAATTCCATCATTGCTTGATTAAAATCACCAGGATTATTTTTATCAATCCAAGATTTTAATTTTGATAAAATTCTGTTTTTATTATATTTAGTAAACCGGCATATTTTCAGAATACGTGAGAGTACTCTTTTTACATTACCATCTAAAACCGGTAATTGGTCTGAAAAAGCAATTGAGTATACCGCTGCAGCAGTATACTCACCTACCCCCGGAAGGGTTTTAAAAACATTTGGATTTTTAGGTAGCGATGAACCGTAATTAGAAACAATTATTTTTACGGCTTTGTGAAGATTAAGGCAACGATTATAATATCCTAGTCCCTCCCATAGTTTTAATATAGAATCTGAATCAGTTTCTGCAAGAGAATTAATGGTAGGATAGGCACTAACCCATTTTTTATAATAAGGGATTACAGTATTAACCTGAGTTTGTTGAAGCATAATTTCAGACACCCAAATTTTATATGGATCCTTAGTGTTTCTCCAGGGAAGATTACGCTTTGATTGTTCATACCAGTTTAACAGAAGAGATGAGGTATTATTTGTATAATACATAGTTTAATTAGAACTGTTATATTTAATAAGAGACCAGTTAAAAGAAATAAGTGCTTCTTTTATATTTTCTTGGCTCTCAAAGGGAATATGATTAAATATTTCTTCTCCAATGTGGTCTATTTTAGATTCAATCTTTTCAGAAGCAAGTTCTCCTTTTTCTGTTAATGTAATGATAGTGGTTCGTTTATCATTTACCCCCTTTTTCTTTTGGATCAAACCTTTTTGAATCATTCCACCAATGAGTCTAGTTGTAGTACTATTATCCACACCAATACGTTCAGATAATGTGGTCATATCCATTCCATTATCTGGAATGATAGCTAAAATAAGAACCTGAGATAAGGTGTATTTTCCCTCTTTAGTATTTTTTCTGAATATAGCTTGAAGGCTGATTAAATATTGTATTATGAGTTCGCCACATTCCATACTTGTAATATACAAATAATATTGTATTAATTTAAATGTATTTTATTCAGAAATTTCCCACAATACTTGACAGTGATCACGATAAATAGATAATATATATTCTTTTTCGATATTATTCATTTTAGCCTGACCTATAATTTTCCAATGATCCATATTTAATTTCCCCATCTCGTACCACTGCCCTGGAATTAATGGTTCATTGTAATTATAAGATGCAATTGGATCAGATCCAAAAAATCCTGTAGTTGGTCCTCTCTGTGATATCGTATTTACTACACCATCATTTTCAAACCACAATGAATCTGTTTCAGTTCCATCTGAATATTGTACAGTTTTAGATCCAATAATTCTTGAACGTATTTTAAGAAACATACTTGTGTTTTTATCGGGTATATGTTTACCTGACTTTTTGTTTTTGTATGTTGTGCTTGTTGTAAAGGAAAAGTAGTAGATATCAGACTGTACAGTAAGAAAAGTGTTTAATTCTTGAGCTCCGTCAATACTTAGATCCCAAGCACATATATTTTTTGTATTCCACGCGGAGTGATTTCTCATACGTCTTATATAACTGATCCAGCTTTCATTTTTATTTCTAATGAAGCCCCAGTGCTGTAGATCAAAATCGTAAAAATCAGTTCCTATAGCTGCACCCAAAATAATAAAATTTTGTAAAAAAGGAACTGTTCTGTTTACTAAGTCTGAAAGTGTGGTACCATCATGCGGTGTTGAAATTGAAGTGATAGATTTTATCCATCCGGTGTGTTCTTTCCCCAAGAGAGTGCTTTCCTCTACATATTCCTCTCTCAAATCTGAATAAAATATTTTTTTTAATTGATACGCAAGCATTCTGATAGTCTGGCCTCCCATACTGTGTCCAATAAAATGGAGCGGGTGATGTCCGTCCCATTCTGTATGCAATCCTTTAAAGTTTTTATTTGGTGGTTTTTGAATGATTCCCCACTTTTCAGAATGGGCCAACCCATAATCTACCTGTCCACCCTTTAATTGATAAAATACTTCCACTGCGCGTTCCCAATTACTAGAAACAGGTCCTATCGAAACGGTAATTACTTCATATCCTAATGATCTTAAGTAGTTTTCAAAATCCAATTTACCACCCCAATAAGGATATCCTCCCATTTCTTCAGGTCCCCATCCAAGGAATCCATGAACTAAAACTATAGGGTATTTGTTCTCTCCAAAAGTGAATGAGTTTAGAAGGAAAGCAATAAAAATAAAATTACTAATTTTAATTTTCAAGCTATTTACTATAAACTGAAATATTTAGATTTTTCATATCCATAGGCCATCTGACTTTTATCTAAAGGAAACTTAAAGCAATTAAATGATAGTGAGATACGTTCAAGACAACTTCGATTTTTAGGGACATAGTGATTTAATAAAGAGGGGAATAAAATTATATTCGATGGCTTTGCCTCAATCTCAAACTTATGCTTCTTTCCACTTGTGAAAATTATATTTCCGCTATTTTCTGGGACTTTTAAATAGAATACGCCTGAAATAGAAGATTTCGCTTTATGATTGTGTAATTCTGTTGACTCACCAGGTTTTGCTATATTAAACCAGAATTCATTTTTTTCAAATCCGTACAGTTCATGAGGAATGATTAATTTTTGTTTAAATGTTTTTTTTGCAAATGAAGTTGCAAAGGTTAGTAATGGAAGAACAGATGGAACTAGAATAGGAGTCAAATATATATTTTCCCATCGATTATTTATATAGTGAGAATATAAATGTTTATTTTTTTGCAAATAAAACTCGGAAAGGATTTTACTTGAATTCACAATATCATTACCAATATAAATAGAGTATATGTTAAATCCACAAAATTGTAATTTATTCATTATTTATCCGTTATTCTGTTGCAAGAGGAGCATATTTCTGCCAAAACTGTACAGAATCAGCCCATTTTTCTGAAGGATATTGTGCAGCTGTTCCCCCTTTTAATTCAAGTTGGTTTCGCATCATAGTCACTGGGCCCATAGGTAATTTCTCAATTCCTTCAGGAAGGGCATGAATACTGATTAGTTCCCAATCAGCATTTGTAGTTTGTTCACTAGTCTCATCTAAAACATCGTGATGATATAGAATAAATACTACCTTACCCGCCTTTAAAGGAGAACCATTTAATGCCCTGATTTGAATGTATGGCTCCTCATCGCTCCTTCGGCGGATCCATTCAGCTTTTAATATTGTATTTTTATCTATTTTCACAAAAGGACATTTAAAATATTTTACATATGATGGATTTGAATCAACGATCAATACTCCTTCTCGGTATCCCTTTAAAAACTGACCCTTATGTAATTGCTCCTCTGCATGTCTGGCTATTTGTTCAAAAGTAAGATAAGAAGAATAGGACTTTCCAGAACCTTCAGTCTGACGTTTTACAAAGTCATTGACTGCAACTTTCTGATTTTTATAGGTACTATCCATAATTAATCCGAAAGATTTTTAAGGCGTTTTCTGTATTTAATATATGCGAGAATGACAATCAAAGCTAAAATGAACCAAAAATTGAATTTCATTAGAATATTATATAGTTAAGGTAAAATCTCTTCCACAAATACATATTAACTATTTTCCCTATTTTATAAATTATATCATTCATTAAATTTATTTCTCACAATTTTAATACTACATCCAATTTACAATAGTAGTTTTGATGGTTCACCTCAAATAAAATAAAAGATAAATTTAATCATTCACAATACATATTACCAATTTCCCTATTTAACTTTCCCAGTTTCTATTATTTTAATTTAAATCCATTGGAGATTTTATGAACCGTTTATTTTTGTTATCTTTTATTATTCCTTTCCTCTTTATTTATGGTGAAACTGATTCAGTTCATCCTGAACATGGTACAGGAGATTACCATGAACAATTGTTCCCAATGGATGAATATTTATCGAATGTCGATTCTCCTGGGGATCACTGGGGATTCCCACTTGGAGCAAAGCCAGCAGGTCACGATGAAATTATTTCGTATTTTGAATATTTAGATAAAACTTTTCCAAATGCACGGCTACATGACTATGGAAAGACTTACGAGGGAAGGAGGTTGGTTTATCTTATAATTACCAGCGAAACAAATTATAGTAGACTGGATACAATCAAAAATAATATCTCTAAATTGTCTGACCCTAGAAAATTATCTAACTCTTTTGAGGCGAAACAAATTATGGCTGAGACCCCTGCAATAGCATGGATGGCCTACTCTATACATGGGGATGAACTTTCAGGAGCAGATGCAGGTGTTCAGTTGGCATATCAGCTGTTAGCAGGAACAGATTCATACTCCAGTTTGATTCGTGACTCTCTGGTTGTTATTATTGATCCATTACAGAATCCTGATGGGAGAACTCGTTTTTTAGCACAGATGACTCAATGGAACGGAGCAGTGGTAAATTATGATACTCAAAGTACGCACCACCGTGGGAATTGGCCCTGGGGAAGGGGAAATCATTATTTATTTGATTTAAACCGTGACTGGTTTACACATGTGCATCCAGAATCAAAAAGTAGAGTTAAATCCATTATAGAGTGGCACCCGCAATTATTTGTAGATGGGCATGAGATGGGTCCTTTAGATACCTATCTCTTTAATCCACCCCGAGAACCTTTTAATCCGTTTATGCCTGAGCTGATTTATAAATGGTGGAAAATCATGAGCCTAGAGCATTCAGCGGCATTTGACCAAAAAGGGTGGAATTACTACACAGGTGAGTGGAATGAGGAATTGTTTCCTGGTTATGGAAGTTCATGGTCTATTTATACTGGTGCAGTAGGTCTTTTATACGAACAGGCAGGTGTAGATGGCTCACAAGTTCTACAACATGATGGAACGGTACTAACCTATCGTGAAACAGTTCACCATCAGTTTATAAGCTCTATGGCAAATCTTATGACAGTTGCAGATAACAGAGAAGATCTGTTAAGGGATTACTATAGTGAAAAACATAAATCAGTTTATACCAAGTCTAACCGCTTAAAAGCATTTGTTTTTCCAAAAACAAAAAATACAACTCTTGAAAAACAGTTTGCTAAAACATTAGTTCGACAGGGGATTGAAGTCGGTCAAACCTTACAAACTGAAAAACTGAAGCGGGCGGTGACATCTGATGGGAAAACAGAATTTAAAACTATCATTCCGAAAGGTTCCATGCTGGTAAGGTTGGATCAGCCTAACAACGCTCTTGTTAATGCAATCCTCACTTTTGATATAAGATTAGATAATTCATTTTTGAAGACCGAAAAGCGACAACGGTTAAAACATGGTGAAAGTCAGCTATACGAAACCACAGGCTGGTCTCTTCCTTTGGCTTATGGTATAGAAGGTTATTATACAGAAGATCTTCCCCCAATTGTAACAACTAAGTATGTCACCCATCAATCTCCTGGAATGGTGTTTAACCCTGAACCCACATTCGGATATATTATACCAATTGAGGATCAAAATTGTTATGCTTTACTAAATATTCTTCTAGAAAATCATTTAAAGATATGGGTGGCAAACAAACAATTTCAAATTGAAGGATATAATTTTCAATCAGGCTCCTTATTATTAAGGCTTAATGCTAATCCATATCTTACAGCCGACTTTATAAAGGAATTATCAATGGAATATGGAACCGATATTTATGGAATCAATACAGGGCTGTCTGAATCAGGTCCTGATCTTGGTGGGGGTGAATTTCATCTGCTTGAAAAACCTAGGATTGCAGTATTAGGTGGTTCTCCAATATCGTATTATAGCTTTGGAGCCGTTTGGCATTTACTGGACTCAAGGCTGTCAACACCATTTTCTATTTTAGATGTAGGAGGATTTTCTGGTGTCGATTTGAGAAAATACAATGTACTTGTTATACCATCGGCTTGGGGTGGTACAGGTGAATACAAGCGATTTCTTGGAGAAAGTGGAATTGAAAAATTAAAAGATTGGATTGAAGATGGAGGGACAGCAATCGGCCTTGGTTCCGGCGCCCACTTTTTAACAGATTCTTCAATTGCTATATCAAACGTTAGACAGAAACATCAGATTTTAAACAAATTAACTAGTTATGAAAACTATCTGAATTACCTTAAATCTGCTGAAAACCCTGATATAGATAGTCTTTCTGTTTGGGAGGGTAAGATTGTAACTAGTTCTTCAAAACAAGAAATATCTGAATACACAATTGAAGAAATAAAAGAGAAAGATGATATTGCCAGAAAGCTGGCACCAAGAGGAATGCTGATGAAAGCTATACTAGATAGAGAACACTGGCTATCGTTTGGATGCGGCGAATATTTAATCCCAATGGTGAACACATCTGTTGCTCTTGTTGGTGATGACCGTGTATCAACTGTAGCTCGATTTTCGGAAGAAAATGAATTAAGATTATCTGGACTGCTATGGCCAGAGGCAAGAGAGCGGTGGGCAGAAACAGTTTATGCATCCAGAGAGGATTACGGTAATGGACAGGTTATATTGTTTGCCACTGATCCAAATTTCCGGGGATATTTTCATAATACAGAGCGGATGTTTTTAAATGCTCTTTTTTTAGGTCCTGGTATGGGTACGGACCAACCTATAAAATGGTAAATATTTTTATAAATCTATTCTAAAATTAAACGGGACTACAAATTTCATATGTAATCTATCAATGTCCTCGCCCTTAGTAAACATGGTTTTTCATTTCTCTGGTAAATATGTATCATTTTAAATGCCAATTTTTATTTTCTCCATTTCAACATCATATTTTTGTGCCATTATACTCCAATCATATTTTGAAACAATATTTCTATAGTGCATTGCATTTCTTTGTTTATTGTTAGTAGATAACGTTTTTGTTTTATTGTATAGGTCTTTTTCATTTTTATAAAATACTTCTGGAGGGAATAATTCGGGATAAGAAAGGCGGTTGGGTAAAATAGGAATACAATTGCAATAGACTGCCTCAATTATACTAGCCCCAAAAAAATCCTGTAAATTTGTAACTGGAACTATACTGGACTTCCAAAGCCATTTTGCATATTCCTGAAACGAATTTACGAATCCAGAATGGATGATTCTTGGTCCTAATTTATTTATATTATTTCTTAATACGGATGGTGATTTCGAAAAGTTTTCTCCCAAAATCACTGCCTTAAAATCTATGTTACAATCATTCATTTTATTAAGAAGTTTGAAAAACTCATCCGGGTTTTTATCATATTCCCAGCGATGGTTCCAAACAACGGTAGGAATAGTATTTTTATCTGTTTTGTATTTATCGAATCGCTTTAGATCAATTCCCAGATGCAGAACAGAGCTTTTTAATTCAATTTTCTGTATACTATCAATTTCATTAAAATCAGGAAAATGTTTCAATAGTTTTGGTAGTTCAGATAAAAATGATAAACGATGATAATCTGAATTGAAAAAACAATGGTCTGCTGTCAGAGCAGAGGCATAATTAATAAATCCATAATGTTTATCTCGTTTTTCTATGATGTCTCTATCATCTGGTGACCAGGGATAAGATAATTGATTTTCATGGAAATAAATTGCGGTGGGGATATAAGAAGTGGATGAACGCGTAAGAGAAAGAAAAGTGGTTAGATCCAGCATATCGGTTGCTAAAATCAAATCGAATGATTTCTTTAATTTATTGAATTTATGGGCGAATGTAACCGCTCCTCCATGCATTCTCCATTTCCAGAATCTACCAGGAAGAGACATAATAAATATATTGTGACGACTGTATTTTTTATAACCTTCAGCCCAGGACTGATGTGAACCGGTAAAGTAAGGTTCTAAGAGAATAATGTTCAAATATAGTTAATCGCTTGTTAAAGTGTCATTAATAAGGAAATGAGAATATAATGTAAGGTTCTGAAAAAAAATAGACAGATATTAATTCCTAAAAATCAAAACTCTTATCTCATTCAATATAGATTTGGATTGTACCAGATTGGTTTGCCCTTACCCAGTAACTTTTCCCTGGAACTAATTGAGAAACATTTTGGTAACCATCCATATATCCAAAAATTGTTCCTGAAATAACAATGTTATTTAGATCAATAATATTATTCACATTGGTAATTTGGTTTAATCCTGAAATTAAATTCCAACCTTCTGATAAGGTTATTGTTAACTCATCTAAATGAGTTCCTGTAATTACAATCATTTCATCCAGCTGAAATCGAAGCCAATAACCGACTCCAGGTTGTAAAAACTCTTCTTGTAAGTATCCCTCATTAAATGAAAATAATGTTTCCCCAAATGAATTGGGAAATAAAACCTGGTAAGAAGAATTTTCAATAATTACTGGTAATCCTATTAAATCCCAACCCGGTTGTAAAGTGTAAGTAACAGTCTCAGGTGCAAGTGCGTTTTCACAGGCTTCGGAACAATTTTCCATTGAATCATAGAATGCAATTGAATAATCTATACCATCCGCTACCCAATCACAACCTGAAATATATTCACAGTTTTCATTTATCCATCCGATTCCTAAAACCATATCACAATCACCAAAGTCAATTTCAGTTAAATCAATACAATCAGTTTGAATGTTACAATCCAGTAATTCTTCATTTAGATAATAATCTGCCCAGCATCCATCACAATAATTCGGGACACATTCAGCTTCCGGAAATTCAGAGCAGAACTCTACAGTGCAAGGGTCGGCGAAACAATCAACCGGGAATTCACACTCATTCGAAATTTCGATGGATTCAACATCAATCGCTCCACATTCTATACACCAGACCTCTTCACCTTCAATCTCGACAAATCTATTAGTGAAAACAGCTAGCATGTCAACATCGCTCAAATGAGTGATCCAAGTAAGAAATTCTCCATATTCATCTTCAAGGTAATATATTGAACAGTCATCCATACAGAATGAAGCATCAGCATAGCGAACATAACCAGTTATTGAATATAGAGGACTTGTATAAATAAAAATAAATACCAAACTTATAAAAAGTTTCAATTTATTGCCAATCCCCTGTGACAAAAAGGGCATGTTTTTATAGCCAGGTTGCTTTTATATAATCAATTAGGGAAACTTCTTTGGTATTAATGCCATCAGCTTCAGAGAGAGTCTTCAGATTTTTAAGGCAATCTGTTTTATTTTTTTCCTGTAGTTCAGAACTTAATTCATTTACAAATTTTATAAATTCACTTTTTCTATCTTCAAAGTTTAAAGTCATATACCAATTTAGTACATCTGTCATTACATGATAAGTTTGCCGATAATTATGTTCATCCGTAGAAATAATTAAATCCACCTTATCAAGGATTATATTAAGTTCATTAGTTGAAAGCATATCATCAGTGGAAGAGGAAAAATAGATATATATAAATCCTATTTTATGGTGCAACGTAATTTTAGTAGGCATAGACATATTTAGCTCTTATTTGATAACCCTCAATAAAAAAATTACGACTAAGAAATGAATTTTCCAATGTATGAGCTCGGTGAATATATCATTTTGGCTAATGATTAATCAAACGTACAAGTTGCTTTATTTTACTTCTACATGAATCGGAATCAAATTCGACTTGATTTGAAGCAACTATAGTTCTAGGTAAAACAATTACTCCCAAATGCTCCATTTGGATTCTCATTGACCGAAGGAAATTTTGACCATTTCCTGCGCTGTAAGTCGCAATAAGACCTGCTTTCCCATTAAACACTTCCCGCCATTGATCTGTTGAAACTGATATCCAAGCGATGAGATTTGAAATTATAGGAGGAATACTACCATTGTATTCTGGTGCACAAAAAATGAAAGCGTTTGCGCTTTGAAATCTTTTTGTTAATGGTTCTATATCTGAGGGTATGCCAACTTTATATTCATTTGGTGTAAACAGTGGAATATAAAATTGTTCTACGTTGATGATTTCTACATTAGAGTATTCTTCTTTTGCAATTTTATTAATTTTTTCAGCTAGCTTTAGGTTATTTTTTGATGTTGCACTTATAATGAGAATATTTGACATTTATTTCCTTACATTTTTTAAATAATGTTACTAATCTAACTATGACAGTCCCACATATTATTTTGATGTACACCACTCCTCATCAGCTACTTCGATTTACCCCATCAGAACTTTTTTACAAAAAGGTGGGAATGATTCTCAAAATTTAAACAGAAGAATTAATATACATTAATTTTAGAATTTTCTTTAACATTTATGAGAAACTTCCAATCCTCAAAAATAACTACTGCCCATTCCGGTATTTCAAGTGTTTGAACAGAGGTCGTTGGGTAGATACGTTTTCCTGTCCCATTTATATTAATATCTATCGGCATTTGAAAATCTGGTATTACTTCAGCCCAGCGGTAAAATAGTTTAGATTCGTTTTGATAATATTCTAATTTGGGAATTCTATTATCAAAAAAATATTGATCGAAGAAATAATCTAAATTGCGATTGGTTCTGATTTCCACATGTGTTTGAAAATCACCTGTCTTAACATGGTTACGTGCATTCTCAACTGCAAATGATTTTAGGATACCCCACCATAGACTATCATTTTCAATCACATGGCGCAGGGTATGTACTGCCCATGCACCCTTATTATATGAATCCCCGAAAGCCCAGTAGTTTTCGTTTTCCGGTCCGACAATCGGAAGCTTGTTTTGAATTCTCATCCGCTTACGCAACATGAAATCAATCATAATATTATAACCAAGCTGATCTTCAATGAACATCGATTCACTGTACACAGCCATTCCCTCATGAATCCACATATGTGCTGGATCTGCTGCAGTGACACTGTTTCCCCACCATTCGTGAGCAGTCTCATGAAACAAAAGACCATCAATTATACCGTAATATGCCTGTGTCCATTGGCGAGGGCCTCCCCAATTATTCCATATATTTCCATAGGTAACTGCTGACTGGTGCTCCATACCTAAGTATGACACCTCTACTAGCTTATAACCATCTTCCCACCATTGGTAATCCCCAAAATACTTTTCAAAAAAACGGATTATTTTTTTAGCTTGTTGAAAATGTTTTTTTGCAACCTCCTGATGGTAATCCAGCACATAATGATTTAATGATTCAACTTTTCCGTTTCGATGAAGGGTATCCTGAATCAGGACATAATGTCCTAACTGAACAGATATATTATAATTATTAATAGGATTATTAACCTCCCATGTATATGCAGTTTTCCCATTTTTTAAATCTTCATTCGTGTTAGAAAGTTGGCCATTGCTAACGCAAAATAGTTCCGATGGAACTGTGAATGTCATTTTTGCACCTATATCTGGTTCATCCAAAATATGATCTTTTAAAGGCCACCATAAACCAGCACCATCTCCTTCGCAAGCGACAGAGACAAATGGACGGCCCTTTTTATCTGTTTCCCATACAAAACCTCCACTCCATGGTGGGTTTAAAGATTCCTGAGGTTTCCCTTCATAGTAGACACGAAATTGAAACATTCTTTCTCGGTTAATTTTTGGGAATTCCACAAAAACAGCATCTTCTTTACGTGTTGTTTCTAGTTTATTTCCTAGATAATAGACTCCGTTTAAATGCATATCCTTTGCCAGATCAAATTGTAGAACAGTAAAGTCATTGACAGAAACAGCAGTGAAATTAACATATCCTTTTAAATATTTTTTATCTACATCAATGTCAATATTGATATCGTAGTGCTGGACATCATAGCAAATTCGTTCTGGTGATAATGATCCAAGCAGACGGTTGCGCTCCGTTAGTTTTGGAAAGGTTTCAACATTTTTGGGAGATTTGCTCATGGATTGGGAAAGGTGTAAAGGAAGACATCCTAATATCAGCATAGCTATCGGTAATAATAAAAATATTCTCATGAAATAATATAATCCTAATGGTCTAAACCTACTTTATTGATTTAAATATAATACTGGTTACTCTATAATCTTTGAAATATCCAACAAGAAAGCATATTCAATGGCTGTTTCACGGTATCGCTGAAATCGGCCTGATTTCCCTCCATGTCCAGCATCCATATTCATATGAAGCAAAAGTTTATTATTGCCTTGCCAGTGATCCCTGAGTTTAGCAACCCATTTCAATGGTTCCCAATATTGGACCTGTGAGTCAAAAAATCCAGATGTCACTAACATATTTGGATATTCCTGTTTTAAAACCTGATCATATGGGCTGTAAGATAACATATAGTCATAAAATTCTTTTTCAATTGGATTGCCCCATTCATCCCATTCATTAGATGTAAGCGGGATGGTTGGATCCAGCATGGTTGTCACAACATCAACAAACGCCACACCAGCGATAGCGCCTTTCCAGAGATTTGGTTCCATATTAACTACTGCGCCTATCAATAATCCTCCAGCACTGCCGCCTTCACAAAATAAATGTTCTGAATCGGTGTAATTCTGTTTAATTAAATATTTTCCTGCATCAATAAAATCGTAAAAGGTGTTTTTTTTATTTAGCAGCTTCCCATCATCATAGGATTGGCGACCATAAATCTGGCTTCCCCGGACATGTGCAATAGCATATATAAAACCACGATCTAGTAAACTCAGTCGGGTTGAACTGAAGTACGGATCATTAGTTGCGCCATAGGAGCCATAAGCATACAGTAATAAATTTTGGGGGATACTAGATCTCAAATCTTTTCGATATACTATAGAAATTGGAATTAGCTTACCATCTCTTGCCTCCGCATATAATCTTTCAGTATTATATGCATCCTGATTATAGCCACCGATAACTTTTTGTTGTTTCATCAAAATATTTTCTCCAGTGTCCATATTATAATCGTAGACACTGTTTGGTGTTGTCAATGAACTATAGCCATATCTAAGAATATTTGTACTAAATTCTTTATTAACTGAAATCCAAGCAGTGTAGGTATTTTCCCCGAAATCAATGTAATAGTCTTCACCTGTTAATTGATTAATGATCCTTAACCCTCGTAATCCATCCTTCCTTTCATTTAGTGCAAGATGATCTTCAAAGATTTCAATTCCAAGCAAATGTACATCATCTCGGTGAGGTATAACTTCTCTCCAGTTGGATATATCAGTTTCCTTCTCATTAGTTTCCATAAGTCTATTATTTTTGGAATTTAGATTGCTTACAATAAAAAATTTATTTTTAAAGTGTTCAATGGAATATTCATGGTTTTCTCCCCTTGGGGTGAACTTAACAAAATTACCTTCTGGATTATCTGCACGTAGAATATGGTAGTCACTAACCAGAGTACTGCTGTTCCAAATAATAATATATTCCCCAGACTTAGATCGATATACACCGATATAAAATGATTCATCATTTTCTTGATATACCATAATGTCATTTTCAGAGCTACTGCCAACTTTATGTCGATATATTTTTTCTGATAAAAGAGTAACTTTATTTTTTGAAGTATAGAATGCAGTTTTATTATCATTAGCCCATGCAATGCTGCCAGTAGTATTTGGGATAGTCTTATTTAACACTTTTCCAGTTTTTAAATTTTTAAAATGAATTTCATAAAACCGCCGACTTAAAGTATCTATTCCATATGCTAACAAATTATTATTCGGGCTGATTTCCATTCCCCCCAAAGAAAAATAATCATATCCTTCTGCCAATTTATTCTCATCAATAAGGATCTCTTCTTTAGCAGCAAGTGAACCTTTTTTTCTACAATGAATTGCATATTCCTTATTTTTTTCATAACGTGAATAATAATAATACCCATTTTCAAAATATGGGACCGAATTATCATCCTTCTTTATCCGACCTACTATTTCATTGAACAGTTTATTTTGGAATGTTTTTGTGTGAGATAAATTTAACTGGGTATATTCATTTTCACGATTTATATATTCAACTACTTGTATGGTTTTTTCATCATATTGCTTTGCAGATTTCTGTTCATCAGTTAGACGCATCCAGTAATAATTATCCACTCGAGTATCACCATGAATGATCATTTCATATGGTATTTTTTCAGCGTCTGGAGGTAGGGGTGGTTGGTTACATGAACTCATTAAAATAATCCCAATTAATAGCAAATTTGTCACAAAATCTCTCTTTTCAATAAATTAGGATGTGAATTTACATTCTAATCATTCTTATTTTTTATGAATTATTTTAATAAAGTTTATCCCATCCCCACTTTTTTACAAGGAGGTGGAATAAAAAACCCCACATTCGTGGGGTTTAATGTTTACATTGTTAAATAAATATATAAATCAAAAGGTATTTTAATCCCTGTCTGAAGAACAGTATTGGACTTTTGCGTCACTGTATTCTTCATCACTATTGATTGTTATGGAGACTTCACTATTTTCATATCTAAAAGTTACATCAACTGGATATTGAATTGTTGGCTCGCCGTCAAAATCTGGGTTGTTTTCATACCATTCTTTAATCTCTGTCCAACTATCCTCATTATCACTTGCAACATCAATGGTGGTTCCATCCGGCATCGCATAGGTTACAGGATAGATTAATTCACCACAATAATCTTTATCACTTTTACAGGAGGCATAGGTTTCCCGCATTTCTTCTTCATTATTGACCGTCATTGTTTCGTCTTCATCGAAAGAGATATCTACCGGAAACTGCAACGCAGGCCTTTCGTCCGCATCGGGATTTGATATATACCAGGCCTTAATTTCTGCCCAGCTAACTTCATCATCACTTGCAACTGTTACAGTAGAACCGTCCGGCATAATAAAGGTGACAGGAAGAACCAGATCAAAACATTTCCTGTCTTCTTTGCCTTCTCTATCCCAATCATCCTTGTCTCTATACCATTCATCTTTACCTTTACCATAATCATAAGGATCAAGTTTTCTGCCTTCCAAGTTAAAATAAAATTCTTTGCGGTTACCGAATCTAGATCCGCTACCAGCGAGTTCTACTTCATAACCCAATCCGGATGCTTTTTTAGCACCTAGAGCATCATATTCATTATCACTTTCTAAAAAGATCTGTGACTGAGAAGGAATTTCATTCATTGATATATCTACCTTGCTAGCACTTCTGATTTGTTCAATTAATTCTGCATCAGACTTACCAACCGATTCCATTATTCCGTTTTGACACCCCATCACAATCATTAAAATTGTTATGGTAAGAAAATATATTTTAGTGTTCATTATTTTTTCCTATTATCTGTTAAGTTCGGTAGTGGGCCCTCAGGGATTCGAACCCCGGACCAACGGATTATGAGTCCGCTGCTCTAACCACTGAGCTAAGGGCCCTTTGTAAGGCTAAATAAATCAGTTTGTTTTCAATAAAAGAGCTACAAAATTACACAAAATAATTTAAAATAATCGAGAACATTGTATGTCTGAGAATTAAAAAAATTTACTTTTACTTTATTGATTATAAAGTGATAAAGAAATTAATAGAGAGTTTTATCTAGTTTTTCTATCCATGCATTAAAAACAGCTTTTCCTTCTTCAGGTAAGATTTGGATTATAGGTATTTCCCTTTGACTTTTATCTTTAGTTAATTCATTAAAAATATGTTTATCATCAAATCCGATATGCTGCGCGTCTTTACTTGAGTTTGCATAATAAACTTTTTCTATATGTGCCCAGTAAATCGTAGATAGGCACATAGGACATGGTTCGCAGCTGCAATATATTTCTGTGCCAATTAGATGATATGAATTTAATTTTCTGCACGCATTTCGTATAGCGATAATTTCGGCGTGTGCTGTGGGATCATTAAGTGAAGTTACTTGATTAAATCCTTCAGAAATAATTTCTTCGTCTTGTACAATTACTGCTCCAAAAGGACCTCCTTTGTTCGAAAGCATTTTTTCTTTTGAAAGCTGAATGGCTCTCCTCATAAATTTCTTTTTGTTAGTTTGATCTATATTTTTCATCCCTATATATTGAAGTTTATTTGATTAATACCATTTTTTTTGTTTTTACAAAACCATCAGTTTTTAATTGGTATAAATACATTCCAGCACCTAACTGTCTCCCTATTGAATCAGTTCCATTCCACTTAACTGATTTGAATCCTGCTTTTTGGTTACCATCCATGAGGTTGATTATTTCTCTCCCAAGTAAATCCATTATAGAGATTGTAACATAACCATCGACAGGTAAATCATAGTTTAAAGTTGTAGTTGGATTAAATGGATTGGGAAAGTTTTGGTGTAATTCAAAAGTGATTGGAGTGTGCGGTTTTCTGATCAGAGTAAAAATTGATTCTGAAGGAATTGTTATTTCACCTTTTCCCTCGAAGGTGTACTCTTCTCCTGATTCAGAGATTATAGCCCAGCTTTGATTCTCTCCTGCCATAATTATAATATTGTACGAAATAGAAAGAGTTTTATTTGAATTCATTACTTCTATTATTCCGCTGTCTTTGGTGATTTCCCATCCTCCCTTAAAACGGACATCAAAAATATTGTCAGGATATTCTGAAGGTGGTTTCGGTGGCAAGCTATAGGTAAGCTTATCTTTTATTGGGAGGTCTATTCCAAAATAAAGAGTTCTGTTATTAAATGTTAAAGTATTAATCTTTTCAAGTGGATTTTCCCAAACTTCATTTTTTCTGTAGGAAGACACAGTGTCAAGAAGGAAAATAATTTCTCCTTCTTGAAATGTTCTTAACCAATATCCTTCACCGGGTTCTAATAATTCAGATTCTGTATAAGAGCCTGTAAACATAAAAAGAGTATTTGGCACGATGATATTTTCAGGATCAATAATTGAGGTAATTAAAATCTGAGATGAAATCCCTGAAATTAAATTCCAGCCAGCGTTTAGATTGGCATTTAGTTCAACAATTGGTAATCCGGTAATTTCAGAATATCCATCATTAGAAAACCTCAACCAATATCCTTCCCCAGGCGTGAGACTAGTTTCATAAAGATAACCATCATCATAGGAATATAAAGTTTCCTCCACTGACTCTGGGAATAAGAATTCATAAGATGAATTTTGTACTCCAAGCGGTAATCCAACTAAATTCCAACCATCAGAATAGGGTATCAATAGTCCATTATTAACACTATGCCTAACTATTACCCGCGTGAATGAAGGATTAAAGCTATAACTTTCTGTTTCCCTCATATTCACTGAAAACATCTCACCTCCAAATGGGTCCGACAACGTAAAATCGCCTTCCACTAGTTCATCTATGCTCCATGACAAGGTAATCTCTTCAGTTCCAATATCGGGCTGAAAATCAATTGCCCATTCTGTAATTTCACCATTATCTGGTATAGGGCGAATATCAACAAATAACCTATCGTTTATAATCGTATTAAATAATGCTACGTCCCATGTTGGTGGTGGTGGAGGCGGAGGAGCATAACGATCTACCCAGAAATCATATTCATTGGTTGCATCTGGGAACAATCCAATAATTAATTCTACCGGCCAGGATGCGGTATCTGCAAATGCGGTCAAATTTATAAATGGAGGTAATGTAAAAGGTACTGTTGATTCTACCCTCTCTATTGCACCTATTAGCTGACCGTTGTTATTCCTAGATGTCGCATCAAAAGTTATTTCCCCTTCAGTTTCATCAAATCTCCAATATCCTACCAACCCTTCGATCTCAGGGTTAATTACATCGTGCATATTCTCTGATATGTCCTCCCAATCGCGGGCATAATTCCAGATCTTAACCTCATCCATAATTCCATTTAAGTTGGTGTTGTTGTTCGAATTTCCACCAAATGATAAAATAGGTTCATTTATTTCAGTCAAAGAATATCCACAAGTTTGATTTTCGTAAATATTCTCATCAAGAAATACTGAAAGAATTCCTAACTCATAAGTTATTGCAATATGATGCCAATCTCCGGGCTGAAGTTCTCCATTTCCAATTACCAGCTCGTTTCCTCCGCATAAATTTTCAATAAATACCTCAAGATTGCCATCAGAATTAATTTCGAGAGAAAAATTTGTATTTCCAAAAGTATCTTTATGATAAACAAGGGCACCAGATTCAGCGTTCATTTCTGTGTCATAGGGATAAATCCATGCTGAAAATGAAAATGTATTGGAACCTCCATCAAAAACACCATCTAAATCATACTCCATGATTTGTACATAATCATTTCCCCCGTCAAAGTTTAAAGCAAATCCGGGGCCATAAAAAATATAAGTACAGCTACCATCTTCAAAGATATTTTCCGAATTATAATTATTTGCTTCTGAATCAGTACAGCCGGTGCAGCTTAAATTATTACCTTCACAAATACCGCAATCATCTAGTCCTCCACTATCTGAAAAAATAAAATCAGATCCAATACCTATGTACCCTTCACATGCAGAAGGTCCGATAAATCCATCAAAAGATTCGTCAGAACAAATAGGAGTCCAGTTGCCACATTGACCGTTGCAGTCCATATACAGATTTTCTCCTCCACATACTCCACAGTCATCAAGCTGTTCTGTACAGGATTCGATACTAATCTCTGATTGAAATAATGTACTTTCTAACCCCGCGCTGCTGGTTACTACCAGACTTACCAGATAAGTTCCCGGAGATGAATAGTAATAATTTGGGGAAGGTTCATTAGAAGTATTCCCATCACCAAAGTCCCATGCCCATTCCATCAGTTCTATAAAATTTCCTTCAGATGAAAGGTCTGTAAAAAAAACAGAATAATTATTTACTTCGTAATCAAACGAAGCGGTTGGGTTTTCAAAAAGAGAAGTTGTAATTAATAATGCTGAACCATTTTCTAGCTCTGATGCTGCAGGAGCGTATATGTTGTTAAATGTGTATTCCAAACCATCATTACCCATGTGGTTTTCTATACCAATTGTACAATACCCTCCGTGAATAGGTGTATTCCCCGCATAATTCCCGGATGAAGTATTATTAAACGTTTTGTATTGAATTTTGATATATCCATCACCGTAAGGAGCAGCATGGGAATTATATAAAATTGCCTGAAAAGCTTCAATTGAATTCTGGTTCTGAGTACGCATGTTAGACCATTCAACAATTACAAATTGATTGTCTGGGTCTTCAAATAGAATTACATCTCCACTGTAAGCAGTTTTTAAATCATCCCAAAATGCAGCAATCATGGGTGAAGGTCCCCCTGCTCCAGGTATAGGGTAATTTCGAAATGATTCCATGTTGGTTTCCCCCATGGCAATCCATCCGTTGGAATTAATAGTCATATTTTCATAATCTATTCCATAAAACTGAAAAGAGAATGGAAGCTCAACAATAACAGATGAATTTGAAAAGTTACCGTTTCCATTATCTGATAAATACAAATCTGTGCCGGTGCCTCCGAAATCAGGGTCAATTTCAATCCACTCATAATCAAGTGCTATATTGTATCCTATATCTGACATATCATAAATGTAATATCCATATTGATCCGGGCCAAGTGGATCACTTAAAGAAACTTCACCTATATTCAGAGTTAGAGATTGTAGGTTATCATAGCCGTTAGCGTTATAAAATCGAATTGGCAGAGATAAGATTGTTCCGGAAACCACATTATGACTTGTAGAAATTGTAAAACAATCTAAACAGGTAATAATCTCATTTGGTTGAATTGTACCAATTTCTCTTTCTCCATCAATTATTTCTATATACTCATCATTATATATCAGTTCAGCAAAAACATTTTGGACTGAGACAGTGCCTAAATTTTGAACTGTCAATTGAATATTGGAAGTTTGGTCTTTTTCTACAAAAACATTGTTTTCAATAATCAAGTGTCCGCCAAAAACAAAATGAGGAACAGCACCTGTCCAATTTTCTCCAGAATCATCTGTAATATGGATGCGGAGGCTTAAATCTTCCCCATCTATTGCAGAGGGATTGAGAGATAGGGTGAACCCCTCACCAAATGAAGACGTTCCAGGGGCAATCGTTCCATAATTATCTTCATTTATAAGCATTGTGACGTGTGGAGACATAGATTCAAGAATGGCATGTATTCCTGTAACATTGGAGATCCCATAATTTTTTAAAGGGATTAGTATATTTATAGTTTCTCCTGGATTTATAAGTTGATTACCACCTTCTCCATCATCAATAATTATATCCTGTGACGTATCAATATTTATCAATTTACCATCCGTTATTATTTCAAAATCACCAATAAAAGGAACTACATTTTGTTTAGTTACAGTAACATTTACATCACCACCATTAATATAGTCTAAATCGAACGTTACATTTCCATTTTGATTTGTAAACCCATTGAGAAATATTTCGTCATTACCTTTTAATAAAGTCACTCTAGCGTTTTCCAAAGGCGTCTCATTTGAATCTTCTACATGTATATCAATGAAATTTGTTCCAAAGGGGATATCAGATATGTATTGGACAGCTATATTTCCAGGAGTATCAGTCCATAAGTGAGTAGCAGGATCGCCCATTAAATTATTCCATTGAGTAAATGCACTGACCCAGTTGTATGGATTGGTTGGGTATGTGTTAAGAAGTGTAAGTTTTCCATGCGCAAGGCCTCCACCTGCTGTTTCTATTTTTTTTGTAATAATTCCATCATAAATACCCATGTCAATAATATTATTAAATGCTGTATGTGTGTTCCAGGTTGCTGTCCCAATTCCTGCAACCCCTCCTTTAGGATTTGAGACAGAGCCCGCCCTTAAAAATTTTTCTGACATACTAGTATGGTCTTGTGCAAATGAGCCTGTTCCACAAGTAATGATTGTAGCAAAAGGAAGTTTATAGCCATTGTTTGCATCATCAATATTCCCATTGTCAAATCCACTTACTCCTTGAATACCACGATAGTTAAAAAATAGGACACCTTCATCTAATTGGGATTCCATCCAACTTGACCAACCTCCACCCGAAATTTTAAGACGCACGTCTTCAAAACCATAAGCAGTCATAGTTTCAGAAATATATTCATTTGTAATCACTGTTGAATAGCCGGAAGCTGTACTGGGGTCTCCAATCAAGGCCGCTTTTTCAAAATAAGGCAACATAGTTGATGCAAAGGTTGCTTTTTCGTAATGAATAATTTTATTTACAACTATAGCCAATTCGGTAGTAGATCTAACGGAAATTCGACCCATTAGTACTTCAGGAAGTAAGTCGGCCCCTTCCAATTGGCTATATGGATGGTCTCCTTCACATTGCCCTCCATAGTCATTGTGTCCCCAACTTTCATAAAATGTAGGGACACTAAATGACCCTCCTACATCTCCAACTAAAGCTACATACTCAGGGGGGATACTCAAACTATTATAAGCATTTAAGATGTAGTTTTTTATCGAGCTAGAGGAACTTCCTGTTTCATTCAAGGATGCTGTATAGACAACATACCCCCGCTTGTGTCTCCAATTAACTAATTGCTGAAAACTACCATTGATTTCAGAGTTTCCACCACAAATATATAAAATTGATGGGGGCTGATATTCTGTATTTCTACTCCTTTCTTCATAGTTTAGAACCAACGTGGAATATAATTTATCAAATATTTTTGATGGAAGTCTTTGAACCCTATTTTCCTCTTCCCTATCTCCTGTTTCAATCACTTCAATTTGAATTTCGTCTAAGACCTCTAAAGTTTTCTGGGAAATATTATAGCGGTAGGGAACTACACTTACATTCAATAAATGAAGATCTCTCATAATCAATCTATCTGATACTTCAAGAATGGATTCAGGATAGACCGTATCCTTTTCATAAAATGAGGAATCCATAAACTTAATAAAACCCGGTTCTTCAGTTTTGTCCTTGTTTTGGAATGGAAATACTGTAATATTAGTGATTGTATGAGATTCTATAATATTACATGTCACAGAATATTCTTTATTTGGTTCTACTTGAATAAGGGTGGAAAAGCGTGGAAGTTCTGGACGACCATAATCTGTTGTAGTTCCTCCACTAGGTGAAATGATTTTGATAAAATTATTTTGAGATTCAAAAATTGTTTCCTCATTTAGGAACTGGATATTAGTTTTTTCCGGAGTATCATCTTTAAGTGTGAATTGCGCATATAAAACACTGCATATAAAGATACTAGTAAATAGCTTAGAGAATAGATTAATCATACCTTTTGGGAGACTTGGTTTAAAAAATAATTAATAATTTATAAAAGAAATTTAAGCGATTTATATTTTATAATTTTCATCTTTTTGGTTATCCTTATTGGCACAATAATTAACTATTTCTTGAAGATCCCTTTTTGTATTCATATTCCAAAAACACTTGCACTCATTAAAGTTGACAAATGTAGTATTTATTTTTTCAACAAATTTAAATATACTATAGCGTTGTTTTACGAGGTCCATTTCAATTTTTGATATAATTCGTTTATGATAAAAGCCACAAGCTACTTGTATTTTGTCATTAGCTATGGGTAGAACAGCGTCTCTGTTTTTAGAAATGTATTGTTCAAGACGGTAAAAAATTAATGGATCAATTAGGGGTAAGTCACAGGATATAATAAAACTCCAATCTTGTTTTGAGTTAAGTAAAGCGGTATGAATTCCATTCAATGGTGTTTGTATATCAAAAGTGTCCGCAATAAAAGGATAGGATAGGTCTTTGGGTTCTCTTTTACCAATAACAAACCGGCTCTCAAAATTATGGCACATTCCCCATATTTGATCGATTAGCTTGACATTATTCAATACCGCTTTCCATTTTGGTGATCCAAAGCGGCGACTCATACCACCGATTAGTATAAATGCTGAAGCGTTAATCATATTATAATTTAAAATTATTTTACTTTATACATAGTGTTTACTTTATATAGTATTATTTATATATTCTATGTGCTACGGTGACTAGTAAAACTAAAATATCCCCAGATTTTATTCAAAATGCGGCACGTATTTTAAAAACTCTTGGACATCCTCAACGGATAAAAATTGTTGAGTATCTGGAAGATGGTGAAAAACCAGTGAGCCAAATTCAGCGAAATTTGGATTTGATCCAACCCATTGTGAGTCAGCATTTAAAAATAATGCTTGATCGGGGCATTGTCAAATACCGACAGGAAGGAACCCGATACTATTATTCTCTAGCCAATGATTTTATACTTAAAATATTGAGTTGTATGTCTGATGCACAGGAAATGATTTCTAGAGGGGAGTGGTCATTGGAAAACTTTAATAACAACTAAGAGGGAGCAACTATGAGCGATATTAATTTTGATCAGAAGTTGGATTGCAGGGGGCTAAGCTGCCCTTTGCCTGTATTAAAGACAAAAAAAGCCATAGATGAAATGACCGTTGGTACGGTTCTAAAAATGGTATCTACTGATCCGGGATCAAAAAATGATGTAACAGCATGGGCCAAGCGAACTGGGAATGAGATTCTGGCAGCTGAAAATGATGGGACTGACTTCGTTTACTTTATTAAAAAGGGTTAGATAAATTATGAACAACAATGATCAGAAGCGAATGGCACTGATTGCATCCAAAGGGACCCTTGATTGGGCATATCCACCTTTCATTTTGGCGTCCACTGCTGCAGCCATGGATATGGAAGTAGGTGTTTTCTTTACCTTTTATGGGCTTACATTATTGAACAAAGAGATTGATGCAAAGGTGGCCCCCCATACTAATCCCGCAATGCCTATGAAAATGCCGTTTGGTCCGAAAGGATTCCAAAATATTGAATGGCCTATCCCAAATGTTCTTATGGGGAATGTCCCTGGGTTTGAGACTATGGCCACATCATTCATGAAAAAAACCTTTAAAAACAAGGGCGTTGCTACCATAGAGGAATTAAGAGCAATCTGTATTGAGTCAGGTGTAAAAATGTTCGGTTGCCAAATGACCATGGACGTATTTGGATTTGAACAGGAACAATTTGTTGGAGGAACTGATATTGCTGGTGCAGCATCTTTTCTAGAATTTGCTGCTACTGCAGACATCACTCTATTTGTGTAATCGATAGTCAAGTTTGACCTTACAGTCCTATTCAGCTAAAGACCTATTTGATCATCTGACGAATCAGAATGAAATGATAATTCTGGATGTTCGGAATAAGGAAGATTTCAGCCGGTTTAATGTGGAGGGCCCCTTTCAATTTGATATAATGAATATCCCTTATTTTGATTTTATTGAAGAGGAGATCGTGTCCGTTTCAAAAGTCCCGCAAGACAAACCCATCAAGGTTGTGTGTGCGAAGGAAGGTTCGGCACAATACGTGGGAGAAATTCTTGTTAATCATGGTTTTGAGAATGTATCCTATTTGAGTGGTGGAATCAAAACCTGGGGAAATTTACTGGCACCGAAACGAATCAATTCTCAATCTGATTCTTATGCACTATTTCAATTCATCCGTCCAGGGAAAGCGTCCTGTAATTATGGACTTATATATGATGCAGAGATGATTATTTTTGACCCAAGTAAAAATATTGAGTTTTATGAATCATTTGCAATATCACAAAATTCTAAAATTGTAAAAACATTTGAAACGCATCTCCAGGCTGATTACATCAGTGGTTCAAAAGAGATTGCAAATAAAACCGGTGCAGAAATTTTTGCTCATAATGGCGATTTCAAAGAAGCATCCTTTCAATACAGTACTGTAAATGATGGAGAATCCTATTCAGTAGGGAAAGATGGACCGGAAATTCGAGTCCTTCACTCACCGGGGCACACCCCCGGAAGTACTAGCTACATTGTTGATAATAAATATATAATTTCCGGCGATACTGTATTTATTCAGTCTATCGGCCGCCCGGATCTTGGGGGAAAAGTTGAGGAATGGTCCATCATGTTGTACGATACATTGACCAATAAGATAATGGGTCTGAATGGAGACCTGGATGTACTGCCCGGCCATTATATGGACTGGAATGAAGCCAATTCAGATCTAATTTTTTCAGAAAAACTAGCATATATTATTAAGCATAATGTCCATGTATACAATATGGATTCTGCAGAAAAATTCACGGAATTTATTAAAGATAATATGAGAAAGTCGCCGGATATATATCGTGAAATACGTAGAGTAAATACCGGTTGGTTAGATGTGAAGCTTGATGAAGCAGATGTTATGGATCTAGGAAAAAATGAATGTACGGCTGTGGCCTATAATAAAATAAAAGGCTGATATTGAATTACGGATTTGTCATTGATAACCGTATGTGTATCGGCTGCCATGCCTGTACCGTTGCATGTAAAAGTGAACACGATGTTCCCATTGGTGTGAACCGCACTCATGTGAAATATATTGAAAAAGGAACGTTTCCTAATTCTACCCGAGAATTTTCCGTTCACAGATGTAACCATTGTGCAGATGCGCCCTGTGTAGAAATATGTCCTACAACTGCACTTTATACACGAGCGGACGGTATTGTTGATTTTGATAATGACCGCTGTATTGGATGTAAATCTTGTATGCAAGCGTGTCCTTATGATGCACTTTATATCGATCCGGAGACCAACACAGCAGCAAAATGTAATTATTGTGCTCATAAGATTGATGGTGGATATGAGCCAGCTTGTGTGGTCGTGTGCCCCGTAGAAGCCATTGTATCTGGAGATTTAGATGACCCCAAATCAAAAATCGCGCAATTGGTGGCAAGCGAAGAAACCATGACCCGGAAACCTGAAAAAATGACGGTTCCCAATTTATATTATGTAAATGGGACAAAGGAAATGTTGGATCCAAACGCTACTTCACAAAATCAAAAATATGTATGTTCTGAGCAATCAGCAGGAGTAGGGCACTACGCCAAATATGCGGAACAACGTTTAGAAGAATCCGATACCGAAAATCTTCTTATTCAATTGGCCATGGAAAATTCTTCACGAACAGGAGAATCTATCGATAGGCGTGCTATTGATGATGTTGCGAAAGAAATCCAACAAAATGTGGACAGACAAAAAGCAAGACGAGTCTATGATTCCCCCAGTAAAGGTGTCCTTTGGGGCTGGGAAGTTCCGGCCTATGTATGGACAAAAGCCATTGCAACTGGGACATTTATCATGATATCGATTTGGCAGTATTTCAATGGAGCACTAGACTCATCATCGGAAATGGCTGGACTCATAATAACACTTGTATTCATGGGATTAACTGGTGGCTTGTTGGTGAAAGATATTGATCGACCTGATCGGTTTCTCTATGTATTGCTTCGCCCTCAATGGAAGTCTTGGTTGGTGCGTGGTGCTTATATTATTACTAGCTTTGGCGGATTGGTATCCTTGAAATTATTGGATAATTATTTCCAGTTGGGACTCGATTGGTTGTGGATTCCTGGATTCGTATTTGCAGTATTAGGTGCGGTCTATACAGCATTCTTATTTAATCAAGCGCGAGCCCGAGATCTTTGGCAAACACCCATTCAATCGGCTATTCATATGTTGGTTCATTCACTCATAGCGGGTTCAGTGGTCATGATGATAATTGCACCGGAATCAATCCGATGGATGGAGAATATACTGCTTTGGGGAATCGTTGCAAATGTGGTTATGATAGCTAAAGAATTTTTATTCTCACATGAGACACCCGATACAAAGAAAGCAATTGAGCTCATGACAAAAGGATATTATTCCAAATATTTTTGGGCTGGAATTGTGATTGGAAATTTGGCACCCATAGTCCTTTTAAATGTTTATTCTGGGATGGCAATTATTGCTGGTGGTTTAGCATTAGTCGGAATATTTTTAACAGAATTTGTACGCATTCGTGTACCCCAAATGATACCTTTGAGTTAAATATGAAACGTAGTTGGATAGAAACATTTTCAGAATCATTGGGGTTAATTCCAAAAATTTCGGATCGTCCCGATTGGTCCGAAGAATTTGCTATGGAAGGTCCACGAGAATTGTATAAATATCCTGACCCTAGCGAGTGGGATGACTTTACCGAATTGGATCCTGCCGCCTGGCCGGAGAAAAAAGAAAAACATTATTCTATTGTGCCTACCACATGCTTCAATTGTGAATCGGCTTGTGGACTTTTGGCCTATATTGACAAAGATTTAAATGAAGTACGAAAGTTTGAAGGGAATCCTCACCATCCGGGAAGTCGTGGACGAAATTGCGCTAAAGGTCCTGCTACTATTAATCAAATCAATGATACGGAGCGGATCTTATATCCATTAAAACGTGTTGGCGAACGTGGCGAAGGGAAATGGGCTCGCATAACCTGGGATCAGGCGTTGGATGAAATTTCAGAAAAAATTGCTAAATCTATACGAAAGCGGAAAGATGGTGTAGTCTATCACGTGGGCCGTCCCGGACATGAAGGTTATGCCGAGCGCGTCCTAAAAGCCTGGGGTGTGGATGGGCACAATTCCCATACCAATATTTGTTCTGCAGGTGCACGAACCGGTTATTCCCTTTGGCATAAATATGATCGGCCAAGCCCGGATCATACCAATGCCGAAGTGATTTTGTTGGCGTCATCACATCTGGAAACGGGTCATTATTTTAATCCCCATGCCCAGCGGATCATGGAGGGCATGATGAAGGGTGCCAAACTGATTGTTATCGATCCCCGCCTGTCCAATACGGCATCCATGGCAGATGAATGGATGCCCACTTATCCCGGCAGTGAATCAGCAGTTTATCTGGCCATGGCCAAGATCATTTTAGATGAAGGCATGTATGATCGCCATTATATGGAAAATTGGGTGAACTGGGATGACTATCTAAAAAATTTACACCCGGATGATCCCATTGAATTTGATCAATTCATCAAGCGGTTGAGAGAAGAATGGGCTGAATACACACCAGAATACGCTGCCAAAGAAGCACAAATTGAAGCGGACCAAATTGTTCGTGTAGCACGCCTGGTTGGGAAAGCAGGAAGCAAACTTTCTACTCATGTTTGGCGCGGTGCGTCCATTGGAAATCTCGGAGGATGGCAAGTGGCCAGGACGCTCCATTTATTAAATGTGTTGACTGGCTCTATAGGAACAGAAGGTGGAACATCCCCAAGCGCTTGGAATAAATTCCATCCGGAATTTTTTGATAAACCCACGGGACCTGATGCATGGAACGAGCTCAATTGGCCCAGAGAATATACTCTGGCCCATTACGAAATGAGTCAGATTCTTCCCCATCTTATCAAGGATGGTCGCGGCGAACTGGATGTGTACTTCACACGTGTATTTAATCCTGTTTGGACCTATCCGGACGGATTCAGTTGGATCGAAATGTTATCGGACTCAGAAAAAGTTGGCTGTCATATTGCCTTGACGCCTACTTGGAATGAGACGGCCTTTTTTGCCGATTATGTTTTGCCAATGGGTCATGCTTCAGAGCGCCATGATATTAATTCTTACGAGACTCAGGCCGGGGTTTGGATTGCTTTCCGTCAACCTGTTCTGCGGGAAAAAGCACGCCGTGATGGGAAAGATGTGGAATTTACTTATGAGATAAATCCTGGCGAAGTCTGGGAAGAAGATGAATTCTGGATTGAGTTATCCTGGAGCATTGACAAAGATGGCGATTTGGGAATTCGAGAACATTTTATGAGTCCCTATCGCGATGGCAAAAAAATTAATATAGATGAATATTATCAATACATTTTTGAACATACGAATGGCTTGCCGGAAGCGGCAGAGAAAGAAGGATTATCTGCATTGGAATACATGCGAAAATATGGCGCTTTCCTGGTTGATTCGGAAGTTTATGTTAAAAATGAAGATGTTGTTAACAATGAAACGATGAATGGGGCTATAGTTAAAGAGAATGGTCAAATCGAAAAAGATGGAAATGTTGTTGGCATCCAAGTAGATAGAAAGAATTTTAGTGGGTTCCCAACACCATCCAAACGACAAGAAATTTATTCTCAAACCATGGTGGATTTTGGCTATCCAGAGCATGCCACTCCGGGATATCGGATTAAAAGTCATGTGCATCCAGATGAAATGAATAAAAGCAAAAGTGAGTGTGTTTTATTACCAAATTTCAGATTGCCGACACATATTCATTCCCGATCTGCCAATGCAAAATGGCTCACAGAAATTGCCCATCGAAACCCTATCTGGATCCACACAAAAGATGCAAGACGGCTCGACGTAAAAAATGGAGATTTATTAAAAATCACAACAGAGATCGGCTGGTTTGTAGATAAGGTTTGGGTGACTGAAGCCATAAAACCGGGGGTTGTTGCTTGCTCCCATCACATTGGCAGATGGCGCCGCCAGCAGGATGAAGGGAACCGCTTTATGACCAATACGGTTGATATCCAAAATCTGGGGGATGGAAAATGGAAAATGAAAACGGTGAACGGAATCGAGCCATGGAAGACAAAGGATCCGGATACAAACCGTATCTGGTGGCGAGATGGAGGTGTCCATCAGAATATTACCCATGCAGCGAATCCCGATCCCATTTCCGGAGCCCATTGTTGGTTACAGAAGGTGAGTATATCTAAACCAAGTTTTGATGAGAAATATGGCGATATTTTTGTAGATACAAATAAATCATTTGAACATTTCAAGGAATGGAATGAATGGGCCAAGGAACGGGAAACCCATCCCGGTGGTCTGCGCAGGCCCTTATGGATGGGTCGCCCCTTGACGCCCCAAAAGAATCAGTTTTATATTCATAAAAAAGAATAAATTTGACCTCTTTTTTTAGCCAACTGACCTAATTCCAATGGAAATGGTCTGAGGCCGGTACGGTGATATTGGAAACGAAATCATCAGCTCCCGATTCCCAATTTAAAATTGGGATGAATTGGAATTAGAATGAAAAATATAACACAACCTTTTCCATCCAAGGATGGCAGGAAAAAACCTGTGCATCCGACCATTATCGATCGACACGGTCGAACGTTTTATTATCTCCGAATGGCAGTTAATGAACAATGTAACCTGCGTTGTATCTATTGTATGCCAGCAGAAGGGGTAAATTTTTTACAAAAGGGTCAACTCTTAACAACCCATGAAATAAAACGACTTTTAAACGTTACCAGTGAATTGGGTGTGTCCAAGATTCGTTTCACCGGTGGCGAACCATTACTGCGAAAGGATATTCCATTATTAGTGAAATATGCAAAAAACCTTACCTATGTTGATTATGTTCATTTAACTACTAACGGAATCCTGATCCATCGATATCTTGATGAATTGGAAAATGCTGGACTTTCGGGAATTAATATTAGTCTCGATACATTGAAGCGAGATCGGTTCCAATTCATCACACGAAGAATCGGGATAGAGCAGGTGATAGAAAACATTCATCTAGCAATCAAATCTCAAATCCCTTCTGTAAAAATAAATGTGGTGGTCATGCGGGAATTTAATCACGATGAATTGTTGGATTTTGCTCAATTGACCATGGATTACAATATAACTGTTAGGTTCATTGAATTGATGCCGTTTGACGCCCATCAGATCTGGAAGACGGGGAAATTTTATAGGGCAGAACATATCGTAAATGATCTGAAGGCGCAAGCAAATCAGCTTCAGGAAGTGGCAGGATCAAGTACAGAGCATTATGTTTTTAAAATGAAAAACGCCAAAGGAAAGATTGCAGTAATTCCAGCCTATTCACGAAACTTATGTGGTACCTGTAACCGGATCCGAATTACCGCTGATGGAAAACTACTGAACTGCTTATATAGTCAAGAAGAGGCCAATCTGCGTGATCTAATGCGAAAGGGGTCTTCTGATGGTGGAATCAAAGCCCTGATTAAAAAAACATTTCTAAACAAACATATGGATGGCTGGGATGCACAACAGTACAATGATCCCCATCGTGAATCCATGACCCAAATTGGGGGATAAATTATGAACAAATTTTCACATTTAGACAATAAAGGAAATGTAAGAATGGTCGATGTAACGGACAAGGTGTCCATTGTAAGGGTGGCCAAAGCAGAAGGGAAAATATCTATGAAGAGGGAGACACTCTCTGCTATTCAAGATGATGCATTACCAAAAGGTAATGTTCTTACCACAGCAAAAATTGCCGGCATTCAATCAGCCAAGAAAACAGCAGAACTTATCCCCATGTGCCATCAACTGAATTTGTCATTTGTAGATATTGAATTTGAAATGATATCGGAAGCGATTTTAATACAATCAGTTGTGAAAATAAAAGAAGCCACAGGCGTAGAGATGGAAGCTCTGTCAGCGGTTTTCGCTGCTGCACTCACCATTTATGATATGTGCAAGGCGGTGGATAAAACCATGGAAATCGGTGAAATCAAATTGGTGAAAAAAAAAGGCGGCAAATCAGATTATGCATCTGAATACAGGCCCAAAGTTAGTGTCATCACATTAAGCGACGGAGTGGCGGCAGGAAAAACTGAAGATAGATCCGGTGTGATTTTACAGCGTGGGTTTGAGGATGCAGGATGCCATGTAGTCAATCAGGTTGTTTTAGAAGATGGATCTGATCAATTAGTTCCAACGATTCATCGATGGATTGATTTGGGAATAGAATTGATTCTGACTACAGGTGGTACAGGTTTAGGTCCACGGGATTTAACCATCCAAACGGTGAATCAAATTTTTGATTCCAAATTACCTGGAATAGAACAAGCGCTCCATACCTATGGACGTGGAAAGGTGAAAACAGCCATGCTTTCACGATTAACCGCTGGTGTTGTGAATGGTGCCATTGTTATTTGTCTTCCCGGAAGTCCTGGGGCGGCGAAGGATGCTCTTCAGGTATTGATTCCGACTATCTTTCATTCATTCCATATGATGCAGGGGGAGCAGCATTAGGTGGAGTATTTACTACCCATATTATTTGTTTTTGTTGCGTTTATCTATTCCAGTGTGGGGCTGGGCGGCGGCTCATCTTATACTGCACTTATGGCAATTCTAGGTATCAGTTATACAGTAATTCCTACAACGTCATTGACATTGAATTTGGTAGTAACATTCATCGGTATGATCAATTTCTGGCGGGGAGGTCATGGACGATTTAATTTGGTAGGGCCATTCCTTTTTACATCTATCCCGATGGCCTATCTGGCTGGATCACTGTATATACCAGAAAATATTTTTAAAATCATCCTAATCAGTACCCTGTTTTTAGTGGTGGTTCGGATTTACATCATTAACGAACTATCACTTTCATTTCAATTGTCAAAGGGGGAAAAATGGGTCCTTATCATTGGGTTAGGTGCTGTCCTTGGATTTATTGCTGGTGCTGTTGGGATTGGTGGTGGCATCTATTTAGTCCCTTTAATAATAATGTTTGGTTTGGGATCCGCTAAAGAAGCAGCGGCGGCAGGAGCAATGTTCATTTGGGTGAATTCTCTGGTAGGTTTTATTGCACGATTTCAGGCACGAACCTTTGACCCTGATTTTGTTATTCCTCTGATCGGTGCAGTGATATTAGGCGGAGGTACCGGTTCTTATTTTGGATCTGTAAGCTACAATGCAAAAACCATTCAAAAGATTATGGGGGCTATTATTATTGTGGCCATTATTTTTCTCATCCGGGGTGTGATTTGATTCCCTTTAATGAAGCAAAAAATATTGTTGAATCGCATTTATTTCAGTTGGGGAATGAAACGGTAGGACTGAATAAATCTAGCGGACGTATTCTGGCTGAAGAGGTGACTGCTTCTATACCATCACCGCGATTTGATAATTCTGCCATGGATGGATATGCCGTCCGTGCGGTTGATACAAAAGGCGCTTCTAAGAAGAACCCTGTTACATTGAAAATAATAAGTATAAGTTCTGCGGGTTCGCCTGCTGCTGATGAAATTGGTCCTGGTGAATGTATTCAGTGCATGACTGGAGCTGCCATACCCCAGGGTGCAGATGCAATCGTTATGGTAGAAGACACCAGTGGGTTTTCAGACGGCAAAATTGTTCAAATATTTTTGGAAGCTCATGAAAGTAAACACATTCGAAAAAAAGGAGAAGAATTATCAGAAGGGGATCTACTCATTTCGAAAGGGACATTAGTTGCTGCTAGTGAGATTGGATCCTGCGCTACCTTTGGATATGAAAAATTGACCGTTTCTCAAAAACCAAAGATCGCTATTTTTGGAACAGGTAATGAATTGGTAGAGCCTGGGAATGAATTAAAATCAGGACAGATATATAATTCTAATTTATACATATTTGCTGCGTTGGCAGAAAAAGTCGGAGCAGAAGTGATTATGAGAGACGTGCTCAAAGATGAAAAAGATTCTTTGCGGCAATTTTTATCGAGAGCATTGGCTACCAGTCATATGGTCATATCTTCAGGGGGCGTATCTATGGGCCGGTATGATTATGTGCGTGATGTGTTCATGGAATTGGGTGTTCAAGAACATTTTTGGAAAGTAGCCCAAAAGCCGGGTAAACCACTTTTTTTTGGAACAGGTCAGGACACCTTGATTTTTGGCTTACCTGGGAATCCAGTTTCATCCTACATCGGTTTTATGGAATGGGTCTGGCCCACCTTGGAAAATATGATGGGGAAAAAAAGTTCAAAAATATTGTCTGGAACGTTAACGGAATCTTTCCCTAGGGAATCGGTAAAAAAACGATTTCTTTTTGGGAATGCATGGATCGAAAACGGGGAACTTGTGTGCCGTTCCGCATCTAAGGTGGGTTCTCACATGCTTACATCTGCTTTGGGTGCCAATTGCATTTTATCTTCTGAACCGGGAGATGAAATTTTAAATGCAGGGGACAAAATATTGGTAAATGTTTTACCGTGGAAGACTATTTTTTGATTATCACACCCAAAGAATTAAAAGAGCAATTAGATGATTTTACCGTCATTGATATTCGTCCAGAAGACCAGCGGTTGGAATTCCCTTTGGTTGGGCTAGATTCAATTATTTTGAACAACGATTTAGTTCCAGAAATGGATGGGAAGCAGGTATTGGTCTGTCAATTCGGGATTGTGACAGAAGGAATGATTCTTGAGAAAGAATTAGAAAATGCCTTCAGTCTTTTGGGTGGTGCCCAGGCCTGGGATAAATTTTGCCGAGAACAAGAGGATTTGAGTCGCTGGTCTAGGCAGACTGTATTACCGGAGATTGGCATTGAAGGACAAAAAAAAATATTGAATGGAAAAGTAGCTATTGTGGGTATGGGAGGCCTGGGCTGTCCTGCTGCCCAATCATTGCTCACCGCTGGAGTGGGGCATTTACATTTGATTGATGGCGATGAAGTTTCGTTATCAAATTTGCACCGCCAACCACTTTACAGAAATAATGATGTGCATAGGGCCAAGGTAGTTGTGGCAAAAGAAAAATTGGCAGAGCTGAATCCGGAAACTTCTATTCGGGCTACAGACACATTTTTAAATGAAGATAATGCTGAAAAATTGCTGTCAATTGTGGATGTCATTATTGATGGAACAGACAATATTGAAACTAGGCAATTAATCGACCACATCTCCAAAAAGAAAAACATTCCCATGGTCCATGGGGGATTGTTTCGATTTGAAGGACAGGTATCCATATTAAATGTGAATGGGAGTCCCGGGTATTCAGAATTATTTCCTTCAAAACTTACCGGCGGAAATACGTGCGAAGATGCTGGTGTGTTGGGAATGCTTCCGGGAATTATAGGAAATATCCAAGCCTTGGAAACAGTGAAGTTGATTGTGGGTATTGAACCCAATTTGGTTGGTAAATTGCTAATCTATGATGGAAAGAACCACAAAACAGAAATCATTCAATTATGATCAAAATTAAAATAAAATGTTTTTCTCAGGTGAGATATGCAATGGGGAAAGATGAAATCATTATGGATATTGAAGTTGGATCAACAACTTCAGATTTGGAAAGTTTTATAATTGAAAAAGTCGAAGGAAAATTGGATAATATCTCCTTAAGGGTGGCGGTGAATCAAAAATATGTTCAGGGTAGTATAGAGCTGAAGGATGGTGATGAAGTGGCATTCATCCCACCGGTGCAAGGGGGCTAAATGATTATTGTCAAAATTATTAAAGGACCATTGACACCATTTCCATCGAATGATGACCGGAACCAGGATGGTGCCGAATTGACCTTTAATGGACGTGTTCGGGATACAGAGCATGGTAGAGATTTAGACGCTTTGGAATATGAACAGTATGAAGGTATGGCGAAAGCGGAACTCACAAAACTAGCAAGTGAAATGTGTCAAAAATTTCCTATCAGCGATTTGTTCTGCAAACACCGTATGGGGCGGGTTGAAATTGGAGAAACGAGTTTACATGTATCTATCTGGTCAAAGCATCGAAAAGAAGCCATTGAAGCCATGGACAATTTTATTAAAGAATTAAAAATACGGGTTCCCATTTGGAAATGGGCCATACTAACCGATGGAACAAAAGTGCCTAGTGCGTGTGTCCATGATTAGATTTTAAACATTAAATTCTAGGGATCATTATCAGGTAAATTCATTTTCATTTTTCAAAAGTCACTTAACAAATATCCATGAGTACTCATACATATATTCAAGACACCAGAAACAAAAACATAAAAATATATGTAAACGGAGAAATAATTCACAGAAATGAAGCGAAAATTTCTGTTTTTGACAGCGGATTTTTACTAGGTGATGGTGTGTGGGAAGGGATTCGGTTACATCATGGTCAATTGGTTTTTGAAAAAGAGCATTTTTACAGATTATACCATGGTGCTAAAAAATTAAACATTGATATAGGTATAACAAAAAGAGAACTAAAAACCATTGTTTATAAGGTTTTAGAAGCAAATAATATGGCCACGGATATTCATATTCGATTGATTATTTCAAGAGGGCTAAAGAAAACTCCATATCAACATCCAAGTGCGAATGAGGGCGGGGCAACAATCGTAATAATACCAGAATATAAAAAAGCTGATATATCCATCAATGAAAATGGAATTAGTTTAGCAACTGTTCAAACTAGAAGAGGAACGGCAGACACACAAGATCCCCGTTTGAATACACTCAGTAAACTGAATTGCATCTTTGCATGCATTGAAGCTGATAAATTAGGTGCAGACGAAGGATTAATGCTGGATGTCAACGGGTATGTTTCTACTTGTAATTCAACAAATTTCTTTATTGTAAAAAATGAAGAAGTTTGGACATCCACAGGAGAATTCTGTCTCCCCGGAATTACACGAAATAAGATAATTCAATTGTGTAAAGAAAATAACATCCCCGTTTATGAAAAGAATTTTTTACTAGAAAATGTATCAACAGCTAACGAGGCATTTGTTACAGGGACTTTTGCCGGAGTAATTCCAGTGGCGAGTTTAAATGGTAAATTTATTTCAGATGGTAAGCGAGGGGAGATGACTAAGACACTTTTTAATTTGTACAAAGAGAAAATCAATTTTCTTTACCCTCAATAATAAATTGACAGCAACCCGAATTGCTATGTGGTCAGGGCCACGAAATATTTCGACAGCCATAATGAGATCATTTGAAAATAGATCAGACACATATGTAACTGATGAACCATTTTATGCTTATTTTCTTAAAAAAACTGGTTACCAACATCCTGGCAGAGATGAAATAATACAATCTCAAAATTCTAAATGGGAAGAAATAACCAACTGGTTGACCAGTGATATTCCGGGGGATAAATCAGTTTGGTATCAAAAACATATGGCGCATCATCTATTAGATGAGGATGATATTCGCTGGATAAAAGCTCTGAAAAATTGTTTTTTAATCCGCCATCCAAAAGATGTGATTCTATCTTTTACTAATAAATTTATTCTAACAGATACTAAACAATTAGGATATCCCCAACAAAAGAAATTATGGGATTGGTTATCTAGGGAAACAGATTTTAAGCCACTAATCATTGAAGCTCAGGAGATTACAAAAAACCCAAAAGAAGAGCTGCAGAAATTGTGTGGGAATTTAAACATTGAATTTTATGATTCTATGTTATCATGGGAAAAAGGTAAAAGAGATTCAGATGGAATTTGGGCAAAACACTGGTATAAAAGCGTTGAAAATTCAACAGAATTTTTACCATTATCTCAGAGTAGAAAAGACATTCCATATCAATGGAAAATTATCTATAAAGAATGTCTTAATATTTATGAATATTTTTTATTAAAAAAGGAAGAAAATGTGTCTATTAGTTGACATTAAAGAGTTACAGGAATTAAAAAATGATACCAATAAAATGGTTTCATTGACACTTACAGACAGACAAATATGTGATCTAGAATTATTATTAAATGGTGGTTTTTACCCTTTAACCGGTTTTTTAAATAAAGAAGATTACAACTCAGTTTTAGATGAAATGAGGTTATCAAGCGGTGAAGTTTGGCCCATCCCTATAAATTTGGATATATCCGATAAAATGAGTGAGGCAATTTCTATTGGTGATAAAATTGCATTGCGTGATAAAGAAGGATTTGCATTGGCAATTATGAAAGTTGAATCAAAATGGAAGTTGGAAAAAGCTTATGAAGCACAATGTGTTTTTGGAACAACAGATTTAACTCATCCGGGAGTAAATTATTTACAACATAACACAAATCCGGTTTACATAGGTGGAAAAGTCAAAGGATTGTCCCTTCCAAAATATTATGATTACCAGTCGCTTCGGATGACACCAGAAGAGGTTAAGAATAAATTCAAAGAATTAGAATGGGAAAAAATAGTAGCCTTTCAAACCAGAAATCCAATGCACAGGGCACACGTAGAAATAACTCGACATGCTGCCCAAGAACATGATGCATCTCTTCTAATACATCCGGTAGTAGGTATAACAAAGCCCGGTGATTTTGATTATTTTACACGGGTTAGATGCTATGAATTGATCATTAAAAAATATCCAAAACACACAGCTATTCTTTCATTACTTCCTTTGGCTATGCGTATGGCAGGACCTAGAGAAGCATTATGGCATGCCCTCATCCGAAAAAATTATGGATGTACTCACTTAATTGTAGGCAGAGACCATGCAGGACCTGGAAAAGATTCTGAAGGGAATCCATTTTATGGACCTTATGATGCTCAGGAGTTATTAAAAATGTATGAGGAAAAAATTGGTGTTACAATGGTTCCTTTTAAAATGATGGTTTATGTAAAGGAAAAACAAAAATATTTCCCCATTAATGAAGTTTCGGATTCCCAAACAAAAATGGAAGTATCAGGAACTGAATTAAAAAAACGATTGGATATAGATCAGGAAATTCCAGATTGGTTTTCTTATCCTGATATATTGGTGGAGTTAAAAAACTCTCGTCCTCCTTTAAAAGAAAGAGGACTTACTGTATTTTTTACAGGCTTATCTGGTTCAGGGAAATCCACATTAGCTAATGGTTTATTGATAAAACTTTTAGAAAATGGGAGTCGTCCTGTTACTTTGCTTGATGGAGACGTAGTACGAACTCACCTTTCAAGTGAGTTAGGATTTTCAAAAGAACATAGATCCATCAATGTAAAAAGAATAGGATTTGTAGCAAGTGAAATTACAAAAAATAGAGGGATTGCATTATGTGCTCCTATTGCTCCGTACTCAGCTGATAGAAATTCAGTTAGAGAAATGGTGAGTAAGCATGGGGGATTTATTGAAATCTATGTATCCACTCCACTAGAAGTTTGCGAGAGAAGAGATGTAAAAGGATTATACGCAAAAGCCAGACAGGGGATATTAAAAGAATTCACAGGAATAAGCGATCCCTATGAGGCTCCAGTCTCACCAGAAATCAATATAGATTCAAGCAAAAAAGAACCAGAGGTGTTGGTTCTGAATATTATGAAGAAAATAGAAGAATTTGGATATGTTTAACTATGTTTGATTCTTCAGTTTATATAGAAAGAAGATCGACACTCTCCACAAAAATGGAAAAAGGATTTGTACTTTTATTAGGGAATAATAATGTTCCCATGAATTACCTTTCGAATACATTTCCTTTTGTTCAAGACAGCTCTTTTTTATACTACTGCGGACTTGATCTTCCAGATTTGAATATATTAATCAATATTAATACGGGTTCAACTACTTTATATGGAATCGATCAATCAGTCAATGATATTATTTGGGAAGGGGAATCATTTTCCTTAAAAGAATGTGCAGAGATGTCAGGAATAGAAATAGTTAAAAAATCAGATTCACTTTTTAAGGATATAGAACGAATAAATACAAAAAATGAATCCATTCATATTCTCCCTCAATATAGATCTGATCTAAAATATTTACTTGAGAAGTTATTGGGAAAAAGTTGGAAAAATCATATTTCATTTGATTTAATAGAAGCGGTGGTTAGGCAGCGCTCAATAAAATCAGATATTGAAATAGCTGAAATACAAAATGCTATGTCAGTCACTGAAATTATACATAAGTTGGCAATGATGACTGCATATCCTGGGAGAAAAGAAGAAGATATTATTGGTGAATTACTTGGAGTTGTTCATTCAGCTGGATTGAGATTTGCCTATCCAACGATATTAACTGAGAATGGAGAAATTCTTCACAATCATTCCCACCAAAATATTTTACGAGAGGGACAGTTATTGCTTCATGATGGAGGTGTGGAATCTAAACTACATTATGCAACTGATATTACCAGAACATTTCCGGTTTCAGGAAAATTCTCAAAGATTCAAAAATCAATTTATGAATTTGTATTAAATATGCAGGAAGAAGTTATCAAAAAACTGAAGCCAGGAGTTAAGTATGTGGATATGCACATTTTGGCATCAAAAATCTGCATTGATGGACTAAAGTCAATTGGACTTATGTTGGGGAATACAGAAGATGCCTTTGAATCAGGCTCACATGCTCTTTTTTTCCCTCATGGGTTAGGACACATGCTGGGATTAGATGTTCACGACATGGAAGCATTGGGGGAAGATTATGTAGGATATGATGAGGTTACTAACCGTAGATCTCAATTTGGAATTTCCTATTTGAGATTGGGGAAAGCACTCGAATGTGGAAATGTTTTGACAGTAGAACCTGGGATTTATTTTATTCCTACATTAATTGACCAATGGAATCAAAAGGGGATGCATAAAGAGTTTATAAATTATTCACTTCTGGAATCTTTTAATAATTTTGGTGGAATAAGAATTGAGGATAATGTATTAATTACAAAAAATGGGTGTATAAACTTGAGTGAGACCATTCCCAAAACAATTGCGGATATCGAAGACATCGTTGGGAGAGAATCCTACTGATAGAATCAAATTATATTTTATAATCCTTCTTCGTTCAATTTTTGAAATATGAAATCAGTTTTTAATACTCCTCCTCCTAAATTTTCAAAAGAAGAAGCTTCTCAAATTGCCAATGATCTCTTCGATATTAATATTTACACCCATGATTTAGTTAGTGATAGAGACCAAATTTTTTTATGTATTTCAGATAAAAAAAAATACATCTTAAAAATTTCTAATCCAGCAGAAAAACAGTTGGTTTTAGAAATGCAGAACGAAGCCGTTAAATTTATTAAACGAAATAATTCTGATATTGGAGTACCACTTCAATTAGATGGGATTCGTTCAATAGAAAGTGACGGAACAATTTATTATATACGATTATTAGAATACTTAGATGGGACATTTTTAAATAATTCAAAACCTGATTTGCCAAGCTATGAAAGGCTTGGAAAATTTCTGGGGAGTTTTAGTTATTCTTTAGTTGGATTTAATCATTCTGCTGCTGACCGGGAATTTGATTGGGATATTCGTTCAACTCATCTTATCTATAAAAGATTAAACTATCTTAACTCAAATGAAGAACGAAACACTATTAAATATTTTCTTAAAAAATATGAGTCTAAGGTATTGCCGATAAAGAGCAAACTTCGAATGTCAGTCATACACAATGATGGGAATGATCAAAATTTGTTAGTCAATGATACAGGAGAGACAACTGGCATCATTGATTTTGGTGATATGGTGTATACTTATCAATGTTCAGAAATTGCGGTTTCTATGGCATATGTAGCATTGGGGAAACAAGACCCGATGAATTATATGTATAAGGTTTTAACTGGTTACTGTTCGGTTTTTCCATTATCAGTAATTGAATTAAAATCTCTAATATATTTGGTATGTATTCGTTTGTGCATTTCAGTCACTATGTCTTCTTGGAGGAGTAAACTATTTCCGGAAAATAAATATTTGTCTGTATCTCAAAATGATGCGTGGGAGTTTTTAAAAAAAATAAAGAATGATGATATGGAATTATGGTGTAATAAATTGATACGTGACTGTGAATCATGATAAAATAACAGAGCTTCGTCAAAGATATTTAGGCCCATCCTTAAGATTTTCATACACTGAACCCTTACATATTGTAAAAGGAAAAGGTCAGTATTTGTTTTCAACTGATGGGCAACGATATTTGGATTGTGTTAACAATATCCAGCATGTTGGGCATTGTCATCCAAAGGTTGTGGAGGCAGCAAAAAATCAATACGAAAAACTGAATACAAATACTCGTTATCTTGATGAAACAATTATCTGCTATGCTAGAGATATCATAGAAACAATGCCCGATGGTCTGGATATTTGTTTTTTCACTAACTCCGGTAGCGAGGCAAACGATTTGGCACTACGCATTGCCCGAAATTCAGCAAAAAATAATGAAACCATCGTTCTGGATGGAGCCTACCACGGGAACCTTTCATCATTGATTGAGATTAGTCCCTACAAACACAACGGTCCAGGTGGAAACGGAACACCGGACCATGTCCATGTGATTCCCATGCCTGATTCTTTCAGAGGAAAATTTAGAGGAGAAGGATGTACAGAGAATTATGTTCAGGAGGTCCAAAAAAAGATCAACAAGATCAAAATGAGAAGCGACACTGGTTTTACATTTATTTTTGAATCATTGATGGGATGTGGTGGACAGTTAATAGCTCCAGAAGGTTTTTTTCATAAGACAACTGCACTAGTAGAGTCATCATTTGGTCTATGTATTGCAGATGAGGTTCAGATTGGATTTGGAAGAATGGGATCCCATTTTTGGGGTTTTGATTCAGAGTGTATTGTTCCAGACATTGTAACTCTAGGAAAATCGATGGGAAATGGTCATCCACTTTCAGCAGTGATCACAACCCGAGAGCTTGCTGAACAGTTTAATAATGGGATGGAATATTTTAATTCATTTGGTGGAAATCCCGTTTCCTGTGCTGTGGGACAGGCGGTCATGGATGTGATCAAGGATGAGGAGTTGCAAGCCAATGCTTCAAAAGTAGGAGCCTATCTTTTAGATGAACTAGAATCATTACATGCAAGTCATGGTATTATCGGTGATATTCGTGGAAGGGGACTATTTATTGGTATTGAACTGGTCAAAAACTCTAATTTGGAACCGGCGAGAAAAGAAGCTCACATAATAGTAAATCAGATGAAAGAGAAAAGAGTGTTATTAAGTACTGACGGACCTGACCATAACGTAATTAAGATCAAACCACCCATGGTTTTTAATAAAGAAAATGCAGATAAACTGGTAAACAAACTAAATGAAACCCTATCTGAATTATGAAAAATATCATTGTACTGAGTGTATCTATTATTATTATCGTAATAATGATGGTTATAACAAATAATACGCGAAAACAATTGAGGAACCACTGGGAAGATGAGACTGTTTTTCAAATTAACCGAGAAGAACCAAGGGCTCATTTTTTCCCTTTTGAGTCCGAAGATTTAGCATTTGCGAATGATAAATCTCAATCCCAATATTTTCAATCATTGAGCGGTATTTGGAAATTTAAACTTGCCAAAGATCCTTCTCAAAAAGGAGAGGGTTTTGAACAGGTCAATTACGATGTGTCCAATTGGGATGATATTATCGTCCCCGGACACTGGGAAATGCAAGGATGGTCAGTACCGATCTATTTGGATGAAGAATATCCATTTCCCCCAGAGCCCCCGTTTGTTCCTCATAGCTTTAATACAGTAGGATCTTATGTCAAAATATTTGAATTAAATGAAGGATGGGATGGGCGAGATATTTTCATCCATTTTGGTGGAGTGCGTTCAGCATTTTATTTTTGGCTTAATGGTGATTTTATTGGCTACAGCCAGGGATCAAAGACCCCAGCTGAATTCAAAATTACCGATAAGGTTATTTCTGGAAAAAATAGAGTAGCGGTTCAGGTATATCGTTTTTCTGATGGATCTTACTTGGAATGTCAGGATACATGGCGTGTGAGCGGGCTGGAAAGGGATGTTTATTTATATAGTTCTTCGAAAACACGGATTGCAGATTTTTTTCTAAAATCGGAACTAGATGAAGAGCTCAATAATGGACTGTTTGCGATTGATGTTAATGTAAAAAATTTCAACACAGTTTCCGGTCACTCTATTCAGATATCATTAAAGGGGCACGGTGAAAACCTCCAATTTAAAAAAGAAATTTCCAATGATCTAAATCAGACTATCACTTTTAAAGAACAATTGAAAAATGTACAGCCATGGTCAGCTGAGCGACCAGATCTTTATCTTCTGTATGTGACACATCTAGATAAAGAAGGTGTAATAGTTGAATCATTTATCCATCAGGTTGGCTTTAAGAGGGTTGAAGTCAAAAAGGGACAGCTGCTGGTCAACGGCAAAGCCATCATGTTCAGGGGTGTGAATCGCCACGAATGGGATCCAGTCCGGGGAAGATCTATCACCAAAGAGTCCATGGTCAGAGATATACAATTAATGAAAGAAAACAATATAAATGCGGTTAGGACAGCCCATTATCCCAACCAGGAGAGATGGTATGAGCTGTGCAGTGAGTATGGACTTTATGTGATTAATGAAGCCAATATTGAAGCCCATGGGATGAGGTTTCATGAGAATAGCTATGGCCACATTTCCGATAATCCTTCCTGGGAGGCCCAATGGATCGACAGGGGTAAGCGAATGGTGGAACGGGATAAAAATCATCCAAGCATCATTATGTGGTCCATGGGTAATGAAGCGGGAGACGGTGAGAATTTTGTCAAACTTTATAAATGGATAAAAAACAGGGATAACACACGGCCAGTTGCCTACCAGCCAGCGTGGTATGAAGATCACACTGATGTAATATTTCCCATGTATAAAAATATAGACTTCATAACTGAATATGCGGAAAAACATCTCACTCCATCAATAGAAGACCGTCCATTGATCTTATGTGAGTATGCTCACGCTATGGGAAATAGTGTAGGCAACCTACAGGACTATTGGGATACATTTGAGAAATATAAAGTTCTTCAAGGAGGATTCATTTGGGATTGGGTAGATCAGGTTATTTTAAAAACAGATATAAATGAAAATGAATATTGGGCCTACGGAGGTGATTTTGGGGATGAGTTTACAGAAAATGATTCAAATTTTTGTGCCAATGGTCTTGTGGCAGCAGATAGATCCATCAATCCCCATATGAATGAAGTAAAGAAAGTTTACCAACCAATAAAATTTAAGATAAATCTGCTGTCAGAAAGTGTTCAGATATTTAACCAATATGATTTTATCAGCCTCGATCATTTAAATTTTGATTGGTTCGTAAAGTCTGAAGGGAAAACAGTAATGGAGGGACAAATAGGTCAACTGGATATTCCCGCGGGCAGTAAAAGATATTTAACAATGAATCTTGAAGGGTTAACACCAGAAAAGGGAATAGAATATTTTTTTACTATCCGAGCTAGGATAAATAAAGATCTTCCACTTTTGAAAAAAGGTCATGTGGTAGCATGGCAACAGGATAAAATAAATTTTAATTTATTTCAAAAGTCTGAAGCTCTTGTAAATGGACCATTGCCTATTTACAGCCAAACTGAGGAAGGGATTCAAATCACAGGTGATTCATTTTCAATATATTTTAATCGAAAATCTGGACACATCAGTCAGTATTCATATAAGGAACAGGAGATTATTACTTCTTCTTCAGTAGAACATTATTGGAGGGCTCCCAATGATAATGATTTAGGTAATGACATGCCAAAACGTACGGCAGTATGGAGGACAGCTGGAGACAGTTTGACCACGAACTATATGGATGTGCAAGTTGAGGAGAATTGTGTCAGTATTAGTGTGAAAAGGAGTTTTTCAAAATTATCCCTGGAGGTTTATTCAATTTATAAGATATACAGCAATGGTCAAATTGAAGTATCTCATCAGCATTCCATGGATAATTCATTATCAGAACTTCCCAGGGTTGGGATTAAAATGAATTTGAAAGGTGATTATGATCAAGTGACCTGGTTTGGGAGGGGACCACATGAAACATATATTGATAGAAAGACCTCTGCTCCAATTGATCTCTACAGCGGCTCTGTCTGGGGTCAATCATTTCAATATGTAAGACCCCAGGAAACTGGAAATAAAACTGATGTTCGGTGGATGGCTCTCAATAATGGAGAAACAGGGCTCATGATTAAAGGAGAACCTCTCTTCGATGGGAGTGTGCATCAATATCCGTATGATGATTTGGACTATACCCCCAAAAGGCAGAAGCATGGAAAGCTTGACCTTAAACCAAAAAATATTGTGAATTGGTTAATTGACACAAAACAGATGGGGATAGGTGGTGATAATAGTTGGGGAGCGCTCCCACACAATAAGTATATGATTTTTCCTGATAAAAACCACGAATTAGTTTATAAGATGATTCCCTTTGAGGTAGGCGAAGATCTCTTTGCTATTTCAAAATAGAAATAAACAATGAATACCATTTCCATAATATCGTTTATCCTGGCGACAGGCTCTGTAGCATTTTTTACCTACCACATTGTTTCCCGGATGAAACGGTCGGATAATGCAGCAGAAGAATACTTTACAGGCGGCCGTGCTTTAGCCTGGCCGGTGGTTGCAGGATCACTCCTGCTAACTAATTTATCTACAGAGCAGTTGGTTGGATTGAACGGTGCAGTATTTGGTGACAAAGTCCTTGTGGGAATCGCCTGGGAAGCACTGGCCGCATTTGCTATGATCGCAATGGCCCTAGTATTTTTACCACAGTTCATCGCTAATGGTTTTACGACCACTCCTGAATTTTTAGAAAAACGGTTCGATAAAACAACTCGGGCCATGGTATCCGGACTATTTTTGTTTGGATATATAACCGTATTACTTCCGGTTGTGCTATATACAGGCTCCTTGGCACTGATAGGAATTTTTGACCTCAATTTACCCCTGTGGTTTATTGTGACTATGATTGGAATATTCGGGAGTGCTTATGCCATTTTTGGGGGCTTAAAATCAGTAGCAGTGAGTGATACTATTAATGGTATTGGTCTTCTGATAGCAGGTTTGGCTATTCCATTTTTAGCCCTAGTTGCTTTGGGAGATGGTTCATTTTTTACTGGATTGGGAGAACTAGCCAAAAATAATCCGGAATATCTAACGGTCATGACTCAAACTAATATGGACAATAAGGTTGTTTCTGTTCCCTGGCCGACGTTGTTCACCGGAATGATGTTTATCCAAGTGTTTTATTGGTCCACAAATCAGGTGATCGTACAGCGTGCTATGGCTGCCAAAAGTTTAGCAGAAGGGCAAAAGGGCGTACTATTTGCATCAGCAATGAAGCTGGTTGGGCCCATCATGCTATGTTTGCCGGGAATAATTGCACTTCATTTATCTGACCTTGATATTCAAAAACAAGATCAGGTCTATGGTGCTATAGTTCGTTATGTATTACCAGATTGGTCTCTGGGGTTATTTGCTGCCGTCTTGATGGGGTCCATTTTAAGTTCATTTAACTCTGCGCTGAACAGCGCATCCACACTATTTTCTTTGCAATTCTATAAAGGATATATCAATAAATATGCAAGCGGAGAAGAAATAGTAGCTACGGGTAAGAAGTTTGGCATTGCCTTGGCCATTACCTCGATCTTTATTACTCCATTATTGGATCAGATGCAGTCTATTTTTGAGTACCTGCAAAAAGTAAATGGATTGTATAGTGTCCCAATTATTGGAATATTTTTACTAGGCATTACAACTAAACATATACCTGCACTGGCTGCAAAAAACGGAATGATAATTGGCATAGCCTTCTATGCATTTTTTACATTTATTAACATTAAGAACGTCCCACAATTCTTTGCTGATGGTGATGGTGACCTCCACTGGCTACACGGCTACTTCATCAGTTTTATAGCTTCGGTTTTTACCATGTTAATCATTGGATATCTGAAACCCAAAACGTCTGAAGAGATTGCTATCAGTGATGAACGAGGTCCTGCTCCGGTTGATATGACTCCCTGGGCTTATGCAAAAACATCATCTCTGGCAATCATGAGCACCACTGTCCTGATTTATATTGGGCTGACTGTTTTATCTGGTTGAAGTCTTTTTTTACTTCTATTTTTTAAATAATTTTTGTTATTGGGAAGCAATATTTTACAATTATGGAGCAGAAATATTATGCAATATGGTATCGAGTGTATTTTAAAGTAAAACAGGTTAATTTATTATAATAATTGGAGATCATTATGCCTAAAAAAGTAAACAGGCGAAATTTTATAAAAACAGCATCAGCTGCAGGTGCAGCCATTTCTCTGATGCCTAAATCATTATTCTCATCACAAATAACAAAACGTATAAAGCTTGGATTCATTGGTACAGGTTTACGTGGTCAATGGGTATTGTGGTTGGCTGCAAAATATCCGGAAGTGGACATACCGGCGATTTGTGATATTGATGATAGAATGATTAATAGTGCTCTTAAGATCCTGAAGGATGCGGGAAAGCCAGAGCCTCATATATACAAGAACGGCGATGAAGATTTTCGGAATATGGTAAAGAATGAAGATTTAGATGGCGTATATATTGCCACACCCTGGGAATGGCACTATCCCATGTCCATTGCATCTATGAAAAATGGTATCAATGTCGGAACGGAGGTTCCGGCAGCTCTTACCGTGAGGGAATGCTGGAACCTGGTAAACACTTCAGAAAGAACCGGAAAATTGTGTATGATCATGGAAAATGTCTGCTACCGTAGGGATGTGATGGCCGTCCTGAACATGGTTCGACGTGGACTGTTTGGTGAGCTGCTGCACTGTCAGGGTGGATACCAGCATGACCTGCGCCACGTGAAATTCAATGATGGTAAACAACCGTATGGTGGCGGTGTGGAGTTTGGTGAAAAGGGATATTCAGAGGCTAAATGGCGGACACAGCATTCAGTAGATCGCAACGGTGATTTATATCCCACACATGGACTGGGACCGGTAAGCACAATGCTTGACATCAACCGTGGGAACCGAATGGTGCATCTAAGCTCTACGGCAAGCCAGTCGCGGGGCCTTCATAAGTATATTATAGGTAAGGGTGGGCAGGGTCATCCCAATGCAGATGTAGAGTTTAAGTTGGGTGACGTTGTGACGACCGTGATTAAATGTTTCAATGGACAAACCATTGTATTAAGCCATGACACCAACTCTCCAAGACCATATTCGCTGAATTTTAGGGTACAGGGAACCAATGGTATCTGGATGGTAGATAACAATTCCATATATATCGAGGGAGTGAGCCCGGAAGCACACCGCTGGGAGACTGATAAAATATATCTTAAAAAATATGACCATCCACTGTGGAAAAAGTTTGAAGATATAGCGGTAGGATCGGGACATGGTGGTATGGATTTTTTCATTGTCAGAGCTTTTATAGAGACATTGAAAGGTGCAGAACCTGTAATTGATGTATATGATTCTGTGAGTATGAGCGTCATTAGTCCACTTTCGGAAAAATCTATCAAGCTTGGAAGTACAGCTGTAAAGATTCCTGACTTTACACGAGGGAAATGGAAAGCTAATAAGCCGATTTTTGGATTAAATGATCATATATAAATGATACTTTCGAGTTTAGACTGGATCATTATTGGAGCATATTTTGCCCTTTCTCTCGCAGTAGGGCTGTGGACATCAAGGCAAGCCGGCAAAGATACTGCATCATACTTTTTAGCAGGGCGCAATATGCCCTGGTGGCTACTAGGGGTCAGCATGGTAGCCACAACCTTTTCTACCGATACGCCCAATCTTGTCACCGATCTGGTGCGTCAGAATGGCGTCTCAGGGAACTGGGTTTGGTGGACCTTTCTACTTACAGGAATGCTGACCGTTTTTGTTTACGCGAAACTGTGGAGGAGATCTGGTGTCCTCACGGATATTGAATTTTATGAGCTGAGGTACAGTGGAAAAGCAGCCGCGTTTCTGCGGGGTTTCCGTGCACTGTATTTGGGATTGGTGTTCAATGTGTTAGTGATGGGAGCCGTGAGCCTGGCGGCAGTTAAGTTTGGAGAAATTGTGCTTGGATTGCCAGGATGGATTACGCTTACAATTGCCTGTTCTATAACATTAGCTTATTCAGCTTTAGGTGGCTTGAAAGCGGTGATTATTACCGATTTTGTCCAATTTGCATTGGCCATGATTGGTTCTCTCTGGGGGATGGTTTATATTTTAGGTTTACCGGAAATTGGCGGTCTTTCAAAATTGATCGCCCACGAAAATGTTTCAGATAGATTGGCGCTAATCCCTGATTTGTCCGATCCAAATTTGTGGGTGCCGGTGTTGCTGGTGCCGCTAGCGGTACAGTGGTGGGCCAGTTATTATCCCGGAGCTGAGCCTGGCGGAGGTGGTTATATTGCGCAAAGAATGTTTTCAGCGAAGGATGAATCCAATGCTGTTGGGGCTACATTTTTGTTCAATGTAGCTCACTATGCACTGCGCCCCTGGCCATGGATCATAATAGCGCTTTCCTCTTTGGTTATCTTTCCGGAGTTAAAGGATATTCAAAGTGCATTTCCAAATTTACCTACCGATAAACTGGGACATGATGTAGCATATCCGGCCATGCTCACCCTGCTTCCTTCCGGGCTGCTGGGTTTTGTTGCAGCCTCCCTTATAGCAGCTTTTATGAGCACTATGTCAACCCAAATGAATTTGGGTGCAAGTTATCTTGTGAATGACTTTTATCACAGGTTCATAAATACAGAAGCATCCGAAAAACATCTTGTCAGAGCAGGACGGATGTTTACCGTTCTATCAATTATTTTTGGTGGTGGGTTGGGGCTACTGCTTACTAGTGCCGGGCAGGCATTTACGCTCCTGCTGATGATTGGTGCAGGAACGGGACTGATTTACATTCTGCGCTGGTTCTGGTGGCGCATTAATGCATATACTGAAATCATAGCAATGTTCAGTTCACTTATTATTGCAGGATATTTAAATTTTGGTGATATGGAATTGGAAGGGTGGCAAAAGATAGTTATAGGTGCAGTTCTTACAACTATTATTTGGATTACTGCCACATATTTTACGCCACCGGACAATGATGAAACATTGAAAAATTTTGTAAAAAAAGTAAATCCGGGAGGACCGGGCTGGAAGAAATATTCGGATGGTATATCATCAGAACAGTGGTCTGTGCCCAGAGGAATCTTATCCATGCTATTAGGGTGTTTGGCTGTATATGGAATTTTACTTGGCGTTGGGCAATTGATTTACGGTAATAATGGGTCCGGGGTTTTGATTATCATTATTGCTGTAATCTCTTCAATAGGGTTATTTAAAATTTGGAAATAAGTACTCCAGGTCGAATCTGCCTTTTTGGTGAGCATCAGGATTATCTGGAACTGCCGGTCATTGCCATGGCTATACCTCTGCGATTAACATTGAAGGGTGAAAAAAGACAAGATCAAAAAGTTGTAATCAACAAGCCCGATTTGGGCGAGACTGAATCATTTTCACTGGATAATTTGTTATATACCAAACAGCGGGATTATTTCAAAAGTGGAATCAATGTGTGTAAACTTGAGGGGCTCACATTTTCCGCAGGATTTGATTGCGAGATAACCAGCCAAATTCCCATAAAAGCCGGGTGCGGCAGCTCATCGGCAGTTTTGGTTAGTTGGATCCATTTTTTATCTCAAATGGCGGATGAGCCCGTAGATTGGAGTCAGCAAAGAATCGGGGAACTTGCTTATGTAGCTGAAGTACTGGAATTCAAGGAGTCGGGAGGGATGATGGACCAGTACACAACTGCTGTAGGAAGGTTAATCTATTTAGAATCCAAACCAGAGATAATAATTCAATCGTTACATTCAAACCTTGGGACATTTGTCTTGGGTGATTCCTGCGAACCTAAAGATACTATGGGAATCTTGAATCGCTGTCGTGATTCACGGTTAGATCTTATACAGAAATTGAAAAGAAACAACCCAAATTCTAGGGTTCAATCATTTGATGAAAAAATGGATCTTTCAACTTTGAAAGTAGATGAGCTACTACTATTTCGCGGAACAATAAAAAACAGAGACCTCTTAAGTAGAGCACTTTCAGAATTAAAAAAAGAGACTTTAAATCATCAAATTATTGGGAAACTGCTAACCAATCATCACCAAGTATTGCGTGATATTCTAAAGGTTAGCACACCCAAAATAGAATCATTGCTGGATGCTGCTTTAAATGCAGGTGCTCTAGGCGGAAAAATTAATGGTTCAGGTGGGGGTGGATGTATGTTTGCTTATGCACCAGAAAATCCAGAAGAAGTGGCAAATGCTATCGAGTTAGCTCAAGGGAAAGCATATATTATTCAACCGAGTGAAGGGACACAAATAAATTAATTGGTAGGTGTCTCGATTAGTGTATCCAAATAATAACCGGAGTAGACCAGCACGTTGTAAACTATAAAGTTTGTCCAAAACCGAATATTATCCGCATGGTTTTTACCAAAATGCATGGAGTAGGCTGCTTTCATTACAAACCCCGAAGAAAGTAAAAGATAGGCTGTCTTTTGTATTTGGAGGTCTTTATACAACCCGTTTTGAATCCCCGCATAGGAAAAAAATAAATCAATACCACCTACGATGATATGACCATAATAGCTTTGCTTATTTGCTAAAATACTCAAACCTGTAAATGCAACTTGTTGAGCTAATATATATCCTGCTTCTTCGGCAACATTAGATTTTGAAAATGCTTTATTTAGTGAAAGAATGAACAAAAATAGAATTATTTTATTCATGATTTTACTCAGTCAATTTTTATTCTTTTCATTGTTTATGAATTGCAGTTTGTAATTTCCAATCTGATTCGGAACAGTTAACCTCAGAATTTATAATATAAAACAATCACTATGAACCTTACTCTTCTTATTATGGCAGCAGGAATGGGATCCAGATATGGCGGACTTAAGCAACTAGATACCGTAGGACCAAATGGTGAAACCATCATTGATTATTCAGTTTCTGATGCCATAAAAGCAGGATTTACAAAGGCTGTTTTTATTATACGAAAAGAATTTGAAATAGATTTTAAAGCATCAATTACAGAAAAATATGAAGGGAAAATTCAGATAGAGTTTGCATTTCAAAATCTCAATGATCTCCCTATAGGATATAAAAATCCAAAAGGCAGAGAAAAACCCTGGGGGACAGGGCATGCTATTTTATCTGCGTCTAAATTGATCAACGAACCATTTGTTGTTATAAATGGTGATGATTTTTATGGGCGAGAATCTTTTAAGGTGATAGGTCAATATTTTCAATCTGGGAATAAATCATTTTCTATGGTTGCTTTCCGATTAGATAAAACATTATCCGAATTTGGTGGAGTGACCCGAGGGCTATGTACAGTTAAAGATAGCAACTTAGATACAGTTATTGAAACTAATAATCTTCAAAAAACAGAAAATGGTATTTCTTCAGAACGAGATATATTTTTGAATGGGAGTGAGCCTGTTTCAATGAATATGTGGGGATTTACTCCTCAATTATTTAAATACTTAGAGGAGATGTTTGCAGATTTTTTGGTAGAGAGAGGTACAGAATTAAAAAGTGAATTTATGATTCCAAACGTGGTGAATGATCTCATAATTAGCGGAAAAGAACCCGTGCATGTACTGAGGAGCAATGCAAAATGGTTTGGGGTTACTTATAAAGAGGATAAACCATTTGTTGAACAAGAAATAAAAAAATTAGTCAAAGCAGGTGAGTATCCCGAAATATTATTTTATTGAATAAGGGTGAATCAACTGAATTGATTCTAGAAAAACCTGAATAAAAAAAATTAACAGGGTTGGGAATGAAAAATAGTTTTGAAATTTCGGTAATTCTTCCAACATATAACCGAAAGTACACACTACAACGCTCCATAGATTCAATTCTTAACCAAACCTACAGACCTTCAGAAATTATAATAATCGATGATGGTTCTTCAGATGGATCCTTTGAGTGGATAGAGTCTGATTATCCAAATATAAGATTAATTAAACAATCCAATTCAGGGGTTAGTTCAGCGAGAAATAAAGGGATAAAAAACTCAAAGGGACAATGGATTGCACTATTGGATTCCGATGATGAATGGCTCCCAGATAAACTTGAAAAACAGGTACAATCCCTTAAAGAATATTCAGAGTATTTATTTTGTCATACCAATGAAATATGGATTAGAAGAGGAGTTAGAGTAAATCAGGGGAAAAAACATCAAAAGTATGGGGGTTATATTTTTGATAAATGTTTAGATATATGCAGGATATCACCCTCCTCATCTTTATTTCATAAATCGATTTTAGAAGACGTAGGTTTATTTGATGAATCATTGAGAGTATGCGAAGATTATGATTTATGGCTTCGAATTACTGCCAAATATCCCATTTTATTTTTAGATGAATTATTAATAAAGAAATATGGTGGTCATAAGGATCAATTGTCTAGGGCTCCCGAGGGAATTGAACAATATCGTATTCAGTCTTTAGAAAAAATATTAGTCAGTAGTTTTCTAACTGAATCACAACTGTATTCAGCGAAGGTAATGCTTTTGAAAAAACTATCTATTTTATCGAATGGACTGAAAAAACGGAGGAGATATAGGGATTATCAAGTAGCTGTAAAAAGATTGAATCAATTGAAGAAGGAGACAATGCTTAATTCAAGGGAGTAGAATAAATATAGTTTGCATTGCCCCCTTCTTTAAATTTTGACTATTTCATCAATATCATTTTTTTTACTGTGGAAAATGATTCGGACTTAAGAGAGTAAAAATATAATCCGCTGGATGCAGGAGCACCAGAATGACTTTTTCCATCCCAACTAACAGAGTAGTATCCTGCTTCCGCTTGACTATTAACTAAGTCAATGATTTTTTCTCCAGATACGTTATAAATGCTTAAAGAAATATTTGCATTTTCTGGTATTGAAAAACCTATCGTCGTTACAGGGTTAAATGGATTTGGAAAATTTTGATATAATGAAAAATCTGATGGGATAGCGGATGTTTTTCTTAAAGTAAATTCCTGATTGTTTCCATTTACTAAAAATTCCCCTGATTGATTTAAAGGATACTCTTTACCATCAGAAGATTTAAGTATCCAAGTAAAACCCATTTCTGCTCTGTGTTTTATTTGATATGATATAATCGTTTCTTCATATGAATTCATCAATTCAATTGTTCCATCAGAATCGATTAATTTCATATCTCCAGCAAAGCGGACATCAAATGAACCTTGAGGAGGTCTAGGTGGCAATTGATATCTCATACTTTCACCTTCTGGAAGTGAAACACCAAAGTAAAGTGGAAAGTTGTTAAACCGTATGATATTAGCCTTAGAGGTATAGTCCTTAAAGTTCTCAGTGGCTCTTGCAGCAATTCCGGTTGAAAGACTAATATCGCCAGCTCCGGAAGCATTGATCCAGTATCCTTTCCCAGGGTCAATTGTACTGGTATTTTGATATGTTCCTTCAAAACCATAAATAGAACCTGAAATAATGATACCTTCAGGGTCGCTAATTGATGATGTAGATAGAGAGCTAGATAACCCTCCAAAAAGATTCCAGCCTTCAGAAAGAGAGACAGTAACTTGATTTACAGGACTACCCGCGATATTATCGGAACCACTTGAGTCAAAAAACAGCCAATAACCATTACCACTCTCAAGGATATCGGTGCTGTTGTAAGTCCCATCAAAACCATACAAAGTACCTGAAACAGCATCAGGATATACTGAAGTATATGTTGGATCAAATACCTCCAAAGGTATACTCACAAGATTCCAGCCTTCTAAATGATCAACCACTACACTAAGAGATGACCCGGGACAGATATTATCTGGATCCCATTCTTCTACAAACAATGGTGGGTCTTTTTTCCATTCGTCCAATGGATACGCATAATCTGTCCAGGAGCAGCCTTGATCCTCATTCTGATGAAAATATCGAGCCCGAAAACGACCAAATCCAAAGCCACCGCCTTCCTGATTTAGGCCACAATCAGCATTTTCAAATTCCCATGCATAGATCATATGCCAGGGAATTGGACCATCTAATGTAACAGAGACTGAGTAAGTACCATCGCCATTATCTGTGGCAGGATAGTGAGATCCATCTGTACCATGGGGGATTCCACCAATGTAGTGCATCCACCTATCTTTAAGATTAAGACTAACAGGGTCCCCAGGAACAAATGCACAATCATCTATTGTTGCATTTGTCATATCTACGGAAAATGTGAGGGTGAGTGATTGTCCTTCTGGTACTACAGCTCCAACTGGAAGGTCATAATACCCTGCAATGGGTAACTGTTGGACACTCCCATTATTCATGGTCATAGTAAATGAGCGGTTTCCTCCGCCAAATTGAGGAGAATCTTCCCAGCCGGAATTTTCCCAGCCTCCTGCAAGCGGACCATAAATACTTTCCAAATACGCTATGGATTCTTCGCTATGTTGGATGTAATATTTATATTCAACAATTGACCCTTGATAATTGGGTACGGAAACTGGAAGTGTGAAAATATTTGTGCCGGGCTCTCTCACCATGAGACTTATATCAGGGTTTGCATCGCTCCAACCATTAAACCCACCTCTAACCTGCATATTGTCTCCCCGTTCCACACTGAAAAGAGGCATCCCTTCAGCTCCAGGCTCATCCAGCCATTCTGTCATATCTACGGAAAAGATAATAGTGTTTGTTATGATCTCACCAAGGTATGGAACTGTAAAAGAAAGATCTCCAGATACAGAGCCATCTTCTAAAATTTCGACTGTTGGATTTACAAATGGTGGAAAATCTGCGTATGCAGGAAGCCAATCACCACCACCGGGATCACAAGTCTCAGGCGTACAAGAAACAGCCCCCCATTCATAAGAAGCAGGCCCAAGTAATTCAGTGGTGAAGGTCCAATTACCTTCTCCATCATTGGTCATAAGTTCATTCGTCCAGCTATTAAACTGTCCTTTGATTCTTACATCATCATAAACATTATTTTCAACCACACAGGTTAATGTAACCTCAGCACTAATCGTTTCCTCTTCAGACGGTGGTTCATTGTTAAAGTAAACCCAAGCAAGAGTTGTATCATTTGAAATAGATGCCGTTCTATCACTTATTGACTCCCATCCACCGTCACCATGTTGAAATTTGTAGGAAACTTCTCCTCCCTCAGCAAATGAATATTGCCCCGACCAGAATTCTGAATCTTCGCTCTCCCGAGTAAGAGAATTACCAATCCAGTTATTCATAGTTCCTGCGATATACATAGTGCTATCGCTATAGCCAAGTATACCTGCCGTACTAACACGGAACCATACATCCAGAGAATCCGTTTGAGTAAACGGGGAGCTATCTGCATCATAATAATCCATGGGTAAATCTACATCCGATAATCCATCTACAATGAGGGAACGATTTTCCAGTGTTTCCCAGTGGTCACCGAATTCATCCGTTAGTACATATTTATACTCATAATTTCCAGGTTCAACCTGTGTTGGGCTTGTGAAGGTCCAATAGTCTCCTCCAGTGTTAAGTAATTGCCAATCGCTTCCTGCCCAATCATTAAAACTCCCTCTTAATACAATTACACTTGAATCTGTGAGCCCGGGACCAGTTGATGTATTTAAATTGAATGTAACAAAAACTGAATCTCCTCCCACATCTACATAGTCATTAAAATATACTGGATCCAAAACGGTGTCGACCTCGGGAACTGTTATATTACGTTGAACGCTTTCATCCATTCCCCATGCATTTCCATTGATAAATTTGTATTCGTGATTATCACCTGCCGTCAAGGTGAATGATGTAGAATAAATGTTGTCATTGACTAAAGTACATTCGTTGGCAGATGGGTCCCATCCTTGAAAACTTCCGGCAACGTGAACACCAAGCTCTGAAACCTCCTGATAGGTCATATCTACTTGAAATGTGACAGTAACTTCGTTACTTGCAGGAGTTTCTAATGCTCCCTCATCAATCCATTGAGCAATTAAATCAATTTCATTTTGTGATAGACTACCTGAAGGAGGCATGTCACCTTGAGCTGATTCTGGGCGTGTTATTCTATCATATAATATGCTTGAAGCATGGTCTCCAGGAGAAATAACATCACCGCTATCTCCTCCTTCCATTAGTTCAGTATATGAAGACAGATTTAATCCACCTGAGCTTGGGTGACAGCCAGTACAGCTATTATCAAATATTGGTTGAACCTGGGAGCTGTAGTCCACCTGACCTATTAAATAAAAACTAATAAAAAATAATAAGAATAAATTTTTAATTGCTGAAAACATATCTACTCCTTCTAGGTTATCTAAAATAATGGTATATCTTTTTTGAGTTACTAATTCAAAAAAGAACTTCATAACATCCGAATGTACAATTTCAATTGCATTCATTACAAATTGTAACTGAACTGATCAAAAAATATTAAACACTAAAAAATGGCAGAGTAAAATATTTTCGTTAAAAATTAATAATAAAAGAGAACTGATTAGATCCGCCTAAATACTTCAAAGCTTCATAAGCATAATCAATTTTTATTTTGTACCAAGTATTTAAAATTGGATTAATTCCAATCCCAAGGGAAAATTGCGGTTCCCTGTGAGCTTCTTTATTTAATGTAAGAAATCGTTCGCCTCCTCGGATTACCAGCAGATTATTTAAAATGCTAAGCTCCAGACCTGCATTAATATAGCTTTCATTATCATTCGGATGATTTGTATCCACAGACCAGGTAAAAGACAGTTTATTGTACACATGTGTATTTGATGCACCAATTCTCAACGATAAAGGAAGGTCAAATTTATCAGTGGTAAGATACCCCGTTGAGCTTTCATTATTCCCTTCTATATTTTCATCTATATCAGCAAGGATCAGAAGATCATCTCCTGCCATTTTCATTTTTGGTCCAAAATTAGTGATACTCGTACCAAGCCTGAATCCATAGGGAGTATCAAATAATGTTCCGATATCCAACGCATAGCCATTAGCTGAAGTATTTGCAATATTTTCTCTAATGAGCTTTCCGTTAAAACCGATAGAAAATCGGTCTGTCAAATTAAGACCATATGATACACCTAGCGCATAGTTGCCTGCTTTAAATGTTTCACCTGTGTTTTCATCTCCATATCGAGTTACCTCCATTTCATCCATATTTGTTGCTGTGATGCTAAAACCTAAAGCCTGACTTTTTCTCAGAGGAAAAACTAGTCCAATATAATCGTGTGATATATCGGCTATCCAGTTGGAATGATTAATATAAAACTGAATTTTATTTAGTCGTGACAAAGCGGCCGGGTTCCAATACATGGCAGAGGCATCGTTTGTCACAGAAGTGAACGCTCCTCCCATGCTCACGGCCCGTGCACCAATATTTATAGAAAGGAATTTAGCAGCAGTGGTACCAGATTTATCCACAGATAATAATTGTGATAATAGAAGCATAGAGAGAATTAATTTATATTTCTTCATAATCTATTTGATAATTGCAAATTTCCCCACATGTTCACCAAGCTCTAGTGCATCCACATGGAAGATATACATCCCATATGAAACACTGAGATTGTCCTTGGATAGAAGGTCCCAGGACTCAGATCCATCTTCCATGTTACCTGAATGATCATGATGAATCTTCCTAACCAATTCCCCAGCAATATTATAGATGCGGATGGTACATTCAGCAGGAAGGTTTCGAAACTGAATTTCACGGGGTCCCCGTCCGGAGGAAAACGTATTTTTCTGCTCAAATGTAGATGCAGCAAAATAAGGATTGGGAACCACCTTTATTTTTGATTTCCATCTATCTTGATTGGCTTTTACTGGATCAATTCTTGATGCAATAGTCGTAAATTCATATACATCCTCTTTTAAGAACGGTTTTTTGATAAATACAAAAGCTGTGTCACTATTTTGTGGTTCGTTACAGCATAAAGATAAGGAAGAAATACTGCCCGGGTAAGCTAGCCTGAATAGCCAACTTGCTGATGGGTTTCCGTTTTCATCTGTATGATCAAGAAAGATTATCCAGTCCTGTTCGCGCCAGTCGGCATTGAAATTACCATCAGGATGAGATAGGAAATCTGTGGAATCATATGGAGAAAAATCCCCAAAAGCGAATGGGATATCTTCCCAAATCATAGTTTCATTTTCTGAAACTGAGACTTGTTTTTGAACTTTAAAATTAGTGGGTTTTGAAGAGAAGTATGTTGTTTGACATAATGCTGGTATATCTAATTCACAGGGATTACCACCTACACTTGAAAAGCAATAACACTCGCTTTGGTATGTTTGATCGTCAAGGAATATGACTCTGTAGTCATTTGGAAGAGCTGCTCCTTGACCTTGACTGCTCACATATGTTCTAACATCAAAATCCCAAAGTGAATCATTATTCCAATATGATGATTCTTTGTCAAATGAAATATTATCCTCATTCTGAAATTGAAGGCGGAACCCTTCTGTTACAATAAAGTCATTGTGTTCTGGAAGAGGATTAAGATAGATAGACGTATCCACAACTGTTTCAAGTATACTGGCATCCCAAATTCCATTTTCATTTAAATCTAAATACTCTTCTGCATCATCCCATATACCATTTCCATTCAGATCATTTAATTGTTCTGGAGGTTCAAATAAACCATTATCATTTAAATCCATATAAGGTTCGGGACAATCACACATGCCGTTAACATTAACTTCGAAATAGGGCTGATCATTTGGGTCACAACCATTATTGTTTATATCATTACAAACTTCTCCATCACAAAAACCATCACCATTCAGATCATCACCTATGATATCATCGTAGTCAATATCAACACCACAATATCCATCATTATTTATATCCTCCCATGGTTCTCCTGGACCCCAAACATTATCGTTATCTAAATCATTGAAAGTTTCAGCAGGATTCCAAACACCATTACCGGAGTCCGTAAATTCTTCTGCGTCATCCCATATACCATTGCCATTTTCATCAGTAAATTGAATTATATTCCCATCTATGATCTCATATTCTTCTGCATCATCCCACACACCGTTATTATCAAGATCAACAAAAGATTCTCCCTCGTTCCATATTCCATTTCCTAAATCAAGGAATGGTTCAAAGGTATAAAGGGAATCAAGGATAAGGAATTCAGGCTTTACAAGAGTATCTCCTTTTGTTGTGTTTTCCAAAAACCAGAACTGTGTAGTGAGGGTATCATAAGATTGCAAATTTTCATGGTTCCCAGGTAGAAGAGTATCTGTAAACGTGATCCGATAATTTTGTTCATTAATAATTTGCGCCGGGTTAATTATTTCAAAGAGGACTCCTCCAGTAGATGTACCGCTTATATGTTTGATATAGTCATCTTCAATATGACCTGGGACATATCCGGAAGAAGGTTGTGTGGGAGTGGCTTTCACCACGTTTGGACCCATCTCCAGATCACCTGTTAGGGAGTTCAGTCTGATTCTCATGGGAGAGTCACTGGGCATAATATTATTGGTTTCGTCTCCACCAAAATCGTAAGCGACCACAGCATAATAATAAGTCTGTCCATTTACCACATCATGATCCACATATGAATGTTGGAGTCCTGTGTCATCCCCAAGATAGAATAATGCGCCGTTTAGATCTAAATGATGCCAACCTGTTTTTCCGTTAATTTTGTCCCATCGGGCGAGCTGACCGTTTTGTTCATAAGGTTTAAAAAAGGTTGGGTTCCCATCACCATCAGTAATTTTATAGGCATCGTTAAATTCCCAGTCTGTTGCTCGGTAGATTTTATATCCTTCAAAGTCATAGGGGTTTCCGCCGATCTCATCCATAAATGCATCGTAAGAACTTTCAGCACTGCTATCCCAGTAAAGTGTCACTTTACCATTTCCAGGGACTACAGTGACGTTTGGAGGATTTGGTGATTTAGCAAATCGATAATCAAAATCATATGCGGTTTGTGCGTTCGATTTATTCATTAGGGCATCAGACTCATTATTCCCCATACATATTGCCATAGCAATTCTCTCAGTTTGCCCTGCTTTCAAAGGGAAATATCCGGATGTAACAAACAGATCATTGTCTGGTGAAACAATTACGCCATCCCAGTAGTCTCCTGGTTTCATTAGAGTATTCCATAAATTAGAGCTATTGTTTATATTAATGCCACCTGCTGGTGCATATCCCACTGATGTTAATCCCATCTGATCTGACTCTGATACATCAGTCTTATCAATATTTGGTTCTCCCGGGAAACCGGACCCTGAACCTGAGGTGGGTGCTTGATCATAGGAACCTGCATCAGTTCCTCCAGATCCATCTCCATATAATCCTACATCGTCGTTAGTCCACTCCCAGTCATGATCATTATCAACAAAATCATCCCGAGATTCATCTATCATTTCATCGATTCCCTCATCAATTCCCTCATCAATGGCACCATCACCATCATTATCAATGCCATCTGCATAGCGTAAACCAAGATCTTCCCAACCTATATCATATAGAATGATATCTGTTCCTGAGACTTTGTATCGTTTGTATGAGTCATTTTCTGCTGATAGTATAATAGAACTATCAATTACAGGGGAATTAAGCTCTGCTCCTGTTCCTGAAGGATAGTCATCACTGTTGTTGTTGTCAACACCATCTGCGTAAACTCTTCCAATGTCATTGTCTTCTACTCCGATTAAATGAATAGAGTTTCCCTGAATGGTATCATTAATGGAAAAAGGAGGCCAAATAGACCAATCCCCTGAAGATGCACTTATTATTTCTTCAGTTATAATAGGACCACCTGATTCGCCATTTCCATTATTATCAATTCTGTCGGCATAGCTTACTCCTACCTCATCACCAAAAGGAACATGGGTCATATTTTCATCAATTAATCCATTTCCATTATCATCAATTGCATTCCCAAGTTCTTCTCCTGAAATCATATCTTCAGTAATTATGGGACCGTTTATCTCGCCATCACCATCGTTATCAATTCTATCTATGTTGTTGCCGGGAGTTTCAATAAAGGATGTAGCTGCCACTCCCACAGGATCCCCACCAAAAGCTAAATTTCCAATTCCATCGCCATCCATTGACCATGCAACATCATAGAGAAGATCAAAATCAGGAGTATCATCTGATGAGTCTCCATCTCCGCCAACCAGGTCCGCAAGCCACAATGAAAATGCAACCTTGTCTAAATCTTTTGTTCCATCATTTTTTACTTCGTGAAGGATAAATACCACATCTTCAATAAGAATTTGGTTCCATTCCATAACCCGCACACCTGTCAAAAGCCCTGCCCCTTTTCGATTAAAATCAGTGGTATCCGGGGCATAAGTATATCCTGGTTCAAAATTTTGGTCATCAGAGGTTTTATAATATATCTCCTGCTCTGCATTAAATTGATTTTTACCAAAATACCCATTCCATGAACCGGGCCATCCCGGGTCGGTCTCGTCATCCATTTTATCAGGCCAGTTTGGTGGCCAGGTGTTTTCATCATCACTTCTTGCAAGTTTTTCAGAGTTAGGGTTCAAGTATGAAGGTACCGGCTGCCATGCTATTGAATTTCCACTTTGATCGGAACGAAAAGGTATGGTTACTAAAGGTTTGAGAGTTGAATCTTCATTTACAACTTCTGCTCCAACAGCTAAAGCTGTCATGGCGATGTACATTTTCCCCGAATTTACAGGCCATTCGAAAGGATATTGTGATGGATCAGCTCCGGTTCTCCCTGTAACTCCATAGTTGAATACAGTTGCTCTGACCCTATTGACATCAATATTTGTATCGCGCCGATAATTTGGATCCCCGCGCTCATCAGAAGGGGTATGCTGTCCCGCTTCAAATTGTCCAAAAGTAAATGAAAACCACAGAATATATATTAATTTGGAATTATTCCTCATAATGATAATTGAAATCCAAATTGTATATTACGTGGATCAGAATACCATTCGGGGCGGTTAAAATAATCTGATATGGTATTGGGCCTTAAAGGATTTCCATCATTATTTTCTTCGGCTAAAGTCTGTTCAGCAGTGCCACTGGACCTTCCTGTATCACCCCAGATAGTAATTTCATTTCTGGTATCAAATAAATTATTTATTGTAAGAAAAATACGCCCACTTGCAAAATTACTTATCTCTATATCTTTGAAAAGCTTTAAGTCAAAATTGATAGTTGGTTGTTTCCGGCGACTGTTTTGTATGAGAACATTAGCGATAGTTTGTCCTTGAAGCGATGAACTGGAATAAAAGGGAGTATATGGATAGCCACTTCCGTACTGCATGAGAATATGCCCACCCCAACCACTAAAGCTGCCATAGGCGGAAGCATTCAATGTATGTCTTTGATCCCAATTCAGCGGAATAATTGAGCGTCTTGGTTCACTGTTGTCCAAAATTGCACCGAACTCTTCATCAGGATTTGAGTTTGAGCCCTCTGCAGTTTGAAAGGTGTAATCAATGTGCCAGCCATAATAATTCCGGAATTGTTTATCCACTGTAATGATAACACCTCTTACATTTGAATAATCCTTATTCACATACTTAAAATATGATGCTCCACCGCCAAGGTCAATGGGAACACCTGTAGAAACCCAATTCCGCACATCACGGAAATAACCGGTAACTTCAAGTTTCAGATCACGGGTTATTTCTTGTTGAAGACCTAATTCATAGCTAGTGGTTTTCTGGGGTTCTAAGTCTGGATCACCGTAAATACCAAATTTTCCACTGGTTTCCGGCATTTTATAGCCGGGGTTAGTATATAGGAGTTCAAACTGCGGTATTTGATAAAACATTCCATAGCTAAAATGAATAACACCTTTGTCTGAAATAGGGTAGGCAATTCCTAGTCTAGGACTAACCTGAGATTTTACAGTTGTTTTTTTATACCAGCCTTTATGTTTGTTAAGATGTTCATTGTCAATAAATCCACCAAAATCACTGTATCTTACCCAGGTTGTATCATCAGTATTGTCATCTATAGTATAGTGTGAAAAGCTTCCCCAGTCAATGTTCAGCCGTTCTTCTATTGATAGAGAGTCTAAACGTGGATTCCGAGGATTTTGAATATAGGGTTCATGATCATTCGTAGGTACCCATGAATTGGGATCAAAATAATCGTAACGCAGACCAACGTTAACGATCATGTCTCCATATTCAATTTTATCTTGAATGTAGGCAGAAAACTCATTTGGGATATTTAGATAATAGGAGCGGTTGGGATGAAAATAGGTGACCCAGGAAGGAATATTGTCTGCTGTCCCAATTGTAGAAGATAATTGAGGAATTGGGTTTCCAGACAAATCAAATTTATCACCTAACATAGGAGTAATAGGGGTAAAGGTCTGATCATTTTCAGAAGAATCCATAAGTGCATAGCTGTCCAGTTCAAGGCTGTGAATCTGATATTCGACACCAATTTTGATTAGGTTGTATTTATTAATTTGACTGCTGAAATCAAATTTGATTTGTTTTGTTATTGTTTCTCTATAAAACCTGCTCATATCCAATCCCCACCGTGCGTAAGCGTGTTGGGGATAATAATACAAGAGACTATAATCTGAATTAATTACATCATCACCATATTTAAACTCTGACTGATCATAGTACCACTCATCATATTCTCCTCCAGAGACATCACAATAATTGTCTCCATCCTCATCATGGAAAACTTCACCTTCATCACACTGCCCATTGGGATGGTCAGGAAGCTGTCCCATGAATGCAAAAAAAAACTCATCGGGGATTCGATATCTCGGGTCTTTTTCTGATTCAAACACATACCGATTATAGGACTTACTTGATTGGGAAATATTTAAGTCATAGTAGGATGTTGGAGAGATAGAATGAGAAAAATTTAAACCTTTAATCTTACCACTGCTAAAGTGTGTACCTCTACCTCCAAGTGTAAGACGTCTGTGGTGATCATATGTTTGATATTCATCGTGACTTAAAATATATTTTATTCTCAATTTGAACTTAGGATTTAACTTAAATGTTACTTTGTTCTGTGATGACCACTTATCAACCCAGTTCATTGAACTGATCTCTGGCTGTAAAGTAGCCTCGGAAGCATCCCAGCTATTATTTTCATTTATATCAACGTAAAATTCTCCATCTTCATATTGACCACTATTATTTTCATCATGGTAGGGTTCCGCTATATCTCTAACACGATTATTATTTTCATCGATGAACAGTGTATCACCATACATATTAAATGTATCCAGTCCATTCAGCCACCCTTTGGACTTATATAAGCGGCCAGAACTGTAAAATGTTATTCTGTTACCGAATATTGGTCCACTCAATGAGCCGGCAATATTCATATCATTGAATGGTGAGTAGGAATCCAGATTTCGAAAAGCAGGGTTAAAGCTCATATGATCTCCGGAAAAATAATTCAGTGAACCTTCAAATGTATTTCCTCCATCTTTGGTAACCATATTAATGACTCCACTCATTGCCTTACCATATTCAGCATTGAAATTTCCACTGATAACCTGTAGTTCCTGGATATTATCGTTTTCAACTGTAACCGAAATTCCACCATCATAAACATCTGTCATAGACATTCCATCAACCATATAAACTATCTCACTTCCCCTCCCTCCACGTATATGAATGCCACCACCTTCGTCCTGTGTTATCCCACCCTGAAGCTTAATGACATCGCTTACTTCAGTAAGGGGCATGGTCTCTAATACTTCAGACGTTACTCTAGCTTCTGAATTGGTGCGATCAAATTGAATTAAATCTCTATTTGCAACCACAACAATTTCATCTCCTTCAACAGCTTGGACATCCAATTCAAAGTTCAGCCTGTATGTTTTATCAATTGAGATAGGAATATCGGTAATATTTACTGTTTGATACCCAATCATCATGGCTTTCACTGAGTAGACACCTGGAGAAATATTTAAGATAGTAAACTCCCCGTCAGCATCAGATGCAGTTCCAAGGTCCGTATTCAGTATGACAATATTACATCCTATCAGTGCATCTTTGGTTGATTTATCTATGATCTTTCCGGTTAATTTCCCGGTAGTCCCTCCCAGAATAATTGACGTAAAAAAAGAAAAAACTAACAACAATTTCATATATGTATACTTTTGTTGAGGACAAAAGATCTCACTAAACTGCTATCAATAAATATTTGACTATCAGATCTAAGATCTTCCAAAAATGATTGTATCTCAGTTATTGTTTCCTCATTTTTTTTATCAACTTTAATGATGTTATCAAAAATGTATTGAATGACATAAGATTTTTTTAATTCATAATTAATGGACATAAACTCATCGGTGGTATTTAATTTCCTTTCCAAAGCTGTTTTTAATAACTCTTCCCGTACAAGCAGACCAGAGATAATAGATTTAGCATTTGTAATGGAATCAAAGCGGTTTTTTTGTTTATCTGAAAGCGTTCTGCATATATCTAATGTATTCTCTGCATTCCACATTTTGTTTTGGGATTTGGAGTAAACACAAGGCATATTTGGATTTTCTAACTGGATTTCAATATTTTTTTTGTTTAATGATAAAACTAAAGGAATTAGAGTCTCGATTGTTTCATTATAGAATTTCAATCCTAATTCATCTAATACTTTATCGGTATACTCCCGGACAGCGGGTCGTTTTTTATAGGTCTTGGCCAAAATACCTAAACGTTCTTTCATCTGCAAATATTCATTCTCTATAAGAAATGGGCTATATTCTCTCTCCAAAAGTTGAATAATACTGTATCCGTCCCCTGTCATGATTGGTGGAGAAATTTCACCATCAGTCAATTGAAAAGCAGCTTCCTCAAATGCGGGGTCCAGTTCTCCTAATTTTTTGAACCCCAAGTCACCACCGTTTGAAGAGAGGAGAGGATCAGTGAAACAGCTCAAAGCAATTTTTTCCCATGAATGACCTGAGTTTAAACGATTCCGAATATTTAATATTCCTTGTTTTGTCCTTGAAAAAAGATGTCTAACATGAATCGAAGATTTAGACCAGGTATACAATCTTCTCAATTCTGTCTCCCCTGCTATTAGCTCAGGATCAAGCTCCTGTTTGTAAACTGCATTCAGTAGAAGTTGGTTTTTTTCTTTTTCCAGCGTGGGCAGCTTTTCTATCTTTTCTGTAATTCCTTTTTCATCAGCATATTCCATTATTATAGCTTCATCAATTAATAAATTCAATAGATCATAGCGATTGGAGAGGTTATCATCTTGATGTGTTTTTGATAGAAAAGTTTGATATCGTGGGAGATAGGCATTTAGGGTTATAAAATTATCATCAATCTGTGCTATTTCCGGTTCATGTATTTGGTTACAGGAAAAGAAAATGATTGCGCTAAATTGCAGTTTAAAGAAAAAAACTTTATTAAATTGATTCATAAATTGTATTAGTCAATCTCAAGGATTAGAGCACTTTTACCGGAGAGATTAATTTTACTTGTAAGATCATATACTCTATTATCCAAAACACTTATACCTTGATTTTTTTCTCCTAAAACCTCATTGAAGCGACCAGGATCAATTCTTATTAACCTCTTATTGTTATTCAACATTACCATTACAAGGTTATTTCCATACAATCTGAAATAAACATAAACCCCATTTTTCACTGGATAGTGCACCAAACTACCTTTACCAATTGCTGAACTAGATTTACGCCAGTTCAATAACTCCCTCATGAAATTTTGAGCTTCCCTTTGCTCACCACTTAATTTAATTCCATTAAAGGCATCTATTTTATCCCCGGCCCATCCTCCAGGAAAGTCTTTTCTTAGTTCACCATGATCTCTTGTACTGGTCATTGCTATTTCTGTCCCGTAGTATATTTGCGGAATACCTCTTGTGGTTAAAATAAAAGACATCGCCATTTTATAAAGATCCATATTCTCGCTTAGCTGAGAATATATTCTTTGCATATCGTGGTTACCGGCAAATACCAATAGATTATATGGGTCTCCATATTGGTAATCATTTGCCAATACTCTATATATATCTCCAATTCCACTATCCCATTTTTCTTCGCTCATTAACCCCTGAACAAGTGCTTTTTGTAGAGGGAAGTCTTTCATGCTTGGTATGTAAGATATGTAACCATCATATGGTTTGCTTCCTTTTTGCCAGTATGCGACCATTGAAGGATTATTATTCCAGGCCTCTCCGCAAAAATTAAAATTTGGATATTCTCTTGCTATTCTTTTACTCCAAATGGTTAAAAAATCTTTATTTATATAGGGATATGTATCTATTCGAAATCCAGCTAGTTTAGCATACTCGACCCACCATATTGATAGCTGAATCAGATAATTGGCAAGGAATTGATTGGACTGGTTTAAATCAGGCATTGTCTCAACAAACCAACCGCTTGTGAAAAGATCTTTTTCAAATTGAGGAATATATGGGTCATAAATAGATTCATGAATGTGACTAGTTTGGACAAATTCTCCATTGTGATTGATCCAGTCAGATGATGGAAGGTCATACATCAACCAGTGCTCTGAACCAATGTGGTTCAATATAAGGTCCATTATGATTCCAATACCTTTACTATTTGCAATCTCTGATAATTCCTTATAAAGCTCATTGGTACCAAATCTTTCATCGATATTATAGTAGTCTGTGGTTGAATATCCATGATAGGAAAAAGTGTGTTGATCATTCTCTAAAACTGGATTTAACCAAATCTGTGTGAACCCCATTTTTTCAATATAATCAAGACGATCAATAATGCCTTGGAGATCACCGCCATGCCTGCCGTCCTTATTATTTTGGTTTAGTTTCTCTTTTAAACTTGGAACTGAATCGTTATTTCGATCTCCATTTGCATAGCGATCAGGCGTAATTAAATAAATTACATCCTCTTGTGAGAACCCTTTCCTAAAAGCTGAACCCCGATCTCTTTTTAGAAGTGAATATATATATTTTGTCTTGATCTGTCCTTTTTTAGTAAAGATTATCTCAAATTTTCCGGGCATTGTTTCTTTTGATAAAAACAGATCAATGAATAAGTAATTAGGATTACTTAACCTATGCACTTGAATTATTTTTATTCCGGGGTAAATTAATTCTGGATCCAAACTTGAGATATTTTTGCCATGAACCATTAGCTGCAGTCCGCTCTCTGTCATATTTGCCCACCAGAATGGAGGCTCTAAATGTTCGATGTGATAGGATTCAGAACTCTTAACAGGCGATGCTATGACTGCTAATAAAAAAAACCAGATTGAAAAAAGATTTTTCATTAATTCAAATAATTTGTGACATTCAGTCAAGTTTATTATTTTGAAAAATAATTATGAATTATTTTTCAAAAAATTAATATTATTGAAGGATAATTTATTAACTCAGGGCTGAGTTACGAAATAGAAATTATTTTTTAATTTTAATCAGGATTATTAAACTCAACTTCTGGAGAGGATTGATGACACGTCCAGCAGTCCACTTTAGGAATATCTGGAATATGTTTCATCCCTGCCTTTAAACCGATTACAAATGCTGAATCTAAATGTGTATTCATAGATTCTACCATGCGCATCATTTCACGGGCAACTAATTTATGTGGGTTACTGTCATCGGCGTAATCTTTAATATTATGACAGTACTTACAATTAACTCCCAAGGACTTATTTACGGTTTTTTTCATATATTTCATTAGATCCTTTTTTTTCTCAAAAGTAAGTACCTGGACATTTTCAAATTCCTGATTATGGCCTATACTCATAAAAAGAATAAAAATGGTAATTTGTGTTAAATATTTCATGAATCCTCCAGTTAAAACCAGGTATGAAATTGCAAAATGAATTCAGGATTGGGATTTTCGTTACTCCCGCTTATAGTTGTAAATCTTCCCTGCAGTTTAATTTCAAAAAAACTGAAAGGAAAAATATCTGTGCCCAAGGTGAGCCGTGAAAGAGCATTTTCTTTTAGTTCAATGTCTTCGTCAAACAACTCATAGCGAGTGGTCAGATGAATCCCCTGAATTAGCTGGTAGGATAGTTCGCTGAAGCTTGCCACTGAAGTTGCGTCCTCAGCTATCCAGCTATTTGCAAAATCTACTTCCCCAATCCAAGTAAATTTATTAAAAGATGCTCCACCAAATATACCACTAAGTTGGAAGTCACCTTCTTTCATGAAAGAATATCCCAGCATAACAGTTGATGAACCAACGCTTCCGGAAAATTCACCTCTGAATGTTAGGTTCTTTTCATCCAGAGATTCTGAAAAACCATATCCGCTTTCACTGCTAGTTGCAAATTTGTTTGATGTACTAAGTGTTACAAATACATCTGAAATATACATTCCAGCCTCTATAATTCCGGGTGTTACGGCATAAGGTGAAAATGGCATTCCTTCTTTCTGAAGACCATGAGACAGTCTCAAATTACCTCCGCGGGTGAATGTGGTATGATCGTCCAAACGAAGTCCAAATGTAGGAATGAACCTACCAATCCGGAGGTATCCGTCATTTGGTAAAAGAGGAAGGATAGTCCAAAATTCAGACTCCTGACGCAATAAATCATGTTTAACATACACTTCTACACCCTTACTGACAGATAGATTTCCATAAAGATCTCCCTGCATGGGAAAATAGGCAGTGAGGGATTCATCTTGATTATCAGTGTGAGACAAAACCTGAAACCGTAAATCAGCACCAAAGCGGAGATGGTCCACTATCATTCCGGTATAATCCTCGTTTGTTAATTTCATTCCTTTCTCCATAGGAAGCTCTTCCGTGGAAAAGAGGGATGTACCGTAATCATTTCTAAGCCCCGCTCCGGTTGGGTTTACATGACAAAGATTGCATGAAGCTCCGTTTTCTACTGAAAATCGTGGGATTGCAATAAGTGGAAGTGAGAAAATGATTGAGAAAAGGATATGTTTCATTTAATTGTTCTGTGCTCCTTCGTTAATCCACTGAAAAATCAAGTCAATTTCATTTTGTGATAAATTTCCGGTTGGAGGCATTTCACCGCTATTTACTTTTTGCCAAAGCAAACTTTCTGAGCTACTACCAGAGATAACCACTCCTTCATTAGATCCTCCGGACATCACATTTTCATATGAATCTAAATGGAGCCCTCCGGCACCTCCATGACAGCCTGTACAGTTGTTTTCGAAAATCGGTAAAATTTCATCAGTAAAATTCACACAGCTTGAGTTATTTCCGCCGCACACACCGCAGTCATCTGTGAATTCACCCTCATCACAACAGTCATCCGCTACAACACCATCTCCACCACAGATTCCACAAATATCTTCTTCAAATGCGCAGGAATAATCGTCCAATGTAGCGCTTTCATCATAATTGCATGCCAGAGGGTCGGTGCATCCTTCATTTTCAATAGCTAATGCTTCGTCTCCTAAATCTGAACAGCTCAATATAGCTAAGCTGGTTAGCAAAAACGCTAAATAGAATATAAATGATTTTACAAAAGGTGTCATGCAAATCTATAAATTAGAAATTATAAAATAATTCATGTCGCGTAATTTAAAAAAATAACATCACTGATTTTAGCTAATTATTTATTATTGATATAGAAATTCCGGTGAGATTGGTTCATGTTTTCAATCTGAATTAAATTCATGGGTGCAGATTGAAGGACCTCTCATTCAGGGAAGGTTTCACTCCCGTCCCAACCGGTTTTTAACTATCGTTGAAGTAGATGGAAATTTGCTTAAAAGCCATTTGCCTGATCCAGGTAGACTGAAGGAATTGTTGATTCCGGGGGCGGAATTGTATTTACGGCCTGTTCCAAAAGATAAACCAAGGAAAACACGCTTTACAACGGTCATGATTTGTCATAATGGACAATTCATTTCATTGAATTCTATTCTGCCTAATAAATTTTTAAAACAATCTCTTGAAGAAAATATATTACCGATGTTCAAAGGTTATAAAATTTTACGGACAGAAGTATCCTTTGGTAAACACAGATTTGATTTTCTTCTGGAAACTCCTCAGGGGAAGCCATTTTATCTTGAGGTAAAATCTGTTACATTTGTTGATAATGGAATTGCACAATTTCCCGATGCTGTAACTGAAAGAGGGGCACGTCATGCTCTTGCTTTGGCAGGCCTAGCGGAACAGGGTCAGGAGGCGGGCATTATATTTGTATGTCAGAGAAAGGATGCAAATGAATTAAAACCTATGTGGGATAGAGATCCTAATTTTGGAAATGCACTTGTTGCTGCAAAAAGTGCCGGAGTTAATATTTGGTGCATTACGTGTTCTGTCTCATTGAAGTCCATCACTTTTTTACGGGAAATTCCTGTAAATTTGGCCCTATAAAATTGAAAAAAACATTTCAGCTCATCATAAATAAATTATCAGGGGATTGGATATTCTTTCCCTTTTTCATAATATTATTTTTTGTTATTACCAATTTACAGTCCTGTGCTACAATTAAAGCACCATCTGGAGGGCCAAAGGACACAATCCCACCAGAGCTGATTAGAAGTGAACCACCTCAAGGAGCTACAGGATGGACAGGTGGAAAAATAAGCCTGTATTTCTCAGAATATATGAGTGAATCTGGCATTGAGAAAGCATTTGCCATTTCACCAAAATTGAAAGAGGATTGGTCACTGGATTTTAAAGGTGACGTGATTGAAATTGATATTCAGAGTGAACTTGAACCAAACCGAACATATATTGTAACCGTAAATCGTGATCTAAAGGATGAACATGGTGTTCCAATTGGAAAAGGATTTCAAATAGCCTTCAGTACCGGAAATACAATTTACTCTGGTGAGCTCTCAGGAAAAGTTTTTGATGCTGAAAAAATTTCTGTTCATCTCTGGGAGTGGCGTGATGATGTTTATAGAGATTCTGTATATATAGAAAATCCTGAATATATAGCAGATGCAGGAGATGATGGTGAATTTTTGTTTCAGTTTTTGTCACCGGGGAGATATTGCATTTTAGCTGTAGGCAGGGAAAGTGCAGGAGAACCCCTTGGACCATCTGTTTTAAGGATAGGGGTACCAACGCAAGAATCATTTTTTATACAAGAAAAACAACCAATCACTAATGTAATGATTAAAATGAAATTAATTGAACCTCCTCTAAAACTTACCCGTGCAGAGATAGTTGATAATCGCTGGGGAAGGTTAATGTTCAACAAATCAGTAAAGGGACTTTCTTTAGATAGATCGATTCAATTTATTCAAAAGGATAGTATCAGACTAGATCCGGAAATTTTTCAAGATCCACAAAATGAGAATAAATTGGTTTTTCTTTTGGATTCATTAATAAGTGATGTAAAAACTATAATTGAATTAAAACCAATTATAGATGAATATAAAGTTGTAATGGATTCGGTACGGGTTAAAACAAAAGTTCCAAGTGAACCAGATACAACTTTTCTAAATATTTTGGAACCTAAAAAAAAGATAACAGTTAATCCTGATAGAAATGGCGGACCACCTGTAAATATTATTTTAACCAGACCTATTGAAAGTGCCCGACCAATTTTTAATTATTATTTAATAAAGGATAAAACTGATACGATTCCGCTCAGTATCACTCGGGAAAACCCAATGGTTATTAAAGCTTTACCGATAGATGGATGGGAAGATAATTCAAACTATTCGCTTGCTTTTGAGTCGCTGGATACTCTCCGATATTTATCCCTTGAAGATACGACTTTTACTCTCAATATTATCACCGAAGACAGAATTGGTTATGGAAACCTAATAGGAAATATAGCCGAAAAGAATATTCCGAATTTATCTGTAGATGCAATCTCTATTGAAAATTCCTCAGACAGATTCCCCGCAGTTGTAAATTTCCCCTACACATTTGAAATAAATACAATACCCTCAAGTAAATACACATTATTCTTCTATAAAGATTCAGATGGAGATCAACAATACAGCTATGGTGAAGTTTTACCTTTTAAGCCTTCAGAGTGGTTTCATGTTTATCCAGACACAATTGATATTAGAGCAAACTGGGATTTTGAAATGAAAAACATTATCCTAGGAATGGAGTAAACAATGTATTGTGTGATTATGGCAGGTGGAAGCGGAACACGGTTTTGGCCTCTCAGCCGTCAGACCAAACCGAAGCAATTACTAAATATTTTAGGTGATGAGTCCATGTTGCAAATAACTGTCGACCGTCTACGTAAAATTAAATTTGTAGATGATATTTTTATTGTAACACGGTCTGATCTGGTAGATAAAATCAATAAATCTGTTAAAGGAATTCCACGAAAAAATATCATTATAGAACCCACCGGTAAAAACACAGCTCCATGTATTGGTCTCTCAGCATTACACCTTAAAATGTTAAAAAAAGATGCAGTTATGGGAGTCTTTCCAGCAGACCATCTGATTGTAGGGCACAAGAAATTTGAAAAAGCATTGAGAACAGCAAATCGATTGGCTTTGAAGAATTCATCCATTGCCACAATAGGAGTGAATCCTACATTTCCCTCAACTGCTTATGGATATATTCAATACACGAAAGATGGAGACATGAAAAATAATGATGCATTTCATTTAAAAACCTTTGCAGAAAAGCCTCATTTGAATCTGGCTAAGCGCTTTATCAAAAGTGGAGATTTTTTATGGAATTCAGGAATATTTATATGGAGGGTGGATATACTTTTAGGTCTGATGAAAGTTCACCTTCCGGATTTGTACAATAATTTAAACAAAATCGAAGATAGATTGAATAATAAGGAAAATTTTGAGGATTTATGGGAGACCATTGAGCCGGAGTCCATTGATTATGGACTTATGGAAAAGGTAGCTTATGATGCATATGTTGTAAAAGCGGATTTTGAATGGAATGATTTAGGATCATGGAAAGCTCTTAGCCAAATAATGCCGAAGTCCAGGGGAGATAATGTAATCCGAGGTAATGGAATGGTATTAATTGGGAAGGAAAATCTTATACATTCCAACGATCATTTTACAGCTGTGGTCGGTCTTGAAAACGTGGTCGTCGTTCATACAGATGATGCAACACTGGTAGTTCATAAAGAAAAGGTAGAAGAGATAAAAACACTCGTTGAAAAATTGGTTGATTCAGACTATAAGGTTCTGCTGTAAATGAAACATGCTAAATTGATGGAGCATTTCGAATCTCTTGCAGAAAAGCTGGGTCTAAAAATTGTTAATGGCAAAGGTAACTTCAGCGGTGGAGGATGTATCCTAAGGAAAGATAAAATGATTGTTTTAAATAAAATGAAACCTATTGAGCAGAGACTTCGTGTTTTAGCTCAAGAGTTTGCTTTATTAAATTTAGAGGAAGTCTTTGTTGTGCCTGCATTAAGAAAATTCATAGCTGAGTACACTACATTCAAACATGAAATCTAGATAGAGGAAAATCCTTGATTTTGACCGGAATAATAGGATAGAATCCTGTCCGTTTTTTAAACTTAAAAATTACCTAAATGAGGAAATCAGAGTGAAAGATTATCAAGCAGCAAACATTCGCAACTTTTCAATTGTAGGGCATGGAGGATGCGGAAAAACAATCCTTTCTGAAGCTATATTAGCCAACGGAAATATTATTAACCGTATTGGATCGGTGGAAGCTGGCAACACAGTATCTGATTATCATCCGGGTGAAAAGTCCAGGCAGATTTCCATTCATTCCACCCCACTTTTTGTAGAGTGGGACGATAAAAAATTCAATTTTATAGATGCCCCTGGTTATCTTGACTTTATAGGTGAAGCATTAGGATCTCTTTCTGTCTCAGATATGGCAATGATCGTGATTCAAGCTGTTTCTGGTATTGAGGTAGGGACAGAGCAGGTGTGGGACCACGCTACAAAATTTGGTATCCCAAAAATACTAGTTGTAAATGGATTGGACCGGGAACATACAAAATTTGATGAAATTTTATTAGCAACAAAAGAACGCTTTGGTAAAAATGTTTTTCCTATGCAGTTGCCTGTTAACTCTGGACCTGGTTTTAATCAGGTTCTGGATGTTCTAAGGAAAGAAATAATCACCTATCAGACCGATGGTTCCGGTAAATATTCAGAAGCTCCTGCTGATGGTGATTGGGAAATAAAAGCATCTGAATTGCATGAGGAATTAATTGAGTATGTAGCTGAATCGGATGATAGTCTTTTGGAAACTTTTTTTGAAAAAGGAGGGTTATCAGAAGAAGAGATGCGAGGGGGCTTCCATTCAGCAGTTCAAAACCAAACATTGATTCCACTTTTTTGCTGTTCAGCTCAAACAAATGTAGGTGTCCCTAGAATTATGGATTTTATTTCTAAATATGGTTCATCTCCAGAAGATAGGGGGTCTATTGATGTATTGGATGATAGAGGGAAAGAAGCGGAGATATCTCTTAATGATGCTGAAACAGTTGTGCAAGTATTTAAAACAATCAGTGAGGCTCATGTAGGCGATCTCTCGTTTTTTAGAGTTTATTCAGGGAAAGTAACTGCTGGTTCAGATTTATATAACTCATCCAAAGGACACAGTGAACGGATTGGACAATTATCTATTCTAAATGGTAAGGAAAGAACTAGTGTCCAACAACTAAATGCTGGCGATATGGGCGCAGTGGTAAAACTTAAAAATACACATACGTCAGATACGCTCTGTAGTTCTTCAAAAAAAGTGTCACTGCCAAAAACACAATATCCGAACCCCAATATTCATGCAGCGGTTGAGTTGCATTCTAAGGGAGATGAAGAAAAACTTGCAATGGGTTTGGCCGCTCTCCATGAGGAAGATCCTACATTTGTGTATCGTGTAGACAGTGAAGTGAGACAGACTATTATATCTGGACAGGGAGAACTGCATTTAAAAATTGCAATTGATCGTTTACAGAGAAGGTTCAATATACAGATAGATCAAATCCCACCCAAAATTCCTTATCGTGAGACAATTCACGGAAAAGGTGAATCTAAATACAGGCATAAAAAACAATCTGGGGGAGCAGGACAATTTGCAGAAGTTTGGATGCGGATTGAACCCAAATCTCGAGGGGAGGGATTTGAATTTACTGAATCATTGCATGGTCAAAATGTGGACAGAGTTTTTGTCCCATCTGTAGAAAAAGGAGTGAGATCTGTTTTGGAAGATGGTATCCTTGCGGGGTGTCATGTGGTGGACGTAAAGGTAGATTTTTATGATGGGAAACAACATCCTGTGGATTCGAAAGATATTGCATTTCAGACAGCAGGTAAGCATGCATTCAAAGAAGCATTTTTAAATTCCAAACCAGGTCTATTAGAACCTATTTGTAAGGTTCAAGTAAAAATGCCTGAAGAGCATATGGGAGATGTTATGGGTGACATATCCGGAAGAAGGGGCAAGGTAATGGGAATGGAAACTGACGGAAAGTTTCAGATTGTAAATGCTCAGATTCCTCAAGCAGAACTCTATAATTATGCAAATACAATTCGATCACTTACAGGAGGAAGAGGCCTTCATACTGAAGAGTTTAGTCATTACGAAAATATGCCAAAAGATTTGGAGAAAAGAGTCAAGGATCAATATAAAAAAAGCAGAGCAGAAGATTGATATTTAGAAATTTTAGAGCGGGAGAAAGGATTTAAATACAGAATGTGTTTTGAGCTTTCCTATATCTCATTTATTAAGATTAATTTTTCACTTCTTATTAACCGCTTTATATGAAAAGAATATGGGCCCCATGGCGTATTGAATATATTCGTAAAAAAGATGAAAAAGGATGTATCTTTTGTGATAAACCCAAGATGAATGACCGAAATGAACTTATCTTATCAAGAGGCGAATCAGTTTTTACCCTTATGAATTTATATCCATATACAAACGGGCATCTTTTGGTGTCTCCTTTCCGGCATATTGATTCCTTTCGTCAATTAGAACAAGCTGAAAAATTGGAAATTTTAGAACAAATTGACAAATCTGTTGATGTGCTTACCAAAATCATGAACCCAGACGGATTTAATGTAGGCGCAAATATTGGGAGCTCTGCTGGTGCTGGCATTGAAGACCATATTCATTTCCATGTGGTTCCCCGCTGGAATGGGGATACGAACTTTATGCCCGTTCTTGTGCATACAAAGGTAATGGTGGAAGGTTTGGAAGAATCTTGGTCTAAAATGAAACCTTATTTTGACAGGAAAAACAGTGCTTGAATTCTCACGAACTTGGCTCCCTTTTATATATCTTTATGGTGTAGGAGGGATTGTATTTACTGTTGGATTATTTCTTATATTACGCACCAAAGCTCTTCGACTTAGCTATCTTCGTCATAAAAAATGGTTTTGGTTATTATTATACGGATTTGTATTCTGGTTTAGTCTACATGCGATATTTATAATTTTGGCTGTAGGAAGCAAGTAATGGACATTGCTGTTGGAACATCACTGGACCGTATCATTATTATTGCTTATTTTGCTTTAGTAATGGGTTTTGGTGCCTATTTTGGTAAATACAGTAAAACTACTTCAGATTACTTTTTTGGAGGTAGAAGATTCTCGTGGTGGTTAATTTCTATTTCAATTGTAGCGACAGGTGTTGGGTCACATAGTTTCTTAAAATATTCTACAAAAGCTTATCAATATGGGTTCTCATCAACGATGACCTATATGAATGATTGGTTTTTTGTTCCGTTGTTTATGTTTGGCTGGTTGCCAATAATCTATTATATGCGAATCAAATCTATCCCTGAATACTTTGAGAGGCGATTCAATTCAAAAGCTCGCTATCTTGCAACTATTTTGACCCTTATTTTCATGATCGGATATATTGCTATTCAGTTTTTGACACTTTCTACAGTGCTCTATAAAATATTTGGTATTCCATTAATGGTGACAGTTATCCTTATCGCAATTGCTACAACAATCTATATGCATTTTGGCGGTCAAACTTCGGTTATTTTTACCGATCTCTTTCAAGGATTTATTTTAATATTTGCCGGGATGCTGCTTTTTTATCTTGGAATACAATTTTTAGGAGATCATACTCCTCATTCTGGGTTACATGCCTTTTGGACGAACTTATCTCCTGTTGAAAAACTACCACTTGCCCATTTTAATCATCCCCCAGACTTTAATTTTGTTGGAATCTTTTGGCAGGATGGAATTGCAGGTTCTGTTGGATTCTTATTTTTGAATCAAGGTTTAATTATGCGATTTATGGCGGTAAGAAGCGTTAATGAAGGTCGAAAAGCTGTGGCATTCAATGCCCTTTGTATCTTACCAATATCTGCATTAGTTGTTTCTAATGCAGGCTGGATAGGAAGAGCTATTAACAATGCAGTCCCAGGTACGCTTCCAGTAGATATGGCATCCAATGATGTATTTGTTGCTGTAACAAACATTATTTCCTCTCCGGGTGTTTTTGGTTTTATCATTGCAGCTTTGTGTGCGGCATTAATGTCCACATCCGATACATTAGTAAACGCATCATCTGCAATCATAGTGAATGATATATACAAACCACTATCAAAAAAGAAAAATAGTGATGGTGAACAATTGAAGGTTGCTAGGTGGACATCTCTTGGAGTTAAGGTCATAGCGGTAATTATGGTTCCCTTTTTTAATACTTTTGATTCTATTTATGAAGCAAACGGCTGGTTTCACGCTACGTTCACTCCCCCATTGGCGGTTGGTGTGTTTCTCGGAATTTTCTGGAAGAGATTTACAACGCCAGCAATTATAGCAACATTTATTGGCGGGGCATTTTTAATGATATTAGGACAGATTTTCCCTGAGATGGTCAGTCCCTTTGCTCACGGAATAGAGCTAAGGCCAAACAGAGGTTACTCTTATATTGGAGCACTTTATAACATTGTAGTTTGTGCTGGAGTAGGTATAATTGTAACTCTTTTTACGAAACCGAATTCAGATAAGAAATTAAAGGGGCTTACTATTTTTGATGTCCTTAAACTTAAGGAAATATATAAAGGTTCAAGGCCCAATGAAGAATTAGGTAAACCCGTAAATGTTAACTGGGAATTAATGGAAAACGATAATGACATTATTCAATTTTCAACGAATGACATGGAAACAATGAAAGCATATCCCGGTGATCTTGTATATATTCAAGATGCAAGGTGGTGGCTAGGTGGACTCAGGTCAGTGCATACAGTCTATGGTAATCCTCATAATGAAGATGGAGTGGTTTATATTAATTCATCACATTTAGATCATGGTCAGTTTTTGGAAGGATTGCAATTAAAAGCAGAAAAAGAAATGTAGCTTTGAGGAGTTTGTAAACTAATCTAAATTCACCGCCCTTATTTCTTTGAATATTTTATAAATCCGGAGTAGCTCAGTTGGTAGAGCAGGTGGCTGTTAACCACTTTGTCGGGGGTTCGAGTCCCTCCTCCGGAGCAAGAAGCTAGGTTTGTAACACAAACCAGTTGGTATATCAAGAAACTATGCCCTTGGATGATAACTCCAGGGGCACAGTTTCTTTCGCCATTATACCACAAATAAAAAACTAAGAAGGTTTATCAATTTTACCGCTGATTAGTTTAGCAAATTTTCCTTCATATCCCCCATGTACAGGGTCTGAGGTTTTCCACTTCCATTCACCAAATCCGGTTTTATTATAGTCATGAAATGCTTCCTCAATTTCAGATCTGGTATTCATCACAAATGGACCGTATTGTACAACAGACTCATTAATTGGTTTCCCTTGAAGCATCAAGACTTTTGTATTATTTCCCCTATTTTTCAAGGTTGTGTTTTTTTGGGGATAAAGCTCAATCATTGAGTTTGATCTAATTGGAATTTCATTAATTTTAATATCACTATTTTTGAAGACATAAATACTCCTATTTATTCCTTCAGTGATTTTGGGAATAGTGAATGAGCCCATACTTGTTAATCTAATAACCCAGACAGCAAAGTGGTTGCTTGGATCATTGGCCCATGAATTGGGTGGAGGTTTTGGAGATACCACTCCATTAATTTCTCCTGAAATCAACTCAACAGCAGAGGTAATTCCATTTTTATCATCAATTTTTATTTTAGGAATTTGTTTATCCCAAAACATTTGAAAATTGGGGTTCACTCTTTTTTTATGTGATGGAAGATTTATCCAAATTTGAAAAAAGTCTATAGTATTATTTGCTTTTTGATTGAATAATGGAAACATTTCTGAATGATTGATTCCATCGCCAGCTGTTAACCATTGTGCATCACCATCGCCGTACCTTGCCGATGCCCCTAATGAATCAGAATGATCGATTACACCTTTATCAACTACCGTTAGAGTTTCAAAACCTCGATGAGGATGCTTGGGGAAACCGGGGACTGATTCACCATGATACATATTCCATCCTTCTTTGTTTGAGAAATCATTTCCTATATTTCTACCATAAAGGGATGCATCTGGTGTGAAATCTTTTGTTGCATTAGGGTATATATCATTATGATGGACACAAAACAAGAATGGATCAATTGTTGGCCATGGACCACTTTCCGGTAGGTCAGTGATTTTTTTTATAGCATTCATAGATTTCCTTTTTTTATTTATAATATTATTATTACCAAATAATACTCCAAAAAGTTATACACCAAGGGTAAGTAGAAGCTTGATTATTTTTCTTCTATTGAAATGTTTTTGCATATAAAATTCTATTTTTTGATTTAAAAATAAATGTACAACCTACTAAAAACATGAAATTCTTAAATTGTTTTCTGTAGCCTACCATTTGCCCTTCTTTTAGACCACAGCCACATTCAATATTAATTCCAAGAACCATAGCTTGAAAAATCAAAATATTAAAAACAATAATAAGAGTACCTATATTCAAACTAACACCAACGAATAATTCAAGCTATGGAAAAATAATGGCTGACATCCTATATACAACCAAAATTTTATAAGAATGTGATAATTGATTATATAAAGTAATAAATTGCAATAATAGAATCGGTTTTTCAAAATTTATATTTTCTAATCAGATTATTTTTTAAGATAGGACCTATTGAGTCTATAAGATGAATATATAATAATATAAAATTTTTCAAAACGCTCAAAACGCTCAATATATACTTGTGAACTATCTATTTTTAATTTAAAATATGGGGATGTCATATTTTAAAAAATTGTTTAATATCATCGGTTTTCAAGTGGGATGGTGGGCCTGTGTCTTAGGTGTTCAAAATGGATATTCTTATCTAGGCCCGGTAGTTATATCCATTTTCTTAATAACTCATCTAGCGCTTAATAAAGGCAACCGGGGTGAAATAGTCTTCATTGAAACCGTTGGTATCTTAGGGACACTAGTGGATACTGCTTTTTTATTAACATCTCTGATAACATATCACGGACTCACTTTTTCATATTTTGCACCGTTTTGGATTATTGCAATGTGGTTGGGATTTTCTGCGACTATTAATCACTCTTTAGCATGGCTGGATGGTAAATGGATTTTTTCATTTTTTTTAGGTGCAATATTTGGTCCATTATCATATATAGCAGGACTAAAGTTTGGAGCAGTTGATTTTCAAATATCATTTTTTTCCATAACTATTTTGGCCGCAGTATGGGGTATAACAGTACCCTTCATTTTTTATTTGAATAAAATGATTGTCGTCAAAAAATGAAAATGTATATCTACATAATAGTCTTCACTATCTTTTTCGCCACGAACGCCTTTGGAGAAGGAATAGACTCACAAAACCGGTCATTGCTCAAAATTTTGTATGCCAATTCCAACTGGAATTTCATCGAAAAGACTAGTGACTCAGTTTATATCAGCGAAAAAAAAGTTAACGGAACAAAACTCAATGCCGTTAAAGTGGAAAAGGTTTATAATATTGAACCACAGTGTTTCACAGAAGTTATTATGAATGTTGGTGGTTATAATTCGTTTCTTTCTAATTCTAATTCTCTGCACAGTAAAGTTATTGAGCATACCCGGGATAGTCTGATCGGATACCAAAAAATAAAAGTAAACATTCCTTTTTTTGATGACCGTGAATATTTTTTTTACATGAGCCGGAAACCGTTTGATATTCAATCTTCCAATGTGATGTGTTACTGGATTCTGCTTGATCCAAAGCAGGATCAGAAAAATTTCAATCGATCTGACAATGCCACCTACCTGAAACAAGGTGCTGGATTGTGGAAGTGGGAGCCTGTAAAATCAGGTAAAGTTAAAATCGCGTATATATTAACTATGCACCCCGGCGGTTCCATTCCTGACTTTGTGATAGAAATGATCAATAAGAACAGCATTGTAGGATTATTGCGGGATGTAGAGAATGAAGTGAATTCAAAAAATGGTTTAAGAGGTTGAGTAATGAGCTTGAGATCATTCAACCTGTTAATCTTCCTATTGTTTACCGTTTCCTGCAATTTCAGCGATAATAGCAATAATGCGCAGGCAATGCAAACAGTACCCTTTGTAGATATTGAACGCTTCATGGGTGATTGGTACGTGATTGCAAACATTCCTACCTTTATTGAAAAGCGTGCCACTAATGCAATTGAATCTTACCGCCAGAATAGTAAAGGTCAAATTGAGACCACTTTTACCTTTTTCCAAGACAATCCAAGTGGAAGGGAAAAAGTGTACAAGCCAACAGGGTTCATATATAATACTGAAACAAATGCAGAGTGGCGGATGCAGTTTATCTGGCCATTCAAAGCGCCATTTCTTATCATTGACCTGGATGATGATTACAGTTATACGGTTATTGGGGTTCCCAACCGCAAATATGTCTGGATCATGTCCCGTGAACCCATATTGTCTGATGATACTTTTTTAGACATAACACAAAAATTGGCAGTAATTGGTTATGATATATCCAAGATCCAAAAAATAGTGCAGGAGTGGGAATAAAGGCTGGTGAAAATAGCAATTGTTGGCACGGGAATATCTGGTTTGACTGTCGCTTATCTACTTAACCGCAAGCACGAGATAACTGTTTTTGAAAAAAATGATTATATCGGTGGTCATACACATACGCATACCATCAAAACAAAGCAATCAACACAGGCCGTCGATTCCGGATTTATTGTGTATAATGAAGTTACCTATCCTAATTTTATCAAGCTTTTAGATCAATTGGGAGTACAGCGGCAAAAAACGATAATGGGATTTAGTGTAAAATCAGTGAAAAAGAATCTGGAATATGCTGGTAATTCTTTAAAATCTCTTTTCGCCCAGCGCTTGAATTACTTACGTCCTTCGTTCTGGATCATGCTGCGGGACATTCTTCGGTTCAACAAAAAGGGGAAAGCCGACCTGCCCGATCTTTCAGTAGAAATAAAGCTTGGGGATTATTTAAAACAGAATAATTATTCACTATCATTTATCAATCATTATATCATACCGATGGGGTCAGCGATCTGGTCTACTAAAGCGCAGTCTATGCTAGACATGCCAGCGCTGTTCTTTATTCGTTTTTTTAACAACCACGGCCTGATGGAGGTAAAAAACCGCAGCGGGTGGTGGGTCATCAAGGGTGGCTCAAAGGAATATGTGAAAAAAATGATAGCAGAATTCGATTCTAGGATAAGGTTGAATACTGCGGTGCAGTCCATAAGTCGATCAGAGAGCAAGATCACAATTCAGGTCGCTGATAAAGAAGAAATTTTTGATGCGGTTGTCATCGCAACCCACAGCGATCAGGCATTGAGACTGCTTGCGGATTCCACAAAGCAGGAAGAGGAAATTCTTGGTGCATTGCCTTATCAGTCCAATGATGCATTGCTACATACAGATTCATCCGTTTTACCAAAGCGTAAACTTGCTTGGGCCAGCTGGAATTATAATCTAGATCAGGAACCATATAAGCCAATGGCCATGACCTATAATATGAACATGCTGCAGACCCTAGACTCCGAAAATACTTACTGTGTTACATTGAATAATAATGACCTAGTGGATGATGAAAAAGTGGTAAAAACAATGCATTATCATCATCCACAGTTCACCCCGGAAGGTATCAAAGCCCAAAAAAGGAAACATGAAATTAGCGGTGTCAAAAATACATATTATTGTGGTGCTTACTGGCGCAACGGATTCCATGAAGATGGTGTTGTCAGTGCATTGGAGGTGTGTAGCCATTTTGGGGTCACCCTGTGAACCTTTCAAACAGTAATTACATTTACACCGGTTCCATCTGCCATCGACGATTTACTCCCTTTGACCATTTTTTTACCTATCCTATTTTCATGGCCTATTTTGATGTTGCCAAGGTGGAGAGTATGCTTAAAAAATCATGGTTTTGGAATACAAATAAACCTTCAATTGTATCATTCTACCGCAGGGATTACCATGGTGATAAAGAGGAGACGCTGGATTCTGCTGTGCGGTCCACGGTCAAGAAGGAAATGGGGAAAAATATTACGGGCCCCATCCGTTTGCTTACCCACTTGCGCTTTTATGGCTATTGCTTCAATCCGGTAAGTTTCTATTATTGTTTTAATGAACAGGATGATGATGTTGAGCTCGTAATGGCAGAGGTGACCAATACACCTTGGCAGGAAAGGCATATTTACATGGTATCTGATCGATTGAACGGCGACGGAAATCTTACATCCAAGATGAAAAAGGAATTTCACGTTAGCCCGTTCTGGGGAATGGATCATGATTATGAGTGGATGTTTACCCAGCCGGGCGAAAACCTATTGGTAAATATGAAGAATTATAAAGATGGGAAGAAAGTTTTTGATGCCACCTTATCTATGAAACGGAGGGAGATGACTGTAAAAAATTTGATTGGAAAGTCGCTACGATTTCCATTTATAACAGCGAGGGTAGTATGGAGAATTCATTGGAATGCTGCTAAGCTATGGTTAAAGGGGGCTCAATTTTATACACATCCAGATAAGTTGAAGCAGGAAAAATTTATTGGAAAACAAAATGAGAATTGATATTGTAGCTGACAGCTTGAAAGCAAACAAAAAAGTAAATTATTTGTCTGCTATTTTCAAATCTATAATTCTTAAACAATTTAAATATATTCAATTTGGCCATATTAAGCTTACTGATGGAAAAGAAGTTTATTCGTTTGGTGATTCTAAATCGGAATCAATGGTACAAGTTGATGTTCTATCGTCCGATTTCTATGTGCTACTAGGCAGTGGCGGCATTTTGGGAGCTGCGGAAGCCTACACGGCAGGATACTGGAAGGCCAATGACCTGGTTGCTCTGATTCGCACCGTATTTCGTAATAAAGATGTAATGAACCGGTTGGATTCTGGCTGGGCCCTATTGGCGAAGCCTCTAAATCTGTTTATCCATTGGTTACAAAAAAACTCTTTATCTGGGAGCAAACAAAATATTATCGCTCATTACGATTTGAGCAATGAATTCTATCAATTATGGCTTGATGAAACGATGACCTATTCATGTGGATATTTTAAGAATAAACATAGCACCATGAAGGATGCATCCGTGGAAAAACTGGATCGCATATGTCGGAAACTGAATATTCAGCCGGAAGACTCGATTCTAGAGATTGGTACCGGCTGGGGCAGCTTTGCCATCCACGCAGCTAGGAACTATGGATGTAACATCACAACAACAACTATATCGGATGCCCAGTATGAATTGGCGAAATATAGAATCCAGCAGGCCGGTCTAGAACATAAAATTACCTTATTGAAGGATGATTACCGTAATCTTAGCGGTCAGTTCGATAAGATCGTGTCCATTGAAATGATAGAAGCAGTGGGACATCAGTTTGTTCCACTTTTTCTGAAAAAAGTATCATCTCTATTGAAAAAAGATGGACTCTTTGCTATGCAGGGCATTACCTATAATGACCAGGAATTTGATAGATATAAGGGTTCGGTTGATTTCATTAAGAAATATATTTTCCCAGGATCCTGCCTGATATCTATTTCACAGATGACCGAAACGATGAAAAAATACACCGACCTTTCCCTATCTCACCTGGAAGACATTACGTTGCATTATGCTACCACACTCAAGAACTGGCGGACAAAGTTTTTGAAGGAATTGGATGCAGTCAAAAAGTTGGGTTTCTCTAATGAATTCATTAACATGTGGGAATTCTATTTTGTCTATTGCGAATCAGGATTCAGGGAAAGGAATATTGGTAACTACCAATTTGTTTTTGCAAAATCAGGGTCACAAAATATAAAGGTAGAATATTAGTATGTTAAAATCACTTATATCTCTTGCGGAGAAAGGTGCTCTACCTGATTCCCTGATCCGCATTGGAATCCGAAGACTTAATCAGAAACGTTTAAGTGTTTCACAAAATACAAGTGTAGAAAAATTGGAAGAATTACATCAAGCATGGGTAGATGAGCTTAACGCTAGTCCTATTGCTCTAGTACCTGAAAAAGCAAATGAGCAGCACTATGAAGTTCCCCCTGAATTTTTTGAGCAGGTTCTTGGTAATCATATGAAATATAGCTCTGGATACTGGCCCAACAGCACCAATTCGTTGGACGAGTCAGAAGCTGCCATGCTGGAAACAACTTTTCAACGAGCCCAGCTTGAAGATGGTATGGACATTCTAGAGTTGGGCTGTGGCTGGGGCTCCTTTACCTGTTTTATAGCTAGGGACCTTCCCAATGCCAGAATTACCGCTGTAAGTAATTCCAGTGATCAACGAAAATTTATTCAAGAGCGATGTAAGAAGGATGGATTAACTAATGTTGAAGTTATTACCGCCGATATGAATAGTTTTAGTACTAAAAAGATATTTGACCGCGTTATCTCCATTGAAATGTTTGAACATATGCGTAATTACAGGGAATTACTTAAACGTATTAGCGGCATTATTAATGCTGACGGCAAAATTTTTATCCACATTTTTTCCCACAATTCTCTGGCCTATCCTTATGAAGATCAAGGTTCTGGAGATTGGATGGCCAGAGAATTTTTCAGTGGTGGTCAAATGCCGTCGCACCGTTTATTACTCCATTTTCAGGATCATCTAAAAATTGAAAAGGTGTGGCGTATTTCGGGAACTCACTATGCAAAAACCTCCCAGGCATGGTTAATCCGAATGGACAAAAACAAAAAAATGATTCTCGATATATTTTCAGAAACATATGGAAATGATAAAGCCAAATTGTGGTTCCAGAGATGGCGTATTTTCTTCATGGCTTGTGAAGAACTTTTTGGCATGTATAATGGCAAAGAATGGGGAATCTCTCATTATCTGTACAGCAAGAGAAAAAGTTTGTGAAATCCTTTATAATTAGCTTTATAGCAATTGCTTCAATAGCAATTCTAATATCAAGTAATCGCAGCAAAAAATATTTTGATGACAGCAAGCCTCACCATACTCTTAATGGTTTTACGAACCCATATCTTTCCAAAGAAACCCAAAATAAAAAAATATCTGATTTAATTAAAATGATGCGTGAAGATCGACCTAAGACGCCTGACAATATCGCGATAAAAACTGTTAAATTATCTGAAATAGAAGGTCGTATAAAAGATCGGCAAAATTTTTACTTATGGATTGGACATTCAACTGCGCTTATACATATTAACGGTAAAAATATCCTTACAGATCCTATTTTTTCCGATAGATGCTCGCCAGTCCAATTTGCAGGTCCAAAAAGATATTCAAATCCAGCTATTTCGATTGATTCACTTCCGAAGATTGACCTTATTGTAATAAGTCATAATCATTATGACCATCTTGATTACCAAACTGTGAAACGAATCGGCAACTCTGCTTTATGGGCAGTGCCGTTGGGTTTGAAGAAATGGTTCAATAATCAGGGTATTGAACAAGTCGTTGAAATGGATTGGTTTGAATCATATCAGTATGCTGGGATAAAAGTAAATTGTTTGCCTTCGCAACATTGGTCCAAACGTACCGTATTTAAAAGTTTTGATACACTTTGGTCCTCATGGGGGATTGAAGTAGGTAATTTTAAATTTTGGTTTGCCGGGGATACGGGATACAACGATGTGCAGTTCAAGGCAATAGGCAGAGATTATGGGCCTTTTGATCTTGCGGCCATCCCAATGGGCGCTTATGAGCCAAGGTGGTTCATGAAAAATTTTCATGTCAATCCCGATGAAGCGGTTCAGATTCACTTGGATGTAGATTCAAAAAAAAGTGTAGGTATTCATTTTGGAACTTTTGTGCTCACTACGGAACCAATTTTTGACCCAATAAAAAAACTGAAGATTGCTCGTCAAAAGTATGAATTAAAAGAGAATCATTTTATAATTCCAAAAATAGGAGAATTCATAATATTATGATTCTTTTATTTCAATACAAAAAATAGATATTATTCAAATCAATAAGGCGAAATAATGATCAATATAATCATATCCATATTTTTATTTTCACTTGCCCTTTTAATTGGGCATGCAGGTTCACTAGACGGCCCTAGTATCTTTGGTTATCCGGGCCTAATGCTGATCGCAACCGTTGGATTTCTGATCCATTGGCTTGTCTTCATTCCCTCCTATCTGTTCAAAACAGAAAAATATTATGATATCACAGGGACGATTGCCTACCTGGTGATGACTGCGCTTGCTGTGTTTAGCGCTGGTGAATTGAATCTTCGTTCCCAGGTTGTGGCAGTGTTAATTGCGGTGTGGGCACTGCGACTTGGACTGTTTTTGTTTGTTCGGGTGTTTCAGATTGGTGAGGACAAACGTTTTCATGAGGTCAAAAAGTCTTTTTTAAGATTTTTAGTTTGGTTCAGTATGTCCGCATTGTGGGTATTTTTGACTACTGCCAATGCTTTGACGCTTATATTGAATAATCATCCTCTTATATATGACGGCTATTTTCTGATTGGTTTAATGATTTGGCTGATTGGATTTGCCTTTGAAGTAACCGCGGATGAGCAAAAAAGGCGCTTTCGGAATAACACAAATAATAAAGGTCAATTTATAAGAACTGGGCTCTGGTCAATTTCTCGTCATCCAAACTATTTTGGTGAAATCCTGATTTGGGTGGGAATGGCCATTATATCATTTCCCGTTTTATCAGGATGGCAATACGCAACTCTGATATCACCATTGTTTGTAATTCTTTTGCTGACCAAGGTCAGCGGCATCAACCTGCTGGAAGCCAGCTCTGACAAAAAATGGGGTAACATTAGATCCTATCAGCAGTACAAGCAAAGAACTTCTGTTCTCGTACCATTCATTAAATGAATAAAGGAAATATTTATGAAGCAAAAAATATTTATATCTCTCACGGCAATTGGTCTGGTTATGGCAATTGAAACTCCTGAGTACAAGCTGCTTGAAAAACACGGAAAAATTGAGGTCCGTGAATATCAATCGATAACTGTAGCTGTAACAAAGGTAAAACAGCATTACAAACCAGCCCTCAATGAAGGGTTCCGCCGAATTGCGAGTTACATTTTTGGTGGTAATGATAAAGAAATGAAAATTGCTATGACAGCGCCGGTTATTTCGACCCAATTAGATAGGGAAGATGAAACGCATGAAGTACTTTTTGTGATGCCAAGGGGACATCAATTTGACAAACTGCCTAGACCTAATCTTCAGAGCGTTCAACTGGAAGAACGAAGATTATCCAAAGTAGTGTCCATATCCTTTGGAGGTTGGGCCACTGCAGAACGTGCGTCATATTATAAGCAAAAATTAAAAAAAAAGGTTGATGAATTGGGTTTGGAAACACAGGGAAGGTATATGGTTGCCCAATACAATTCACCTTGGGCCATACCGCCATTTCGGAAAAATGAGATTTTAATCAGAATAAAATAGAACAATTATACAAAATTAATATTAATTCGCTCAAATCGCTCTAGTGATGCGTATAATATTCATTTATATTTGAACATGAAATTTATGAATTCAAAAGATGTTGCGCTCCTCATGGGAGTTAATGTATCAACCATAAAAAGATGGACAGATGCGAATAAATTACCCTGCTATCAAACACCGGGTGGGCACCGCAAGTTCACCTTAGGTCACATAAACCAATTTCTAAAGAATAATAAAAATAAAATTCAAAAAGTCAATCTGATAGAACTCAATGGATTGGCAGATAAAGAATTAATTCATCATATAGAGCATGCTGAATTCACCAAAATTATTCCCATTTTTTTTAAAGCTGCAATAGAAGCAAATCAGGCAAAGATAAGTACCATCATAACCGGTCTCTATCTAAAAGGTGTAGGGTTAGACAGTATTTATGACCAGTTGGTTTTTCCTGTTATGCGTTTCATCGGTGATTTGTGGGAGGCTAGAAAGCTCACTATACCCGAAGAGCACCTCGCTTCTGAAGTTGTCCGGAAAGCAATATATGACTTGGGAGAATCGTTGACCACTGATTTACCTGATGATGCACCTTTAGCAATTTGCTTCAGTGTTACTGGAGATGATCATGAATTACCCCTGATCATGACAAAACAAATACTCGAATTGAATGAAATACGAGTATTCAATATGGGACGCAGTGTGCCGGTAAAGTCTATTGTTGACTTGTTGGAGAGGCTTGGGCCTAGGTATTTAATTATTTCTGCAAACTATCACAGCAATCAAGAAATGATTATTAACGAAATAAATGAATTACAACATATTATTAGCAATCAAAGAATAAAGCTGATTGTTGGCGGTAATGCTTCGAGTATCTTCAAAACTATATTAGGCAAGAAAGTGATTATCATTAATAATATGCATGAATTAAAACTTAAGTTTATTAAATAATATTACGCTCATAACGCTCGCTATGATATTGTTTATAAATAATTATTGATTTAATTTTATTCTATGAAAATATATAAGATAAAAACAGAACAATTCATAAAGCGCTCGCTGGCAGAGGTCTTTGATTTTTTTTCCAGGCCGGAGAATTTATCAGAGATCACCCCGCCAGAAATAAACTTTAGAATCCTTACACCACTCCCCCTGGAAATGAAACAAGGTACTGTCATCGATTATACGATCAAACTGTTTAAGATACCCGTACATTGGCGCACATTAATTACTACTTATGAACCTCCACACAGGTTCATTGATGAACAAATAAAAGGACCCTACACACTTTGGCATCATACCCATATCTTTAAAGAGGTGAGCGGAGGTGTGGAGATTCATGATTCGGTTTCTTACAGCATTCCCTTTGGACTATTGGGAAGGTTGTTACATATCTTATGGATAAAGAGAGATCTTGTGCGAATTTTTGAGCACCGAAAAAATGTGATTGATCAGATTTTTTCGAAACCTACCGATAATAGCCAATTATCCCATTCAAAAAAGGTCAGTTTAGCATGAAGGTGGCATTATTTGGTGGAACCGGTTTTGTGGGATCCTACATTATTGATGAAATACTTGTACAAAAGATGACTCCACGAATACTCGTGAGGAAAGAAAGTCAATCCAAACTATTTCAGAGAGGAGAAAATGAAGTGATCCTTGGAGACCTTAACAATGAATCTGCAATCAGAGAAACTATCAAGGGATGTGAGGCAGTTATTTACAATGTCGGCATTATTCGTGAGTTCCCAAGTAAGGGGATTACATTTGAAAATCTCCATTTTGAAGGCGCAAAGCGTTGTATTGATATTGCCAAAGATGAACAGGTAAGGCGTTTTATACTCATGTCTGCCAACGGTGTGAAAAAGAATGGTACAGGCTACCAAAAAACAAAAATTTTGGCAGATGAATATTTGAAGTGCTCAAAATTGAACTATACAATTTTTAGACCCTCGCTTGTATTTGGTGACCCTAGAGGCAGTGGACGCCCTGAATTTTGCACTCAATTGAAAAAAGATATGTTAGACCTTCCATTTCCTGCACCAATTTTTCATACGGGTCTCAATCTATTAAATGCGGGAAACTTTGGTCTATCACCTATTCACGCAAAAGATGTGGCAACTATTTTCGTGAGATCAATTAATGAAAAAAAAACAGTCAATAAAGTATATAAACTTGGCGGAGACGAATACTCCTGGAAGGAAGTCATTATGATCATTTCCAGTGCTTATGGGAAAAAAAAATGGACAATTCCTGCTCCAGTGTTTGCCGTTAAATCATTGGCTTCTATTTTTGGACGTTTTGCCTGGTTCCCGATTACCAAAGATCAATTAACAATGCTTGTGGAGGGAAATATCTGTTTTTCAAAAGATGTATTTGATATGTTCTCAATAAGCCCAATTCCATTTAATTCTGAGTCTCTATCATATCTAAAAAATTAGTGTGCAAACATTTCTACCCTATCCTGATTTTATACGATCTGCTCAAACATTAGATTGGAAAAGGCTTGGGAAACAGCGTGTTGAAGGGATGCAACTATTAAAAGCCATTTTAGGTGAAAGAAAACTGGATGGAAATTTCTACAATGGTTGGATAAATCATCCCGCAACAAAGATGTGGTCGTCATACCCGGATGCATTAAAGGTTTATACGAATTCAATGATTAATGAGTGGATTCTAAGGGGGTATAAAAACAATATACAACTATATGAAGTACCAAGAAACTACACCATACCTGATTGGTTAGGTAATGAATTTTTTCATGCTTCCCATCGATCAAATTTGTTGCGGAAAGATTTTAATTATTATTCTCAATACGGTTGGCAAGAACAAAATGATTTACCCTATATTTGGCCAGCTGACAGCTTATAATGAAAACTGACCGACATGCTATCTGGGTCAAACCAACCGTTGTTGTAAGCAAATGCCTTGAGTTCGACGCCTGCAGATATAATGGAGACAAGCTGAAGGATGAGGTAGTAAAACTGCTCAAGGAGTATGTTCGTTTTATTCCTGTATGTCCAGAGGTAGAGATTGGTTTAGGAATACCGCGCAACACAATTAGACTCGTTAATACCAATAATGGAACACATCTTATGGAACCAAAAACCGGTGATGATCATACCTATAAGATGGAATTATTTGCAAAAACCTTTGCACGGGGTAATCAAGAGATTGATGGTTTTATACTAAAATCAAAGTCTCCATCCTGCGGGATTTATGGGGTAAAAGTATATTCAAAACTCGAAAAATCTTCTACGATGTTCACTAGAAGTGGAGTTTTTGCATTGAACATGAAATCAGCGTTCCACCAAATTCCCATTGAAGAAGAAGGCCGTTTAACCAATTTTGAAATTAGGCGCCATTTTTTTACCAGTATATTTACTATAGCTGAATTCAGACGTATGTTGAGTCAGGGGATAGATGCAAAATCAATTATTAAATTTCATACAAGGCACAAGTATTTGTTTATGATGTACAATCAAAAAGCCACGAGAGAAATGGGAAGACTGTTAGCTCAAATGGAAGCAAAAAAAATAAATCAGACAGCATATCTTTACTTCCAGAATATTTTACGTATTTTTAAAAGAATGCCCAGTAAAAATTCCACCACTAACGTGTTAATGCATATATTTGGATATTTTTCAAAAAAACTTTCCAAATCAGAAAGAGATCACTTTTTATCTTTATTGAATGACTATAAAAACAAGTTCACATCTATTAATGTTCTAAACGGTATTCTCTCTTCTTGGATAAAGCGTTTTGATGAGAGATATCTGCGCCAGCAGTCATTCTTTACACCATTCCCTGCCCAGCTGATTATTCCTTTAGATTCTGGTAAGGGTAGGGTAATTAAAAACTGAATTTTATCTAATCTTGAAAATTGTAAATATTAAACTTTATGTTTAAAGCAATAGTTGTTGGAGGAACTGGAGCTACGGGTAGGCAACTTATCAGTCAGTTAATTAGTAATCAAAATTGTGAATTAGTTACCTCTATTGGAAGAAGACCAGTTCTGAAAGGGAAAAAACACGATAAATTAATTGATATCGTTGTTGATTCATTTTTAGAGTTATCAACCACTGAAAATTATTGGAAAAATAATGATGTGTTTTTTAATTGTATTGGGACAACAAGAAAGCGTGCTGGAGGTGCAAAGGAATTTATTGATGTTGAATTAGGTGTTTCAAAAAAAGCAGCTAAGATGGCCTCAGAATCCCATATACCTCACGCGTCACTTATATCAGCTAAAGGAGCAAATCATAGGATATGGACTAATGATTGGATTCATCCACTATTATATATGAAAACGATTGGTCAAAAAGAACAAACCATAATTTCAAATTATTTTTTTAAAAGTGTTTCAGTTTTTAAACCGGGAATGTTGATAAGGCTTCAGGGAAAGCAGACATGGATAGAGCAACAGTTAGAATCAAAAGGATTTGGGCTAAGAGTAGATATTTTAGCTTCGGCGATGATGCGTAATGCAGAAAGAGTAAAACTAGGTTTGGGGGAGAGATCACCCCAGTTTTTCATTGGTAATAAAATTATAAAAAACTATCTGGTGTCATAGTTTAATTAACGGGCTGTAGTGCTCCTTAGCTTATACCAACAATCCTCTTTTCTAAAACTGAAAATCAGAGATAAAAACACCTTTTTAATAACTCGAATAATGTTCAATACAATGTTTTATGCCTGAATTACCTGAAGTACAATCTGTTGTAAATCATTTTAAGGGATACCTTGAGGGGCAAACAATAAAAATGATTAAACCATTAAATCGATACCACAAAGTTTTTCATTCAATTTCATCAAAAGAATTAAATCAGAAAGTCAAACATCAAACAATCTACTCTCTTTGGCGTCGCGGAAAATATATAATAATGGATCTGGACAGGGGTCATCTTTCCATTCATCTGAGGATGACAGGGAAACTCCAGACAAAAATAAATGAAACTGACCAGCTCAAGCATTTTACAGCATTCATGCAATTAGAAAACGGAAAATATCTTTATTTTAAGGATTATCGAAAATTTGGTCGCTGGTATTTTTTTAATAATATATCCAATTTAGAAACAAAATTAGGATGTGAGCCCCTCAGCTCTAATTTTACAAGGAACTTCCTTAATAAAGGTTTAAAGCAATCACGTGGCATGATAAAGCCTAAACTATTAGCTCAAAGTTTTATCGCTGGTTTGGGAAATATTTATATAGATGAAAGTCTTTGGTTTGCTGGAATACATCCGAAGACAAAATGTTGCAATATCAGTAGTATAAAAATCAAAAGACTACACAGTGCGATAAAGCAAATATTAAAAAAAGCGATTCAATATAATGGTACCACAATAATTAATTATTCTCCTGGTGATGATACTAAAGGAAATTTTTCTAAATCTCTTAAAGTGTTCGGAAAGCAAAATGAATTATGCCCACGCTGTATGACCTCAATAAGCAAAATCTTTGTAGGGCAAAGAGGTACACATTTCTGCCCAAGTTGTCAAAGATTGTGAAAAGTTTATAATTTTATAACGGCCAAAAATATAATATCAATGGTGTTCCTGCTATGACAATGATTATTTCTAGTGGTAATCCCATACGCCAATAATCATGGAAACGATAACCTCCGGGGCCTAAAATAAGTGCATTGCATTGGTGACCAATAGGTGTCAGGAATGCACAGGAAGCACCTACAGCTACCGCCATTAAAAAAGGGTCCATATTTACCCCTAATGAGACGGCGATACCCACACTTATTGGAGCCATAATAAGTGCTGTTGCTGCATTATTTATAACATCAGACAAACTCATTGTAATCACCATAATCAATGCAACTATGGTCCAAGTTGGGAATCCTTGAGTCAGAATAGACACTTGCTCAGCAATTAAAGATGTGGTCCCTGTGTTTTGCAGAGCATCGCTTATGGGAATCATAGCACCCAACAATACAATGATAGGCCAATCAATATTCTTATAAAGTTCACGTACAGGTAATATTCCTGTAAAAACATAAAGCAAAATTGCACCTATAAATGATATGGTTGTGGGAACAACAGATAGCATACTCAAAAGAATTGCACTAATAAAAATTAAAAGGGCATAGCTTACTTTAGAGAAGACACCTACTTCTATCTCTCGCTCAGCTAACGGTAAGAGATTAAGCTCAATCACATTGTTGTTCAATTCTTCTCTTCGCCCCTGTAATAATAGTACATCACCTACGCAAAACTGAACCATACCCAAGCGTTTATGTATTGGTTTATCTTGCCTTGCAACAGCCATAAGAACAAGCTGGTTAGATGTACGTTTTCGTAAATAGTTACGTTTTCGCCCTACCAACGTGGATTCGGGGGAAACTACGACTTCAATAAAAGTCGTATCCTCATTTTTTAGTGAATCAATTCGGTAACGCATTTCTTTAGTAAGCCTTAAACCGTATTCGTCCATTATTTCTTTCAAATCAGCAGGATCTGCCATGGCAAGAAATTGGTCGTTTTCTTTTATTCTATTTGTTTGATTAAGTGGATTTACTTTCCCTTTCTTATCAATATAACGAATTAGAGTCAATTTATCCCCTGTTACACTATTTACTTTTTCTACAGATTCACCAATTAATGGACTCCCTTCAGGGAAACGAATTTCTGTAACATATTTTTCCAATGAAAAAAGTGATCTAGAGGTTGGTTTTATTTGTTTTTCTCTAGGTACTAGTCTCCACCCTATCAATGCAACAAAAAGCACACCCAAAATCGCTATAATTCCCCCTACTGGTGTGAAATCAAATAGACCGAAAGGTGCAGGTTTAAATGATTCTTGTGCAATATTCATTTGGTTAAAATAGACTGCAGACGGGGATGTGCTATCGGCCAAAGCATTAGATAATATTTGTTGTTGTTGCTCTTTTCTCAGATTGGAAATGATAATGTTTGGCGGTGTCCCAATCATTGTAATCATGCCACCAAGAATGGAAGCAAATGCAATAGGCATTAATAAAATGCTGGGAGATCGTTTTTGTGCCCATGCTGTTTTAAGTGTAACTGGCAGCATCAACGCTAGAGCCCCTACATTATTCATAAATGCTGATAAGATCGCGATGACTCCGCCTATACTTGCAATGTGGGTAGTTTTTTTAACTGTAAATGGCTTTAAATAGCGAGCCAAGAGATCTACAACACCAGAATTTCGTAAAGCTCGGCTGATAACTAGTACGGCTGCAACTGTAACTACTGCTGGATGACCAAATCCCATGAAGGCTTGGCTTGGAACTTCAATCAGTGAAGATCCCTCACCTCCAAGAATTTTGTCCATGAGAACAAGTGTAAATAGTGAAACTAGTGATACAACATCATAACGCCATCGACCCCACACAAAAAGCCCAAAGGTAGCGATAATAATTATAGATATAACAATTTGGTCAGCAGTCATAATTTTAAATTTAAACTATTTTTACTTAGTTATAGAAGTTGCTCTTAAATAAATTGGTAAGCCGATCACTATTTTGAAGTTTGGAAAAACAGACCTTAAAGTTAAATAGATTTCAAAAAATAATACTGATGAAATAATCTATATATTGCTAAAAAAAAAGAGTTTAATTAGATTCGGATAATGAAAAACATATTACCTGTATATTTATCCCTGCTCGCATCGAGTTGATGTTCTATTTATTAATTTTTACTTTAGCGATATGGGAATTATATTGGAAATATAAAGCACTATGGCTTTCAGCAAGAAATAATGACAAAAAATGGTTTTTTGCAATCTTAGTGATTAATTCTGTCGGAATTTTACCAATATATTATTTGTATAGTAAAAATTACCTAAAAGTTGTGAATAGTTAATATTAAATAATTTTGAAATAGCCATCTTTTACAGGTTCTTTTTAGCTCTTTGTAATAAAGTAGAAATAGTAAAGTTTAGTAAATCCAATTTAAAATTATATTTTTGGATAGTTTTCCCGCATCAGTTAAATCTTCATCTGTCCAACCGCCAGATGTGCTTGCTCCAGGTAAAACTATAGACCACTCTTCCTCTTTATCATTTACTGCCCAGTTGCAGTGGCTAACTTTATTTGTTTTACACCATAACATCCACTCATCTGTTTCAGGGTCTATAATACTATAACCGATTGACCCCCATTCAGTTACAAATAATGCGATACCCTCATTTAGTGCCTCTGTAGCTCTGTCTCTTAGCCATTGCTGATGGTGTATGGTATAGAAGTGCAGCGTGTATGCAATATTAGAAAAACTTATAATGGGATCAGCTGCAGCAAGATCAACCCTCTGAGACCATTCAGGTGTTCCTACTACAATTAAATTATCTGGGTCTATCGCTCTTATTGATTGTATGACTGTTAATGCATAGGGTTTAATTATGTTGCTCCAGGAAACATCAAGGGGTTCATTATAGATTTCATAGATAATATTATCATAATTACCATACAATGTTGCCATTTCTTCAAAAAACAGCACAGCCTCCTGAGTATTGTCCTCTGCATGGTGAGAGTGCCAATCTATAATTACATAAATACCCTCATCTATCGCAGCTTCCACAATGATCTTAATTTTATTTTTATTTGCAATTTTATTATCTAAATAGCCACCTGGATCTTCAATCCCCATGGCAGCTCGAACAATCGTTGTATTCCAATCCTTCTTAAGCCAATTTACGGTTGATGAATTATAAAACCTTTCACCACCCCAGTTATCATTACTCCAGAAAAAGCTGTTTCCAGCAAAGGAGACTTGTTCACCATGCTTATTAATAATTTTATTACCGGCAATCTGTAAAAGACCATTTTTTTGAACCATAGTAGTATCACTTTCCCCTTCGCTCAAATTAGAAGATTTATCATTTTTTTGGCCACAAGAGATAATGAGAATAAACAGAAATATGTAATTATATTTTATCAAGAGGTTAGCAAAAATACGTGCGAATTTATTATTAATAGTTACCTGTAATTTAATTCATAAAGATAAAATTCAAATCTTATTACTGTACCATAATATTTACATTTACTTTACTTACCTCTTTGTAATAAATTGGAATTTACCATCTGTTCCGGATGTCTCATATTATTGATAAAGTCTCTCTTAATGAAATTGGAGGATAATAATTAATAAATCGCTGATTTTAGCTACTACATTTAGTGTATTGCTCAATAGTCAGATTCCTGATAAGAGAATTGTTGCTGAGTGGGAGCCAGCTATAGGAACAATGATCAGATGGCCTTTAGGCATTCCTTCAGATTTAGTTGTTGAGTTAGCAAGTGATGATATTCTATATGTTTTAGTAGAAACAAATAACCAAGAAAATCAAGCAACAAATAACTTTAATAATTGGGGAGTAAATATTGATAATGTAGTTTTCATTAATACAGATACTTATAGTCATTGGACAAGAGATTATGGGCCACAGTTTGTTATTGGTGAAGAATATTGGAAGGTAGTTAATCAACATTTTAATGGTTATCCTGTAGAAAATGGCTGTCAAGAAAATTTCTTTTTTGAGGATGATATTTATCATGAAAGTAGGCCATTACCTCCTGAATTAAGAGGCTGGGAAGAAGATGATAATACAAATATAGATTTTGCAAATCAGATGAATTGGGAAATTCAAAATCTACCACTATACTTTACGGGTGGAAATTTTATGACTGATGGTTATGGAATGGGTTTTTCAACAGAACTAATGGTTAATGAAAATAATATAGATAATAATGATTTTCAACAAATTGTAAGTGATGAATTATTTTTATCTAATTACCATATTTTTGATAATCCGAATGTATCAAGCATTCAACATATAGATTGTATGGCAAAATTAGTTAATTCTGAAACAATTATTATTAAAAAAGTACCAGAAACTAGCCCAGAATATGATTGTACAGAAAATTTTGCTAATTCATTTTATGAACTAAATACCTTTTATGGTAGACCATTTAATATTTACCGAATCTATTGTCCTGAAATTAATGGAGGATGGTGGGAACTAAATTCAGTAGCTGCATATACTAATTCACTTATATTGAATGGCAAAGTATTGGTTCCCCAGTATGGCATTCCTGAAGATATACAAGCCTTGCAGACTTATCAGGATGCAATGCCTGGTTATGAAATAATAGGATTTAATAATGATACTGGAAACCCATGGTATGGAGAAGATGCTCTACACTGTAGAACTATGGGTGTATTTGATCCTAGTATGATGCATATATCACATAAATCTATCAGAACAGAAGATATAGCTAGCAATCAAACTATCTACGTTCAAGCAGAGATTGTTGACTATGGTGATTTTGATACAAATTTAGAATCTGTAGTCATAAATTGGAAATACAGTGTTGAAGATGGACCATTTAATCAATTCAATTTAGAATCTGAATCAAACAATATATATACAGGAACTTTTCCTAACTTAAATTCAAATTCATTGATTGAGTATTTTATTACAGCAACAAATTTAAATGGTGATACAATTTCCCACCCAAATGCAGGGTGGCATACTTTCAACACTTTAGGGCAAGAAAATATTGAACTTACAATTGAATATAATTCAGACTGGAATCTGATAGGTCTTCCACTTGAAACAGAATATACTTTATACAATATTATTTTTCCCGAATCAATAGAAGGAACACTCTACTCTTTTAATAATGGCTACAACCTTGAATCAAACCTATTAAATAGCGTGGGATACTGGCTAAGATTTAATGGAGAAGGAAGCATCGCTATATCAGGTATACAAATTAATGAGTTTACAATTAACCTTAATGAAGGATGGAACCTAATATCTGGAATAAGCACCTCTATAAATATTTTGGAGGTACTGGACCCGGGTGAAATTATCATATTTAGTACTCTTTATAAATTTGATTTGTATGGATACACAACCACGGAAAATATAGAGCCGGGGAAGGGATATTGGCTTCGGGCAAATAATTCAGGATCAATTACCCTAACTAACTATTAGGTTTCCAACCTCCTTGCAAAAAAAGTTTATTAAGGAATCTGAACTATAATATTTAAGTTCTGTAATGGTTGTAAATAAATTTTTAATCATTGTTTTCTTTTTAATATCTATATTGAATAGTCTATCTGCTGACCCAATTCGCTATATAGATGAGGTTTTTGAAAATGTGACTATTACAGAGGATGTAGTATATGGAAATGCCCCTGATCTGCCGTTTATTTTCCTTTTTGAATGGAATACATATGATATCGACCTAGATATGGATATTTATGAACCGGTAGGAGATACAGAAACTCATCGACCGGTAATTATATTTATTCATGCAGGAGCTTTTTTTTCAGGTCACAATGAATTAGATGATGTGGTAGCACTGTCAATTTCTGCAGCAAAAAGAGGATATGTAGCCGTCAGTATTAATTATCGTTTAGGCCTAAATATTCTAAGTAGTTATAGCGGTGAGCGGGCTGTCTATCGAGGCGTTCAAGATGCCAGTGCGGTTGTAAGATTTTTGAGAGAATTTTCCAGTGAATACAATATTGATACAAACAATATTTTTTTATGGGGGACAAGTGCCGGCTCTTTCATTGGACTTCATTTAGCATTCTCTGAAGATGACGAACGGCCTGAGTCAACTTATGGTGGTGGAGATGACCCGGATCTAGGCTGTATAGATTGTGAAGGTAACTCCTATGACCATAACAGTAAACCTAATGCACTAGTATCTTGCTGGGGTGCAATTAAAGATTTAGAATGGATTGACCCTGAAAATAATATTCCTGTAATTTTATTTCATGGGACTGATGACCTAATTGTCCCCTATAATTCCGGTTTTCCGTTTAGCCTTAATATTTTATTACCGTTTGTACATGGATCTAACCAAATACGGGGCAGGCTAAATGAATTAGGTCTTGATAATGAATTTCATGGTGAAGATGGGCAACCCCATGAATATTGGGGTACTGTTAACGGGAACTGGCTAAATGGACCAAATGAGTATTTTTCACAAATTCAATCGGATGCTTTTTTGTTTTTATACAATCAAATGTTTAACGGTGATATATCAATTGAATATCAGGCAGATTGGAATCTTATTGGTTTGCCCTTGGAAGTTGAAGAATCTTTATCTAACGTTCTTTTTCCAGAATCAATAGAAGGAACTTTATATTCTTTTGATGGTGGATATAACCCTGAAACAAGTCTCACTCAGGGGAAAGGATACTGGCTGAGGTTTAATGACGCGGGCAGTAATACTATTTCAGGGATTTCTATGAATGAAAATTCTATCCAATTAAATGATGGCTGGAACCTTATTTCCGGTTTATCAGAAGATATATCCGTATTTTCCATTTTGGATTTGGACAGTATTATAATTCCTGGAACATTTTATGGTTTTAATGGCGGATATATAGAAACTATTATTCTCGAGCCAGGCGAGGGATACTGGGTCAGGACAAATGGCTCTGGCTCCATTACCTTAATAAGTGATTAAAGGACATTCCTCTTTTCAAAAAAGAGGGGGTGGAAATGATAAACTTTTATTCTATAATTCACCTAATACAATATTTTTTACTTGGAAGATATTGGCTTAATAGTTGGATAATCTTCTTTTTAATTTCTTTGGGTTGGGAGCTATTAGAATTAATACTTCCATTTCAATTTGCGATAGAAACTATAGCAAATAAATTTGCTGACATTGTATTTAACTGTATTGGTTTTTATTTGGGGAATTTATCGAAGGTATAAATAAAAATAAACTATGGAATATAGAAAATTAGGAGAATCGGGATTAAAAATAAGTGAACTTTCTTTTGGATCTTGGGTCACTTTTGTAAATCAATTAAATGAAAAAGATGCTATGAGCTGCATGGCATATGCCTATGATAAAGGTGTTAATTTTTTTGATAATGCTGAAGCATACGCACACGGGGAATCAGAAATATTAATGGGTGATATTTTAAAAAAACTTAAATGGGATAGAGACACCTATATAGTTTCGAGTAAAGTATTCTGGGGAGGGGACCTTCCCACACAAAAAGGGTTGTCAAAAAAACATATTCACGACGCCTGTAATGCTGCACTTATGAGGCTTAAGGTTGATTATTTAGATTTATTTTTTTGTCACAGGCCAGACCCTGAGACTCCAATTTTAGAATCGGTTTACGCCATGAATGATCTGTTGCAACAAGGAAAAATAATGTATTGGGGAACATCGGAGTGGAGTGCTCAAGAAATAAATGAGGCATTTTTGTGTGCAAAAAAATTTAATCTTAGGGGCCCTACAATGGAACAGCCTCAATATAATATTTTATGCAGAGAAAGATTTGAAAATGAATATAGAGAAATTTTCAAAAAATATAGAATAGGATCTACAATATGGTCTCCTCTAGCATCAGGACTTTTGACTGGAAAATATTGTAATGGAGTCCCTAAGAATTCTCGATTTAAAGTAAAAGGATATGAATGGCTGGCTCAGTCAATGGATAGTGTTGATTTTAATAAAATAAATAGAATAAATGATTTATCTAAAAAAATAAATATAAAACCGTCTCAATTAGCAATATTGTGGTGCTTGAAAAATAAAAATGTCAGCTCAGTTATTTTAGGAGCTTCGAAACTATCACAGCTAAAGGAAAACTTAGATTCCTTAAATTATCTAAACTTAATTACAGATGATATAATAGAAGAGATTAATGGCTATTGACATTATTCAATATCTCTAAAAAAAGTAGAGAAGGGAACGAAAAGTTGCCACCGGATAGTTATAGATATACTTTTATTTAATACAATTTTGTTAATTGAAAATCAACATAGAAATATATAAGAAAGAATGGGTATGGCAGTTTGAGAAAATTAAAACTAACCTATGTTCAATCCTTGTAAAGTTAAATCCAAAAATAGAACATATAGGAAGCACCTCCGTTCCAAATCTAGCTGCAAAGCCAATTATTGATATTCAAGTTGGGGTAAAAAATTCGTATGATTTGGATAAAACAATAGAACCAATGATCAATAATAATTACATATATTATGAAATTTATAATTCTGTAATGCCAAACAGGAGATTATTTGTAGGTTTAAAAGATAAAAGGTATGATAAAAATTTTCAAAATATTTATTCAAGGGGAGATTTAATACCACATGAAAAAATCAATAAACTTAAATTAACCCATATACACATTTGGGAGTATGAGACTGATGACTGGAACAGACATATAATTTTTAGAGATTATTTAAGAGAACATCCAGAAATTGTAAGTCAATATGAATCTTTAAAAAAACAGTTAAGTTTAAAGGATTGGAAGGACGGTAATGAATATAATAACGCTAAAGATAGCTTTATTAAAAAAGAGCAAGCCAAAGCGATTTTATGGTATAGGAAAAATAATTAAGCACTTTTCTCATGAACCCATTACTAAACTTACCGCTTAGCAATAAACTGAGTATGTAGAGATAAAATGAATATTTTTTTCATAGTTTATCCATAAATTTATTTGATATGATGGCTAAAAATAAAAAAGAAAACCCTTTTTTAAGTCTACTATTTAATATTTTTATTCCTGTAATAATATTGAAGAATGGTAATAAATGGATTGATAATTTATTAACAAAGTATCATGTTGAGGATTGGGCTAATCAGAGCTCAACAATAATTGATATATCATCAATTGTATTTTTTGTTGCACTAATTTTTCCAGTCATCTATTTCATCTATGACCTGTTAAATCGAAAGAATATAAATTTTATATCAATTTTAGGTTTTATCAATATCCTTCTAACAGGTGGAATTGGAATTTTTGGAGCGAGGTTGGGACTATCGAAAATATGGTTTATATTGAAAGAGGGTATGTTGCCAATGCTCATTGGGTTAATGCTTATAATAATGAGTAAGTATAGACAAAGTTCTTTCACGAATATTTTACTTAATAAAGTTCTGTTTGATATCGAAAAAATTAAATCCTATATCAAAGACGATAGGCAACAAGAATTTGAAAATGTTGTTAGAAAAACAGGATTTTATCTCATCACAGGTTTTTTTGTTAGCTCCATTATTCAGTTTATCCTTGCTTTTTTAATTGTTAAATCAAACCCAGGCGATCCTTCATTTAGTAATGAAGTATCAACAATGACATGGGTTAGCTATATAGCAGTTTTATTACCTACCGCATTAATTTTAGGGAAAGGATTTTTGGGTTTTATCTCGGGTATAGAAACAATAACTGGTTTAAAAAAAGAGGAGTTTATCAATTCTTAATAATTATCAATGTAACCTCAATATGATTATTTTTGCAAAAAAGTATCTTCGAGGTAATTTAAACCAATGAAAATATTCATTGTTTTATTCTTAATGGCAAACTTGTGTAGCCAGGACCTTGAGGATCTGGATTTTGGGACTGACTCCACTTTTGAGATTTTGACTTGGAATATAGAGTGGTTTCCTAAAAATGGTCAAGCCACCGTTGGTTATGTAACTGAGATCATAGAAGCTCTCGATGTAGACGTATTAGCTATACAGGAAGTTGACAATACAAATATGTTTGATCAAATGATTGACGGACTTGATCAGTATGAGGGATATTATGAGTCATCCTGGTTTGCAGGGCTAGCATATATATATAAACCTGATGTAATAGAAATTAATGATCTTTATGAGATATATACCACATCACCATATTGGAGCCCCTTTCCTAGATCACCAATGGTTATGGATATGAACTTTATGGGGGAAAATATTATCATCATTAATAACCATTTTAAGTGCTGTGGTGATGGATATTTAGACTCCGATGATTCAGGTGATGAGGAAACACGTAGATATATCGCAAGTAACTTGTTGAAAGATTATGTAGATACAAACTTCCAAAATGAAAATGTAATTATTTTAGGAGACTTAAATGATATCTTAACTGATAACCCTGAAAATAATGTATTTCAGATGATCTTAAATGATACAGAAAACTATCTATTCGCTGATATGGATATTGCTCAGGGGACAAGCTCTGGCTGGTCTTATCCCACCTGGCCGTCTCACATTGACCATATTCTCATAACGAATGAGTTGTTTGATGAATTTGAAAACAACAGCTCTGATATCCAGACCATAAAAATAGATGACTATTTTGAAGGAGGTTGGTCTGCATATGACCAAAATGTTTCTGATCACCGTCCAGTTGCCTTAAAACTATTATTTAATGAACAACTAATTGCTGAATATGCTGAGGGATGGGATCTAGTTGGTTTGCCGCTAACCGTAGGCGATAGCGGTTACCTTACCCAATTCCCTAATGCGGTAATTGGAACTTTATACAGTTATAATTTAGTCTATGAAGAAGAGACAAATCTTGAAAATGGGAGAGGTTATTGGCTATACTTCGAAAATAATACTGTCAATGAGTTTTCCGGTGAAATGATTTCAGAAGTTAGCATTAGTCTTAGCGAGGGATGGAATCTGATTACAGGAATTAGTACACCTGTTATGGTAGAAAATATATTTGATAACGGTGGTATAATATTTGAGGGTTCCATTTTTGGGTTTGATCAAGTTTATCAAGAAGCTGAGGTTTTATTAGTAGGAAAAGGCTATTGGCTTAAAGCCAGTTCAAGCGGTATAATAATAGTTTCAGATTAAATTATTTGGAGATATTAAATGAGTTTAACAAAACTTGTAATGTTTTCTATATTGCTTAATTCAATTTCATTTTCTGAGTCATTGAGTATAAGCAGTAAAATATATTTTGATTACACACACTTTCCTGAAAGCACGGAGGGTTTTAGTGTTAAAAGAGCGTACTTTACTTTCAAAAAGAAAGTATCTTCGGATTTATCTTTTACTCTTCAAACGGATGTGAATTATAAGTCTGAACCCAAGTATATATATCTAAAGAAAGCGAATGTATCATGGGAAAACCAACTAGGGAGGTGGTCCATCGGGGTTATAGGAATGAACATATTTGATGTTCAAGAAAAGACATGGGGGAATCGATTTATTGAAAAATCTTCAATGGACCATAATAAGTATTCAAGTTCAGCCGACCTTGGGATTGGCTACAATCGGAACCTAAGCCAGAGTATTTCTTTGAGCACTTTGTTAACTAATGGCGGAGGTTACAAATATTCAGAAAATGATAAATATAAAAAACTATCTATTCAAATGGTTTTAGGTGAAAAAAACTTGATAAAAAATAACGGATTTAACTATGGTGGAGCTTTTTCTTTTGAACCATTTCATAAGGATTCTTCTACATCTGTTATTGGATTGTTTGCAGGATATTCATCAGATGATTTTAGAGGTGGGTTGGAGTACAATCAAATAAAAGTAGATGAAAGCAGTTCAATCATATCTGGATATGTTACTTGGAAATATTCTAACAAGGCCTCTTTATTTGGTCGCATTGACAGCTATAATAATAGGGAAAATTCAGATCCATATTTATTACTGGGTCTAATCTATAATCCTGCTAAAGGGTTAAACATTGCACCAAACTATAGAATGAATCACAAGGATTTTGATGATTCCTTATTAATGATAAATATTTTATTTAACTTTTAGTTTAACATGTTTAAAAAACTGGATATCTTTTCAACAGAGATTAGATTATCCGTTCAAATTGATATAAGAATTCTATTCTCTTTATATTTATAACAGTCGGCTTAACCTCCTTATTCAATCATAGAGACTATTAACTTATAACCAGGACTCCGGAACTAATCTCCAAGAATACTTTTGGAAGAATATTTTACATCGGGGCCGGGAGCAATAAGTTGGACTTACTTAGACCAGTTTAGATTCCTTAGGGGAATAGTTATTTACTTCAGCAGCACCATCTTTCTGGTCTGGGCAAACTCTCCTGCCTCTATCTTATAGAGATAGACACCTGCACTCACAGGTCTGCCCATAGGATCTGTGGCATTCCACTGGACTGACTTGAAGCCTGCCTGTTGGTTTGAGTTAACCAAAGTAGTTACTTCATTGCCCAACATATCAAATATGGTAAGTCTTACATTGCTATCTTTTGGTAAATCATAGCTTAAAGTTGTAATAGGATTGAACGGGTTTGGAAAGTTTTGATGGAGAGTGAAAGTCTCAGGGACATTGCTCATACGCTCCAAAGTAAATCTATCTACAGATGGGACTTCAATTACACCCGTATTCTCCAGAATAAATTCCTCACCTTCTGATGACCTTAGTGTCCAATACTTTTGAGTTCCCGCAGGAACTCGGATATCGTAGGAAATAGTAAGTGTCTCAGCGGTAGGCATTAGCTCTATAACACCAAAATCTTTAACATGTCTCCATCCATCTTTGAATCGTACGTCAAAAGAACCTACAGGAGGTTTAGGAGGAAGGCTGTAGCTAAGTCTCTCCCTTGATGATAGTTCTAATCCAAAAAATAATTCAAATCCATTTATGTTAAGAACATTCGCACTTTGAAAAATGTTATTTCTATCCTTTGATGAATTATCACGACTATTCAAAGCTCCTTCATCAATCCACTGAGAGATCAGATTGATCTGTTCTGAAGGTAGAGGGCTTCCACCCTGAGGCATTTGTGCGCCACCTCCGGTGCCTTCTAATTTTTGAATTAAAAAACTATTTGCACCGTCTCCAACTATAACGACCGGTCCACTATTGCTATCACCTGCCATGAGGTTTTCATATGTTGATAGATCTAATCCTCCAAAGTAAGCCCCTCCATTAATATGACAACTTATACAGTTATCATCGAAGATTGGTTGTATATCACTACCGTAACTCACCCCTTCTGGTGGACCACCATCAACAATTAAGGAAACCTCGCCATTCTGATATGCTCTCAGCCAATAGCCATTTCCAGAGACAAGGACATCTGTCTCCACATATGAACCGCTGAAACCGTATAAAGTACCTGGAATGATAATTCCGTCTTGATCTGAAACTGAATTGATAGATATATCTTCTATTAATCCAGAAATTAGATTCCATCCCTCATTAAGACTAATCGTAAGTTCATAAATTGGAGTGCCATAAATTGTGGTGCTCCCTGATTCATTGAATCTTAACCAATAGCCTTCCCCATTAATAAAGTTTGTAGCAAGGTTGTAACCACCATTAAAAGAATATAATGTTCCTTCTATAGACTCAGGATAAAGAACAGAATATCCTGAATCTTCTACATCGAGTGGGAGACCTACGAGATTCCATCCTGAATTATAATCTACAGTAACATTATCGTCATCACCACAGTTCTCTGGATCCGATAAACATTCTTCACATTCAGCAACATATTCATTTAATTCCTCTAAAATCTCCTCATCACAATCCTCTGTGCATTCATCACTAGGGAGAGTCACTAGCCAATTACAAAATTCAATATCATCTTCACAGTCTTCTTCTATACATCCGCCACAATCCATTATACATTCTGGGGGTCCTTCATCATCAACACAGTCACCCTCTGTTCCTTGCCATTCTATAACATATTGATCTTCATGTTGATAACAGCCAGGCTCAACACAGTGCATGTCAGAATCTTCTGCACAATTATATACAAATCCATAATTATTTGCTTCTGTTTCACATTCTTCGGGGGAATCAATATCAACTAAATGGTTCCATTCATCTGCATAGTCAGTACATTCTTCATCATCTTCAAATATTTCATCACAGTTGTCATTTGAAAGACACTCTATACATGCATTAATATATTCATACACATTTTCTGCATCTTCACCCTCACAATCATCTAAACACGAATCATTTTCCCAGGCAGCAATAATAGAACAAAATGAATCTGGATCTTCTGGTCCATTTTCTACCAATTCGAAATCTGGACAATCAGTAATGCACTCTGGCGGGCCGTCATCGCCACCTTCATCATCATAATCAAATCCTTCTCTAAACATAGTGGAATGCAATCCTTCCCAGTCATCGTCCTCATCGTAATAAAAATCAACCACTTGACCATCAAATCTGAAATCCATTTCATATGTCGCTATATTCCCAAAGTGTAAGTCAATTGAAATAGTATTTCCATCTACCACATAGGGATGAGGATTGGGGATAGCATCTTCAATACCACCAAAAGTACCATCGGTGCTATAGATTGTGTATCTATAGCCATCTTCAAATTGGTACAATGTATTTTCTTCAAATCCAACTGGGTGCCATCTACCTTCGATATTTTCAGCATTAAGAATACCAACTATAAAAATTGAAACTACTATTATTTTTTTATTAAAAAAATTAACCATTATATTTTTCCTTAAAGATAGATTACAATTGTTTCTCACTGAATTGGACAAAATCAATAAAAAAAATTCCAATTTTTTTTCAATATGTTTCAAGTAAAATATCTGAATATTGAGCCTTGGTAAGCTGTGAATTATCATGAGATAAGGTTGCAATTCCTACATAGAATGATTTCCCCCATTTTGATATATCCATTTCTCCAATTTTTCTCCACTTATCCTCTTTGAGTACGTAAAAGTTCACTATATTGCCAATTTTATTAAGTTTCAATCTAGCATCAGACCAGTCAACAGAGGGTCCAGAAACTGCCTGCATTGACACTCTGTTGTTAACTCTAAACCCATATTCTGTATTTCCGCTTGGGAAAAAATTAATAATGCCATGAGCAGAGTTATCATATAGGTTTCTGCGAATCATTAAACCTGCTTTGGCATAGGGGTGGGTATTTTTTAGTGAATCAACTTTAATTGTAAGTTCAAAATCATTTTTTATTTTTTGGTAAGCAAACCTAAACTGATCCTTAGAGTTCCATATGTCATCACCTCCACCGTAGAAAGTCCAGCTGTTTTTATCAATCAACTGTCCTCCTTTGAGAGCTTTTCCTATATCTTTCACTTTCCAAGGATTTGGTAGAATATCATTTTCAGGCGCTATCACAATTTTTGGAGGTTTTGGAGGCAAGGAATCAAAAACTGCCGGCTCAATATTTGTAGTTAGCCAGTATTTCAAATCTCCGTCTATAGCATATCCCATGTTCCCAAAAGATATAAACCATTTTTTTATTTCTTCATAGCTTGCAGTTTTTAGATCAATATCAACTGGATTATTGGAGTTTGTTACCATACCCCAGGTTCCCTCTCCAACTCCACCGTTTGCGCCCAGGACTTTATAAGACCACATTGTAGCAGGCCAATTTAAAGATTCATAATAATCATAATATCTGCGCATCATTTCACCCCCACCAGCCTTTTTAAGCACTACATTGAACTCACCAATTAAAAGGGGACTTTTAAATAATTGCATCTTTTCTGTCCACTCTGGAAGCCCTTCCAATAAAAATTCTGCATGAACATAGGGTGTTGCAGAACCCCAACCAAAAAAACCAGGGTAAAAATGCATAGTATAGATAACATTGTCCAGATTTACGGATTTGATATTTTGATAAAAATCAATTCCGCTTGTATGCCCAGGGAATATTACTATATGGTTATCCTCATTTTTTCTAATTTGTCTGTATATCTTTATTATAATCTTTTTAAGATCTTTTTCATTACTACCCCAAGGTTCATTTAATAGGTCATAGGCTGCAATAGTTGATTCATTCTTATATCGTTTTGAAATTTCTTTCCAAAGCCAGGCTGTCTGTTCTTGGAAACTTTTATTGGACCAAAGTTTATTATAATCTACTCTCCCGGAATGATCCATGCCGCTTTGTCTCCCCGGAGCACCATGCATATCAAGTATTACATAGAGCTCTTTCATCTTTGCCATCTCTATTGCAAGATCAAGCCATTCCCAGGCATCTTCTTTAAGCTGAAATGGTTTTGAGTTGGAATCCATAAGAAGCTTATAGTCAAAGGGTAACCTAATTGTGTTCATTCCAAATGATTTTATAATGTCGAAGTCACGGTCTTTAATCCAATTAGAACGATAAATGTCCATCAGCGTTTCCGCTTTGTGCCGACCGAATCGGTCTTCTAAAGTCTTAATAAATTCATATTGATCTTTAATTCCTCTGTCAGCATAGTTCAACATCCACATTTCAAGCATAAGCCAATTGCCTACATTACAGCCTTTAAGAAATACCGTTTTATCGGTGGGGTTTTTGATATTCCCATTTTCTAATTGAAGGAGACCGGAACCAAGAATTAACCCGTTTAAAAAGGATAAAATTATCACAATAGTTTTCATTTTGGTTCCTTTTCTAATTTTAAATCTTGTTCAAAATTTCTGCATTGATAGATACATCAATCTGTTCAACTGTTCCACTCCTAGAAAAGATAGATCTACTCATTTTTGAATCGATCTTATTTTTATAATATTGAGTTCTCTCACCTTCTTTAGCTGTGAGTTTTATTTTCGGTTCATCATCTGTTATAGTATAAATAATTGGGACCTGACAGTAGGTGTATGCAAGCTGATTGTTATTGATATTTAGCTCTTTTTTTTCGGCATTTACATTATAAAATGAAAATAATTTTGGTTCATCAAGAAACTCAGATAGCCTAAGAAGACTGGTGTTGAAATGTATTTCTCCATTGTGTACAAAACAGCCCAGTTCACCAAACCGTGTGAGTACCTCTTCCTTAACCTGCCCTGTCATCCCAGGTTGTTGGGCACCTGAGTGAGCTGGCGTGTGCGAATAAGGATCAAACGGAAATGCACCGTACTCTTTCGGTGTTTTTGCGGCACTGAGCCCACTACGAATATCGTAATACAGACGACCCAGTGTTTTTATTTTTTCTATTGATTTATTCAAGCGTATGGACTGAAAATATATTTCCTGTACTGAGAGAAGAAGCTTGGAAACCATATGCCAGTAAATAGATCCTATCCCCTCGTATGAGAACATGGTTCCTGACCTGCCCGTGTAATTATGGTGATCAAACACATCTTCATAAATTTGCATTAGCAGATCATATTCTTTTGTGATAATTCCGCCGTATTTTTTAGTGTCTTTAAGTGTTAATAGTTCAGATTTAAGGTCGAACGAGTTTCTAAACTCTGGTCTGAAACGAACTAGCCCTTCCGCATCTTGTTCAATAAGAGAACGGTCATTTTTTTGTAGCATCTTTGTGAGCAATCTGCTTTTAGAAATATTTTTTGATGAAATGATATTTTTATTTAGAAAAGGTGTGATATCTTTTTTGGGATATAGCATAAAACTATTCATATCCCTACGGTACAGGTCGCTCTTAAAAAGCGATTCCAGTAATTTGATACAATCATCAATATTTAATGATTTAGAGCTTAATGCTGCCACCTGCCCCTCAAGCATAAGATCCAAATGATTGATGTCCACTGATTTCTCATTTTCATTCAGGGTAATTATATTATACGCATGGAAAAAACCACTACTATATCTGTTAAGCTCAATAGTGTCATCCAATTCATTTATAAAATGATTTACAAAATCATTGATTTTATCTAAAGTTATTTCTTTTTTGCCGCTAAATCCTCTGTCATAAACAATAGATCTGTATTCGGAGAACGCATTACCCAGCTTTGAGATGAATTCCATTCTGCCACGATTATTTCTTTGAGTATGGAATTTTGAGATAATATTATTGACACCATTAAACCAGTTGGCTACCTCTGTCGAAATATCAATTATTTTGATATTTGAATCTTTCAGAATAGAATCAAAAAATGACAAAAATCTTTTTATATAATATACCGTGACCATAGATGTCCCATAGCCAACCAACGCATTATTTGCATCATTCCACTCAGGCCTTTGAGTGGTCAGCCAAATGCCGCCACCGGGGACCAGGTTGCAAATTTTTGCCAGGAGAAGAACCAGAATTTTTTCAACAAGATTAGAATGGTACACTGTGTTATCTTTATTCAAGACAAGTTTGCCATCACTGCCTATGTCGGCAGCTATTTTATCTATGGCTTCATTTTGTTTAAAATTAAAATCAATCGTTTCTTTAGGATTTTCTATGATTTTATTGAATTCTCTGATTCGATAGGGTATATTGGCATAACTAAATATAGAGTCTCTGAGTAAACTTTGTATGGTTGAGGGATCATGGTTCTGGAGATGCTCCAGCAATTTCAATAAATAGATGATTTGATGATCATTCCAGTAGCCGATGTAGCTCCACGGGTCCTCGGGGTTGCTTATTTCCCAATCAATTCCTTCGCTGGTAATTCGATAGGGGTTAAATCCATCTACGGTGATTGCATTTAAGAATTTTGCTACCATAGACTCCCAAGCCTGTGGATAGCTATATCCTAGGGCTTCCCAGTTCTGGAAAATATCCCGCCAATTTCCTTCATAATAAAAAAGCTGGTTACCCTTTTCATCCCGAGTGCGTATCTCAAAACGGTTCCACGGGCGGCTGGGGTCTCCGTGTCTTCTACCCAATGTAAGTGGCAAGTATTCCCTGCAGAGCCTTCTCAGGGAAGTATCTTTTATTTGATCTCCCCAGTTAATAAGTTTTTGTAAGCAAATATTGTTCGGGAGTGTATTTATTGCACTTTGATATTGTTCAAATATTTGTTTATTTCTGGTTTTTAGAAAATTGAGAAAATCTTCTATCTCTACATCATAATTTTTTGCAAAAACACCACCCCGAAAAAGGTTAAACATGGAGTTTGCTGTGTGGTGGAAATCATTGATTGTTTCATTGGTACACTGATACCCATCAGAGGCTCCTACCACACTTTCTAGTCGTAAATGATTTTTTTGGATACTTTTTTCAAGCTTTTTTTCGATATTTGATGTGTCCTTTATATCTGAGATCAAATGAGTTATTTCAGATTGGGTTTTATAAACATCAGCAACAGTATACCAATATATTTTATTTTCAGGTCCAAGTTCTTTTTCAATATTTGTCAAAAAGCATCCGGGCTTTCCTTTTATCAGATGGTCCTTATTTAATTTTCCACTGTCTGCAAACCTATTGATACTCTTTTCATTTAAAGAAATTTCCTTATTCCCATTATAATATGACCAAATTAGATTACTGTATAGTGATTCTCCCGGCTCAGGCCGGTCCATTAGCAGAGCGTTCAGAAAAAACAGGGCACAGTCGGTACTCGGACTATATTCAGATACTTTATAGGCATTCGCCAGATTACTCATCTCCTGCTGGGTACGTAACTCAACGCCAGCAGGCATTACATTTCTTAGCCCATCTATCAATTCTAAATTGATTACTTTTTGAGTATTATTGATTAATTTTGTTTTTCTAACAAAACCATACTTTATAGAGGACTGCCAGTTGTATTGAAAGGTTAACCCAAGCGAATGGTTTATTTCTTCAAAAATGATAATATTCCCTAGACTATTTTTATAGAGATTTGTCTGAGTTTTGTAGGTTTTTCCAGTTGGGGCAAATGGAGACCAAACCAAATAATTTTCTTCTTCCTTAATCCGTATTACAGTAACAGGACCGGTAAAGTGAGCGTTGCGATGGAGGAGGTCATCGGTTACATAGGGAAATAATGCCTGTTCTGCTTTTTTTCTGCCTGCAGTCAGACATCCTGTACTTGAAAGATACATCCAATGATCAGACCCGCTAGACATACTCATTAGGAATGGGTCCATATGATCTACGTTGGCAATTTTATATAATGATTGATCCATAATTTATTCGCTTATCAATGTTACTATGGATCTAGCAGGGATGGATAGATTTAGGTTTTTATCTCCTTCAATATAATTAAAATCCTCCTTAGAATTATTTTTATTCATAATTACAACTGTTGTACTTCCAGAGCTATTGATTGAGGCAAGTGCCAATAGGTTTTTCGTTTCATTTTTGGATTCAATGATTCTGTCATCTCGTTTTATAAAACGAGAAAAATGGCCAAGATAATAGTAAGAGCTCTGATAAAGGATGTCCTGAGTTTGGGTATCTACAATTATTGGAGCGCTGCAGTAATTGCCAACATGATTAGGGCCTCCACTTTCATCTAAAATAAGATTCCAATCAATCCATGCCACTGTCCATCGGTTTAAGTCGTTTATTATTGAAGTGGCGTACCGCTCCCCTAAATCCCAGGATCCTAAATGTGGGCCATTTTCTTGACATCCTTCAGTAAATATCAGTTTTTTATCTGGGAACTCATCATGAACCTGTTGCACTGCGTCAAAATGGTCACCGTTGTACCAGTGGAAGCCTGTTCCCCATACATATTTTTCTGCCTCAGGATCACTGAGAACAGCTCGGGCTCTCTCTACCATAATGTCTCGATTATGATCCCATATTATAATTTTTTTATGCAGTAGATTATTTCTTTCCATTGCAGGGCCTAAATAGTTACGAATAAAATCTCGCTCTTCATCTCCAGTGTAGAGACAGGAATCCCAGGTTTGTTTTGCATCTGGCTCATTCTGTATAGAAATGCCCCATATTGTGATACCCTCTTTTTCATATGCACTAATATATTTACAGTAGTATTGAGCCCAGGCGTGTCGGTATTCTTTTTTCAATTTTCCCCCGTGGTTCATTTCTCCATTCGTTTTCATCCATGGAGGAGGGCTCCAGGGAGATGCCAATAGTTTTATTGGTATTTGTGTTGCCTCTAAAGCATCTGCTATAAAAGGAATCAACAGCTTTTTATCTCGTGATATTGAAAATTTTTTCAACTCTATATCTCCAGGGGTATCACAATACGAGTAGTTACCTAATGAAAAATCACAACTATTGATATGAGTTCTTCCCATATTATATTTGTTCCCATTTATTCCAAAATAAGATTGAATAATTTCTGCTCTTTTTTCAGCTCCTAATTTTTCATAAACACTCGCAGATGCTTCGGTGAACGCTCCACCAAAACCCAGAATTTTTTGCCTTGTCTTATGTCTATTTACTTTAATAGTAGGGAACTCTTTATTCTTATCTGTAATCAAGTAAGATAAATCAACCTGCTCTATTTTTTGCCCTGTGTCCTTTGCAGTGATGAAAAAAGACATAGCTTCTTTTGTAGTTCCGACCATTTATTTTACTTCTATCCCATTTGATGAAATAAACTTTTGATACCAGTAATAACTATCTTTTGGGATGCGTTCCTGTGTCTCAAAATCAACCCAAACCAGACCAAAACGTTGGCTAAAACCCTCGGCCCATTCAAAATTATCCATAAGTGACCAGGCAAAATAGCCATTGCATTGGACACCATCTTGAATAGACCTTTTGAGCTCTTTAAGGTGTGAATCAAAATATTTAATTCTTCTAGTGTCCCTTATTTTTCCTTCTGAATTAGGTCCATCGCCGTAAGAGCATCCATTCTCTGTAATATAAATGTTATTTACACTGTATTCATTTTTCAGTCTAATAAGCAAGTCGTAAATCCCTGGCGGATAAATTTCCCACCCAAAATCTGTTTTTTCCCCTATCTCCACATTTCTTGTATGATTATTTTTTTCATCAATTTCTTCGTTACGTATAACTCCTCTACTATAGTAGTTTACTCCTAAAAAATCTGTTTTGGTTGAAATAATATTCAGATCGTCATCCTTGATAAAATTAAGATCTGATTGAGAGATCCAATCTCTGGATCGAAGATATTCAAATACATCATCAGGGTATTCGCTCTTATAAAGCGGGTTAAGATATAAACGGTTAAATTGTCCATCATAAAACCTGCAAGCATCTTCATCGTATTTACTATCTGATGCAGGAACTGCAGTGTTTAAATTGAGAGTAATGCCCACCTCTGAATTATCAGAGTTACTTCTTATTTCAGGGATAGCCATTCCATGGGAAAGCATTAAATGGTGTGCAGCGGCCAAGCTTTTTGGCCAATTTTGAATTAGGCCGGGTGGCTTACGCCCTATCACATATCCCAAGTAGCTGACGCACCACGGTTCATTATGTGTGATCCAATATTTTACTCTATCGCCTAAATGATTACTCGTGTGGTAACTGTATTTTACGAATTCATTTACAATTTCTCTATTAGGCCAGCCGCCGATTTCTTCCAATCCCTGAGGAATGTCCCAATGGTTTAAAGTAACAAAGGGAGTGATATTATTTTCAAGAAGTACATCAACCAGTTTGCTATAAAAATCCAATCCAGATTGGTTCGGTTTACTTTCGATGCCAGTTGGGAATATTCTTGGCCAACTGATGGAAAAGCGATACGCATTTATACCCAATTCCTTCATTAGGGTTATATCTTGAGGCCATAGTTCGTAGTGGTTGCAGGCAATATCACCATTATCATTATTTTTTATCTTACCGGGGCTGTGACTAAAAATATCCCATACAGATGGGCCCTTACCGCCAGCTGTAGGTGCACCCTCAATTTGATAGCTTGAAGTGGCCGCTCCCCATATAAAATTTTTCTGAAATGTATTTTGTTTATGCATTTTTCATATCTCCATTGTCTAATGATAAGCTCTCTAGCCAACCTGGAGAGGCTGCTTTAATTAGCTGTTTTGTGTATTCTTCCTTTGGTGACTGTATAAGCTGCTCCGCAGAATTTTCTTCAACAATTGAGCCATTATGAAGCACAAATATCCTATCGGCAATGTATCTAGCTGATGCTAGGTCATGTGTGATAAATATGATTGTAAGGTTTTTTTCAATACGCATACGAGCAAATATCTCTAAAATTTCCATGCGTATAGATACATCCAACATAGAAGTAGGTTCATCTGCTATAATCAAATCAGGGTTTAGGCTGAGCGCCCGAGCTATTGCTACGCGCTGACGCTCTCCTCCAGACATCTCGTGAGGAAATTTTCTTGCAAATGCTTCTCCAGGTTTTAAACCGACGGTTTCAAGATTTTCTATAATTGTTTGAAAAAGATTTTGTTTGGTTACTAAGCGATGTCTAACCAATGGCCTGGCGAGGTGATGAAATACTGTATGAACCGAGTTCAAAGAGCCAAAGGGGTCTTGAAATACCAGCTGAACCTGTTTTCTATATTCCAGGGGAACCTTTTGCGCTTCAGAAACTTTTTTGTTGTTACCATTTAAAAGAATATTTCCTGATGTTGGTCTAATTAATCGTGCAATTAGCTTTGCGATTGTACTTTTACCGCTTCCAGATTCACCAACCAAACCAATGATTTCACCAGGATAGATTTGGAATGATACATTTTTTACAACATCAATTGATGTTGAATTAAAGATTCCAGAGTCAATAAAGCTTTTACTAAGGTTCTGTATCTCTAAAATGGGTTGACTCCCTAGGGAAAGATTTTCTGGCTTTGAAAGCATTCCTCTCTCCCGGGGGCCTGATGCAGATGGAAGCGAACCAATTAATTTTTGAGTGTAGTCATGTTTACCACCGCCACGGATATTTTGTGCACTATCCATTTCTACTAGTTTTCCATTTTTCATAACCGCGACCCTATCGGCAAATTCCAACAAAAGATTGAGGTCGTGGGTTATAAATAGGATTGTAAAACCAAGATTTTTCCGCAATTCTATGATTTTAGCGATGATTTCACGTTCTACTATCACATCAAGTGCAGTTGTAGGTTCATCCATAATAATGAGTGGAGGCATCAGAGCTAGAGCAATAGCAATGACGACTCTCTGTCTCATCCCCCCTGATAATTGATGTGGGTAGCTATCTAGCCGGCTGATGTCAATATCAATTAAAGACAATAGTTCTTCAGTGCGATCCTGTATAGCTTGTCCTTGCAAACTGCTGTGCTCTCTCAGAACGTCTTCGATTTGTTCGCTTATAGTTAAAACAGGGTTTAAGGCATTAAGAGCACTCTGCATAACGATAGAAATTTCTTTCCAACGATATTTTAACACCTCAGTGTCTGATATAGAGAGAATATCTTTATCATTGATTACTACCTTACCATCTGTAATTACTGCAGGGGGAGGAAGAGTACGAAGAACTGCCTGAATTACTGTACTCTTTCCGCTTCCGGATTCACCCACTAAACCAAAAATTTCACCTTCTTGTATTTCAAAGGAGACGTTATTTACTGCCTTTATTGGTCTCCCCGATGTGATATAGTTGACACAAAGATTTTCTATGGAGAGTAGGGGTTTATTCATGACTTTTTACAACAGGAGTTACACCATTAACGATTTTTTTTGTTGGGATATTTGCGCGCCAGACACGCTCCGCAATCAAACGAGGGTTGGTCACCTCATCTATACCAAAATTGATTAAAGTTAGAGCAAAACTAACAATGGCAATACTCAATCCAGTTGGCACAAAGGTCCACCATGAGCCCGTAAGTAAAGCCATGTCATTACTTGCCCAGTACAAGTTTGTTCCCCATGTGACCGTACTTACATCGCCCAAGCCCAAAAACTCCAAACCTACCTGTGCCCCTATAGCATAAATAGATGCACCTATAAAAGATGACGCAAGCAGAGAAAGCATTCTTGGCATAATTTCAACAATAATAATTCTAATATTACGTTCTCCGCTAACTATGGCTGCAGAAACAAAATCGCGGCTTCGGAATGTCATCATCTGTGATCGGATTACACGTGCATTCCAGGCCCATCCCGTGAGAACCAAGACACCCGTTAATGTTGCCGGTCCTGGCGGGAGCCAGCTGGCAAGGATTACCATAAGCGGTAGCCCAGGCATAACTAGGAACACATTGATTAAAAGAGACAAAAAATCATCTATTTTCCCTCCATAGTATCCGGAAATACCGCCAATAAGCGCACCTATAAAGACAACCAAAATTCCAGTTGCGAAACCAACGAGTAAGGTCTGCCTAGATCCGATGATGGTCTGCGCTAAAACATCCTGTCCCTGGCCATTTGTTCCTAGCAAGTGCTCCGAGGAAGGCGGTGACAGCGGTGTACTCAAAAATGCAGTGGAGTCCTGAGTCATAAGAGGGCCCAAGAGTGCAAGAAAAAGAAATATAAAAATGATGACAACGCCTGTTTTTGCTTTCCGGTTTTGAATAATTCCGGTGACCCAACGGACAAAAATACTGTCATGTAATTGATTCATAGTGTGTCTATTTCCTTGTCCGTGGATCAAATATCAAAATAGCAATATCTACCAACCAATTTGCAGCCAAAACCGCAAATGTAATTGTCATAAAAAGTCCCTGCATGAGGGGGAAATCTTGAGCGCGGACTGCCTGAAGCAATAAATAACCCTGACCTGGGTAAGAAAAAATAATTTCGGTTAACAAGGCACCACTTAGGACAAAGCCCAGCGCCATTCCAAATCCGGTAAAGTTTGGTAAGATTGCGTTTCTTGCTGCATAGCGAAGCATGATTTGGAGGGAAGGGAGTCCCTTCGCATGTGCAAAAGAAATGTAGTCTGTCCCTAACGTAGTGATCATAATATTGCGCATGGAGAGCATCCACCCACCAAGGCTCACCAGTATCATCGTGAGAGCGGGAAGGGCAGCGTGGTGCAGAGCGCTCAAAATAAATGATATGTTAAACCCTGGAGTCACATTTTCCCCATATGCATGTCCGAGCGGGAACCAACTCAGCTCGAAGCCAAAGATATATAACGCGACCATGGCCAACCAGAAATAGGGGAATGCCCCTATAAATGCAAGAACAGGCGGGAGAATCGAGTCCAGTTTTCCACCTCTGTTCCAAGCAATAAAGGTTCCTAAAAGGGTTCCTATAGAAAAAGATATGATAAGAGAAACTCCTGCAAGGAAAATTGTCCAGAGAAGCGCGCTGGATATTATGTTTGTCACTGGCTCAGGGAAATAAGCGATCGAGATACCTAAATCTCCAATTAACATACTTTTCAAATAGGACCAATATTGCCCCAGCAAAGGTTCATTAGTTAGACCAAAAGTTTCACGGAGAGCCTGTATTGCTTCAGGTTTAAGTTTTCCCCGAAACCTGGCAAAAATAATTGCAGCTGGATCGCCCGGCATTAACCTCGGAATGAAAAAATTAAGTGTTAATGCTGCCCATGCTGCCATCAGATAAAATCCTAATCTCCGTAGTAGGTAGTTTAGTGACTGGTTCATCGATTTTGCACGTTTACCAAAACAAATAGCTGTTCAGGAGAATAATTTGGGGAGAGGGTGGCATATGGATTTTCAGCACTAGGAAAGTTAGTAAAGTATTTTGTATTACATTCAGCCCAGGCTGGCTCAGCGAAAAGTGGGATTGACGGTGCATGCTCAACAAATAAATTTTGCAGCTCGTATATTATCTCTTTTATTTCTGTTTGGTCGGATGTTCTTTCATACTTTCTAAAAAGCGAATCTGCAGCTGCTAGACTAAAGCGGTGCCAATTTACATCGGCAGTCACACCAATTGGCTGCAAATATTCGGAGGACATCATCCCTTTATAAAGCGGAAAAGGCGTCGCGCCTTTTTCTGCCCACCCAATTGCCAATTGAAACTCCCCTTTTTGCATGCGGCTTATCCATGCCCCAAAATCGTAGGTTTTTACATTAGCTTTTATACCGACCTTTTTAAGGTTTTGACTTACAACCTGTGCGGATCTGATCCAATCACTCCATCCCGAAACAATGATAATATCAAATTCTAGGGCCTGCCCGCTCTCATTAGATCTTTGCCCTGATTTCTTTTGATAAAATCCTGCGTCATTCAACAGTTGATTTGCTTTTTCCAGGTTATAAATCGTCCAGTCTTCTTTTTGATTTATGTGTGGGGAGTGCCACTTAGACATGGGGCCGGATACCCCCGATACATGTGCTGGTTCTGTATAGTCGTACATCCCTACTTTAACTACTAGCTCGCGGTCTATGGCATAGCTGATTGCTTTTCGTATTCTCACATCATTTAGAATAGGGTCTTTTGTGTTTGTATGCAGAAAAGTAGTATGTCCCGTTAGCGGAAACCAGTATTTGTGATTTTCAGTATTTTTTGATACAAAGACACGTTCAACAGCAGGAATAAATGCACCTGCCCAATCTAAGCTACCGCTCAGTAGAGCAAGAGTTACCTGCTCATTGCTGGGGAATGTCGGAAAAATGAGTTTGTTTATGTGGGGCTTTCCCTTTTGCCAGTAATCCGAATTTTTCCCTAGTTCCCATAATTGATTATCAAATCTAATAATTTCTGTAAATGGTCCAGTTCCGACTGGGTTAGGGTTGGCAAATTTTACAGGGTCTTCAATTTTATTCCATATATGCTTTGGAATAATTGACTGTGTTGCAATTGCATCAAAACCCGGCACGAAAACACGCTTAAATTCAAATCGCACACTCGTATCTGATTTTGCTACAACTTCATTCAAATATCCCCATGAGTCCCTGGTATCCAGAGCACGGTGTTTACGTTTAATATTAAATGTGAAGGCCACGTCCTCCGCAGAAAATAGTTTTCCATCAGACCACTTTACTCCTTTTCGGATTGACATATTTAGAACTTTATTACCATTTTCCCACTCATAATCAAGCGCAAGCCAGGGGACAAACTCTCCAGACATGGAGTTGTAAATAAATAGCGGTTCATAGATTCCTCCTGATGTTGGCCATCGGGCCGAACCTGCGGGACTTAATGGATTAAAATTTCGTACCCAAGATATTTGAGCTTCCTGATAAACGGTCAGTCCATCTCGTTTGTTTATTTCTTTATTTTTCCCGCATCCAATAAATAGAAAAAAACTTACAGTTGTAAAGAAAGGTATTTTTGTGAATATCATTTGTATATTATTAAACTATTTGTGAGTGTAAACTCTCACATAATCAATGTCCATTTTTGCGGGAAAGGCATTATCATCAATGCCCTTGGCGCCTCCCCACCAGCCTCCAACAGCAATGTTAAATATTAAATGAAATCTTTGGTCAAAAGGCCATTTTTGCCATGGACTATTCTGCTTTGAGTAGCTGAAAAACTCCTTATCATTTACTGATACAGAGATCTCATCCTCGTGCCACTCTAAAATATAATTATTGAATTCTTTACAAGAATTTGGAACTTTAATTGTGCCTTGCTGGTCCGTCCCATACAAATCTCCAGCGTGCGCATTAGTATGAACTGAGCTAACTATTTCCCCTTCATTAAACCCCACATGTTCTAATATATCAATCTCACCACTGTGGGGCCAGGACCCATAAACCCAGTCCGTAGGGAGAGCCCACAGTGCACACCAGGTTCCCCTGCCTGAGGGCAGTTTAGCTCTTATCTCTAGGCGACCATATTTCCAGCTTTTTTTTGTTTTTATTCTAGCTGAGGTGTATTCTGCTCCTCTGTAAGATTCTTTTTTTGCTTCAATAATTAATTTTCCGTTTTCAACTCTCACATTGTTAGGGGCATCTGTATAGTATTGTGATTCATTGTTTCCCCAACCTCCGCCCGTTACCCAGTTCAATTCTTTATCTATTCGGCTAACCGGCTTGTCCGTTTTTGAGAGTTTTAGCGATTTATTTTGGAAATACGTTCCCCTTAGTCCTGGCTCTCCAGTGTCGGTTATCAGATTTTTACTGGGGATAAGGCTTTTAGGGAAAGAGTCACTTTCCCATCCAAGTATCATCGTTTCGCCGCCGCCTTCTTCAAAGTATTCGATTCGAATTGTATATTCTTGATTCTCACGGAGGTTTAACTCACCAGTAAACTCTGTTGCAGGTTGTGGTTGCCACTCATCAATAATTAAACTGTCATTTAAATAGAATCGGACGCCGTCATCAGAAATAATATAAAATGTGTATCTTCCCGTATAGTTTACTTTTAAAAATCCATCCCACCGTACCGAAAAGTTATCTCTGGGAAAATCTTCCGGTGAAAATACAGGTGAGCTTTCCCCAAATGCTTCAAAAGTAGGCGCTCCAGTCCCCAGATCAAATCCCCAGTCAGAAGTATTGATTGTTGAGCTATCAAATTCATCTTGCCAGATCAGATCCCATTTATCTAATGGATCACTGGTTTCAGATTTAGCATATGATACAGATGTGATAAAAAAGAAACCCATAACTGTTATATGTTTGGGCTTAATGAACACTTTAATTTAGAGCTAGGGTTTACTGGTGGAATTAGAACTGTTTCTAATTATAATCTTAACAGGTATCATAGATATTTGCCCAATACTATCTGCATTCTCTGCTATGATATTTTCAATGGTCTTAATTGACTTTTTACCTAGCTCCGAAAAGTCTGTGGTGATGGATGTTAATTCTGGGCTGGAATTTTCACAGAAGGATACATTATCAAACCCACCGATAATAAAATCATCTGGTATTTTGTATCCACTTTCACTTGCAGCTTTTAAAAATCCAAAACTTGCATAGTCATTTCCACCAAAAATAGCTACATCTTTCAAGCCGGATTTTTTAAATGCTGCAAATGCATTTGTACCTGATAATGTGCTGAAATCTCCTTCGTAATTCCACACTAGTTCCAAATCGTCATTTTCATGAATATGATCTAAAAACCCATTTTTCCGGAATATAGCATCTGCGCGTGTAGAAGGCCCGGCAATATAACCGAATTTCTTAAACCCCCGTTCCTGAAAATGTTTAGCCATCATGTAGCCACCACTATAAGAATCAAAACAAACCGTATCAATTTTTGGGCTTTTTGATGGTAAAAGAGATATAATAGGATATTGTCCAACAGCTTCCTTTATTTTGATATAATCATCACTGGTCATTGAAGGTAGAAATAAACAAATACCACTATGGTTTTTACTGAGTTGAATAATTTCATCAACAGGATTTACATCTTCTTTTATAACCTGTAAATTTATATTAGAATTAGAATGAAAGGCTGCCTGAAAAAAACCATTTAATAAATAAGCATAGAACTCACCTTCAAATAGTTTTATAGCCAAGGCTATAGGCAGATTTTGAGTAATATCTGGATCTTTAAAAAAGGGGTATCCAAGCTTCTTTGCTGAAGAATAAATCTGTTCTTCGCTAGAGCTATAGGTTCTCTTTTTACGACTTAGGGCTCTTGAAACTGTCGCAATTGAAAGTCCCGTATCGTCAGCTATATGTTTTAAGGTTACACGCATATTATCACTGTATTTGTCTCTAAATTTTGAGTACAAACTAAAAAATATTACATGAATATGCAAATATTTTACACAAATATGAAACATAAAGAAAAAATATTGCACAAGATTTGCAATATGTTTTATATTTATTTAAGGCATTGGAATAATTGCGTACTGTTTTATTCCATTATCAATGCAGATAAATACCATGAAATAGGGTAATTAAATAGCCAGGAGAGAAATTATTATGAAAAAAATGTTAGCGATATTAATTTTAGGTTTGGTGCCTTTATATGTTTCTGGGCAGGTGATTGATAGCTTCGACAGCGCACCTGCGGATACCAGTTACTGGCAGCACGAGAGATCTCAAGCCGCTGCTGATTCGTTGAGCTTTGTTAATCCAACTTATGTTACCGATCCGCTATATGAGGGTGCAGGTGCAATGCAGCTTGACTATAGCGCACACAACAGTGAATCATGGGGTGGCTATGCAAAAATCTACCACATGGCAATTACCCCAAGTGAGCCTGAGCCGGTTCTGTCCGGGACATGGAGAATGGCCCCGATAGCAGGTGCTATGATGGTTGGGCCAGCTCCAAATGATGGAAGCTGGTGGTCAAACTCTGAAGAGGATTTAACCACAAGGGCTTGTTATTTCGATGACAATTATGTTTTTGGCTCAGATGGTTCGTTTAGTAATATTTTAGGTGATGAAACCTGGGTTGAAGGTTGGCAGGGCGGCGCTGATGCTTGTGGAGCGCCAGTTTATCCTCACGATGGTTCAAATGCGGCTACATTTGATTTTAATAGTGGAGCTGGGACATTAACTCTCAATGGTGTTGGGGCATATTTGGGACTTCCAAAGGCTTGGAACGGAGGAGAGCTGGGGTCTCCTGATGAGGCTCCGGAATCGATTACCTATGATGTAACTCTTTCAGGGAGTAATATGACTTTGGTTATCGAAACGGGCACAGGAGTGTTCTGGACCTTTCAGCTTGTTGCAGACACACCGGAAGAACCAGAGCCAGCTCTAGCTGGGACATGGAAAATGGCCCCAGAGGCAGGAGCAATGATGGTTGGTCCAAACCCCAATGATGGAAGCTGGTGGCAAAACTCTGCTGGTGATGTTGAAGGGAGAGCCTGCTATTTTGATGATGATTATGTTTTTGGTGCAGATGGTTCGTTTAGCAATGTTTTAGGTGACGAAACCTGGGTTGAAGGTTGGCAGGGCGGCGGTGACGCATGTGGAGCTCCGGTAGCTCCCCACGATGGTTCTAATGCTGCGACATGGGCATATGACCCGACCACAGGCAATGTTACGTTAAGTGGAGAGGGTGCATATTTAGGCCTCCCTAAAGCAAACAACGAAGGAGAATTGCCAAATGTGCCAGTACCCGAATCAATAACTTATAGTGCAACACTTTCAGATAATAACAATGTAATGACACTTGTTATTGAGTGTGGTTCGGGCGTGTTCTGGACCTTTAAGCTTGTATCGGAAGATAGAAGCCAGGCACTGGCAAATTCCTGGGATGGTAGATTTGATGCAAGTGTTTTAATGGATGACTTAGGAGCGCCTAGCACTCGAGAGGGAGTCTGGGACTGGACCGGCTATGAGAGTATTTCATTTTCTTATTATAACTTAGCAGCTCAAACTCTCGCCGAGAGGGTGCATTTAAGATTGAACCTAAGTGATTTTAAAGATATTTCAGATCCCTCAAGCTATACTGGACTTGGAGAGTATTATTACTCTTTCCACTATATCCTAGATAGTGACCCGGGATGGAATACCATTACGATTCCGCTTTTGAGAAATGATTCATGGGACGGCGGTGGTTTCAATCTCACTGGTTGGGCTGGAGATGCTGGCAATGGAGAACTTGACATAGATGCTATTGGAGGTTTTCATCTTGAATTTTCTATAAGCGGTGGCGGAGATGGTGACTACTCATCTGGCACTATCGTTCTTGATGACTTCAGATTGACCGGTACACTGAATGCGCTAAATAACCCTGGATTTGAAACAGCGGATGAGTCCGGTGATGATTTTGGCTGGGGAACGGACCACGCTGGTGATGGTCAGGCCCACGCCGAGGTTGTTAACGACTCCGAAATGGCATACAGCGGTAGCAGCTATGCCCGATTGGGGACTGACAATGGTGCAGCATGGGCAGTATTTTTCTCAGAAGATATTGTTCCTGCTCAGTTTGGTGAAACCTGGCGACTCAGCGGATATGCAAAGAGCCTTTCTCCGGTCGATGGAGACTTTGGAGCGTTCAAGCTTGAGGGTAAAGACGCAGACGGAAATGTTTTGGGGACAACCGGTGATGTATTTTTGCCAATTACAGAAGAGTGGGGATTGCATTCCATAGAGTTTGTTATGCCTGAAGGAGTAACCCAGGTTACAGCTGTTATAGTTGCATCTCGCTGGGATGGAGCTAACTGTGACTATGCGTTTGATGATATTTTTCTTTTGAGTATGGGCGTGTTGGATGTTATCCCTCCTGTGCCAGTTGAAAATGTATCGGCTATCCCCGCGGGCTTTTACAATTTGGTCACCTGGTCAGATATAAACGGTGAAGAAGGTGAGACATATAATGTGTATGCAAGTACACAGCCAATCACTGATGTTACATCTCCGTCGGTCGATGTAATAGCAACAAATGTTTTAGAGGGTAGCCAGGCGGCGGTACACTATCTGTACAATCCGCTGGAAGATGAGGTTGTCTCGTATTACTACGCTGTAGCCTGTAAGGATGCATCAAACAATGTTGGTGAGCCTGGAGGGTCAGCTAGCTCAGTTACAAACACAGCCCTGGGTATCCCAACGATATCTTTAGATGCCCCAGCGAATTTTGTAGCAGATGGTGAATTTGATGAATGGTATGACAGTGGTATAACGCCCTTTTTCCTTGGAGCATCAGACAACTCCTGGGGAACCCCAAGCATCGTCGGGAGTGTGGATAGTGATGATGATCTCTCTGGTCAAATCTGGCTTGCCGTAGATGAAGATTATCTTTATGTTGCCGCTGATGTGATTGATGATGTCTATGATGGATATCAACCTGGTGACGGCACCGGAGGATGGTGGGAAAATGATGTGTTTGAGCTGTTTATCGGTTTTTACGATCAGCGCGGTCCAAAGCACGTTGGAATGATGCGCGGTGAGGAGCCTGACTATAAATTCTTTTTCCTTGAAACTGGTGTGATAAATGACTTTGATGGTCAAGCTGTTCTGGAAGTGAATGGAGAGGGTAATTATTACCAAGAAGGGTTTAATCCGGACTATGTTTTAGAGGCAAGGATTTCTCTAGATGATATTGCCTTTGGTGATGACCTTAGGCTCAACGCTGTGAATGGGATGAGAATTCCGATTGAGCCTACATTTCATGATAACGATGGTAACGGATGGGAAGGGAACCTTGTCGGTTCACCTACAAACGCCGATAATGCCTGGCAAACGCCAACGGTATGGTCCAGCACATGGATTGGCGATCAAACCGCCCCATCTGGAGGTGAGGTGACAACGGATATTTCCACAGCCGCAGGTTGGAACCTTGTAGGGCTTCCATCATCAGCTGAGAGTAGCTCCTATTCTGACCTATTTCCAACTGCTGTGTCAGGGACATTGTATGGCTTTGACGGAACATATACATCGGAGACTGATCTCACGCCGGGAGATGGCTATTGGCTTAACTTTCCGGAAGAAGGTACTACAACAATAACTGGCTCAGAAATATCTAGTGTAACTGTCAGCCTCTCTGCAGGTTGGAACCTTATCAGCGGTGTCAGCTATTCTACTAGTGTTTCCTCTATTTCTGACCCGGGAGATATCGTTGTTCCGGGGACAGTGTATGGGTTTTCAGGGACCTATGCCAATTCATCAGAGCTAGCACCGGGGCAGGGATACTGGATAAATGCGAGTGGCGATGGAGACATCATTATTACAAGCGGTGGCGCAGCGAGAACAGCGCAGGTATTTACTGACCGTACAGAAAAAGCCAACAAGCTCATATTCAATAACAGCGCTCTTTACTTTGGTGTATCCATACCTGAGGATGAGATGCTCAGTTATCAGCTTCCACCAAAACCACCAGCAGGTAGTTTTGATGTGCGATTTGCTGATAATATGAAAGTGGCTGAGGGTGAAGGTGTTATTGAGGTAATGAATAATACTGATGATCTTGCCATTTCCTTTGTAGTGAATATTGATGCGGGAGAAAGGATGAGATGGGTGCTCACCTCAAATGATGGAAAAGAATATGAATTGAATGGTTCTGGACAGATTGTTGTAGAAGGGAATGTCAGTGGCTTTTCTTTGAGCAGGGTCTCAAGTGTTCCAATGAAATTTGCGATATCACAAAACTTTCCCAATCCGTTTAACCCGGTAACATCTATTAACTATGAGATACCTGAAGAGTCATTTGTAACTATAAGTGTTTACAACATGATGGGGCAGAAAGTGACAGATCTTGTCTATGGTTTTCACTCACCAGGATATCATCGTACAGAGTGGGATGGAACAAATATAAATGGTGAAACTGTTTCAAGTGGTTTATACATTTACACTATTAACGCCGGTGATTTCAGGGATGTAAAAAAGATGATCTCCATCAAGTAGAAATACAAATTCAGGGAGGCAGTGCTCAAATTATATAAATCTACTCCCTTTTAAGTTTTTGCATTGTCTCCCTCTTTTTTGAAACTAGAGAAATATAATATATAGCAGAAAAAAGTATTGGTTGGTTTATCCGATTAACAGATCAATATTAATAATGAATAAGTTTTCAGTTTTTATAGTAATATACTTTTTAATAAATCTGACATCATTTGGACTGGGTCAGACAACAGGGAAATTAGCAGGATCTATATCAGAAAAGCAGTCTAAAAGTTCTCTACCCGGAGCAAACATTATTTTAGATAACACACCTTATGGTACTGCTACTGATGGGGAGGGAAAATTTCATATCATTAATTTACCGCCTGATCAGTACACTGTCACCATAATGATGATGGGTTATAAAACGGTCAAGGTAAACGATGTAAGAATATCCACTAATCGTTCTACCTTTTTGGATATTGAATTGGAAAAAACTGTTATTGAGGGTGAAGAGGTTACAGTTGAGGTAGCACGACTTGCTCAGAAGAAGGATCAAACCGGGACAATAAAAAATATATCTGGTGATGAAATCAATGCCTTAGCGGTAGAAAGTGTTGGGTCGGTGATAAATATGCAGGCCGGTGTAGTGAATGGTCATTTTCGTGGCGGTAGAAACACAGAAGTAACCTATATGGTTGATGGAATTCAGGTGGATGAAACATTTGGAGGCTCAAATGCAACCGTCGATATTCAGCCAGAAGCAGTACAAGACCTAGAGGTGATCACAGGTACATTCAACGCAGAATACGGACGTGCAATGAGCGGGGTCGTGAATGTGATTACCAAAGATGGTGGGTCAACATTTGAAGGGTCAGTATCTTCAGCACTCTCCTCTCACTTTACCAACAACACAGATATTTTTATAGGTCTTGGTCAGAGCTTTAATAGAAGCCAGGACTTAAAATTTAGTTTGGGCGGTCCTCTATTAGGGGAAAAGATCACCTTTTTCACCAACGTACGTACACAAGATAATCGTGGTCATTTGAATGGCTACCGAATATTCAATGTGGATGATATAAATTTATTCTGGCTTGATGATTCTACACAGTGGTTATCTACAAAATCAGGCGACAGCAGTTATGTTCCTATGAACACCAGTAAAAATTTATCGGCACTAGGAAAACTAAGCTTTAATATATTTAAAGGAATTCGAATCTCAGCGCTACACTCCTACAGTGATGACAGTTGGTTCGGCTATGATCATGCTTTTAAATACAATCCGGATGGTAGAGCAGGGTCTTTTAAAAAAACACATTATACAGCTCTGCAGCTCAATCATATGATCACGCCTAAATTATTTTATGAATTGAAACTCTCATCTGTTGAAAATTACTATGGTGTCTATCTTTATAAATCTCCAGTTGATAGCAATTATATACATGATTTTCACTTAAATAATTATGGGTCTGGGTTTTTTACCGGTGGACAACAGAAAGATCATACCGAGCGTACTATGATTGATGAAACGGTTAAGATTGATTTAAACTGGCAGGCGAACTATAATCACAGCATTAAAATGGGATTGTTAAGTATTTCTCACAATGTGGATAATACATGGAGGCAGATTCGAAATAAATATGATGGCCAGCTTGTGGAAGATCCACTTGCATATGAGCCAGTAGTATTTGGGGACTCTACCGTTTACGCAGATATTTATGAGGTCACCCCTAGAGAGATGGCCGCCTATATACAGGACAAAATGGAATTTGATGATATGGTGATTAACTTTGGTGTCAGATATGATTATTTTGATCCAGCCAGTAGATATCCTTCAGATAGGCGGAATCCAGCTAATCAGCTTGTTCTACCAGATTCTATGACATCCACATACCCTGAAGCCCCAACTATTGAACAGATAAGCCCAAGAATAGGCTTTGCTTACCAGCTAGGGAACCAGGCAGTATTGCACTTTAGCTATGGACATTTTTTCCAAATGCCTCCTCTTTATGCGATGTACCAAAATCACAGTTTTTTAGTTAGCCCCAACGATTATGAGACAACTATGGGAAATGTTCTCCTTAAGCCTGAAAAAACAATTACCTATGAGCTTGGATTATGGCAGGAGCTAGCCAGAGGTTTCAGCTTGGATGTGGCACTTTTCTACAGGGACATATACAATCTTCTCAGTACAAAAATCATATCCACTTATAACCAGATTGAGTATGGTCTTTACAGCAACAAGGACTATGGCAATGCCCGTGGCTTAGAGGTTAAGCTCGATTTAGGGTATGGAGCAATTAAAGGAACCGTGAACTATACCCTTCAATATACACGGGGAAACGCTGATTCTCCCACTCAGACCTTTAGCCGTGCCGGCAATAGTATGGACCCGGTGAACCGTCTCATTCCCATGAGCTGGGACCAGCGACACACACTCAATGGTACGGTGATGTTTTCTAAGAAAAACTACGGAGGAACGGTTACCGCTTACTACAACTCTGGTTCTCCATACACTTTTTCTCCACAGAGCGAAAGTATACTCTCCAGAATAAACCTTTATCCAAATAATGCCTACAAACCTTCAACAACATCTGTAGATGCTACGCTTTATTACAATATCAAATTGCTGGGACGCTTCAACGGTACAATTGATCTAACAATTTATAACCTTCTGGATCGCTTGAATGAGAATTGGGTAAACAGTGAAACCGGACGTGCATACACAGCAGTAATACGAGATACAGATTTAGCTGGTCATCGCAGTGATTTTAATGATTTCAATGATAGGATAAAGAACCCATCTATGTTTTCCGCTCCACGAGCAGTAAAACTTGCACTTGGAATTAATTTTTAATGGTTAAGCAAACCTTTAAAACTACCGTTGTACTATTTTTAACTTCCTTTTGTTTGTTGATAGGGCAGGGTAAGCCATATCAAGGCCCAGAGGATTCTGCCGGAGACATTGCTGCGGAGAGGGAAGGTTATATGACAGGGAACCGTGTTTTTATTTATTTTCGTAACACAACAGAGCTCTCCGACTGGCCAAGGGTAAATGTCTCTAAATGGCCCAACAATCCCAATGGATTAAAAATGACAGATGGAATTGGACTATTGATTGGTGCAAAGGTTTATATTGAGGACGATGGAAATCCAACCACATTGGATACAATCCCTCTGACAGACCTTGCAGATATTTATACCACTGACCATCATACGCTGTACTATTTACAGACCAGCTATCGGGAAGAAATGGACAAGGACCCTACAGGAACAGTGGAGTGGGGTTTTTATCCTGTTTTTGGATATTTTGATGAAACAGGAGAGTACCCCGCAATATCCAATATAGAAAGTTCTTGGCCTCCCGGCGGCTGGCCATCCACAGGATATGAAACTAAATGGCCAGGAGAGTGGAATGGACGCTTTGGAAGAGGTGTGATCTATGCAGACCAGGAATCCTACTATGTAGTAAATGATGCTCAAGATCAGGAAAATCTAGGGCCGGAGGATATGGTAAAATATTTTCCAAGACCCGGTCATTATATTGGCGATTTAAGGCCTGATGTTACCATCCAATCTGGTGCCCCCTGGGGAGGTCTTGGATTGAGAGTATCTGTAAGGGGATTTCAATGGAACAACCCACAGGCGAGAGACGCAATATTCTGGGAGTATTCTGTTGCAAATATTTCTGACTACGATTTAAGAGATGTTGCTTTTGGCTATTGGCTGGATAATTCTATTGGTGGAGATGGTGATGACGACCTGGGATACTTTAATGAACAAGTGGATATGGCATATTCTTGGGACACCAATGGTATTGGAGCAGGTGGTTTACCGACTGGGGTGATGGGGTTTGCATATCTAGAAAGTCCCGGTCTAGCGTATGACTATGTTGACAATGACAATGATGGCTTGACAGATGAAAAGCGAGATAACGAGCCGACCGGAATTATAGGTCCTACAGATGGGATCACAGATTTAAACTCATTTCTTGATTTTTACAAACTCTCTGTTGAAGATCTAAAAGACCATTGGGATGCTGATGAAGACCAAGACTGGGAAGATGGAGAAGATTTAAATGGAGATGGTGTGTATCAAGCTTCTGAATATTATGGAGATGATATTGGTATTGATGGCGTAGGACCCGGTGAGATCAATTATAATGGCCCTGATATTGATGGCTCTGAATGTAATCACAGACCCGATTTTCAGGAAGGTGTGGGCTGCGAGCCTAACTTTAACACGACAGATGTTTCTGAGTCGGATATGGTAGGATTAACGTCTTTCCGTATGTTTCCAATTCCAAGTCATGCCCCGAGCAATGAAACTACCTGGTTTAAAAATGATCAGGCTATGTGGGGGTTGGTCTCTGCAGATACACTAGAAGAATATACCTCAAATATATCCAATCTGGTGGAGGTCTTTGCTTCCGGCCCATTTCCACTTTTTCAGGGACGTGTAGAACGTATCTCTATGTCAGAGCTACATTCCTATGATCCAATTGAGGGATTGGTGGCTCCTGATTATAGTGCTCCTGCACTCTACGAGCTAAAGAGGATAGTACAGGTTATTTATGAGAAAGATTACCGTTTTGCCCAGCCACCAAAGATGCCTACTTTGACCGCAACTGCCGATGATGGAAAAGTAATTCTGACTTGGGATGATGTAGCTGATACAAAGACACGCGACCCGTTTGTTGGTAATATAAATGACTTTGAAGGATATAAGATTTATAGATCGACAGATAAATATATGTCTGACCCTGAAATCATTACAGATGGTTATGGTACACCCATGTTTAAACAGCCGATTTACCAGTGTGATCTAAAGGATAGTGAGCCTCATAACCCTAATCAAACCACTGGGGCGGTTCACCAGTGTCAGGGGTTTACAGATTTCGGACTCGTGAACGGTGCCGGCTACAATCTCGGGTATAATACTGGGATTACCCATATTTTTGTGGATAATACTGTCCAGAATGGGAGAACCTATTATTATGCTGTGGTGGCATATGACTATGGTGCCCCGAATATTGGACCTGGTATCTCACCTTCTGAAAATAATGTGGTTATAGAGCTGAATGAAGCAGAAGAGGTACGTTCCATTGGAAAAAACGTAGCCATTGTTGTCCCTCATCAGCTGGCTGCCGGTTATATACCCCCAGAGATTGAGGTAGAGCAGAAAGAGCTATTGGGCTCAGGTAATGTTACTCCCATAATTCTTGCGAGGAATAGTCTGAAGGCAGACCATGAATATTTTCTCACATTTGGCGTCGATACTATTGCGACGGTAAGTAACTATGAGCATGGGTTTGAATATATCACTAATGAGATTTTTATATATGATGATACAGACAGCACAATCCTTATTTATAATGAAAATCCATCTAAATATGTTGGCACCAACCTTATCTACAGGGATACCCTCGATTATTGGACGCTGAACGCAGGTGGTACAATTTTCACAGATATTTTTGATGGAATGCAGGTTGAAGTAGATCCGGGTGTGGAAACTCCAGAATACAGTTATCAGGGGTCAGGCTGGATCACCGGTAATGGAATCATGCGTGTAACACCATCTACTGCAGAAGGACCCAAGATGCCCTGGAAATATAATATTGTTTTCACAGATGATGATTCTGCATACGTTGGTATAGCTAGAACCGGAACTGTGAGAGATGAAAATGGAGTATCGATCAGTTCTTCTAATAAATTAACAGAACCTGCAATAAATTTTTTCATACAAAACACTTCCTTTATTGATACATCTACAGGTCAATATGAACTAATGGATGTTATAGTCCATGATGTGAATGCTAATGACACCTTAGATCTTTTTGAAGACAGAATATTAGTAGGGGCTCCGGCTGGAAGCCGGTGGCGTGCCACTGCATTTATAATTGATTTTCAACTGGCAACTGAATCAACATATCCAAACAGTGGTGATGTTTATCAGGCAGACTGGAAACGTCCATTTTATGAATCAGATACAATAAGATTTTCGATTTCATCAGATGATGATCTGGATAGCTCTGCCGTTGACTCAGTCATGAAAAATATTAAAGTAGTACCCAATCCATATGTTATGACAAATATGATGGAAGAGGCTGTTTCAAATCAATTTTTAAATCAGCGCCGCAAGCTGATGTTTACCCACATCCCTGCAGAATGTACTATTCACATTTTTACAGTCAGTGGTGTACTTGTAGATGTTATTGAAGTGAATAACAATGCAGAAAATGGAATTGTTCATTGGGACCTGCTTACCCGGGAAGGATTAGAAGTTGCAGCTGGGATGTACATTTATCATGTTAAATCAAATGTAACAGGAGATGAAAAGCTCGGAAAGTTTGCTTTGATAAAATGAAATTCTTTAATATTTTAATCATTTTAGCGTCCCTCTATCAACCCTGTTTTTCTGATGAGATACACCGCTATGGTTCAACCTCAGCAAATTTTCTTGAAATTGGTGTTGGCAGTGCTTCAGGTAGCATGGGAGAGGCTTACGTTGCAGTTGCCAATGATATGTCGGCAATATATTGGAATCCGGCTGGACTATCTTCTTTAAAAGGAGTTGGTTTTCAATTTATGATTCAGCCATGGGTGGTAGATATAAATACCATCTTTGTAGCTGGCGCAGTAGCAGTACCAAGAATAGGTACATTCGGTCTTGGGTTAACTCAGGTAGGGTATGGAGATATGGATGTTACCACACTGGATTATCAGGATGGAACGGGGGAAAAATTCACAGCTAATGATATGGTTTTTTCTTTTTCATACAGTCGTAGAATAGTATCTTGGTTTGCGTTTGGAGCGAATATGAAAATGATCCAATCCAATATATGGCACGCATCAGCAAAAGCATTTGCTCTTGATCTTGGGGTGTTGGTGAACACACATTTTTTCAGCGTGACGAAAGAAAGAAAAGATGGAATGGTAATAGGGATGAGTATTTCAAACTACGGCACACGTATGAAATATGACGGACTAGATCTGTATCAGCCTATTGATATATCTGAATATGAAGAGGGAAACTATGGAGATGTAGCTGGACAGTTTAGAACACAGGAGTGGGAGCTACCGCTGTTATTCAGAATTGGTATTGCTGTTAAACCTATAGTTACAAATTTCTCAACATTGACATTGGCAATTGATGCTAATCACCCAAATAATAATTCTGAATCGATTAACGTTGGTTTTGCCTACAAAATACGTTTCCCTGGTAATGGTGCAATTATTTTTCGAGCTGGTCAGAAAGCTTTGTATATGGATAGCCCTCAATTTGGGCCTACAGGAGGATTAGGAATTGAGTGGAATTTTTTAAACAATAGAAAGCTCACAGTGGACTATGCTTACAAGACGATGGGTATTTTGGGCAACGTACATGCTACGACAATAGGTTTGAATTTTTAGTTTTTTATGTATCCAGTATCGTGTAGTTGGGTAAACACAAATAAGCACGGTTTTTCCAACCTACCGATTAATAGAAATATATTTTTATTAATAATACTTATTTTCATTTTTCAAGCTCCAATTTTATTTGGCCAGACCCGTGGCGCAGAATATCGTACTTTAGATAGTTACACTTATGGTCGTTTTGAGACCCGAGCTAAACCTGCTCAAGGAGACGGTATAGTCTCATCATTTTTTACGTTTGATGATCCTGCAGACCCCTGGGGCGAGATTGATATTGAATGGTTGGGTCTTTTTGATCACACCATTGATTTAAATATAATTACAACAGGGCAAGCAAGTCATATCCGTCAGCATTATGTTGCTTTTAATCCGCACACTGATTTTCATGACTATGGATTTGAGTGGACTCCGGAATATGTAGCATGGTTTATCGATGGAGAAGAAATTTTTCGCCAAACCGGAACTCATATAGCTGAAATGGATTCAGCGCAAAAAATAATGATGAATATTTGGCAGCCTGTTTACTCGGACTGGGTGGGAACATTTGATGATCGGATTTTACCAAGGTTTAGCTACTATGACTGGGTAAAGTATGGCTCCTACACACCAGGAATTGGCAACTACGGCACTGATAATAATTTTACTTTTGAGTGGGAAGATAATTTTTCGGAGTTTGATGCAACCCGTTGGGAAAAAAGCGATGACCATACATGGGGAGGTAATCAGTCTATACTTATTGATGATAATATTGAATTTGATAGTGGTATGCTTGTTTTATGTATGACCGATGATGTTAACCTTGGATATGTTGATGAAAATCCTCCTGTATTATTATGGGCCCGGCAGATTGGTTCTATGATCAAGTGCAGGTTCAGTGAAGAAATAAACTCTTCGAGTGTTACTACTGAAAATATTTTTATTACTGGCATCGGAATTGACTCAGTTCAGCTTGATCCGGACCAGCGAACTGTTTATGTTTATACCGATAGCGATAGTATCACAGAAGGTACAAACTTAGTAGTCTTACAGATCTCTGATGATAACCCAACCCCCAATACTCTAGGGGTCCAAGCTCTAGAAATTGATTTGCCATCACCAGTTATATTTCCTTTAAAAATCAACAATGGTGGCTCGGGATATGGTGATTATCTACCTGACCAGGAATGGGGTCCGGATGTTGAGTATGGGTTTACCGATGGAAATTTTGTAAGTGTTTCCGAGCCAATAGATAATACAGATGATGATATTATTTATCAGACCTGCTTAAACAGAACAGCAGGATATAAGGTAAGAGTCCCTAATGGGACCTATACCGTTAGTTTAAAATTATCTGAAAATTATTATTCAACTTCTGACGCGAGGACCTATGACCTGGTGTTAGAAGATAGTTTGGTAATTGAAAATTTAGATGTGTTTTCTAGTGTGGGGATGAATTATGCCTATGACGTTATTATAAATGACATAGAAGTTGTTGATCATCAGCTTGATTTATACTTTTCAAGCAGAGCCTATGGTATCGGCTATGTAACAGCTGGACCGTTCGTTAATGGTCTTGTTGTTGAACAGAATTCTATTTTTCCGCTCTCTGCTATTGATGATTTATATCAAATACCTGAAAAATTACTCATTAGCTCAGCGTATCCTAATCCCTTTAACTCTGCAATAAATGTACACTATGCAATATCAATTTCTGGTGATATTAGATTAGAGATAATTTCTATTGATGGGACAGAAGTATTCCAAAAATTATATACGCAACAGGGTGACGGTGAACATATCTTCCGCTGGAAGCCTGAGCATTATATTTCCAGTGGTGTTTATTTTCTTTCGATCACTTCAGCCTTTAGCTCCACGAACACAAAACTGCTTTACATCAAGTGATTAGTTGAATAATTTAAAAATTGATTATACTACGAATATTTTTATTTAAGATTATTTTTTTGGCATTGAGTATGGTCAGCTGTACAGTTGAAAAATCCAGTATACCATATGATATAATAGCCAAAGTTGGTGAGAGAATCATTACCAAACAAAATATGATCCACCGGTCAGAATATACCCTTAGACCTCTATATTGCAGAGAGTCAAATTATATCCATAAAAAAATCATACTAAATTCCCTTATCGCAGAAAAGTTATTTTCATTTGAAGCTGAAAAAAACAAAATTGATTTATTAGATAATATCCGATTTCATACATTTATTACCGGGCGAACCGAGCAAACCATGAGACAAATGCACTATTATGAGGAATTTTATAAACAGGTTGAATTGGATTCATCGGTAATTTCATCTTCATATAAATTAGCCGGCAGAACTGTAGATGTGACCTATTTACATTTACCGGATCTAAATATTGCAGCACAGATAAAAGATTTGTCTGAAGGAGGTCTTCCACTAGATTCAGCTTATGCTATGATCTGGGATGATTCGCGATCACCAAAAAGACAAATAAATTGGTTTGATAGAGAAGGTGCGGAATTACATAGAGCCATATTTAATCCAAATATCAAAAAAGGATCAATCATAGGTCCTTTAACCACTGAGAACAATACACACCTATTGATTCAGGTAAATGGTTGGACAGATAGGCCCGCTGTCACTGATTCAGAGATATCACTGAGAGTGAACGATGTACGTGAAAGATTACAGGAAAATCATGCAGAACAAAAATATAAAAATTGGGTGAAATATATCATGAAAGGAAAACATTTAGAATTAAACCCAAGTGTTTATCCTACATACGCAGAAAGAGTCATGAATATTTATTTAAAATCCGACTCAATAAAACAGGCACAATTAAATTTATCTTTGTGGGTTGAGCCTGAGTATGATCTCCTTCTAGACAGCCTTAAAAAGATACCAAAAGATAACTTTACAGAAGATGATATACTCTTCCATGTAGATAATGTCCCATGGACTATTAAAGTTTTTCACCAAAAACTAAGTCAACATCCGCTTGTATTTAGAAAAAAGAAAATCAGCCATAGTCAATTTCAAGAACAGCTAAAATATGCTATTGCAGATTTGATTCAGAACATTGAGATTACTAAATATTGTTATAGTAAAGGATATGATAAGTCATATACTGTAACACTCAATAAAGAATTATGGTATGACGCTTATACTGCACACTCTTACCGTAATAATTTACTAGAAGAACAAAATATGCTAAACAGCGATGCAGAGAGCATTGCTAAAGCTTTAAACTCTATAGTTGATTCTCTCCAAAATATATATTCTGACCAGATAAAAATTGACACAGATTTATTTGAATCTATTGAATTAACAAATATAGATATGACAGTTTTTCAGCATGGAGTTCCATTTCCAAAGGTTGTTCCCCCTTTTCCGGTATATACCAGTGATAATAGATTGGATTATGGTCAAAAAAGGAATTTTAGATGATGATGAAAAGGCTTTTATTATTTATTTTTATTTCAAGTGTGGTTTTAGCTAAGCCCTATCGTGGTGGAGAGTTGCGGACTTTTGAAAGTTTTCGTTACGGACGTTTTGAAGTTAGAATGAAGTCAGCGATAGGAAGCGGTGTGGTCAGTTCATTTTTCACCTACCGTGATTATTGGGAAGAAGGTCTTACAGGTTCAGAGCATTGGAATGAAATTGACCTAGAGTGGCTGGGTAACTATAATGAAAAAACACAAACAAACTTGATTATCCAGAATGGATGGGACTTACCTGATCTGGTCAATCTTGATTTTAACCCCCATGAAGATTTTCACACATATGCTATTGAGTGGACTCCGGACTATGTCGCTTTTTTTGCTGATGAACAGGTGATTAGGTGGGTTGACAATTTTTACGCAGATTCTCTTTATCATTACCAGAAGATCATGATGAATATGTGGCAACCGATTTATGAAGAATGGGTGGGGCCATTTAACCCAGATATTCTACCTGTATATGCATTTTATGATTGGGTCAAGTATTGTGCCTATGTGCCCGGGACTGGGAATACAGGTACAGATAATAATTTCATCCAATTATGGGAAGATCAATTTGACTATTGGGATACAGGCAGATGGGGAAAGGCCACTCACACATTTGATGGAAACAATGTTGACTTTATCCATGAAAATGTTGTTTTTCATAATGGTTACATGATATTGTGCCTAACCACACCAGATGATACGGGCTTTAATGAAGGATCAATAAATATGAATCTATCGACCGGATGGAATATAATAGGGTTACCATTAGAGGTTGAGAACAGTAACTATGAGGTGCTATTTCCTAATGCTGTTGCGGGGACTTTATACGGATTTAATGGATTCTATACATCGGAAATGGAGCTTGAGCCTGGAACAGGTTATTGGCTTAATTTTCAAGAAGCTGATACTGCATCATTAACCGGTTCTCCCCTCACAAGTTTTATGGTAAGCCTTACAGAAGGATGGAACTTGATCAGTGGGAATAGTGCAATAACAAATGTTGGTAATATTTCTGACCCTGGAAATATAATTGTTCCGGGCACCTGTTATGGTTTCAATGAAACGTATATCAATGCAGATCAATTAATTCCTGGCAATGGGTACTGGATTTATGCAAGTGCAGATGGGAACATCATAATTTTAAGTAACCTCACTGCAAAACCAATATCTACATTTACAGATCGTACAGAAATAGCAAATAAAATCAGTTTCAATAATAGCGAACTCTATTTTGGTGTATCCATTCCTGAAGAAGAGAGGAACAGCTATAAACTCCCGCCTAAACCTCCACTTGGGGCATTTGATGCACGGTTTTCAGGTGACACAAAATTGGTGGAAACATTCGGTAACATAGAAGTTATGAATAACACACAAGAGCTTTTTATATCATATTCCATCAATATTAATGAAGATGATGATAAAAGTTGGCTGTTGATTTCAAGTGAAAATGAAGAATATGAGTTAGAGGATTCTGGTCAATTAATTTTGAATGGTTCTGTAGATAATTTTACCTTGAGTAGAGTCTCTCTCATACCAACATCATTTTCCATCTCACAGAACTTTCCAAATCCTTTTAACCCCATAACTTCCATAAATTATATTGTACCGGAAAACAGCGCTATTGCCATAAGCATTTACAATCTTAGTGGACAAAAAATTATTGACCTAGTTGACAGCTATATCCAAACGGGGGTATATACTGTTACCTGGGACGGGATGAATCATAAAGGCCTCCCTGTTCCTAGTGGCGTATATATATATACCTTTGAGGCAAATTCGTTTAAATCCATGAAAAAGATGATTTTGATCAAATAAATATGCTCAACCTCAAAAACTATATCTTCATCCCTATAGTTATTTTTTCTATTTTTGCTTGTGATCAAGAAGTAGAAGAACCAAAAGATAGCTCAGAAGCTATGAATTCAGGCCAATGGTCACTCGTTTGGTCTGATGAATTTGACAGCGATGTCATTGATCTTCAAAAATGGAATAAGTTACTCTGGCGTCCTGGATGGGTGAATAACGAAAGTCAGGCCTATACTGCTCGGGATACAAACCTTTTTGTTCGAAATGGAAAACTGGTCATCCGCGGTTTAATTGAGCCAGGCTATGCAGGTACAGATTATACCGGGACCGACTACAATACTGATTTCACATCTGGAAGAGTAAACACATCGGGGAAGGCAAACTGGACATATGGTAGGTTTGATATCCGTGCAAAACTACCTAAAGGGAACGGTTCTTGGCCTGCTATTTGGATGCTAGGTGAAAATATCAGTTCTGTTGGATGGCCACATTGTGGAGAAATTGATATCATGGAGCACGTTGGGTTTGACGATGGAAATATTCATGGCTCAATACACACTACAGATTATAATCATATGTTAAACACTCAAAAGTCGGGTCATATATCAGTGCCAACAGCTACAGATTCCTTTCATTTATATTCTTTAGAGTGGGACAGTACTTATATTAGATACTTAATTGATAGTGAGCCATTTTTCTTTATTTATAATGACGGCGGTGGCGATGAAAATAAATGGCCCTTTAATAAATCCCACTATATTATCCTTAATCTTGCCATTGGAGGAGATTGGGGTGGAATTCAGGGTATTGACCCCAATGCATTCCCAATGGAAATGGAAGTAGATTATGTCAGAGTTTTTAAAAAAAGTGAATCTCTAAAAAATGTGAATGTAACTTTTCAAGTAGATATGAAACACCAGAGCACAAGCGGAACAGGTATCTGGCTTTCAGGTGGAAATATAAGCTCAGGCCAGCCTGGGGGACTTCAGATGGAATCTGTAGAGGATACAACAATATGGGAGATTACTTTGAACTTACCGCCAAATTCAAATTATACATATAAATATAGAAATGGGTATTATCCGAGTAGTTGGTCAGGGGGATGGGAATCTGTGCCAGATAATTGTGGTGCAGATCAACATAATAACAGATCAATTTCTGTGGGAGAAGCAGATATGATTCTTCCGGCTATTTGTTTTAGTAGGTGTTCAGTATGTGAATAATTGCTGAGCAAATATTTTCATTAACTACTACTTCACAATAATTATTTATCAAACTTATTATAAAACAAGGATTCAGATCATCTATATGAAAAAAACCATAATTACGTTAATCATTTCATCATTTCAATACTTAAATGCATTTGAAAACGGGAACTTTGATGGCGAAGACTCTGCCTGGACAACATGGATTGTGGGTGGTGATATTGAAATTAACCTTAATTACACAGATAATGGACCAGCAGGAGGGAGTGGCGAGGCATTGAGAATACACGCTTCGAACTGGGGTAATGGTGGTGTGTATCAACCAATCAATCTGGAAGAGAACATCTTGTATGAGGTATCAGGTCTGTTCAAGGGAATTGGCTGCAATCAAAACTGGGTAGAAATTTCTATTCTTGAATATGAACCTCAGGATGGAGTGGATATAGGGACAAATAATATAATCGTGGAACAGCATTTTTGGCACTGCGGTGCGGGTGCCCCTTGGAACTGGGATACAGAATTTTCCAACTCCTGTGGTTCAAACTCATATAGCCCTGGTTCTCCTCCAGGTTTTTTTACGGTCCAAGAAACGGGGATTTATTATTTTTTGATCAAATCTGGCGGTGTTGTTTCCGATGTTATTTTCGATAACCTTAATCTCGAAATTATTGATGATGATCTTCCTGAAACTAATTGGTTATTGGTGTGGTCCGATGAGTTCAGTGGAACAGAGATCGATGAAAGCAAGTGGAGCTATGATATAGGTACTGGCGACTGGGGCTGGGGAAATGGAGAAGCTCAGTACTACACAAGTAACTCTAGTAATTCCTTTATTGAGGATGGAAAATTAGTTATACAGGCTCTCCAACAGAATTATGGTGGAGCAAATTATACTTCCGCACGTATGGTTACGAGGGACCAAGGTGATTGGACATACGGACGGGTAGAAGTAAGAGCCAAATTGCCCAGTGGTATAGGCACATGGCCTGCAATATGGATGTTACCAACAGATTGGGTATATGGTGGATGGCCCTACAGTGGCGAAATTGATATCATGGAACATGTTGGTTTTGATCCTAATGTGATTCATGGAACAGCTCATACAGAAGATTATAATTGGTGGAATGGTATCCCTCCTCCAAGTTCATCCATATATACAGATGGCGCGACCTCAGATTTTCATGATTACACTTTGGAATGGGATGAAGATTATCTTAAGTGGTATGTGGATGGTATACATTATTTTACTTATGCTAATGACCAAGCGGGAGATTACGCAACTTGGCCTTTTGATCAGAGATTTCACCTGCTGTTAAATATAGCAATAGGTGGTACCTGGGGTGGTCAGCAGGGAATTGATGACAGCATATTTCCAGTGCGATTAGAGGTTGATTACGTGAGAGTCTATGAGCAGTCGATAGCACCTATGATTACGCTAACACACACATCTGGATGGAATATGATAGGGGCTCCTCTCATAACTCAGAATATGAACTATAATGAGGTCTTCCCTGAGTCTGTAACTGGTTCACTATATAGTTATAACGAGACATATTTGAATGAGGATATTCTGGTTCCGGGGACAGGATATTGGTTAAATTTTTATGCTGAAGGGAGTTCTGCCATTCAGGGGGAATCTATTGCTGAATTGACCATAGAGCTTAAAGAGGGATGGAATCTAATTTCAGGTATTTCAGATGAGATTTCCATTGGCGGGATAATCGATTTAGAAAATATTGTTGTGGAAGGGACAATCTATGAATTTCAGGAAGCATACATTAATGCTGAGATGATTGAACCTGGAGAGGCATATTGGATATATGCAAACGCAGATGGTGCTATCACCATCTCAAACACTAATTCTACAAGAACATTATCTACAATTACAGATCATACAGAAAGAGCAAACATACTCAGTATCAACGGAAGGAATCTTTACTTCGGTGTATCCATACCGGAAGAAGAAGTTCTCAACTATCAGTTGCCACCAAAGCCGCCGGAAGGTGCATTTGATGTGCGATTTTCAAACAATATGAGAGTAGCTGAGAATTCAGGTATAATTGAAATAATGAATAGCTCTCCCCTGCTAGTGATTCACTATGATATTAAAGATAATTCTAACTGGATTTTGACTGGAATTCAAGAAAACAGAATATCAGATTGTGGAGAAATTATTGTTTCTGAAGATGTATCTGGATTTACCTTGAAAAAGGTTACAGAAATTCCATTGCTTTATTCTGTATCTCAGAACTATCCAAATCCTTTTAATCCAAAAACAACAATAAGCTACGAGCTGCCTGAGCATTCCAATGTATCAATAATAATATATGACCTTTTAGGTCAAACCGTCAAAACCTTGGTTAATAGATATGAAGATCCTGGATATAAATCTGTCACATGGGGTGGAACGGATAATTTAGGAAAACCGGTAACTGCAGGATTGTATATTTATCAGATTAAAGCGGACACCTTTATAGCTGTACGCAAGATGGCACTTCTCAAATAAAAATGGATATATTCAAACGTATAATAAATACGAGGAACAATCTGCCTATATAAACCGAGATATAGATAGATTTATCGAATTGAGCGATTGCTATTGTGCATTAGTTTATGCTAAAGTAAAAAATAATTATTAATTGTTTTTAACAAAAGGAGAAAATGAAAGTAAATGATAAAATAACGGTTCTTGTTGTTGGGGCAAGTGGAACAACGGGTCGATTACTTGTTAAGCAACTACTTGATTGTGGACAGGTTGTTAAAATAATTGTGCGCTCAAAGAATAATATTCCAGAATCCATCAAAAACCATACAAATATATCTATTATTCAGGCAAGCATATTAGATCTTAGCATACCCGAATTAAATAAACATGTAAAAGGGTGTAACGCAATAGTATCATGCCTTGGCCACAACCTGAGTTTTAAAGGTATATTTGGGAAACCTCATAGGCTTGTAACGGATGCAACCAAAAGATTATGCACTGCAATAAAGGTAGGAGAGCCTGAAACTACAGTTAAATATATACTAATGAACACTGTAGCAAATAGAAACCGTGATTTAACTGAAAAAATTTCATTTGCCGAAAGATGTGTAATCTGGCTTCTCCGTATTTTATTACCACCACACATTGATAATGAAGAAGCGGCTGATTTTTTGCGTACTAAAATTGGTCAAGATGACAATACTATTGATTGGGTAGCAGTTCGTCCTAGCGGTTTAGTCGATGAACAAGAAGTAACAGAGTATAGAATACATCCTTCTCCAGTTAGCAGTGCAATTTTTAATGATGGTAAAGTTAGTAGAGTTAATGTTGCTGCTTTTATGAATAAACTCATTACAGACCAAAATCTATGGGAAAAATGGAAAGGTCAAATGCCTGTTATTTATAAATCTATCTATAATGATTGAGGGGACAAGGTTTAATTTGTGGTCGTTTCCTCTTGATTTATGGAAGCGGTAAAAGAATAATTATTAATTAAAGAAAGGAAATAATATGGAAGCATTAGGAATAATTGGATTTGTTTTTGGATTGGTGGTATTTGTAAGAGTAGTAAAACTTATAAAAACCCTTAAAGAAAAGAACAAAATAATTACTAAGCTATCTTAATGAAGCAAAATATATTCATAATAATCATTTATATATTGATTATTGGTTTAGGGCCTTTATCATGTGTAAAAAATGATAAAAAAATAATCAAAAAAGGATGGGTTACTGATTTTATAGATCAGTTTGATTTTTTTAATGAAAAAAATTGGCAAGATCAACTACTATGGGTGAATGAGGAAGATCAGTGTTACGTTCGGGATGGTGAATTCAATACTCGTGAAGTTAGTAACGGTTCATTAAAGTTACGGCTTATTAGTTTAGACCATGAAAGGCAATGTTTAGATAATGTTTCAAAGTTTGGAAAATATCATCCTGCGACACGTTATGTATCAGCTCGATTGACATCTAAAAATCTTCAAGAGTTTACCGGTGGTCGCTGGACTGCTCGTATCAAATTAAATAAGGCAGGTGAGGTAGGCATGTTCCCAGCTTGGTGGCTTCTAGGTGCGCGCAATAACGAACCCCCAGTTCAAGAGCCGGATGAAAATGTCTGTTGGCCATTATCAGGATCTGGTGAAATTGATATCATGGAGCATCATGGTCAGCACGGGGGTCAATCAGGCTACGTTGGTCGCAGTATCTTGCCATTAGGTAATTGCGATGATGGAGGAGATTGGTGGACCAATCAAGTAAATTCATCATCAAACCTAACTGAGTATAATGAGTATTCTGTTGAATGGTTAGATAGTGACTTAGTTTTTAGACTTAATGGTATCGAAGTTGGGCGTAACGTTGGGATTGTTGAAAAATTACTTGAACCGATGTTTGCTATTCTAAATTATGCTAAAATTAGCAATGAACGTATGGATGGAAAATGGGAAATGGAGATTGATTGGGTCAAACATGAGAAATGGGTTAACTAATTTGTTTAAAGACTCATTTTATAATTACATTAATTAATTATGTGGAGATTTTGAGATGCGAATAGTTATTGGACTAACATTCCTTTTTCATATTCTCTTTGCACAGGGTTTTCTGCATGTAGAAGATGGGCAGATCGTTGAAGGAGATGGTGAGTCTATATTGCTTAGAGGTTTTGGTTTGGGAGGATGGCTAGTTCCAGAAGGATATATGTTGCATAACAAAGCTTGGATAGAGGGATTTGAATCTCCAACAGAGATTGAGGAGCATGTAGAATCATTAATCGGCGCTGAAATAGCAGAATCATTTTGGGCTCTATATAGAGAGAGCTATGTTGCTCAGGTTGATATAGATCAGATAGCAGAGTGGGGGTTTAATCATATAAGAATACCTTTTCATTATAAACAGTTTTACAACGAATCGGGTTCAGAGACACCTATTGGCTATGATATCATTGATGAATTGATAACCTGGTGTGAACCATATAATATGTATATCATTCTTGATATGCACTGTGCTCCAGGGGGTCAAAATGGAGGCCCTATCAGTGATAGTGATGGGACTGCCCGATTATGGCTTGAAGAAGAAAATAAAGAATTAACAATCCAGATATGGCGTGAAATAGCAGAATACTATTCTGATAATACACTAATTGGTGGATACGACCTGATCAATGAACCTGTGCTACCAAGTGGTGTGAGTCTAGAAGAGTTCAGGCAGTTGTATATAGATATAACTGATGCAATTAGAGAGGTGGACAGTAATCATATTGTCTATATTGAAGGCAACTGGTATGGCACAGATTTCTCGGGTCTTACGCCACCTTGGGATGATAATATGTCTTACTCTTTTCATAAATATTGGGGAGAGACCTCTCTCTCGACCATTCAGTCTTACATTAGTATGAGTGGTCAACATAATATCCCCCTTTGGATGGGCGAGTCTGGTGAAAATTCTAATCAGTGGTATTATGAGGTTTTCAGCCTATTGGAAGAAAATAATATCGGATGGAATTTTTGGACACATAAGAAAGTAGAAAAAATAACAAGTCCTTTTTCTGCTATTGTCACACCACAATATCAGACTCTAATAAACTATTGGAGTGGCAGCGGTTCTCAACCCTCCTCTGTTTACGCAGAGGCTGCACTTATTAGTTTGGCTAATAGTTTAAAGCTTGAGAACTGTATTTCTTTACCAGGGGTTATTGCTTCTCTGACCGATCCTGAATATGGTGAAATTTCTAAACCTTATTCTGACCATAGTATTCCCGGAACCATTCCGGCAGCGGAGTATGATATTGGTGCATGGGGTCTATCATATACAGATAGTGATTATTTAAATGATGGAGATGGCAACTACAATGAAGGATGGTCATTTAGGAATGATGGGGTTGATATAGAAGCCAATGGCAGTGAGGGATTACCTTATACTGTAGGATGGACAGATGTAGGAGAGTGGTTGGGATATACTATACAAAATGTTATCCCAGGTACATATGATTTAAAAATAAAGATCGCTGCACCATCATCCGGAGGACTGTTTTTTGTACAACTGAATGGAACAAATCTTTCTGTTATAGATGTTCCTAGTACTGGAGGATGGTATAATTGGCAGAATGTTTTGATTCCAGATGTTGATGTTTCAAATGGAGAACAATTCTTAAAGATTCAGATTGTCCAAGCCGGCTTTAATATTGAAAGGATAAAATTTGAATTGTTGGCTTCTGTTGAATACTTTTCCGAATGGAATCTTGTTGGGTCACCTCTTGAGATTGAAGATACCAACTACCAGTCGCTCTTTCCTGAGTCAACTGCAGGAACTCTCTATTCCTATAATGGTGAACAATATATTCAAGAAGAAGATTTCCAGATGGGTAGTGGTTACTGGCTTCACTTTGAAAATGAGGGAACAACTCAGTTATCTGGAACAACAGTAAATCAGCTGACTCTACAATTGAATACAGGATGGAATCTAATGAGCGGGATCAGTTCTGAGGTTGATCTCTCTGGAATTTTCGATCCAGAAAATATTATTGTTCCGGGCACCTGTTATGGTTTCAATCAAACATACATAAATGCATATCAATTAACTCCCGGCCATGGATACTGGATCTATGCAAGTACGGCTGGGAGCATAACTATTTCAAATGGTAGCCAGTACAGATAGTGAAATAATATGGTAAAAACCTTGTATAAAAAATAAAAAATATTAGAAATTCGAGTCTAATTTTATGTTAAAAACTCTATTTTCAATTGGATTATCGATTCTTGTTTTTACAAGGGGTCTACATGTTGAACTGCATAACCATACTCCTGTAGAAGGTTATAGCATATGTGAGATAGGTTGTGATAATGAAGATCATCACTATCCATTTCATCAATGTGAAAAATGTCTGACTAAAAATAGCAAACTGATTGGTCCAAGTTATGGGAGTTTGACATACGATCATTATTTAATTTCATACTATGGATTAAATGAAAGTATTATAAATACTTTGATCCATTTTAGCTTATACAGCCGTCCTCCCCCAAATCTCCTTTAATAAAAACTACCATTTAAATCACACTGCCACCTTGGCAGTGTGACATTATTAAAATACTTTTTTAAAGGACCGTTTTATGCAATTTTTATTTTTGCGGGATATAAAACCGCACGTTATTTTATTATTAACAAGTATGTTATTATTCACAGCAGGTTGTGAAGATGATGATCATGATGACCATGATGAGGTACATACTGATGCAGAAGGTTTTGTTCTTGAAGATGAGAGCGGAACAGAGTTTTACCGAGAATTTGAGGGTGCTATGAATGGTGCAGTTACATTAGCTGTCGGCGATACTCTTGAACTTTTAGTTCATTTTCTTGATCATGATGGAGATGAAATCGAACATGAAGAAGGAGAGGAAGAGGAAGATCATGAAGATGAAATAGAGGTCTCTGGTTTCAACTCAAGTATTGCAGTTGTAGAAGCGGAAGACCATGAAGAAGAGGGTGATCATGACCATGATGAAGAGCATGGAATGGCTATCCATATCATTGGAATCAGCTCTGGTTCAACTAGTTTTCAACTTCAGCTTATGCATGAAGGACACGCTGACTATACTTCGACTAACAACGTGCCTGTAACAGTTAATTAGGGCCATTACGGCCTTAGTGGGCTTTTTAAAAATATGGGTGGGTGCTTATCACTGCCTCCTAGAAATATCGTGGTCTTAAGATTACGATATGGTATGTTAACACCCACCCTTAATTTAAAATACTATTAAATTCTAAACTTATCAGTGACCAGAATATAATGAAGGTTGTTAAAAACTCTAAGGCAATCTAATCTATAAATCATTCATATTTGTGTTATTTTTTGGGCTATTATTATCTCAGGAAGCATCTCTTATAGGAGTGGTTGTTAATGATGAAGATCAAACACCTATCCATGGTGTTAATATCTATTCAGAAGCGCTTGTTATTGGTACAGTTTCTCAGGTTGACGGTAGTTTTATTTTAAATAATTTGCCCAATGGAGATATATCCATAACTATCTCTATGATTGGATTTAAGGATATAAATAGATCTTTAGTATTAGGTGAGAATGTGTATGACTTGGGCACAATATCTATGTTAATAGATACTATAAAAGTTAAAGAGATAGTTGTTGATGCTCATCATGAACTTCAACCTAAAAGTTTTTCATCAAATATTTCTCTTATAGGGGATCAGTATCATATAAATCTAAAGTCATCTCTGGCCTCGACCATGGAAAAAGAAACGGGTTTAGCTATTCGATCCATGGGACAGGGGACCATACAGCCGGTTTTAAGAGGATATTCAGGTGATAGATTTTTGCTAACAGAAGATGGTATAACGACTGGTGACCTTTCCAATACATCAATTGACCATACCGTCAGTATGGATATGGCTGCTTATAGTAAAGTAAGGATCATTCGCGGGCCAGAGACATTACTTTACGGTTCTAATACAATTGGGGGTGTTATTAATGTGTCCAGGCAAGTTGAATCAGATGCAAGATTTAACAAAACGAGTTTACGGACCATCCTAGGGACAGAATCATCCAATTCTAGTTTTTTCGGAAATGTTGTTTGTTATCTGCCTCTTAATCATCTACACCAACTGAGATTTTCACTCTTACACCGCAGTACAGGTGATCAAACATTTCCAATTGGAACTTTAGTAAACACTGCCCTGTCAAATAATGAAGTGATGGGTAGTTATACTTATTTTGGTGAAGATAATCGTTCAACTTTTTCTTATACAGACCTTTATATGAATTACGGTATCCCTGGTAGTCCTGAAGGACATATTGATGGGGTTGATATTGATTTGAAAAAAAGAACTCAAAAGCTTGATTTCCATAAAGATATTTCGTTTATGGGTTTTCAGACATTAGATATCGATCAGCAGTACATAATCTATGAGCATACTGAATCAGAAAATAATAATTCATACCCATCTGTGATCTTAGACCAAAAGATATTTTCGTTGCAAAGCACATTCAAGGGTCCACAACTGCATATTGGGTCCTTATTCCAACATCGGGATTTTCAAGCTGGGGGATTCTACTGGACACCCGATACAAAAGAATTGAACATAGCTTTATATGGATTGATTGAAAGAGAAATACGAGATTTCACTTTACAAGTTTCAACGCGGGCAGAATATCTTTCGGTGATTCCAAAGACAACCTCTAATTTATCAAACATAGATAGTAGCCAGATTGTAAAGAGCAACTTCCCCATTTTTTCAGCTGGCATAGGTATTTTTCGAAACTGGCAGAATTGGGAATTTTCTTTTGGTACTATGGTTACCGGTAGAGCTCCTGGCATTGAAGATCTATATTCAGACGGTCCCCATCTGGGTACTTATTCTTATGAAATTGGTCAGCCTAATTTGGGACTGGAGAAGACCATTGGCCTAGAGGCATCTTCAGTTTATCAAACAGATAAAAGTGAATTAAGAGTGACCGGTTATCGAAATTATAGTCCTAATTACCACATTAGTTCTAAAATAGGAGATTGTGAAGAAGAATTTATTATTGGTGAAGATCATCCATGTGCAGGTGTAGATTTCATTGAATGGGGTGCTGGATCAAGCGGTTGGCTTTATAAATATCAAATGCAGGGTTTGAGATCCTTTATATATGGTTTTGAGTCAGAGGGATACTATAAACTAACAAGAGCGATCAAAATATTTAGTAGTATTTCAATTTTAAGAGGAGAGAATATCTCAGGTAATAGACCTCTTTCATATATGCCGCCGGATAAATTTCTGTTTACAACAGAGATAGATAAGAACCCTATATTTGCATCATTAACATTTAAAAAAGTGTTTCCACAGTCTAGGATAGGTGAGTTTGAGACTAAAACGGACGGATATTTTCTTATTGATATTAGTGGGGCTTACATTTTTCAATCGTCAGAGGCTATTCATAAAATACTTTTTCAAGTAGACAATATTTTTGATCAAGAATATTATAATCATCTTTCAAGATTAAAGCTGATAATACCTGAAAAAGGAAGAAGTATAGGTATTCAATATAGAGTGGTGTTTTAATGATCCCTATCTATTATCTCAAATTAATTATTATCACCCCCATAAAAACACAAATAAGAGTTATCCCCTGATTATAAACGGTAATTCAACTCCAGTAAACCAAATCTTCTAGATTTAGGAGAACCAACCAATCTAACATCATCTTCATCTGTTAGATTATTTATCGACATCTTTAACTTCAGATTTTGAGAAATATCATAATTTAGTTTCATGTCATATATTATATTTCCTCCAAGTGGGGGCTGGGTTTCATAAAAAAGATTTGCAAATCCTTCACAGCCGCACCCGGTAAAAAGATAGCTCTGATTTTGTTCGTCATCTGAGTAAACCCATCCACCGCTCTCAAAATTAAACTGTGAGTTGTACTTTCCAGATAATTCAAAGTATAGGCCCTGAACGAATAGGTCATTGACAGAGACGCCAAGCGTGTATTTTTCTACGGGTGCGTTGAAATGCATAATATCGTAAGGGGACATACCTCTACTTCCATTAATATATTCAGCCCAAGCCCAGTCATTTCCAATATAGCTTGTCTCCTTTTGTTTATTAATCAGGTCGAGCGTGTTATAATATGAGTAGGAAGAGCTCAAGGTTGTTTTTTTATTTAACTGGTATTCCATTGATATATCAAATCCTAAATATTCAATTTCTTCTAAGTTTACATAGGTAAATAAAATATCTCTATTGTCTGTTTCAGATTCACCGATATGGGTCAACTGGTTTGTATGGTATGGGGGATCATATGTAAATATTGTTTGCATATATTGGGTAGTGCTGATCATATTTTTAAACTTTGAATAATATAGATTCAATTCAAAAAACATATTTTTAATCGGAATACCTTTTATTCCAAATTCATATGAATCGACAAGCTCTACCTTAAGCGGGTCAATATGAATCGTATCATCAAGTGTAAATCCATTTCCGTTTCCCGCAAATAAGGGAACATATGGACGATTTACTGTTCGACTACCATCATCAGTAATAACATTGCCATATATATCATAAGTGTCTGGATCATCTCCCTGAAAAAGATTCCCACTTAAATCTTCGGGGAGGTTTATAACGTTTTGTTGGTAAATATGTCCAAACAAATGAAATAGAGACGGGACTTGGTGGGCACGGTTATAGGTCAATCTGATGTTAGCGTTTTTCAATCCGCTCCACTTAACCGCAATTCGTGGACTTAAATAAAAATCATCATAGTGGGAATGTTTATCAACTCTAAGTGCCAGGACTGTTTCAATATCATTTGACCAGTCTGCTGAGTGCTGAGCATACATTCCATATTGTAAAATATTTATATCTTCACCAACGGTTGAGTCGGGTAAAGGTGAGCCATCAAAAACAAACTTTTGGCTCGAACCTCTATCTCTCAAGATACTTCGATTTGTTCTCGGAGAATCATATCTAAAATCCATCCCATAGATAAGAGATTTTGTGTATGGATTCAGATTATATTTTGAGCCTGAAAAGTCTCCGTAGGTTGAAACAGTTTTATATTTTTTTAAGAACGGTTCTTTTGAAAGCAGATCAACAGATCTATCAATATCACCATTGAATAATTTCAGAGCTGCATTATATAATTCCTCGCTGGTTATAATATCACCATCCGTATAATCAAAGTTGAGTGAAGCAGAAAAATTTGGACGTAAGAGCTTTGTAGAGATAGTTGAGTAAAGGGTAGTTGTAAATAAATATCCCATATCATATGGGATATAATTTTTTTGTTTTATAAGTGAGGGTTCAAATAATATCTCAGTTTTGCTATTTAATTGATAATAGAATGATGATAATAATTTCCTTGTATAGATATCTTTCTCAAAATCAGATTCAAATAGATTAATTCCCTCAGGACCAGAATACATGCCATCACCATATTCGGGTTGCCACCCTTCATCTCCTTCACATAAGTAATTTCCACTGTTATCATAACCACAATCTACAAAATCTTCCAAAAATGTAAATTCACCATCTTCATTAACATCTCCCTTTTCAACAGAAATTAGATTTTCAGAATCATATTCTATTCCGTACTCATCCAAAACGTATGTAGGTAGGTCTGTTACTGGATCAATAGCACATCCATTCAAAAAACACTCCAGCTCAATATCATATGAGTCATAGCCATCTCTGCTGGTACCATTATAAATACCGTTATGGTCCGCATCATAGTAATTTTCACTATCTATCATACCATTATTGTTCTCATCAATAAAATATTCTCCATATAAAATTCTATTATCTTTATGAATATCTTTAGGAGCATAAACTCTATCATAGTCCCACTCTTTGTATTGACTGTTCTCTAAATTTATTTTATAACTAAAAACATCTCCTGCCTTAGCATATCTCAATCTCTGAGACTGAAAGCCAGAGGAGCCTTGTGTATAAGATAGATCTAAACCGGGTTTCTCATTTGGGTGCTTAGGTATTATATTTATTAACCCATTGTGAGCGTTCGGACCATAGAGAGCAGAGCTTGGACCAAAGACCAACTCCAGCCGTTCAATATCTTCCATTATTGTTGGGTAGGTGTTGTTATATGCAGTTCTGAAGATAGGGTCAGAAAACTTCTTTCCATTTAACAGTGTTACAAAACGGCCATTGAACACTGCCATAAATCCCCGTGTGTTAATGTTGGTTCTGCCGTTACCTGCCTGGTAAACGTCAACTCCCTTAACCTTACTGAGAGCGTGACCAATATCGTTTCCAGAGAATTCTTTTATCTTCCTTTGGCTTACCATTGCAACAGTTATAGGTGCATCAAACACTTTCTCCTGTGACTTTGATGCTGACACGATGACTTCATCATAGTCCAACAGCTTAGGGACTAGTTTGATCATGACGTTTGAAATATTTGAACCTTTCAATATTTTATTGTCTCTCTCTTCAGCATCTATTCCAAGCTTTTCAATATTCCCCTGCTTATCCGATTCCTCCGCGCCAATTTCAAACTTAGAAATATAGAACTCAACACTCTGTCCATAGTAACCGATATAGTCGACTCTCAAATCATATTTACCTACGTCCAGGCGTTGAATCTGAAACTCTCCATTTATATCTGTTGTTGCTCCAATGCTACTACCCTGAATGAGTACATTGGCACCTGGCATAGGTTCTTCTTTTTCATTAAGGATCACTCCTGAAATTGAACCCCCGAACAGAGTACAACAAAAAAGTGTGCAAAAGAATATTGTTTTATTGATCATATTAATTCTCATTGTTTATCTCACTGTAAAACTCAGGTCTTCTTTTTAAGGTCATCCCCTCAGGGACTACACACTCGCCTAGTTCTTCATCCCAGACTCCGCAATCACCTCCATCACAATTAAATTCAAATCCATCAGACTCTTGACAATTAAATATAAATCCTCCTCTAGAGCCATCGTCACAATATCCATCCCCTATTGCATCTTGAATCATCCCATCGCCAGTCATATCTACACAGTTACCATCATCAATGCAACAATCATATCCATATTGAGAGTAGTATAATCCACATATTTCATTAAATTTACAATTGCCAGAGCAATCTCTTAGACAATAGCAATTGCCATTTAGACTTAATAATCCACAATCTCCCATATCACAATTAAATTGTCCACAGCTAAAGTTTACTATACCTTCTTCATCGCAGGTTCCATCTCCTAGCCAGTCCAGATATTCAAGGTATGAATTTTCATCGCTACAATCTAAGCTTGTACCAGACACATCTATATATAGCTGATTATCTACAAAGGTTGTATCAGATACAAACTCAGAGCAGTTACCGCTCCACTCTAGGCACGCATCAGAGCCCAAAGATGTTAGAATATTAAAGTTTTCATCACCCCAAATTTGTCTAAGGTCACAGCTGAAAATTATTTCATCTAAAAATTTATTGCATGTAATGGATGGATCCAAACATATGCTTTCCTGAGGTATGTTTTGGTAATCAAAGCAGTTGCAGGATTGAACACCCGGGTCAGTAATACAATCTGGAAAATCACAAAAATTATTATAGGTAAATAAAAAATAGTTGATATTTTCAAGAGCTTCACACAGTGAGCCGGGGAAAGAAGAAAAACTATTATTGTTGATAGCTAGAGACGTAAGGTTTTTATTTTTCCAGAGTTCTTCAGGAACGGCTCCTACAAATCTATTTTTCTCTAAGTTAATTTCTGTTAGCCTAAACATATTTTTTATTTCCTCTGGAATATGGGTTAGATAATTTTCTGTTAATTTTATTTTATTTAAATATTCTGCCCCCTCTATCTCACTTGGGATATCATTGTAGAGCCAAAATCCTCCTGACCCACCGCTATGGATGATAGATCTTAATCTGCCGTCTACCCATATCTGATCTCCAATACTAGTTGGGTCCATATTAGAGTCAGGAGAATTACCATATCCTTGTGAGTTGTCAATTAATTTTTGAAGAAATAGTATGTCCCGGTCATCATATCCATCATTGTCTGTGTCAATAAGTTCAGCTGATTCTGGTTGAAGTATTTGATCACAAGCTGGAAATAAAAAAATAAGGTTCAGTGCAAATACCATAAAAACAATTTTTAGAGTTGGATTTGATTTATACATATGTTATTCTAACCTAGTGATTTGTTTTGAAAGATAGATATTCTATTGTGTGATATGAATTTATTGATATTATAACTAAATAATAACCGTAATTATTTTATTTATTTTGTATTATAACAGTACACTCTTTCAAGAAAATCAGAGGATTAAGTTTCTGGTCCTATTATTTAAAAGTGTGATGGATATATAGTTGTTTGTGTAATCCTAGTTTGAACTGATAGATATAAAATGATAATATAAATAATAAAAAAGTAAAGGAAAAAATATGGCACAAGTAAATATGGCATCAATAGCTCATTTAAAATGTGATTATGAAATCTGGGAAAAGTTATTTCTTTCTAATGAAGATAATCAGCAGCAGGTAAATAATGGCAAATTTCTATATGGTAAGGCCAATGATAATACTGCAATCATAATCATGAAGGATGTTGATATGGCGGCAATGGCGAAACGAGCGTCAGACCCAAAATTTAAAAAAATGGTGGAACCATACATTGAGTATCATGAATTCTTTACGATGGATGAGATGAATCCACCACAATGATCTTCTGAAAAAAATATCACTTATAAAACCCCACATTTGTGGGGTTTTATGTTGCAATAGCACTTTATAAAAAAGTGGGAATAAGATAAATTGAATTATTACAAATAAATTAAAAATGAAAAATTATGTATTAAAAAAATATGGAAAGCCCCATGTATTAAAGATTGAGAACACTCCTGAACCGATTCCTGCCTCAGAAGAGGTTAGAGTTAAAATACATAGAATCGGTTTGAACTATGCAGAAGTGCAATCACGAAAGGGGTTATACGGATGGGCACCTAAACTACCCTATACACTTGGTATGGAAGCAGTTGGAACTGTAGACTTGATTGGTGAATCTGTTAAAAGTAGAAAAGTTGGTGAAAAGGTAATAGTTGGCTGTCAATATGGGACTTATGCTGAAAAAATAGTAATTCCGGAAAAGCAAGCTCTCACTCCAATAATTACATTTTCTGATGATGAAAATGCGGCATTCGGGGTTAATTATTTAACTGCATGGGTGGCATTAATGAAAATAGCGAGATTAGATCCAAGAGATACGGTTCTAATCCATGCAGCAGCAGGAGGTGTTGGCACTGCAGCAGTTCAGATTGCAAAAAATTATGGATGCCATGTTATCGGTACTGCAAGTAAAGAAAAAAAAATAAAAATGCTTAAAGATCTTGGTATAGGAATGGCCATTAACTATGAAGAAGAAGATTTTGAAAAATTTATTAGACAAAAACTAAAGGGAGGGGTTGATGTAGTCCTGGAAGTTGTCGGGGGAAATGTTTTTAAAAAGAGTATGAATCTTTTAAATCCATTTGGAAGAACAGTGGTAGTGGGATTTGCAAGTTTGAATTTAAACAAGTTCAATCCGCTTTCATGGTTTAGAACATGGAAAGATATTCCCCGTTCAAAAGTAAATCAACTCGCAGAATCATCTACAGGTCTTGGAGCTACTCATTTAGGTTATCTTCTTAAAGATGAATCACTGTTAAATGAGGCTTGGGATGAATTGGTTTCCTTTACGGTTGAACATAGGATTAAACCGATTATTGGGCATAGATTTGATTTTATTGATTTACCTAAAGCCCATAAGTTAATGGAATCAAGAAATAGTTATGGAAAAATTATTATTACCTTACCTACCTCATAATTAATAAATATAGATGAGGTGGATTGTAATAATGATATAAACCATAAGTTAATAAAAATGCAAAAATTTAAATTCATTTTTAAATTATTAGTAGTTTCATCAATCTTATTTTCAGAAAAAAGTAAAAGATCTATCGAAAACTTTGAAACGAATGTAATGGTAAAAGTAGAACTTGATTATTTATTATATCTACCTAAAGATTATAAAGATTCAAATAAGAGATACCCATTAGTTCTTTTTCTCCATGGGGCTGGAGAGAGAGGAGAAAACATTGATCTTGTTGAAATACATGGTATCCCAAAACTTATCAAAAAGGGGAGAGAGTTTCCATTTATCACTATCGCACCCCAGTGTCCATCTGACCAATGGTGGTCAGATTCAGCTATTGTAAAATCGTTAATATCGCTAATCGAAAAGTTCAGATCTGAATATAATATTGATCAACATAGTATCTATGCAACCGGCTTAAGTATGGGTGGCTTTGGTACCATAGCCATTGCAATAGAGAGACCAGATTTATTTGCTGGTATAATTCCAATCTGTGGTGGCGGAGATTTAAAAATGATTGATAGATTAATTGATATGCCAATTTGGCTTTTTCATGGAGACGCTGATACAGTCATTCCAGTAGATAATTCGACTAAAATATTCGATATTCTAAAACCAACTAATAGTAAAGCAAAGCTAACTATTTATAATGGTGTTGGTCATGATTCGTGGACTCAGACCTATAAAAATGATAATATATATGAGTGGTTGTTAAAGCAAAAAAAAAGAAAGTTATTTGATAGGTAATTACCTTAATGGTCTGTTCCTGTCATTTAAGTGTTATGAAGCCCCCTCCCTCGATTAAAAAAACGGAATTTTAAAGAGCAGGGTCAATGAGACTTGAACATGTGGTCACTGTCTTGTAAAGGTAGGAAGGTATAATACCAAGCGTATTAATAGTGCCTAATTATTCTTACAAATACTTTTTGTCAAGATCACAGGAAATAACTTTATATATATTTACTTCCTTGGATTATTTTTTAGCAATATGCTCTTTCTATACCTGAAAGAAAATTATTCAAAGCACGGAGTGCTTCACTGACCGCTGCCAATGTTTCAGCCTGTTTCTCTTCATTGTCATTTAATTCAGCGATCAATTTGCGGATAACCTCACGGTGCCATTTATCGGCATGAATATGGACAGAAAAAAATTTCAGTGTATTTTCATCATTTATACCATAAAATGTTTTTAGTCCATCGATTTTATTTTCAGCAACTTCAGGTACCATGGACTCATAGCAATACAAAGCAGCAAGACCAATGTGATAACGTTTCTCTTTAGAAAGCTTCATGAATGTATCCACCAGTTCTTGTGTTTCTTTAATGGCAACGGTATTGTACACAATTTTACGGGTGTTTCCCATTCCTTCTGCAAAACGCATCCAAAGCTCTGGATGGTTTTCTTCTCCCATTTCTTCATCAACTAGATTTTCTAGTAAGATCTGCCGTACATGAATATCATCACAGTTGGTGTGAATGGAAGAAATATATCTGGGAAATGCTGAAACATGTTTGAAGTATTGACCAGCATATTCCCGAATCACTTCAGAAGTTAATTCTCCAGCATTCCATGCTTGGTAAAAGGAATGTTTTAATAAATGATATTTTTCTATTTGGGCGTCTACTTGTTCAATAAAAGATTCTTTATTCATATTATATTACCTTTCTTGATGTGTTAAAAAGTCGTGTAGATATTAAATAATCAATTAAATTGATGTAAAGAGTATATTTTTTTTATTCAATATTTTTTTTATGATGTGTAATTATTCGTAAAAATTTGTTTTGGGCAACTGCTAAAATTTAAATAATAATAAGTGATTTCGTTAGAATTTGTACTTAAAGGTGATTTACTAAAGATTTCATAGCTTCTAAATAAACATGTTTTGACAAAACTATATGCGAGGGTTAGGTTAATATGGTCATTGGCTTACATTTTGGAAGCAATAGCCATTATTATTTTTTGCTTTCACCTCAAAAGTTAAATCAACATGATTGTACTAAATATATTTGTTTATATTGATTGAATACTTAATATTAATATCTAAATATTAACATATAATTAAATATTTAAACTAAGAGCAGGATATTAATAAACCCATTAACATTGCACTTTTTGGATTTGGTCGTATCGGGAGAAATCTTTTCCGATTGGCCTACAAAGACCCTCGTTTTAACATTGTTGCTATTAGTGAACATAGCCATGTGGAAGCGTTGCACTATCTATTGGCCCGAGATTCAGTTCATGGAGTTTTAGATGATGATATACAGTTAGATGGAGATTCATTTGTTGTTTGTGGTAAAAAAATACGTATTCTCCCAGGGAATAAACCAGGAGAAGTTCCTTGGGTCACGTTAGATGTAGATGTAGTCATTGATGCTACAGGTAAATATTTAAAGCGTGGTGAATTAAATAAACACATTCAAGCTGGTGCGAAGCGTGTCATTGTTTCCCGCACACCCGAAGATGAAATTGATCGAATTGTCATCCATGGTGTAAATGAGGACACTATTTCAAAATCTGATAAAATAATTTCTGCTACTTCTACTACTACTCAGGTGTTAGCTCTTATGCTAAAAATTTTAAACAAGCACTATACCGTAAAACGAGCAATGATGACTACAGTGCATGCGTTTACATCTGACCAGCCATTGGCTGATGCAATAGGTTTGGATCTACGTAGAAGCCGGTCTGCAGTTGAAAATATTATTCCTAATACCACCAGCGCTCCTGAGATTGTTGAGAAACTGATGCCAGAATTCAAAGGAAAACTAGATGGGATCGCATTTAATGTTCCAGTTCCAAATGGATCATGCGTCGATCTAACTACAGAACTTGAACTGATGCCAACTACAGAGGAAATAAACCAGACTCTTAAAGAAGAGTCAGAAAATACATATAATGGAATTTTGGGATACACGGATGATCCTATTGTTTCCAGTGACGTGATTGGCCGTGATGAAACTATGATTTTTGATGCTCAGGCTACCATGATTACTTCGAAATCTTTATTGAAAACGATTTGCTGGTATGATAACGGTTGGGGTTTTTCTAAACGAATTTTGGATACAATTGAACTCTATACCAAGGAAGATCTTTTTTGATTAGAGTTGCTATAAACGGATTTGGAAGAATTGGAAGGTCTGTCTTTCGCGTTCTGAATAATAACAAGGAAATTGAAATAGTAGCCATCAATGATATTTTTGATAAGGGTGCCCTTGTATATTTACTGAAATATGATACCGTCATGGGTAGATTTCCTGGGGATGTTTCTCTAAACGGAGATGTCTTAGTCGCAGGTAATCAGAAGGTGAAGCTATTGGCAGAACGAATACCCAGGCAATTACCATGGAATAATTTAGGAGTTGATATTGTAGTAGAGTCTACAGGGATATTTAGACAAAGAGTTCAATTAGAAGATCATATTTCTGCGGGAGCGAAAAAGGTGATTTTGACTGTTCCCGCTAAAGATGAAATTGATTATACAGTTGTGTTGGGTGTAAATGAATATGGGCTAACAAAGGACCATCACATCGTTTCCAATGCCAGCTGTACTACAAATTGTTTAGCACCTATGGCAAAAGTACTCCATGAGGCATTTGGGATTGAGTTAGGAGTAATCAATACAATCCACGCCTATACCAATGATCAGCGATTGGCGGATGTCCCTCACTCTGACTGGCGCAGGAGCCGTGCTGCTGCTGAAAATGTAATCCCTACAACAACAGGTGCTGCTCGCGCTGTAGGTAAAGTGTTGCCAGAGCTCAATGGGAAGCTGGATGGAATAGCTATGCGAGTGCCCGTCCCTGATGGCTCTGTCGTAGATTTTAATGTGCGATTGGAACAGATGGTTACAGTTGATAAAATAAATGAAGCGGTATTCTCAGCTGCAGATGATGGCCCCATTTCAAAAGTATTGCAATATTCTACCTTACCAGTTGTATCTACAGATATTATTGGAAATCAGCATTCCTCTATTTTTGATGCGCCATTTACACGTGTAATTGGGGGCAATTTTGTGAAAACTCTAAACTGGTATGATAATGAATGGGGGTATTCCAACCGAGTAGTGGACCTTATAGGTTTACTAGGGAAATTGATCTAAAACAAATCGACGTTTTCCATAGCATACCTACATATTTATTTTAAATAAATAGAGATATGTTATTAATAAATAATATTGTCTGCTTTTTTGTAGTTCTATAGTAAAGCATAGTTACCCTTTAGACTAAAATACTACTATAGTCCAATTTACTAATACTGTACATTTTTTTGATTTTATCACCTATATATATCAGTCAGAATAATAAAAAATATTATATTCTATATCGATTTTGAATAGGGGATCTGATAACGTCCTATTTTAAAATATATTATTTAGCCACAGGTGGTTTCAATTAGTGCAGCACATACCTTGTAGGGATCCATGTTTGCGGAGGGCCTCCGATCTTCAAGATATCCATATCCGTCATTAGCTGTAGTCATGGGGATACGGATTGAAGCTCCGCGATCACTTACACCATATCGAAACTCTTTGATGGAGCAGGTTTCGTGTAACCCTGTGAGGCGTTCTTCATTATGTGCTCCATAAATGGCGATATGTTCATCGTGTTTTTTTGCTAAGGCATCACAGGCGGCCTCAATTACTTTTAAGCCTCCTGTTGTACGCATAGCTTTTGTGCTAAAGTTCATATGTGCTCCGGCACCGTTCCAATCACCTTTAACCGGCTTGGGATGTAATGTAGCACTCACGCCATAATCTTCTGAAATCCGGTATAACAGCCACCTAGATAACCATAGCTGATCGGCTACATCCAATGGCCCTAAAGGTCCAACCTGATATTCCCACTGTCCCGGCATTACCTCCGCGTTGATACCAGAAATTTCCAAACCTGCATCAATACACAACTCCAAGTGATCCTCAACAATATCACGACCATATACCTCATCTGCACCAACTCCACAGTAGAATGGTCCCTGCGGAGCAGGATATCCACCTTCCGGCCACCCAAGAGGAACACGTCCTTGGAAGAATGTATATTCCTGTTCAATCCCAAACCAAGATTCCTGGTCAGCATATTTTTCAGCAACGCTTCGTAAATGAGCTCTTGTATTTGATTTATGAACAGATTCATCCGCGTTCATAACCTCACACATGACAAGCAGATTGTCTCCTCCGCGTATTGGATCTAGTATATAATAAACAGGTTTTAACATACAGTCACTATCTTCTCCTGCAGCTTGATTGGTACTCGAGCCGTCAAAACCCCAGTTTGGAAGATCAGAAAGGGAATTTACCTCACCTGAAATTATTTTTGTTTTTGATCTAAGTTTTTGAGTTGGCTCATGTCCATCCATCCATATATATTCAACTTTTACTTTACTCAATGTGGTCCCTCCTTTTTACCTATGGTTTAGTTTATTGTTAAACTGGAATATTCTGCATCAACTTAAATGATGAAAGAATTATCTGTGTTTCTGTACGTGCGACTCCAGGCCAACTTTGAATATTGCGCAATAGTTCTTCAAGGGTGTGGGAATTACGAGTTACGACTAACAAACTATGAGATCCACTTCCAGTTGTACTAAAACATTGAATAACCTCTGGTGTTTTCTCTGCAGATTTTATGAACGATTTATAGTGCACTGATGATTCAGATATAACGGTAATAATTGCTGATACATCTAAATCTAATTTTTTTGGGTCCAGGACAGCATGGATCCCCTGGATAATACCCGATTCTTGTAATTTTTTTATTCGTTCAGTGACAGTTGGTATTGAAATATTTAGCTCATTTGCTATATGGCTTGCAGCTATACGACCATCTTTCTGTAAGATATTTAGAATTTTCCGATCTGTACTATCAATTTTCATTAAATGACTTATTTAATAATATTAATATATAATGATATATTACAATAAATAATTATATAATACATATTATTATTTTATTAATGTTAATTGTAAAACGTTATTGAATTGATAATATTTATAGCTAGTATTATAAGATATAGAAAAATATAATTATTTAAACTCGTCTTAAGAAATAATCTAGACAAAATAATTACATATTATAAAAAACAACTTTATTTTATAGGTAATTTCTGTCGGATATTATATTTAGATAATATTACTTGGGTTTCTGTTCGAGTGACATTGGGCCAACTCTGGATTTTTCGTAATAACTCTTCCAAAGTTTTTGAATTTTCTGTTGCGATCCACAGCATGAGTGACCCCATTCCTGTGGTGCTGAAACATTGGATTATTTCCGGAGTTTTTTTAGCATTTTCGATAACTTTTTTAAAGTTATTAGATGAAGATGAAATTACCGTGATGATTGCTGTTACATCCAGACCCACTGATCGAGAATCAATTACTGCCTGAAAAGCTTGAATAACAGATCCCTCTTGAAGTTTCCTTATTCTCTCCGTAATGGTAGGAACAGTTAAATTTAATTCTTTAGCTATTTCACTAGCTGTTTTTCTACCATTTTGCTGTAGACTGATCAAAATCTGACGATCTATACTATCAATTTTCATTAATGTTAAATTCTTTTAATCGCTTTAATAAATTAAGGTAATCAGTTACTCACACGATATTAATAAACATTCTAAATCAAATACTAATGGTATAAGTAAAAGGCGTTTCATTAATGGAATCTATTTTATTTTTACTTTTTTATCAAGAACTGCGTGTGTCCCACAAATCTGTGTCCCATATTAGGGTATATTTGTGATTATTTCTGATAAGATTTGATACTAAAAAGCCCCGCTAAAAAACGGGGCTTTCTTGAGAGGTATTTGGTATTTTTCTCAGCGGGGCGGACGGTATCCTCAGCGAACTCTTTTTATTATTAATATATTAGTTAGTCGTAATTAAAAATTTTTAAAAGCCAACCGAATATTTTATATTAGAATTGCGGAACGATCAAAATTTTTGCCTTTTGGTTCGTATATTTTTTAGTTCAAAAATATTTATGAAGGAGTCATATTATGACAGGAGATCGCTGGTATTCAATTGATGAAATAGCCAATTACCTTGGAATCAAGAAAGAGACACTTTACAAGTGGCTTGCTGAAAAAGATGTACCTGCTCATAAGGTTGGTAATTTATGGAAGTTTCGTAAAGATGAGATAGATCAATGGGTTACCTCAGGTGAAGCAGATTCAAGGATGAGGAAGAAATAGATGATTAAATACAACAATTTAATAATTAATACAGGTTCTTAAGTATGACACTATTTGATATATTAGAAAAACAACTTAAAAAAGAGAACAGCTTTGTTACTGACAACGGAGAATTAAAGAAATGGGTTGTAATAAATAAAGCTCAGAATTTTAATGCCAGACTAATTGGACTGCTACTTGATAATAAAGATATAAAAGAAAAATTCTTTATTGATATTAAAGGAACATTAGTTTTTAAACAAAATTTGTTTGTGCAGTTTTTGGAACAGAATAATTATCTAAACAGTAGTTACACTCAATACAAAAACAAAGTCGGACTTACTATTGATGGGAAATATCTAAAACAACGCAATGAAGTTGCCTTAGTTTGGCCATTTAAAGATTGCGTTTTGGAAGGAGGACAAAGCCGAGAAGAAGATAAACGAGAAGAAATATTTTTTAATGAAATACTTGCTCAAGATGAAATTACACAACTGCTTGAACCCAAAATTTTAACCAATGCAAAAAGCTTTGACAAAGATGGAAAACAAAAATTTAAAGGTTTTACAAAAGATGCAGAATTAAACAAAAAAAGAGGATTACCAAAAGACACTATAACTGACAATCTAATTATAAAAGGCAATAATCTTTTAGCCCTACATTCTTTAAAAAAGGAGTTTTTCGAGAAAGTAAAACTGATTTATATAGATCCACCTTATAATACTGGTGGTGATGCAAATATTTTCACTTATAATAATACTTTTAATCATTCTACTTGGCTTACATTTATGAAAAATAGATTAATCATTGGAAAAGACCTATTAAAAAGTGATGGATTTATAGCAATAGCAATAGATCATTATGAATTAGGGTATTTAATAACACTTGCAGACGAAATATTTGGAAAAGAAAATAGAATAGGCATAGTCTCAGTAGTTAATAATCCAATGGGTAGGAATCAAGCAAAATATTTTTCGACAGTAAATGACTTTATGATTATTTATGCTAAAAATATCGAATATGCAAAATTTAATAATGTAGTGCTCAACGATGAATTCATAAAAACATATGATAAAGAAGATTCAAAAGGCAGATATAAATTAAAGAACTTCATACGTACAGGTGGAGGAAATTCAGGTTTAAGAATAAACAAACAATCCTTCTGGTATCCAATATTTGTTAGCCCTGATTATAATAAAATAACTTTAGAAGAGAAAGAAAATTACATTGAAGTTTTTCCTGTTACAGCGTCTGACCAAGAGCGAACTTGGAAATTATCTAAGAAATCAACAGAATTATCTTTAGACGAATTAGTAGCTAAAAAAAATGATGATGGTTCAATTAATATACTTGAAAAATATAGAATTGATAAAGGACAAAAAGTACCAACAGTTTGGAGTGACAAGAAATATAATGCAAATCACCAAGGAATAAGATTGTTGGAAAAAATAATTGGCAGAAAGGGATTTAGCTTCCCGAAGTCATTATATACAGTGTCTGATACAATTAAATTAATGGCGAATCCTCATGATTTAATTTTAGATTTTCACGCTGGCAGTGGAACTACTGGACACGCTGTTTTAGAACTAAACAAAATAGATAAAGGTCAAAGGCAATTTATTCTTATCGAACAGTTAGATGAGCATATTGATATTTGTAATGAAAGAAATCAAAAAGTTTTAAAACAAAATAATATTACTGATAATTTTATCTACTTAGAGCTCAAAAAATACAATCAAACTTTCATAGAACAAATAGAAGAAGCTAAAGACAATAAATCTTTATTGAAAATATGGGAGCGGATGAAGGCAAAATCTTTCTTGAACTACAATGTTGATATTCAAAAACAAGATGAACATATTGAAGAGTTTAAACAATTAGAATTAAAAGAACAAAAAGAGCACCTTATTGATTTGTTAGATAAAAACCAGTTGTATGTAAATCTTTCATCAATTAATGATAAAGATTTTGAAGTAAGCCAAGAGGAGAAACAAATTTCTATGGAATTTTATAAATACAAAGGATAAACTTATTAAAGAAGTAAAAAAAGAAAAGTTTGGTTCAAGAAAAAGTCAATTGAAAAATATTTTAACTGAAAATTCAATAGATTTTGTTGCAAACATTTGGGTTGTGACTTGTAGACAAGCAATAAATAGAAATAAAAACACTCGATATTTGGTAATAATTGAAGGTGTTTATGATGAGAAATTTAAAAAGTTGTTAAATCGATTAAATAGCAATATTTCTATAATAAATATAATTTTTGATAGCGAAGAAAAAAATGTAGAAATATATAATATAAAAACTGACCAAAAAGGGGTTGTATCATTAGAAAATTTTAAACAAAGAATAATCGATATTACAGAATGTAAATTTATTCAATCTTATGCAATGGGAAGTAAAGAGTCTACACCATTAAGTAGGTTTTTTAGAGAAAAAATGGGGAAAGGTTTTGCATTGACAGATATTGATTTTTTTTTAACAAAAAACAGGCTTTTTATTGAAGAAAAAAATTTTGTAAAAGAAGGTATTGGGTACATAGGTGTTGGACAATGCATATCATTTAAAGAAATTATTAATGATATATTTAATGGTATAGAGTTAATGATTTTGTGTATTGATAATAATGATTTCTATATCGAGAACTTTGATAGGATTAATTGTACAAATTCCGAATATATTAGTGATTGGGGTAAAATGATTTCTTTTAAAACAAAAAAGATTAGTCTAGAAGATCTTTTACATATTTTAAAATAATAGAGATTGATATATGGCATTTTTATACAGCATATTTGACAATCCTTTTGCAAGAAAGGCACTTAAACAAGTTGTTGTTCCAAATTACATTTCGGACAACTTAAAATATGATATTCGTCCATACCAAGAAGAATCGTTTAAAAGATTTATCTATTCTGATTTAGAAGATTTTGAAGGAAAACCAAATAAACCTTATCACTTGCTTTACAATATGGCAACAGGTAGCGGTAAAACTTTGGTAATGGCTGGCTTAATGCTTTATCTATTTAGAACAGGTTATCGCAATTTTTTGTTTTTTGTCAATTCAAACAATATCATAAATAAAACAAAAGATAATTTTTTAAATCCACAAGCATCTAAATATTTATTTAGTAAAAGATTAGTTGTTGATGGTAAAGAAGTATTAATAAAAGAAGTTGATAATTTTGAAGAAGCAGACAAAGAGAATATTAACATCAAATTTACCACAATACAGCAACTACATCTTGATTTAACCAACACAAAAGAAAACAGCGTAACCTATGAAGATTTTAAGGAAAAGAAAATTGCTCTAATTGCAGATGAAGCACATCATTTAAGTTCTGCCACCAAAAACAACGGAGATTTATTTGGTAGTTGGGAAGGGACTGTAATTGAAATTCTAAAACAGAATTTTGATAATTTGCTATTGGAGTTTACTGCAACATTAGATTATGACAGCCAAGAAATTACCCAGAAATATCAGGATAAAGTAATTCAGAAATACGACCTTGCTCAATTTAGAATAGATAAGTATTCAAAGGAAATCAATTTAATAAGGTCGCTATATGATGAGAAAGAGCGAATAATACAAGCCTTGATTTTGAATTTGTATCGTCAAGAATTAGCAACATCAAAAGATGTTAATTTAAAACCAGTAATTCTTTTCAAAGCAAAGAAAACCATTAAAGAATCTCAAGAGAACAAACTCAATTTTCATAAATTGATTGATGAATTTTCAACAGAAATGGTTAAGAATATTCAAAAGACTTCAACCGTTTCTATAGTTCAAAAAGCATTTAAATTTTTTGAAAGAAAAAATCTTTCATCATCAGAAATTGTAAAAAGAATTAAATCAAATTTTAAAGAAGAAAATTGTATAAGTGCCAACAATGACAAAGAAGCAGAATTAAACCAAATTCGCTTAAACACATTGGAAGATGAAAACAATCCGATTAGAGCAGTTTTTGCTGTTCAGAAATTAAATGAAGGATGGGACGTTTTAAACCTATTTGATATTGTTCGTTTGTATGAAGGACAAAATACAGGCGGTTCAAATACAACAATTGGCAAAACAACACTTTCAGAAGCTCAATTAATTGGTAGAGGTGCAAGATACTTTCCTTTCACATTAGAAAAAGGACAAGATCAATACATCAGAAAATATGATGATACTACTAATGATTTAAAAATTTTAGAAGAATTATATTATCATACAAAGGAAGATAACCGATATATTTCAGAACTAAAAAAGGCACTTGTTGAATCTGGAATTTATGAAGATGAAGACAATTTGGAAACCAAACAACTTAAACTCAAATTTGAATTTAAAAAGACTGATTTTTACAAAACAGGGAAAGTTATTTACAATAAAAAAGTTGAGAAAAGCTATAATAATGTAAAATCATTTGCTGATTTAGGTGTTAAAAAAAGAAACTTTACATTTACTCTTTCATCAGGAATAGGACAAATGTCAGGTGTTTTTACTAACGAAGGAAAAGAGAATCATACAGAAAAGATAAAACAAAAAGATATTAAAGTTTCTGAAATTGCAAAACAAATTATTCGTTATGCACTGACTCAAAATCCATTTTATCATTTTGACAGTTTAGTGCGGTATTTTCCAAATGTAGAATCTTTATCTAACTTCATTTTAAGTGATGATTATTTGAGTGGTTTAGAAATTACTTTTAATGGAACAAAAGCAAGACTTGCTGATATCTCAAACTTTGATTATTTATCTACAATTCAAAGACTTTTGCAAACCATTGAAGCAGAAATTAAATCAAACTTAACAGAATATGAAGGTTCTGATTATATCAATAAATATGTTCATGAAGTATTTAAAGACAAAGAGATAAAAGTTTATAAAGACAGCGAACGAGCAGACGGTCAGTTTGATGTAGTTAGTGAGCCACGATGGTATGTTTATAATGCAAATTATGGGACAAGTGAAGAAAAGAATTTTGTTAAAATGTTTGCAAAACGTTTTGTGAAGTTAGAAAAGAATTTTGAAAATATTTACTTAATCCGTAATGAAAGAGAGTTGAAAATATTTGATAAATCAGGTAGAGCATTTGAACCAGATTTTGTTTTATTCTGCAAACAAAAATCAGGAGACGAATTGACTTATCAAGTATTTATTGAACCCAAAGGAAATTATTTAAAAGCTCACGATAAATGGAAAGAGGACTTTTTAAAAGAAATTAGAGAAGATAAAAAGATACTTGAAATTGACTCGGATAAGTATTTAATAACAGGTGTTCCTTTTTATAATAACGAGAACGAAAATGAATTTAAAGAATCATTAGAAAGTACTCTTAATATTTAATATCTCACTAATGGGTGATGCGGTTTGCAAGTTTAAACGAAATAAAGATGCCAGTTTGGAGTATTCTCTGTGACTGCCGAGGATGAGGAATAAGTAGTGAAACTCAAGCTGAGATTCGTGAATACAAACAGACAGTTAAAACAGAAAGAACTGAGCATAATAAATTTTTACATAATATGAAACATTCAAATTGGGTTTTGGGCAACCATATTTTTATGTTAGAGATAGCAACTAAAAATTTGTACGGTGATTTTAAAAGATTTTTTTCTGAATTAAAGCGTAAACAATAATTATAAATAATACAGATTAAAAGGAGTCAACAATGGATAAATATATCAAAGGAATTTCATTAATTATATCATCCTGTATTATAGCAGGTGCAATAATCTACCACGGACAAGTTGGGAGATATGAATTGGAATTGGAGTTTGATCACAGAGGTATAAATGGTTGGCTGAACACTAGACTAATTGATACAAAAACTGGTAAAAGTTATCGTCCATATGGGGAAAATCAAGATCAATGGAAGTTGGAAACTGAATTTGTTCAACAATCAAAGGAGGAGTAAATAATGAAACAATACTTTACAGGATTTTTCACAGGTGCTTGCCTTGTGGTGAGTGCGGTTATGTTTATGGGAGCGAGTGATAAGAATTTGGGAGATATAGTGGTTAATTCAATAACAGTTATGACAAAGGATGATGGTACACGCGGATCCATTGAAATAATAGATAAGAATGGGAAGGTTGCCGTTGGGATTTTAAGCGGGTCAACTTCTGGCGGTAATATTTATATTTCCAACAGAGATGGAGAATATGGTACAATCATTTTACCCGGTTCTATTTCAACCTACAACGATGATGTGAAAGAAACAGTCCTTCTTGGAACTGCACATAATGGCAGTGGTTTTATTAAAACTTTTGATGCAGATGAGACAGAAAAAGTCTTCCTTGGAGCTGCTGTAAAAGGTCATGGTCTTATTAAAACCTATGATTCGGATGAGAAAATTAAAATCTTACTTGGAGCGATTGATAATTCAGGAGCAATAATACTAAACGATTCAGATGGTATGTCAAGTGGTCTTGATTCTAAAACATTCAGAATTTGGGATAGAGGAGATGATTTTAAGGATTATAAAGAAAGAGCCATTTTTGGTGTTGGAAAAATTGGGCCATATTTAATGCTAAGCGATTCAGATGGTATGTCAAGTAGTCTTGATTCTAAAGCATTCAGAACTTGGAATTCAGATGGAAAACCAACAACCTTTCTTGGAGTTGATTTAGATAGTTCTTTGGAAGGTGCCTTTCTTAAAACTTTTAATGATGGGCAAGAAACAGTTTTTGTTGGTACTGGTGACCATTCAGGAGGAATGTTAACGATATCTAATTCAGGAGGCAACATGGTAGGTGCTTTTGGTGTATCACCTGATGATGGAAAAGATGGTGCAGCAATACTTTTAGACCGCTACGGAGATGCAGGCTGGTCAGCATCAGGAAAACAATAACCCACCGCTTACCGTTTGGGTGGATTATTAATTAACAATCTATATAAATAGAAGAAGATGAGAAAAAACGGAGAAAAGACCAATAGGATAAATCAGATTCACTAATTACAAGCCTGACTATCTAAACAGCCGTGTTTATCCTGTTTATCACAGGAGAACACAAACAACGCTGCTTCTATAAGCAACAAAAAACCCTCTCTTCACGAGGGAAGAAAGGGCGTTTTAAAAGTGCGGGACCGACGAGACTTGAACTCGCGACCTCCGGCTTGACAGGCCGGCGTTCTAACCAACTGAACTACGATCCCAAGATATCTAGTTATGAGAATTTACATTCCCAGATTGATTCGATTTATCTCTATAAATCAGTGCTAGAGGGATAATGATTAAATATCCTATGAATAACATGATAGGAGCTAAAGTCAAACTCTGAAAGCTATTTACAGACCCCATCGCCATTACAAAATATCCAAGAATAATCATAACTAAACCAATACCAAAGATAATGTAATTTTTTGAGGAAAAGCTCCATTCTTCAAATAGGTTGACATCTTTCCCTTTAAGTTTGTCTTTCATAACGGGTGCGAAATTACATGTTGAATTAAGCTTTAACAAAGGATTTCAGTATAAATATTTACAAAAATATAATAAGATTTATTTTTGAAAATTGACTCAGGCACAATTCAGACATTAAATTTCGCCCCCTAAAAAGTAAAATATTCATTGTTTAATTTTCTGAAATCAAAAGTTTTTTGGATTTCTTTATTGTGTTTAACTCTGGGTGCGTTTTCCTTTACTTTGCTTATTTTGAATTGGGAGCAGAATCAAATTGAAGGGAAACTAAGAGTTAGTATTCCCAAAGGAGTGACATTAAGAGAAGTTACTGCTATACTATCAAATAATAATATGGTGAAAAGTGAAAAATCGTTTATGATTACTGCGAGATTATTAGGATATGAAAAAAATATTCAAGCTGGGCATCTTGTGCTCCACGAACCACGAACCAATTTAAGTTTGGTTCGACAGTTAGTTCATGGTATCCCAGAGTTAATAAAAGTGACGATTTTAGAAGGCTGGGGAATTAAAAAAATTGCTGAATATATTGAAGACAAACTGGGAATTTCCAGTGAAAAGATAATCGATCTGTGCAAAGACCAGTGGTTTATCCATAGTTTGGGAATCACTGTTCCTACATTGGAAGGATTTTTATTCCCGGAGACATATTATTTTGCAAAATCAGAGTCAGCTCGAAATATTATATCAAAAATGGTATCTGTATATCAACTTCAAATCTCAAATAAGATGAGATATAGAATGGAAGAAATTGGATTTTCTGAACTCCAGATGATTACATTAGCGTCAATCATCGAGGGTGAAGCAATCTATGATAATGAGCGGAAAAGGATTTCATCTGTTTATCACAACCGGCTTAACATAGGGATGCGCCTGCAGGCCGATCCAACTATACAATACATAATCGATGATGGCCCACGTAGACTTCTAAATAAGGATTTGAATATTCAATCACCTTACAACACATATATACACAAAGGACTTCCACCAACCCCAATTAATAACCCAGGGTTGCAATCAATTTTAGCAGCGTTGTATCCAGATGAAAGTAATTATATTTATTTTGTAGCAAGAGGAGATGGTTATCATACATTTACGAAAACTCAGGCAGAGCATAATTCTGCAAAGCGTGATTTGAATCGTTTGCGAAAAAAACTCAGTCGAGAAAAACGCATAAAAGGAAAAATAAAAAAATAATGGATATGAGTCAATTAAATAAAACTCAAAAAGCTGCAGTAGAAGCAGTTAAGGGACCAGTTCTCATTTTTGCTGGAGCAGGAAGTGGTAAAACACGGGTATTAACTTATAAAATATCCTATTTGATAAATAAAAATATTGTCAACCCTGAAAATGTGTTAGCGGTTACATTTACTAATAAGGCTGCTGGAGAAATGAAATCAAGAGTAAAGTCTCTTTTGGGAAATTCTACTCCAACGCCTTCAATCGGTACTTTTCATTCAATCTGTGCAAGATTGCTTAGGGATGAAATTTATCGATTGGGATTCACTCCTCAATATAATATTTATGATACTAAAGATCAGGAGGCATTAATGAAGTCTGTCTTATCTGAACTGGGAATTTTGAAAGAATTTTCATCACCTATCGAAGTTTTACGGAAAATTAGTTTTATGAAAAACAAATTTATTTTTCCAGACGAAGGCAGGGAAAAAGCTAAGACTCAAAAAGAAAAAAAGATTATAGATATTTATGAAAGTTATCAACACGCTTTAAAAGAGAATGATGCCTTGGATTTTGACGATTTGATTTTAACGCCCTTGATTTTATTTGATAAATATCCAGTTGTTCTGAATGCATTAAGAAAAAAATGGAAATATGTTTTAGTAGATGAATATCAAGATACCAATATTCCACAGTTTGAATTTGTGAAAGCTATTGCTGAAAAGCATCAACAGATTTGTGTGGTCGGGGATGATGACCAATCCATTTATGGATGGAGAGGGGCAGAGGTAAGAAATATTTTGGAATTCGAAAAAACATTTCCCGATTGTCAATTATTTAAACTGGAAACAAATTATCGTTCTACTCATGAAATTCTAAATGCAGCAACTCACGTGGTACAAAATAATCACAACCGTAAACCAAAGGAATTATCAGCTCATAATGGTAGTGGAGACAAATTGGGTTTATTTGAAACGGTAGATGAATTAGAAGAATCTGATGCGGTCATTTCATCTATTGGAAAAGAGGTGAAACTAAATAAATATCAATTTAATGAATTTGGTGTATTGTATCGGACTAATGCCCAGGCTAGAGCTTTGGAAGACAGTTTCCGTCGCAATGGTATTCCATATGTAATTGTTGGTGGTATTCGATTTTATGAGAGAAAAGAAATAAAGGATATCCTCTCATATCTCAGATTAATAATAAATCCGAAGGATATGATTGCTTTAAAAAGGATTGTGAACTTCCCTCCCAGGGGAATTGGATTGAAAACCATTACAAAATGTCAAAATCTAGCAGATAAAAAAAATCTGCCTTTGTTTGATGTCTTTGATGATTTATCTGGATTAGATTTGCGGAACAAGCAGGTAACTTCCTTGAAGTACTTTTATGATTTAATAATAAAATATAGGGAATTAGTTGATAAACTCAGTCCAAATGAGTTTACACGTACTTTAGTTGAAGAAGCAGGAATAATTAAATATTATAAATCTTCCGAATTAATGGAGGATAGCGAAAGGCTTCAGAATGTAAATGAGCTTTTAAATAGTATAGATGATTTTTCAGCCCGAGAATCCAATGTAGTCCTAAATGACTTTTTGGAAGAAGTATCTCTTCTTACAGATTTAGATAAATTGAATGAAGAGGATAACCGTGTATCCCTAATGACACTCCATTCATCAAAGGGATTGGAATTTCCAATCGTTTTTATCACAGGCCTTGAAGATGGTCTATTTCCCTTATCTAGATCATTTAATAATCCTCAAGATTTGGAAGAGGAAAGAAGGCTGTTCTATGTTGGCCTCACCCGTGCTATGCAAAAAGCATACCTCCTTTATGCAACAAATCGTAGGAAAATAGGTATAGATTATGATGTAGGATTTGCATCCCGGTTTTTAACAGAGATTCCGGAAGAGTTTCTGGAAAAAATTCCTTTTCGATCTGCGTTAATGCATAAGGTGACTAAACGCAGGGGCGCATCAACTCGGCTGAAATCTAAGCGGACTATCACTTCATTTGATGATTTTACTGTTGGAGATTTTGTGGAGCATGCAGTATTTGGTACCGGAAAAATAATGGCACTAAGTGGAACTGGAGAAAATCAGAGAGTAGCAGTAGTTTTTAAAGGTGGAATTAAGAAAAAATTAATTGTCCGTTTTGCAAATTTAAAAAAGATTGATTATAAAGATTAATGATTTTCAACTATTCGATTTAACTGTATTCTTTTTGATATAATCTAAAATATACTTTATATAAATCAGTTTTTTATAATTAAAGAGTCTGCTTAAATTCTTTGAGACTCATTCTCAACAACATGTCAAGTAACAAAAATAATTTAACAAAAATATTAAAAATATCCGGGCTGAGAAATACACCGCAGCGTCAAGCTATTCTTGATGAATTAAATCGTACAAGAGACCATCGGGATGTGGAGGAAATATATTTTTCACTCAAAAAAAAAGGCATAAAGGTTTCCCGTGCTACTGTTTATCGAACACTTGAACTTTTTGTGAATCACTATTTGATTCGAAGATTAGATCTAGGAGAAGGAAAATACCGATATGAATCTAGGGAGAGTGATCATCATGACCATATAGTATGCCTTGATTGTAATAAAATAACTGAATTTATGAATAACCGGATTGAAGAATTACAAGAAGAAGTTGCTCAGGAGAATGGGTTTTTTCTTAAAAGGCATGTACACCAGCTTTTTGGGCATTGTTTAAATGAAACCTGCCCAAATAAATGACTGTAAATCATTTGCATCCAGGTGAATTCGCTGTTATAACTGGTTTTACAGAAGATATAAATACAGATCCAAGGCTATTGGAAATGGGTTTGTTGCCTGGTTCAGTTATTCGGATGATCAAACAAGCTCCGTTTGGTGGACCAGTTGAGTTAAAAATTAAGGATTATTATTTATCCCTAAGGGTTGAAGATAGCGCTAAAATAATAGTCAAGAAAAAAATATGAAATCCTCTCCGTCTTTGTCAAAAGAATGGATTGCTTTAACAGGGAACCCCAACACCGGAAAAACTGCGATATTTAACCTCCTCACGGGTTTAAACCAAAAGGTCTCAAATTATCCTGGAATTACAGTTGAACGGAAAATTGGGGAGATATACCTTCCTAACAAGAAAAATATTCAGATTCTTGATCTCCCTGGTTCATACAGTCTCACTCCAAAATCCTATGATGAACAGGTGGTCTCTGAAGAGATTTTATCCTGGGTACGCTCAGATAAAAAACCAAGCTTAATATTATCAATAGTGGATATTAGTAACCTAACTAGAAACCTCTATTTCACATCCCAACTATTAGATTTGGGTATACCTGTCATTGTAGTATTAAATATGATGGATCAAATTCAGAAAAATGAACTACCAATTTCACCAGGTCAGTTAAAAAAAAATCTTAGTGCTGCTGCTGTTATCCCAATCTCTGCACTTAAAAAAAAGGGGGTAAATCATTTAAAAGATACCATACTTTCTCAATTAGAAAATCCAAAGATTTCAGTACAAGATGATTTACCATTTGAAATGACAGGTATTCAACGTTCTGCGATTCGTCCCTTGTTTGTCTTTTTTAAAGATAAAATGGATTACTCACCAAGACTGGCTTGGGCACAAGCTCTTAGGACCAGTTGCAGAAAAGATGGATTAAATATATATGGAGCAGATATCTATAACAACAAAGCTCTCGAAAAAGAAAAATGGAAAAAATTAACTGAAATTCATTCTCAGGTGCAGCAAGAGCTGAAAGATAAATCTGTAGATTTGTTAGCACTTGAGCCTCAACTTCGTTATCGCTGGATAGATGGGATCGTAAATAAAACGGAAGAAACTGACGTAGCAGAGCTTCTGAACGAAACCAGAAGTGAGAAAGTGGATCGAGTCATGACTCACAAGGTAGCAGGTCCCTTTATATTTATTGGTATTTTATACCTCATTTTTCAATCTGTTTTTTCCTGGTCGGTTGTACCTATGGATTGGGTGAACAGTATCGTTGAACAGTTTGGAAATTGGGTCCGTTTAATATTACCTCCCCACTTAATTCGTGACTTAATTGTAGAAGGAGTTATCGGTGGAGTGGGTGCTGTGCTGGTGTTTATGCCTCAAATTATCTTTCTAGTGTTTTTCATGGCAATTTTAGAAGATTCAGGTTATATGGCGAGGACTGCCTTTATGCTAGATAGAATCATGATAAAACTTGGTCTCCACGGCAAATCTATCCTACCCCTCATGACAGGATATGCCTGTGCTATACCAGGAATTTTGGCAACACGAACCATTGACAATTGGAAGGAACGTCTGGTCACCATACTTATCCTCCCTCTTATGAGTTGTTCTGCAAGGCTTCCTGTATATGCGTTGATGATTGGAGCATTTGTCCCTTCAACTAAAGTATTCGGAATTTTTGATGCTCAGGGAATGGTGTTGGTAGTAATGTATTTTCTCGGTACAGTTACCGCACTTTTTCTTGCCGTGATATTCAGCCGTTGGATAAAAAATAAAGGAAATTCCACTTTCATAATGGAAATGCCTCCCTACAGAATTCCCTTATTCAGATCGGTTTTTCGGCAGGTGTATTTGAGAGTTAAGCAGTTTGTAAATGATGCAGGAAAAATCATTTTAGTTGTTTCAATCATTCTATGGGTATTAGCATCTTTCCCAAAAACAGATGAAACACAAAATATTCAATTTAGTTATGCAGGAAAAATTGGAAAAACCATAGAGCCAGTTATACGTCCCCTTGGTTTTGATTGGAAAATCGGTATCAGTTTGTTAACATCCTTTGCAGCCCGGGAAGTGATGGTGAGTACTTTGGCAACTATTTACAATGTTGAGGCCGATAATGATTTAATTAAACTTACAGACCGCTTAAAAAAGGATATAGATCATGAAACCAAAGAACCGACTTACTCACTACTCACTGGAATATCAATTATGGTGTTTTTTGTGTTTGCAGCTCAATGTATGGCAACCTTTGCTGTAGTTAGGCGGGAAACTAATACCTGGAAATGGCCTTTTTTTATGATTTTTTATATGACAGGATTGGCTTATATCATGTCATTTATTGTATATCAGGGAGGAATATATTTTGGGATGGGATAAACAGTTTCTATTTTATATCACTAATTATTTCCCTGACTCTGATGAAAAAAGACTAAAAGGAATATAACTTAATCAGTTTTATCCACAGTCCTCGCATTTATTTATTCATCCTACTTTATAGAATAGTGATGATATTCAATATTTTCTATTAAATATCTTCACCAATCTTATGTTTTGCCCTTGCTTTTCCTGTATAAAGCCCATTTTACTATAAAGTGATATTGCCACTTTGTTTCCGGCAACAACATTTAGCAATATGATCTTCATTTCAGTCTTTTTCGCTTGTTCAATTATTTTTTTTATTAATTTTTTCCCTATGCCCAATCTACGGTGTTCTTTATCAACATAAATATGATACAAATGAACCTGCTTTTCTATTGGTAGTTTTTTCATGCTACACATTCCCACCATCCAGTTTTTTGAAAAAGCTCCCCATGTTTCAGAATCTTTATTATTATATGAAATTTTTACCCATTGGTTAAATTTAAAGGGAAAAGACATCCTTGGGTCTGTCAGGTGTAAGTCTTTCGGGTTTGAAAACCATGTACCCAAACAGGATTTTAAAACTTTTTTGTGCTTTGGATTCTCATAATTCATCCGTTTAATAATTATCTTTGTATTCATAATGAAAATTACATAGGATATTCATTTTAATTCATATTTTGAATTGCAATTGAGTATTGACTTAGATACTAATAATAAGGAAAATTCAACCATATGAAAGAGATAACTCCTATCAATAAAATTAAAGAGGGAATGACCATTCAAGGATTTTATCTGTGTGTATACAAACATCTCCGTCATAGTCGAACAGGTGATTTATTTATTGATTTAGTTTTGAGAGATAAAACAGGTCAGATGCAGGGGAAAGTATGGAAAAAAGCAGATACCTTAAATGAAATATTTTCTTCAGGAGAAGCTGTAGTTGTTAAAGCAAATGTTGGTACCTATCAAGGTCATCTTCAACTGGATATTAAGAAGATTGGAAGAGCAACTATTCAAACTCATGGAAGATATGGATATGACCCCGCATTGATTGTTCCCTCCTCGCAGAATGATCCCAAGGAAATGTGGAACGAGCTTCGGGAGTTTGTTAAGGGGATTAAAAATCGTAAATTAAAAAAACTTGTTTCTCAGGTTTATAAAGAGAATAAAGAGGCCGTTATGATATGTCCTGCTTCTTTAAACTCCCATTATAATTATAGATGTGGACTATTAGAGTCCATACTTTCTATGTGTAACATTGCTCGTGACCTTGCAATTAGATACAATACAGATAGAGATCTTTTGCTGGCCGGAATATTATTGCATGACATTGGCAAAGTAAAAGAACTGTCAAGCAATCTGGAGTCAGAATTTACAGATGAAGGAAATTTTATTGGACATTCTATCCTTTCTAGAGATATGGTTTTAACTGCATCAAGGAGCATTAATAATTTTCCGAAAGTTTATCTAATGAAATTGGAGCATATGATATTGGCACATCGAGGACATCTAGAGTGGAAGACATCAAGAAAACCTAATTTCCCAGAAGCTCTATTACTTCATCAAATACATCAATTGGATAAACATATGAACCTGATGAAAATGGCACTAGAAAAGGATGAAGAGGATGGAAAATGGACCACACAGAAAAACCATTTATTTATCCCGCTTTATAAAGGCTAATCTGATTCCTTTGATAATTTTTTATCATTCAAAAGTTATAAAGTTTTTATCTTGTCTCTGTTTGGGAGTTTTTATCATAACTCATTCCTTTGCACAGAAAGGAGAGCATATCCCCTTTGATTGGAGCGGTCAAAATGGTATGTCCACCTACAGAGGATTTTTACTTTGGAACAGTGACTGGACATCAAATGAATTGTTATTTGATGGAACTTTTCAATCCTACCCTCTAAGATTTGGAGAGTTTATATCACAAGATTCTTATCATTCAAACTCCACTATATTTCCTCATTCTTTTCTCCTTGATTCTACTGAAATCAGAACATCATTCGATTATCGTCAAGGCGATTATCTCTTTGATCAAATTAGTATTAATGCAGCTTATAAAAAAATCAATAGAGATATAGAATTAAATGGATTTAAGCGGAGTTATGGAGGTCCTTATTCTCAATTTATTCAGCCGGAAAATCAGAAAACGGGAATAATCACACCTAATCAACAGTCTTATTTTTTTCGTTATCTGACAGGTGAAAGCAATAATATATCTGGGCTTTCGATTGGACGGTTTATAACAAATTCCGGTTTATATAGTACTGCAGATGAAAACGGAAAACATGTGAATGAGATTACGACTGCATCATTTTCGGTCCAAAACCAATGGAACCAATATGATTTTCGATTGAAAGTTAGCCAATATATAGAAAGTAGAAAGTGGATAACTAATTTATCTTCACAACCACTTCATTATTTAAACAGAGGTCAGTTGGTGGGGGTCTTCACTCCTGCAAATAAGGGTGATAGGTTATGGGAACTATGTTTTTCAGGAAATACACAATCACTTGCCTATCAAGATACATCAATTTCAAAAGGAAGGACATGGCTTTCAATTTGGGGAAATATAAACAAGAATATATTTTTAATTCAGGGAGGTATTGATGCTGGGATGGGTTATATACTTCCTCGATTTTTAGTTTCAGTGAATCGCAAAAATAAATCAATAAAATGGACCACCACATTAGAATTGAAAAATAATCCACAACATATGTTTATATGGCATTCATCCCGTTCTTTATTTGAAACATGGATAACTGGTGAAACCGAATTGATTTGGGAATTAGATAATATAATTTTATATAATTCGATCAATATTTGGCGAGTTAATAATCTTATAACAAATGAATTAGTTTTAATCGAATCTTCTCGAGATTTATATTCACTTAGAACTGGAATTGATTGGTACCTTCCTAATGGAATTAATGTATCAGGATTTTGGACTCATAACTCTAAAGGGGATTTGATTTCGGATGGAATCGGCGATAGAATTCATACAGAAATTAAGTTTGGTAAAATTCTATTTTCAGATAATATGGAGCTTACAGCAAGTTTGCTTACAGAGGGTTTATTTAATCGAGATTCGTCCTTTGGTTTTGATTCAGCAATGGAAAGACCGTTTATCCATAATTGGGGTCCTTATATGTTATCCGATTATTGGACCACCCATTTAATTTTAAAAGCAAAAGTTTCTTCAGTCGTTATGTCACTCAGAATCCTCAATATATTTCATGCAGAGGAAACCTTATTCAAGAAAATCTATCCAGAGCTACCTGAAGAATGGATAAGACCTCGCAATAATTCCTATTTTCTTCCAATGGGTCAGCTTGTTAATTTTGGTGTTGAATGGGAGTTTGATGATTGATTTGTTATTTCTCAAAAAATGAGCTTGTAGGTATATAAATTATCGATACAGTCCAATTTTGAAGTGGATCAGGATAATTTGGGAGAGTTCTTGTGTCTTCATTAAGCAAGTTTTTAACAGCTATTTCTAGGTTGAATTGGTTATTTAAAAATGGAAAGTTGTAGTTTGCAGACAGGTCAAACCGAATGAAGGAGTTCAAGTGCTTTTCAACAGTTATTGAATTCCAGTATTCATCATATTCAGTTACGGTGTAAGATCTTTTTCCATAAAAATATATTAGACCATTCAATGAAATTATATTATATGGAATTATTACGTTTAGAAATCCTTGGAAAGATGGAATGTAGGATAAAGGTGTCCCCGATTTTAGATCTTTAGTTTTGTGATAATTCGCATTCCAATCAACTGAAAGAGGGACTGTATTTAATCTTAATTTACCAGATATAACTAGAGATGTCCTTTGAGTAGAAGCAATATTTTCTGGTGACCATATTCCATCCTCATTTTCATTCCATTGGATTAAATTCTTAGTTTTGCGGTCTGTAACACGGATTTCTAATTTATTATGTTTTAAAAATGTTTTAGTCCAATCTAGAGATTTAATGTGACTATATTCAGAATCCAGGTTCGGATTTCCTACATCAGGCCAATAAAGGTCGTTTAAAGTTGGTTCCCGAAAGGCGGTTCCTGCAGAAATTTGCAAATTGCTGTTAACACCTGTTACAATAGTCGCTCTAAGATCTTTCGTAAATTGTTTATGAAGTCCTATTGAATGATCAAATCGCAAGGTGGGTGTGAATTTTAATCTTTTTGATGGTGTCCAAGAACCTCGTGTCACTAACGAATGGAGTGATCGAGTATGAATGCCTACATCTGTGCTGGAAATGTTTTCGTTTTTATATTCATACGATGTTTGTGTCAATACAGTCAAATTGATTCTATGTACCCAATTCAAATTAACTACTTTAGTTTCCGGTTCATGTTTACTGCGTATTGGCCAATCTAGATTATTATCCTCATATAACTGAATATTTTTTATACCTGATAGAGTCAATCCCAAATAACCTCGTTTATTCAGGTGGATTGCACTTAATTTAGCGATGGCGTGTTTGTCTTCTCGTCTAGCATGTGGAGTTAGCCAATCTTCTGAACCTGCTACCCCTCTTTCTGTGTTTGTAGTCAATAATAGTGCATATAGTTGTAGATGATCATTTATTTGCAAGTCGGAACATATCATTCCATAATATTGATTCATGTCATTATTTCTTCTGTCTGTCATTCCATTAGAACTATCTATTAAAAAGTTCCCGTCATCTTTTGATTTTCCTGCAGTTAACGAAAGTTTTAAAGGATTCTCCATGAATGAAAATGTAAACTGTGTTAGTTTATATCCAAAGCTCCCAGAAGAAATTTTAACTTCATTTTTTGCATTGGATTGACCAGTTAGATTAACTGCTGCATCTATAACACCTGAACCAAAATATACTCCCGGAATTGAATATATTGTCCCTGTTCGTATTAATCCTTGTGGAATTAATGTTAAATCTGTACCACCATTTTGAGGGTCGGTCATTGAAACGTTTTCAAACAGAATTTTAGTATGTACAGACTTTCCACCATCGAAAAATAATGTTTGATTTCCTGCTCTACCTCCATAAGTATTCCATCCTAAACCAGGTAAAACTCCTGGTATAAATTCAGAGTTCAGATTAACAGTTTTATCAGTGATGTCAAAAGGGTGCTTTAATTTTTCAACCGTTACTAAAGGCAGTGTTATTATTTTTGGTATGAGTTCAATATAACAAAAATCAGATTCAGTAAGAATAAAATATTTTTCTTCATATCCGACTCTGTTCACCAGCAATGTATCGCCCATCTCCGCACTAAAATTATAATTGAAGAATCCGTTGGTATTTGATGTTGTCCAATTGGTTTTGCTTTTGTCCGTAACAGATGCATATGCTACAGGTTCTCCATAGGATGAGTAGATAATACCACTTTTTAAGTTTGCCCATAAAATTCCACAAAACAAAATCATAAGGATTGCAATCGTTTTATTAGAATTGAACATTACATCTCAAGTTTTATAACCAGAGGAGGGAAAAAATAAATGTAACTCATTTCAAAACCTTTATCCCGAAAGTATGAAAAATATCTGAAGCTTAGGTTTCCTGACTTCCGCCTCTATGGATTGTCCGCCTTCTCATTCCTCAAAACAGGAATAATGGCTTTTTGGAGTTTCCTATGCGGTTACAGTAGCGGGGACTGTGCTGGATTCCCACCAGCTTCCCTACAGCATTCAGCTAAAATACAGTTTAAACTGTATTGGAAATTTAGTTGGACTCCCTAAGTCAATTCAAATGAAAATATTATTTCTTTGGTCTATTCTTTATAAAAGAGATATGATATTAAATGATCATTAACCATACTCGTTGCCTGTATAAAGGCATAATTAATTCTAGTTTCAACAAACCTACCCCCTATTCTTTGCCATGATATTGGGTCATAAAATCATTAGAACCTGTTCATGGATGCCGTGACCTGCTTAAGCTCATTAAAAATTAGGTCCAGTATGAGTTCCGGTTATTTTGGTGATGAGGTAATTATATGCATCTTCCACTGAATCACAAATTTTAAATAATTTAAGATCTTTTTTGGAAATAGTCCCTATCTTTACAAGATAATCCCACTGAATAATATTCTCCCAGAATTCTTTTCCATAAAGAACAATTGGAATAGTTTTTTTTATTTTTTTTGTTTGGATCAATGTTAAAAGTTCAAATAATTCATCCATTGTACCGAATCCTCCTGGGAAAGCCACAAGTGCCTTTGCCAGATAAGCCATCCAGAATTTTCGCATAAAGAAATAGTGAAAATTAATATCTAGGTCAGGAGTGGTCCATTTATTTCCGGATTGTTCGTGCGGTAACGTTATATTTAACCCAATAGCTAGTCCTTTTGCCTCAGATGCCCCACGATTCGCAGCTTCCATAATTCCTGGGCCTCCCCCTGAAGTGATGATATATCGATGCTTAGATTTTTTTAATTTTTTACTCCATTGAGTAAGGGTTTTTGCAAGGTATTTAGCATCATCATAATATCTACTCATCATCAAATTATATTCGAGTCGAATCTTTTTTTGTTGAGAAGAATTTTTTGAAATTGATTTTAACTCTTTTTTTGCATCTTCTAGAGATTTAATTCTAGCGCTTCCAAAAAACACAATTGTATCTTCAATATGATTTCGAATAAATCTATTCTGAGGGCCTAGGTATTCAGCGGCAATGCGAATACTTCTAGCATCAGGACTCGAAAGAAATTCTGAATTCAAAAAAAATGGGTTTTCAATTTTATTCATTGTCATGTATCCTTTATATTTTTACAGGGTTAAAAAATAATATGGAAATGTTCAGTAAAAAAGATTTCATCTAATTTCTTTTAATGAATTTCAATTTGATAAAGTCAAAAACCGGAAAAGATTATAGTGAGTAATATTTTGGGATTTTTAGTAAAAACCCTTCAACGTATGATATTTTAAACTAACTCAGAAATCCTGATTTTATATAGACTTATGAGAATGATGAATTAATGGTGTAATATTATTTAATTCCAAAATATCAATACAATAATTTAATTAAAATTAATCCAGAAATAGTATCAGGATTTGAATGGGATTAAGTCAGTTGTAGTGCATTAGGGAATCTCCTAATTTCCTTTTTGTAATTTTATTGAAAATTGATTAAGATAGCCCCTTCTATATTATCAGCAGATTTTTCAGACCTTCGTTCTGGATTAGATATTTGCATGGCTGGATCAGCAGATTATATTCACATTGATGTCATGGATAACCATTTTGTACCCAATTTGACAATTGGTCCGGTCGTGGTCAAATCAATCAGACCATTTTCAAGTTCCTATTTTGATGTTCATCTAATGGTTACGGAGCCTCAGAAATTGCTGAACCCTTTTGTTGAATCTGGGGCAGATGGTATAACATTTCATATAGAAACTATTAAGGACCCTGGAGATATGTGTGATAAAATAAGATCAACTGGCGTAGATGTAGGCATTTCCCTTAAACCCTCTACGCCTCTCGAAAATATTATACCATTTTTGGACAAGGTTGACCGAGTTTTAATTATGAGTGTTGAACCAGGGTTTGGTGGTCAAAAATTTATAGATTCGTCTTTAGAAAAAATTAAATCTCTTAATCAGATTCTTAATAAATATAATTTAGAAAAAGTGGAGATTGAAGTTGATGGTGGAATTAAATTGGAAAATGCGGATGATGTAATCAGCGCAGGTGCGGATGCATTAGTTGTGGGTTCGGGGATATTTAAAAGTGAAGATCCTGTGAATCAAATCATTAAGTTTAAGGATCTTGCTAGGCTATGATATCTTATAGAGAAATTGATTCATTTTTAGAATGGAGCAAAGAAGATAAAGATATATTTTCAATAAGAGTTTTGAAAGGAATTATTCTAGATGCTATTAGAAAAGCAAATTCAGGTCATTCAGGTGGGCCACTTTCTTCTATTGATTTCGCTTATATTTTATTTTCAGAGTTTTTAAACTTTGACCCAGATGATCCAAATTGGTTTAATAGGGATAGATTTGTCCTTTCAGCAGGACATGAATCTATGCTTTTATATACATTGCTCAGATTGATAGGTTGGCTATCTACAGATGATCTAAAACATTTCCGTCGGCTCCATAGCCAAACACCGGGGCATCCTGAAATTCATATTCCGGGAGTGGAAGCCACCACAGGGCCTTTAGGTCAAGGAGTGGGTATGGGTATCGGTATGGCAGTCGGGGAAAGTATATATAAAAATATTTGTAAAATCCAAAAGAATAATGATTCAGGCTTTTTATCCCATAAAACTTATATATTGTGTAGCGATGGAGATATGCAGGAACCTGTCAGTTTAGGTGCAGCATCTTTAGCAGGGCATTGGCAGTTAAAGAACCTCACTATGTTCTATGATGCCAATGATGCTCAAATATCTGGTAAAACTGAGCGGGTTGACTCTACCGATTATAGGATGGTTTTTGAAGGGTTTAGATGGCATGTGCAGATAATAGATGGCCATAATCATATGGAGATTAGAGATGCAATTCAAAAAGCTCATGTAATTAATAAGCCCAGTCTAATTATAGGAAAAACCCGGATAGCAAATGAAACTGCAACTATGGAAGGTGATCACGAGACGCATGGAATGCCCCTGCCTTTAAATGAAATTGATGCAACCAAAGATAAATTAGGGTTGCCACAATGTAAATTTTATTTGCCAGATGAAGTAGTACATTATTTTCGCGGTAGATTTCCGAGGTTGAGAGAAAAAAGGTTAGCATGGGAAGAAATGTTGAATTCTGCTATAAAGGATGATTCATTTAAACGATTTTGGGACATGACCATAAATCACAATTTACCTAACTTGACTTACCCTGAGTTCGAACAAGATTCCAGTTTAGCAACTAGAAAAGCGTTTGGAATTACATTAGATACATTCGCTTCTCAAATTTCTCATTTGGTGGGAGGTTCGGCAGACTTGGAGCCTTCCAATTATACATCCAATTTTGCAAAAACTTATGGAGATTTTTCTAAGTTAGAACCGAGTGGAAGAAATCTGGCATTCGGAGTTCGGGAGTTTTCAATGAGTACTATTTGCAATGGACTTTCATTACACAAGGGGCTAATTCCTTTCTGTGGAACATTTCTTGTTTTTTCTGATTATTCAAAGCCAGCGATTCGATTATCTGCAATACAAAATTTGAATGTAATTTATGAATTTACCCATGACTCCTTTTACGTTGGAGAAGATGGCCCTACACATCAACCTGTTGAACATATAATGAGTTTAAGAGCAACACCAAACTTGAATGTATATCGACCTGCAGATGCAAAAGAAACCGCTATTTGTTTGGACTATATATTGCATGAAAAGTCTACTCCCAGTGCTATTTTATTAAGCAGGCAGAGCCTTCCTGTTCTTGGAATAGATATTGATATCATTAAAACAGGAGTAAAGCAGGGAGGATATATAGTTAAGGATTGTAATGAAAAACCGGAAATAACTATAATTGCAACAGGCTCTGAAGTATCACTAGGAATCGAAGTGAGTAATCGTTTATATGAATATAATTGCAGAGTAGTGAGTATTCCTTGCTGGGAAAAGTTTGTCCAGCTAGATGACCATTCGATGAATAAGATCATTCCCTTAAATCATAGTGTTAAAGTATCTATTGAAGCGGGAACTACAATAGGCTGGGAGCGATTTACTAACAGTAATGGGCTTCATATTGGTTTAGACCATTTTGGATCTTCCGCACCTTATACTGATTTAGCTGATGAATTTGGCTTTACGCCAGAAAAAATTGAAACTCGCATAAGAAATCATCTTCAAGACTTAGAAAAATGCTAGTGCAGGATATCTCATGATTATTCATTTAGCTACAGATCATGCTGGGTTTGAATTAAAAGAAAGTGTTAAAAGTTATTTAAAAAATAAAGGATACTTAGTTACCGATCATGGAGCACATGAATATAATTCAGATGACGATTATCCTGATTTTATTTTCCCCGCGGCAAAGGCGGTTGCTAAAGATAAAAGTTCAAGAGGAATTATTTTTGGTGGGTCTGGACAGGGAGAAGCTATTGCAGCAAACAGGATAAAAGGAGTAAGAGCAATAGTATTTTATGGGGGTAATACAGAGATCCCGAAGTTGTCGCGTTTACATAATGATGCAAATATATTATCTATTGGTGCTAGGTCTATCTCGTTTGATGATTTGATTAAAGTGGTTGATGTTTGGTTTAATACATCGTTTGAGAGAGGAAGACATGTTCGTAGAATCCAAAAGCTGGATCAGGAAACTTAATCCCCCATCATTTAAAATAAGTACATTAAATTTGACGATGTATATTTTATTTTTTTGTAAAAATTCTTATTAATCTATTCATTTTAACCTCCGCAATAATGAAACTGGAAAGCAGTAATAGATGAGTTTGCACCAAGTCCAAATTGGTACTCAGGTCACGGTTAAGTCAACGGGAGATATTGGATTAGTAAAAGGTGTATTTTATTTCCCTACGCTCTATACAGTGGAGTTGCCCGATGGCTCAGTGGAAAAATTCACTACTCATGATGTTGATGTCACCGGACGAAAAAAATCTAAGCCCGGGATAATCAAAGAAAAACTATCAAAAAAACTAGATTCTGGAATTGATTTTGAGATAAGTTTATTTCAAGTTAAAACAATTGTCTGGCAGGAAATAATTGCTGATATTTCTCAAATTTGGACACGATTAATTTCGTTAAAGGATTATCATCTTTGGTATCCAGGGATTCAGAGAGTTTTGCCATTAAATGATATGGGGAGGTATGTACATCAATATTCATTTGATCAGTTTGACCTAAAACCTGGAAGTCATATTCGCACAAGGAGTAATGGGGTTTTTCCCTATCTAAATGGTAGAATCCTAAATATAGAAAAAGAAAAGGAATTTACCTTGTCGTTGAAGTTAAATCCAATTATGACTGAATTAGTACAGTTTGAACTGGAACAAAAAAATGATCGTGTATTGATTTTTTGTACCCGTACATATAAGGGGATGTTTTCACTCCTTGGATATTTTGGTTTTCGTAAAAATAAATCTTTGCTTTTGAATGATTTTCAGAAATTATTTTTCCCTCTGGTATCCAAATCAAAAGAGCCAATCAATGAATTAAAAACTCAAGGAGATTCTGTCCCAGCTATGGATCGTGAAACGACCATTGCCTATGCGGTTAATAAGGGTATTAAAGGAGATATGGATTTTATCAATTCCATACCTGACAAGCCCACGAGAGGATTAGCAAAAGCTGCCCTGGTCAAAGCAAAGCGGACTGGGATTGTTCCACCCATGCCTGATGTTCCTATTAATCAACCATCAATCTCATCTAAGCCAGAATCGGAAGTGAAAAGTGGTGTTCCAAAATTTGAGGATCCTCAAGATCTGATTCACTATGCTGTCAATCTTGCTTTGGATGGTAACATGGATATAATCAATGGAATCCCTGACAAGCCAACCAGGGGAAAAGCAAAAGCTTTGATGGTGAAGAGTAAGCGAACAGGGGAAAGACCTCAAATGCCGGATCTTCCGGTTCAGGAAGAAACTATAGCTACTGAGCGTAACGACACATCTTCTCCAAAATTTGAGAATACTCAAGATCTGATTCACTATGCTGTCAATCTTGCTTTGGATGGTAATATGGATATAATCAATGGAATCCCGGATAAGCCAACTAGAGGAAAAGCAAAGGCTATGATGGTGAAGAGTAAGCGAACAGGAGACAGACCTCCAATGCCTGATATCCCTATACAGTCTCCAGTTGAGTCTGCGGGAGATACGAAAAAGGTTGAGTCAGAAGAAGAATTGATTGATCGATTGGTTGCGGAAGGAGTAAATGGTAACATGGAAAATATCAATGCATTAGATAATAGAGTGTTAAGGGGGAAAATAAAAGCGGCTGTTGTTCGGGAAAAGCGAAAAGGCACCAATTAAATTTTATAAATACTGATAATGAATAATTCAACACAAAAATTAAACCAATATAACCGTGTTCAGATAATTTCTATGGTTGTGTGCACTCTATTGATGATCGCATACATTTTAATAGTATCCTATGTGCTTTAAATATGTTCGATTGGTTTACTTTTCAATGGTTGATGAACAATTTAAGCTGGATTGTCTTCGGATTACTTTTTTCATTAGGTTTACTTTTACTTTTTCCAATTTTACTGGGGATTCAATTAAAACATGAAACAAAAGATAAGGATACAAAGGATTGAACAGAATTTATTATAGGATATTGATTTTCGATTGTTTTCTGAATATGGAACTGTTTAATTTTTGGGCTAATATAGCAAGAAATTAAATGTCGTCAGCTCAATTACAAAATTCTAACTCCAGTAAGGTTTATGTCCTATTTTATTCATTTTTCCTTATCCCACTGATGATTGCGGTTATTGGAGCATCTTTTTTTGTCATGTTCAAATTTCTCACTTTGGAACCAAAATCTCCATCAGATTTACTAAATGATGTGAAGATCGGTTCTGCTACAAAACGGTGGCAGTCAGCTTTTGAATTATCCAAGCTGTTGGCAAATAAGATGGAGGCTTTTGAAGATGGATTATTCAAAAATCAGTTGATTTCGGCATATCAACATTCGGTCCATGATGACGAACGAGTTCGTATGTATCTTGCTCTGGCTATGGGGCGGACCGGTGATTCAATTTATGGTGAGTCTCTGCAAAAAGGGTTGAATGATGAAAACCCTGCTACCCGATCGGCTGCCATAAAAGCATTGGGTTTGTTGCAGTATAAGCCTGCAGTATTAGCTTTGAAAAATATTTTACAAGATAAAGAGAGAAGCGATGCAGAGCATCTTACAACTGTAATTTCGCTTGGTAACATAGGTGATAGAAATGTTATACAGGATTTAAAGCCATTATTAAATCACGAAGAAGTTAATATTCGGTGGGATGTAGCTTTAAGTTTGGCCAAGCTAGGAGACACATCTGGGGCTGCTATCATTGCTGATCTAATGGACCGTTCTTATTATGATTTATTTCCTGAGGTGGACAATCAGGAAGCCAACCAGGCAATCAAAATAGCGATTCAGATTAGCTCTGGTTACAAAAGTGAAATTTATATGGAAAAGCTGAAAGTATTAGCTTATGAAGATGAAAATATGGAAATAAGAGATACTGCTATTAAAATGTTGAAACAGGTTTACGGTTATCAATCATGAGTGAAGAAAAATTTATTCCAGAAGCCTCAGTGGGGACACCACAGGGAAAAGGGTCCGGTTCCACGATGGAGCGGAGAAGTTTCTTTAAATGGCTCAGCATTGGTTGGCTTGCTTTTACGGCAGCTACCGGCGCGTTTTTCACTGTTCTGATTCGTTTCCTTTTTCCCAATGTATTATTTGAACCACCACAAAGTTTTAAAATTGGTTATCCTGAAGAATTTGAGATCGGAAAGGTTGATATTCGGTTTAAGAAAAAATATAATGTATGGATTGTCCGAAATGAAGAAGGAATGTATGCACTTTCAACTGTGTGTACTCATTTAGGTTGTACACCAAACTGGTTAGATACTGAAAGGAAGTTTAAATGTCCATGCCATGGAAGCGGCTTTCGCGCTACAGGAATGAACTTTGAAGGTCCTGCACCTCGTCCACTGGAAAGATTTGCTATTCATTTAGCAGATGATGGACAGGTTATAGTGGATAAAAACAAAAATTTTAAATTTGAAAAAGGAGAATGGGGAAGATCTGAATCCTTCCTGAAAGTATAAAAAATAAAACGATGAGCAAAAAAAAATCTAAACAAACACTAATTGAACGGATGGGAAATTCCCAAATCTGGAAATCCATTATTCGATCTGGAATCCCCCGCACTCGCCGCCAAAGAATGCATGCTATATTAGGAAGTGTTTTTCTTCACCTTCATCCCGCGCGTCTCCCAAAACATGCTGTTAAAATTGGTTATACATGGTGTATGGGTGGACTATCATTTTTTCTTTTTGTAGTTCTTACTATAACTGGAATTATGCTCATGTTCTATTACCGTCCTACTGTTGAATATGCTTATACAGATATAATAGATTTAGGAGAACAGGTTCCATTGGGTATTATGCGGGAACTTCATCGTTGGGGTGCTCATGCTATGGTACTTACGGTCTGGCTTCATATGTTAAGGGTATTTATGACAGGTTCGTACAAACCACCTAGGGAGTTTAATTGGGGTGTAGGAGTTCTTCTGATGACAATTACTCTATTTTTGAGTTTTACAGGGTATCTCTTACCCTGGGATCAGTTGGCAATTTGGGCGGTTACAGTTGGAACAAACATGGCTCGTGCAACACCTTTTTTAGGGAATGAAGGTCCCGGTGCAGCAATGTTGGCTATTGGTGATATTAATCTTGTCCATGCAGGTTCGGATGTACGATTTGCTCTTTTGGGTGGTAGATTTGTGGGCGAGGCTACCTTACTTCGATTTTATGTGCTCCATTGTATCGGGGTACCATTTATTGCAATGATTTTTATGGCGGTCCATTTTTGGCGAATCCGTAAAGATGGAGGGATTTCCGGTCCACTTTAAATTAATGGAATCATTTTAGTAATGGATGCTCTAAAACATGCCATAGATTTACTCTCTGCGCCAACAATAAGTTTTACACTTATTACGGTATTGTTTCCTTTTGTTTTTCCGCCGGGAGACTGGTTTGAAAAAATACATAGAAAACTTGGCTTTTGGAGAATTTGGACAAAACCAGGACTGTATATCAGTCTTGTGTTGATAACTCTATTTTTCATCATGGGATATTATGATCCAAATTTTAATATCACTCTAACCAAACCTGATAATTTTCCAATTATTCTTCTTGTTTATTCAGTGGTCATTTGCACATGGTTGTCAATGTATAAAGCATATGAAAATGATAAACGAATGGATCGAGGAGAAAAACCAGCTGAATACAATGATCCAGATGATAAAGTTCTGGTTTGGCCAGATCTTGTTTACATTGAGTTTATTGCTCTGATTATTTTTATGGTATTTCTAATTGTATGGTCCGTTCTAGTTGCAGCACCCCTTGAAGAGCCAGCAAATCCAGCTGCAACTCCCAACCCATCTAAAGCACCATGGTATTTTCTGGGATTGCAGGAAATGCTTGTGTATTATGACCCGTGGTTAGCTGGAGTTATTTTCCCAGGATTGATTATTGTAGGTTTAATGGCTATACCCTACATAACTACAAGTTCTGATAATTTATCTGGATTTTATTCTTTTAAAGAACGTAGAGTTGGAATCTTTTTGTTTATGTACGGGTTTTTGATTCTTTGGATTTTTCTTATTTTTATTGGTACATTTTTTAGAGGTCCAAACTGGAATTTCTTTGGACCTTTTGAATATTGGGATCCTCATAAATTGGTTCCTTTAACCAATGTAAACCTATCAGAATATTTTTGGGTAAAATGGATCAAGACCGGATTACCATCAAACATCTTATTGAGAGAATCTATAGGATTTATTTCTGTTATTATTTATCTAGGTGTACTGCCGGTTCTCTTGGCAAAATATGTGTTGAATGATTTTTTGAAAAAAGTGGGACCTGTTAAGTTTTCCTTTTTTGTTTTCTTTGGATTGTCGATGCTATCTCTTCCATTGAAAATGTATCTTCGATGGATGTTTAATTTGAAATACATTATTGCCATACCCGAATGGTTTTTCAATATATAATTTATTCAATCTAATTTCATGTTTAATAAGCAAGACGAAAGATATTGGAACATTCATTTATTAAATAAATGGTTCGCGATCACAAGTTTGTTATTCATCATTTCTATGATTTGGATGTTCATTGATGATAACGATGATGATTTTAAAGTATATCAAAAAACTTTTCGAAAAATGGAAGTGGAAACAACCAAAAGAAAATTAGAAAAAGCAATTTTGGAAGTTAAAGATGAACAAAGCATTTATTTAGCTAATTTGGAAAATGCTGAATCAACTTTAGAGAGCAAAACGGAACAAATTAAACAAATAGAGAGCAAACTAACTGACCTAGGATCTCGAAAATATAAAGCTAATATGGATTATCTTCATAAAAAAGCAGAGATTGATGCTTTGAAATATTTAGTTGAAAAGGAGAAATCTCATATTCATGAGCTACCAAAAGAGAAAGATTCTAAATATGAATTGAAGTATAACACCTATTTAGAAGAGTTACACAGTCTCAAGCAGAAAAAAGAAAATATTGAGTCTCTATATAGTGATACCAAAATTGAATTGGAGCAGATGAAGGCTGATGTAAAACAAGCCAAAACGGAATTGAGTAATGTAATGCGGGATGTGGATCTAGTTGAAGCAAAACTTAACAAGCTTGATCGGAAAAAAATGTCTTTTTCAAATCGGATAGGCGATATAATAAGAGATTTACCAATCATCGATTTCATGGATCCGTATTATAAGGTAAAGCAGATTGTCGTACCTGATGTGAAGTATGATGTAAACTTTGCTTCTGTTTCCACTGTGGACCGCTGCACAAGCTGCCACTTGGGGATTGATAACCCTGATTATCTCGATGCAGAGCAACCATATAAAACTCATCCAAATCTTGCACTATATTTAACCTCTGCTTCTGCTCATCCTCTTGAGGAATTTGGATGTACAGGATGTCATGCTGGAAGAAGTAGAGGTACGACATTCTATTCAGCAGTTCATATGCCAAATTCAGCTGAATCTAAATATGACTGGGAAGAAGAATATGACTGGGAAAAAATGCACCACTGGCTCAAACCCATGCTGCCAACAAAATATACAGAATCTAGTTGTTTTAAATGTCATATGGACAAACCTGATATCAGTGGCGGTGATAAATTGAATTTGGGGCTTGCAATTATTGATAAAGCTGGATGTAATGGATGTCATCAAATAGAATCTTACCCAAAACGATATAACACTGGCCCTGATTTATCTCGAATAAGCGAAAAGGTTTCCAAGGAGTGGGCAAAAAAATGGATTCATAATCCCCAAAGCTTTAGATATAACACATGGATGCCACATTTTTTTAACCAAGAAAATAATAATTCACACGAAATGACTCAGCGTAATACAACTGAAATAAATGCTATAGTTGAATTTTTATTTAAGAGTGATAAGCAAATTAATCGTTTATCTGGTAAAAAATATATAGGGGATGCAGATAATGGGGGAAATCTATTTAACAGTTTGGGATGTAGAGGGTGTCATAATGTTTTAGAGGATGCAAGTGAACTAACTACTTTGAATATTGATTTAGATAAACTCCCTTACGAATATTCTGTTTCAGAGTATGGATATGAAAAGAGTGAAACAAATTTATTAGAACTGACTAAACAGCAAGGTCCCAATCTCATAGGTATGGGTTCAAAAACATCAGCTGAATGGATATATAAATGGATTAGAAACCCGCAGGAATTTTGGCCGGACACTCGAATGCCGAATATGCGTCTGACACATCAGGAAGCAAAAGATATTACCTCATACCTTCTTTCTTTTACCAATAAAGATTTTGAAGAAGAAAAATTTCCTGATTTAAACATCGATGAATTAGAAAATATTGCTCGTGGTTGGTTGGTGAAGGCTTTCCCTGAAGAGAAAGCAGAACTCATGTTATCTGAAATGAATTTGACTGAAAAATTAGATTATGTTGCAGATAAGAGTATTAGATATTATGGATGTTTTTCCTGCCATAATATACAGGGATATGAAAGTGCAAAACCAATTGGTACAGCGTTGACTAGTGAAGGGTCAAAGCCAGTAGCAAAACTAGATTTTGGACATATACATGACATAGAGCATTTGAATTATTCTTGGTTTGAGCAAAAACTAGCAAAACCAAGGATATTTGATAGACATAAGATCGTAGCTCCTGAAGACAAATTGAGAATGCCTAATTTTTACCTTAAACCGAATGAGATAGAAGCGGTAGTAACGGCAATTTTATCTTTTAATGATGACAAGGTTGGTGAGAAAAAAATGGCTAGATATTATCAAGAAGATCAGTCAGTTTATGAAGGATATAAATTATTGAACCAATATAATTGTAAAGGATGCCATGTAATTGATAGTTTTGGCGGACAGATAGCAGATTTAATTGGTGCTCCAGAATTTTCACCTCCTAACCTTAATACAGAAGGGGAAAAGGTTAAACCTTCTTGGCTATTTAAATTCTTAAAAGAGCCTACATTAATTAGACCCAATCTTCAGGTTAGAATGCCATCGTTTAGCTTAACTGATGATGAATGGAACTCCGTTATTGCTGCATTTCAAGACTTAGATCACAATGATCTAGTTTTTGAATCAGATCATCATGTAGATAAAAAATCTGTTAAATATAAAGCTGGAGAAAAACTCCAAGAGCTAGGGGTGTGCTCCAACTGTCATTTTTACGGGACCACATTTCCAAAACAGGGAGCAGAAACTTGGGCACCCAATCTTGCTTTGTCTAAAGAAAGACTTCGACCAGAGTGGCTTGTAAAGTGGCTAAATGACCCTCAGGCAGTGATGCCCGGAACAAAAATGCCAGCACCATATATTCCATCCCAAGAAGAATTAGAAATGGAAGATTCAAAATCTATCTGGGGAAATTCTCTGATTACTCTTAGAGGTGACAGGAAGGCCATGCTTGAAGGACTAAGAGATTATAATTATTCCATTCCTGGAAAAATTGACATTTCTAGGGAAATAAAAAAATATTTTGACGAACATGGATATGATTTTGGTGGAGATGAAGATGAAGATGATTGGGATGATGAAGACTGGTAAATCTCCAGCCAGATATTTCTGACTTTTTTTATTTATTGTGTTTTTTCCACGTTGTAGAAGACACCCATATATTAGTGTCATTCTCGGGAAAAATTTTTACTGACTTATAATGTGTTCCATTTTCTTTATTTAGTTCTCTATGTCTATTATCACAAAAGGGGAGAGAATCACTTTTTCCACACGTACAAATACTGATTTTTTTATTTGATTTTAAATTTATTTTAACTGCATTATCAGGTTTATTCATCTGTTTTTCCCTTTCGGTTATTAATATTTTATTTGGATAAAAATACGAGATATTATGGTAAATGAAAATATAAATATTGTGATAACTTGGATTTTTAGAATCCTTTGGTTTTTATGCTTTGGTCTACTATTAATTGTAAAAGAATTTCAGTTCAAATGGAAGCTGGTCTATATAGGATATATTATTCTGCTAAGTCTAATAACTATATTGAGAATTAGGGAAGCACAGAAAGAATGGTATAAAGAGTAAATTATTGGATTCTGTTATAATCAATTAAATCATGGACAACTAAATCCAGACTGAATTTAATTTATTAGCAAATGATTTAACTAAGGATTGAAAGTTTATTTCTTTTTCTTAGGAC
>DEAI01000011.1:569298-569517 GCA_002346675.1 Fidelibacterota bacterium UBA2986
CTTATGGTTACCTCATAAGTACCGTTACCACCCATAGCTTTAGCTTTTTCATGCCAAAATTCTACTTCATATGTTCCAGAAGGAATGCCATTAATTTCGTAGTTACCGTTTTTATCGGTTACAGCAAAATAAGGATGATCTGTAACAGTTGCCCAGGCTTTCATCCAAGGATGTACATCACATTTGATATAAAAAGGTTCCTCTGTTTTTTTGAAGGAA